>DATJLS010000044.1:0-99142 GCA_035509315.1 Acetobacteraceae bacterium | reverse complement strand
GCCCCAAGGCTGGCCTCAGCGCCGACTGAGGTGAGCGTGCGCACCAGCTCACCCGGCGGCGGCAGGTCGGCCACGTAGCAAAGGCGGATCAGCACCATCTCGGCCGCCGCGCGCCGGTCCGGCGCGCTCTCCACCTCCTGAATCCCCTTCAGCAGCATCTGCCAGGCACGGCCGAGCACCGGCACCGAAAGCCGTTCGGCCAGCGCCGCGCCGCGCCTGCGCTCAGCCTCGGGCAGTTCCGCGCTCCCGGCGAGCGCGGGAATGGCCTTGAGCCGGCTCACCGTATGCAGAAACTCGGCAAGATCGGAAAGCAGCAGCCCGGGATCGGTGCCGCGCGCATGCGCCGCATCGGTGAGCGCGAGGGCCTCGGCGGGCTTGCCCGCCATCACCGCCTCCATCAGGTCGATCACGGCCGCGCGGTCGGCCATGCCGAGCATCGCGGCGACGGCGTCGGCCCCAATCGGCGCCTGCTCGCCGCTCCAGCTTTGCGCAATGGCCTGATCGAGCAGCGAGAGCCCGTCCCGCACCGAGCCATCCGCGGCACGGGCGATCAACGCCACCGCCTCTTGCGTGACGGCGACCCCCTCTTTCTCGGCGACGCGGGAGAAATGCGCCGCAAGCTCGGCGACATCGAGCCGGCGAAGATCGAAACGCTGGCAGCGCGAAAGCACCGTGAGCGGCACCTTTCGCACCTCGGTGGTCGCGAAGACGAAGCAAACGTGCGGCGGCGGCTCCTCCAGCGTCTTCAGCAGCGCGTTGAAGGCATTGCGCGAGAGCATATGGACTTCATCGACGATGAAGACCTTCTTGCGCGCCTGGAGCGGGCGGAAGCGCGTCGCCTCGATGATCTCGCGCACATCATCGACACCGGTGCGCGAGGCCGCGTCCATCTCGATCACATCCGGGTGGCGCTCGGCCAGGATCGCGGTGCAGTTCGGGCAGACCCCGCAGGGCTCCGCCGTCGGCCCGCCCGCCCCGTCCGGCCCGGTGCAGTTGAGCGCGCGGGCAATGATGCGGGCAGTGCTCGTCTTGCCCACCCCGCGCACGCCCGTGAGCATGAAGGCATGCGCCACCCGCCCGGTCGCAAACGCATTGGCGAGCGTGCGCACCAGCGTATCCTGGCCGATCAGGTCGGAAAGCAGCCGGGGCCGGTATTTGCGCGCGAGCACCCGATAGGGCGTCGCCTGCGGCGTGGCCGAGGTCGCTGTGGGCGCCGATGCTCCCTCCGCATCCGCGAAGAGGCCGGGACCCGAGGGCGGGGGGGGATCGTCGAACAGGCCGGCCATGCTGAGGAGCGGGAGCGCCATCCTTGCCGACGCCCGCCCGCGGGAGCGAGCCGGCGCGGCGCGATCCTGGGAAGGCGTGTTGCGGGGTGGGGAGCCGAACGACGACCCGGGCGGAAACTCGTTGCGGCTGCTTCCTTCCGGACCTGACCGGGTTCGCGAGGCGCCCGTCCATCGCCGACCCCCCACGCATAGTTAGCACGCGCCCCCCGCCCCGTCAGCGGGTTGTGTGGCCCGGCGACGCATGCGACCCTTCCGCGCATGCCTGAGCAGCCGCTTCGCCCGTGGTCCTGATCCTCGCCCGCCGCCCGAACCCCTATACCGGAAGCCCGCTCGACCGCGCCGTGCATCGGCGGGAAGACGCAGAATGGATCGCCGCCGCGCTCGCCGATCCCGGCAGCCTCTTCCTGCCGGTCTGGCAGGCGAAGAGCCTGCTCCGCGACGCCGAGTCCGGCCGGCCCGCAGCCGTGTTCCTGCCCGCCTCGGCCGGCGCGCCCTTCTGCGCGCCGGACGGCACAGGGCCATTCCCGTGGGCTTTCCTCGGCCTGATGGGCGGGCGGGCGGTCTTCGCCTTCGATCTCGGCACGGAAGATCCGGGAGTCCTGCCCGGGGGAACAGATGGCGAGTTCACCGATCTCCGCGCCGTCCCCGGCCTGCTGCCGCCGGCGGAGGCGGCCGTGCTCGCCCATGCGCGCGGCCTCATGCATTGGCGGACGCGGACGAAATTCTGCAGCGTCTGCGGCACCGCTGTCCGTGTTGCCAGTGCCGGGCACGTGCTGCAATGCCCGAACTGCAATACGCAGCATTTCCCCCGCACGGACCCGGCCGTGATCATGCTGGTGAATGACGGCAAGCGGGCGCTTCTCGGCCATTCGCACCGTTTCCCGCGCGCGAGGATGTATTCCACCCTCGCCGGCTTCGTCGAACCGGGAGAAAGCCTCGAAGAGGCGGTGGCCCGCGAGGTTCTCGAAGAGACGCGCGTCCAGGTCGGCCGGGTGGATTACCATTCAAGCCAGCCCTGGCCCTTCCCCGGCCAGATCATGCTCGGCTTCTACGCCGAGGCCCTCTCGGAGGAGATCACGATCGACCCGGAGGAACTGCGCGATGCGCGCTGGTTCACCCGCGACGAGATCGCGGCGCACGAAAGCCTCGGCTTCAATCTGCCGCGGCTCGACTCGATCGCCCGCAGGCTGATCGAGGATTGGATGGCGAGCGGGTAGACCGTCACATTCGCAAGCGGCCTCTCGCGATCAGCCGACTCCTTGGGCCTTGGCGCGTTCCTTCAGGAATCGCACGCCGGCGCCGAGGACTTCGTGACGATCCTTCGCGACCGGACGCCAGACGCAGAGGGCCGAGGCGATCTCCGGCGGCAGGTTGATGAAGCTCTCGATGACGAGATCGCGGTCGAACGCGTCTCCTGCCATGGCGGCGAACGCATCGTCCCAATCGATCGTTCCGGTTCCGGGAACACCACGGTCGCTCTCGGAAAGATGGATATAGGGCGCGGCCCGGCCGGCGGTCCCGATGGCATGGCCGATCCCCTTCTCCTCGATGTTCATGTGATAGGTATCGAGGTGAAGGGCCAGGTTCGGCGCGCCGATCCGCTCGAAAAGCCTGAGCCCCTGCTCTGCGGTATTGAGAAGATGGGTCTCGTAGCGATTGCATGGCTCGAGGCCGATCACCATCCCGAGATCCGCCGCCCGCCGCGCAACCGGGCGCAGCGCCTTGGCGATATTGTCATATTCGGCTTCCGTCGGCGGTGAGCCCGATTTGTAGCCGAGCGCCGAATAGGTCACGCCGCCAAGAAAGACGCACCCGAGCGCATGAGCGACATCGACCGCCCGATTCAGGAACCGCTCCGCCGCGCCCGGATCGCGATGGGCCATGGCTGTCTCCGGCAGGCAGAGCGAGGCGGATGGCGCGATGCCGTGCTCGCCCAGCACCGCCTTGGCATGGGCGATATCGATCGTCTCTGGCCTCAGCAAGGGAATCTCGATGACTTCAATTCCGTAACGAGATGCCTCCGGGATCGCCGTCTCCGCCGCCTCGCGCGTCCAGGCCGGGGCCCAGAGACTGAAGTGCATTCCAAACCGGATCATGGCCCCTCCTCAGCTCGCGCCGACGATATGCGCGACGACTTCGTTCATGCTGGTTTCCGCGACGGCCTCGTCGGCGACGACCTCGCCCTGCCGCAACGCGACCACCCGGTCGCAAACCGCGAAGACATCGGTCAGCCGATGGCTGATCAGGATCACCGCGATTCCTTGCCGCTTGAGTTCCCGGACGAGCTCAAGAACATGCTCGACCTCGCGCACGGCGAGTGCGGCCGTCGGCTCGTCCATGATCACGAGCTTCGGCGAAAAGGTGAGGGCCCGGGCGATCGCGACCGATTGCTGCTGGCCGCCCGAAAGATTGCCGACGCGATACCGCACCGAGGGGACGCGCGCGCCAAGCCGCCGGATGATGGCTTCGGCTTCGGCCTCGATCCGCGCCGTGTCGATCATCCGGATCGGCAGGCCCAGCAGGCGTCGGGTCGGCTCACGCCCCAGGAAGATGTTGGAGGCCACGTCCTGTTGCCGGGCGAGCGCCAGGTCCTGGTAGATCATCTCGATGCCGAGCCGCCGGATCTCGCCCGGATCCTTGTCCCTGAGATCCTTCCGGCCGAACAGGATGGCACCGCCGGTCGGACGATGAATCCCCGTGATGGTCTTCATCAAGGTCGATTTGCCCGCGCCATTGTCACCGAGAAGCGCCACCGCCTCGCCTTCCGCGACCGAGAACGTGACCCCTCTGAGAGCCTCGACCGGCCCGAAGCTCATCCTGACATCCTTGAGCTCCAGAAGGCTCATGCGCGCCCCCGTCCCCGGTTGAGCTGGTCGAGCCAGACGGCGAGAACCAGCACCGCGCCGATCGCCATCTGCTGGTAGAACGACGATACGGCGAGCAGGTTGAGACCGTTCTGAAGCACGCCCATGATGAGGGCGCCGATCAATGTGCCGACGACGCTGGCCCGGCCGCCGAAAAGGTTGGTGCCGCCAAGGATGGCCGCGGTGATCGCCGCCAGCTCATATCCCGTTCCGGCCGTCGGGTCGCCCGAATTGACGCGCGCGGCCGAAACCAGGCCGGCCAGCCCCGCCAGAAATCCGGAAAGCGTGTAGAGCGCGACCAGATGGCGCTCGACATGAATGCCCGTCGCCCGCGCGGCATTCTGATTGTCGCCGATCACCAGGGCATATTTTCCGAACCGCGTGCGCGACAGCACGAAATGCGTGATCGCGGCGACGCCAAGGAAGATGATCGCCGGCACCGGAACGCCGAACGGCCTCCCCTGGCCGAGCCAGACCATCGGGGCCGGCAGGCCATAGACCGGCTGGCCGTTGGTGAGAACGAGGGCGGCGCCGCGCGCCACCCCCAGCATGCCGAGCGTGACGATGAACGCGGGAACACGCGCACGCGTGATGAGAAGACCGTTCACAAGGCCGCACAGCGCGCCCGCGAGAAGCGAAACCAGAATGCCGGCCGGCCAGGGAAGATGGAGCGCATTGACCGCGAGCGCGCCCGCCACGCCCCCGAAGCCGAGAACGGAGCCCACGGAGAGATCGATCCCGGCCGCGGCGATGACGAAGGTCGCGCTGAAGCCGAGAATCCCGATCACCGAGGTCGCGAGCAGGATGTTGAGCGCGTTCGAAACGCTCAGGAAATAGGGGGAGGCAAGCGATAAGGCGAGGATGAGCAGAAGGAGCACGACCAGGCTCTCGAGCCGGATCGTGCCGCCAAGACCGTGCAGCGCCGCGGGGCGGCGTATCGTCATGGAACCGAGATTCATCGCCGTCTCCGTGAACGAAAAGATGCGATGCGCGAGAGCGGGATGTGTTCGCTCGGGCTCCCCCATCCCGCTCTCGGCATTTGTTTTGTCGCGTGATTCAGACCTCCGGTGATTCCACCTTCGGTCATCACGCCCCAGCGCACCGCAAATTCGTCATTCGAGACTCGTCACTTGACGTATTGCAGGTACGGATTGGTGCCTTGCGCGAGAACCTGGGACGTCAGGACCAATGTCGGCACATGCACGATGGCCGGCACCGACTTGCCGGCAAGAATCGCCTTCACATCGTTGATCGCTGCGATCCCCTCCAGGTACGGCAGCTGCGCGACCGTCGCGGTGAGGCGCCCTTCCTTGATGGACTTCACGCCGTCCGTGGTGCCGTCAACGCCGATCACCGTGACCTTGCCGCCCTTGCCTGCCGCGAAGACCGATTCAACCGCGCCGAGCGCCATCGTGTCGTTGCAGGCGAAGATCGCAACGAGATCCGGATTGCGCTGAAGCGTGTCATTGGCGATGTTCGCCGCCTTGTTGGCGTCCCAATCGCCCGGCAACGACGCAACGATCTTGAGCCCCGGCGCGACCTTGGCAAGCTCCGCCTTGAAGCCCTGCGCCCGCTCTTCACCGGTGACATTGCCGGCGAGCCCCTCGATCACCAGCACCGGCCCGCTCGCATTGGCGCCCAGATGCTGGGCAAGGAAGTCCGCGGCCTTGCCGCCTGCCGCCACATTGTCGGAGCCGATCGTGAAGGCGATCTTGACGCCGGCCTTCCTTGTCACTGCCGGGTCGAGATTGGCATCGAGATCGACGACCGGAATGCCCTTCTGATTGGCGCTCTTCATGCAGGGCAGAAGGTTCGAGGAGTTGATCGCCGATGCGATCAGCGCTTGCGGATTCCGCTCCAGCATCGTGTTGCAGATATTGAGCTACGTCTCGGCGTCCTGATCGGAATTGGCGGCCTGCTCGAAGATTTTGACCTGGGCCTCCTTGGCGCCCTCGGTGATTCCCCTGGCCATCGCGCCCCAGAACGGATTCGCGAGAGTCTTCAGCACCACGCCGTACGTGGGCACATCGGCAGCCGGCGCCGATGTGGCAAGGCCCGCGCCGCACGCCAGAATCGCGGCATATATCAATCCTTTGCTTCTCATGGTCGTCCTCCTTCCGGTTTTCGTTTTACAAGAGAAGGCGAGCCGGCGTTTGGGTCCGGCTCCCGGCCACGCGCGGTCGCTGCGTGGATTCCCGCACGGAGAGAACGCATGGAAGGCGGACATGCCGATAGGGCCTGACCCTGTTTTCCAGGCGTTCCCTGAGCAACTCCCAGGCAAGATCGGCCATGACGCCGACCGGCTGCACGACGACACTGAGATAGGGTCTCAGCACCGTCATCCAGTCGCTGTCGTCGAAGCCGAGCAGCGAGACTTCCTTCGGGAAATCGAGATCGAGGCCGCGAATCGCCTTCACGGCACCAAGGGTCGCGACATAATTGGCGGCGAAGATCGCGCTCGGAGGCTCCGCGCGGCGGAGTTCCTGCTCGATCGCGCTGCGGCAGCCATCGAGACTGAAGCCACCCGCGATCACACGCGTCCTGTCGCCGAATCCTGACTCGGCCAATGCCTCCAGATAACCCTCCATCCGCTCTCTCATGTTGGCGAGCGCCACCGATGTCACGACGAACGCGATATCGCGATGCCCGAGCGCGATCAGGTGCCGGCATCCTTCCCGGCCGGCATCTCTGTTGTCGACCGCGACCGTGTCGAAATCGTCCTGGCCGAAGCCCCGGTCCATGAGCACGGTCGGCGGCAGCTTGGCCCGCTGCTCCAGGAATGCCGGTGTCTCGTCGCGTGTCGGAGCGATGATGAGACCGTCGACGCGTCTCATCAGCAGCGTCCTCAGCCGATCGGCCTGCCGCTGCTCATCTTCGTTGGAACCGGCAAGAAGGATCTGATAGCCGCCCTCGGCGGCGAGGTCCTCCAGCTGATGGACAAGGGCGGCGAAGAACGGGTTGGTCAAATCCGGCACCAGGATGCCGATGGTGTTCGAGCGCATCCGGCGAAGGCTCGATGCGAGCTGGTTCGGCCGGTAATTGATCGCGGCGATCGCGGCCAGCACCCGCTCCCTGAGCTCGGGCCGAACCTGGCGGCGCCCACTCAGAACATTCGAGACGGTCGCCGGCGCCACGCCGGCCCGCTCCGCAACGTCCCGCATGGTCGGAATGCCATCGCGCGCAAATCGATTTTGCCCATCGCTCATCGCGCGGCTTTCTAGGTAATCACGACCGGCTTGGAGCGGAGGCGGCTCGCCACGGTCGGATCCGCGCGCCGGCAGAGCTGCGGCGGCAGGCCCCGCAGGATGAGCTCCGCATCGGCGACCGTCATGCGGCCGATTTCAAGAAGTGCATCCGGCATGCCGCCGGTCCGATGGGCCGAGAGCAGAAGGCCGGGAATGCGACGGGCAGGATCATCCGATGCGACGGGCTCATTCGGGAAGACGTCCGTCGCCGCGCGGATGCGTCCGCTCTCCACGGCGGCGAGGAATGCGGGAAAATCGACGACGCTGGCACGGCTCATCAGCAGCAAGGCCGCGCCCGGCGTGATGAGGCCGAACTCCCGCGCGCCCAGGAATCCCTCATTCTCGGCGGTCGCGGCTGCGAAGACGAAGATGACGCGGGCGCACCTCAGCAGCGCGTCGAGTGCTGCGGGCTCGGCCTGATGGCTGCGGATCAGCTCATCCGGCAGCCACGGATCATGGACGAAAACGGGGTTGTTGAACGGCACGATCAGCCGCCTGAGCTCGCGCCCGAGATCGCCGAACCCGATGATGCCGACAGGCGCGCCCGCGAAACGAAACGCGTCGCGATTGCCGGCGAGGCCGTATTTTTCCGCCCCGGCGCGGAAGTCACGGTCCGCCGCGGTGATGCCGCGCGCGAGGTCGATGGCCATGCCGAGGGCCGCTTCGGCCACGGGAGCAGCGAAGGCCGAGCCCGGCGTCAGCACCCAGATGCCGCGCGCCTGGCAGGCGGCATAATCGATGTTCGGCAGGAAATTGGTCTCGACATTGAAGACGGCCTTGAGCTTCGGTGCGCGCGCGAGCCGCGCGCGCGGCAAATCGGTCTGGCCGATGACGAGGACGGCATCCGGCAGCAGCCGGTCCACCATCTCGGCCGGCATCTGGCGATTCTCGGAGATCGTGAGGGCACCCAGCCGCTCGAGCCGCCCCCGCGTCTCGCGGTCCATGATGAGATCGAGGGTTCGGGGCAGCGGATCGACCAGGATCACGTCGCCCATCGTTCATCCTCCCAACGCCCAAGGGCAAACACCCGCAGGCTTGCCGAAACTATTCTCGTAAATCGATTTAAGAGCAAGCCCGGCGGCTTGTCCTCGTCCCCAGCCCGATGCGCTCGTCCCGCATCGCTTGCTCTGTTCCGTTAAAAGCATGTAAAGTTTACGTTTACAAATTCTCGAAGGCACGCCCCCGTCGCGCATGCAAGCCCCTTGGACTCCCCTATGGAACCCCGGGGCCGAAACGAAGGTGCGGCGCTTTGCCCTGCTGGCCCCCGGCAAACGGATTTTCCTGGCCTCCCTCCGCGCCCGCATCGCGCGATCCTTCGCGCTCTGGCTCGCCGCCGAGCATCAGCGTTTCATCCTCTGGCTGCCGGTGGCGATGCTGGCCGGCGTGCTCGCTTATTTCGATCTCGATGATGAGCCGTCGCTCTGGCTCGGTCCCGCAATCGCCGCTTCCGGCCTCGTGCTCGCCCTCACGCTCCGGCGGCATCCGCCCGGCCATGCGTCCGGCTGGCTCGCCTTCGCCTTCGGGCTCGGCATCGCTTCCGCCACGCTTGCCACCGCAAGCGCGCAGCCCTTCGTCGCTCTGCCGCGCCGCGCGGTGATCCTCACCGGCCGCGTCGCCGCCATCGAGCCATTGCCCGAGGGCAGCCGCATCACCATCGCGCACCCGAGCATCGACGGCGCTCCACCGCTCGCGCGCAGCCTGCGCGTGCGGCTGCAGCGCGATGACGGGATCGCCCTCGCGCCCGGCGATATCGTCCGCCTGCGCGCGCTGGTCGAGCCTCCATCGCCCCCCTCCTATCCGGGCGCCTGGGACCTTCAGCGCCAGACCTTCTTCTCGGACCTTGGCGGTTATGGGTTCGCGCTCGGTCCGGCCCGCCGCCTGAAGGCGGCGCCGCGAAACGCGCTCGCGCAGCATGTCGAGGCACTGCGCGAGACGATCGCCGATCGCATTCGCACGGCGCTGCCCGGTGCGGCCGGCGCCATCGCCGCGACGCTGATGACCGGGCTTTCCACCGCGATCCCGGCGCCGGACCGCACCGCCTTCCAGCAATCGGGGCTCGCCCATCTGCTCGCGGTCGCGGGGCTGCATATCGGCATCGTCATGGGTTTCGCCTTCCTGCTGAGCCGCAGGCTGCTCGCCCTTTCCGAATGGGCGAGCCTCCATCTTCCGACCAAGCCGCTCGCGGCCGTGACCAGCCTCGCCGCGGGCGGGGCCTATCTGCTGCTCACCGGGGCGCATCTGCCGATCGCGCGCAGCTTCACCATGGCATCCATCGCGGTGCTCGGGCTCGTCACGGGGCGCCGCGCGGTCTCGCTCCGCAGCCTCGGACTCGCCGCCACCGCGCTGCTGCTCGTCACGCCGGCAAGCGCAACCGGCGTCAGCTTCCAGATGAGCTTTTCCGCCGTGCTCGTGCTGATCTCCGGCTATGATGCGCTGCGGCCCCGCCTCTCCCGCCCGCACGCGCACCCGCACGGAGCGCGCGCCTGGCCGCGGCGTATCGGCGCGCATATCCTCGGACTGGGGCTGACGAGCCTTCTGGCCGGCACGGCCTCCCTGCCCTTCGCCGCCTATCATTTCGGCACGATCCAGCTCTACTACGTGCTCGCCAACCTCGTCGCGGTGCCGGTCACGGCGCTCTGGGTGATGCCGGCGGGGCTGATCTCGCTGCCTTTGATGCCGCTCCATCTCGAGCGCGTCGCGCTGGTGCCGATGGGGCTCGGCGTGCGCGTGCTGCTGATGATCGCCCATGCGGTGGCCGCGCTTCCCGCCGCCCGGATCGCGGTGCCGCCGATGCCCGCCTGGGGACTCGGCATCACTTCATTCGGGCTTGCCTGGCTCTGCCTCTGGCGCTCGCCCCTGAGATTCGCCTCGATTCCCATCCTCATCTTCGGGCTTGCCACGCCACTCTTCTCTCCGCCGCCCGATATCCTCGTCTCCGACAACGGGAGCCTGGTCGGTTTCGCAACACCAAAAGGCGTCTTCCTCGCGAAAACCGGAGGCGGCAGCTCCTCTTTTACCCGGAATGTCTGGCAAACGCTGTGGCGCTCGGGTCCGCTCCTTCCCTTGCCGATCGTCGGCACGGCCGCCGGCGGCGCGCTCCGCTGCACGGAAACAACCTGCCTCTTCCGGCCCCATCCACACGGACCGGCCGTGCTCCTGCTGCGCGGAAAGCACACGCCCCACCCTTGCCCTGACGCCGCGCTGGTGATCGCTCCCATGGTCGCACCGACGGGATGCGCGGATGAAGGCGCAACGGTGATCGACCGGCGCAGGCTGCGGCGCAACGGTTCCTCCGCGATCTGGCTGGACCGGCGCCCGCTGATCCTCTCCGATCGGGCGCTGCGCGGCGCGCGCCCCTGGGTGCCCGAGGACAAACCCCATCTTGCGCCTGAGCTTCCGATGGCGAAGACCGTCGCGCTGCCGCCATGAGCGCACGATAGAAACCCGCGATCCCGTCTTCCCATGACTCTCGCCAGCAGATTGGCGCGGATCGCGCGCCCTTTCCTCCGCGCGCTTCGCGATTCCCTCGATGCGGTGCTCGCCTCCCTGGGCGTCGCGCTCGCCTCGCTCGACCGGCGCCCGACGATCCGCTCGATCTCTCCCCTTCGGGAAGAAAGGCTCGGCCGCGAAATCGCTCTCTTCTGCCATTTCGACCGCGCCGGGCGAATCCGCACGGATCTCCGCCTCTATCTCAAGGCGCTCGCGCATTCCGGCCTCGGCATCATCTTCGTGAGCAATGCGCCGCGCCTTCCACCAGAGGAAATGCTCTTCCTGCAGGACCATTGCGCCGGCGTCGTCCTGCGCCGCAACCGGGGATTCGATTTCGGCGCCTGGAAGGATGCGCTCCTTGCCTATGGTCTGCCGCGGCCGGAGACGAAGCTCCTCATCCTTGCCAATGACAGCCTCTATGGCCCGCTCCGCCCGCTCGGGCCGGTGCTCGCCGCAATCGATTTCGCGCAGGCGGATCTTTGGGCGCTGACGGACAGCTGGCAGCACCGCTACCATCTGCAATCCTATTTCCTCGCCGCCGGCCCGCGCGTGCTCGAAAGCATCGCCTGGAAAAAATTCTGGCGCGGCCTTCGGCCGCTCGCCTGCAAGCGCTGGGTGATCCGCCGCTTCGAGATCGGGCTCTCGCAAGCCATGCTGCGCGCGGGCTTCCGGCTGCGCGCCGTCTGGCCGTACGAGTCCCTGGTCGATGACGCCACGACGGCATCGCCGGATGAGGCGGGAACGAACGGCGACCCGCTGCACGCGGCCAGACGCCGCCAGGAACAGCGGATCCGTCACGCGATCGCCGAACGCCTGCCGCTCAACCCGACGAGCGATCTCTGGCGGTTTCTGCTCCTGCGCGGCTGCCCGTTCCTCAAGCGCGAGCTTTTGCGCGAGAACCCGACCCGTGTCCCTGATCTTTGGGACTGGCGGCTGGTACTTGCGGAGATCTCGGAGATCGATTCCGGCATGATCCTCGCGGACCTCGCGCGCTCGGCGCGCAACCGCGCGCCATGAACGAGACAATTCAGGAGGCCGGCGCCCAGCCGGTCAACATGGCCAGACAGAGATCGATGCCGATCCGCCCCTCGCGCAGAGGGAGCGCGGCAAGCGCACCGGGGAAAAGCGCGCGCGGCGGAACGCGCCGATCCCGCACGGCAACGGCATTGGTCTCCCCGGCGGCGCGGAGATCGCGGAGCAGCGACAGCGCGTCCTCGTAAGCGAGTGTGATCGTCTCGAGATCGACGACCGGGAGCACGAAGCCCGCGCGTTGCAGAAGCCCGGCGCAGTCCCTGAGCATCGGAAAGGGGGAGATGCGCGGCGAAGCGCCGCCGCGAATCTCAGCTTCCACCTCGGTAAGCGCGGTGCGCAGAGGATCGAGCGTGCCGAGCACCGGGATGCTCGCCAGCAGCAATCCCTCCGGGGCGAGCGCGCGACGAAGCTGGATGAGCGCGCCGGGAAGGTCGTTCGCCCAATGAAGCGAGAGATTCGCAACCACGAGGTCGAAGGCGCCGGAGCGGAAGGGAAGATGCTCCTCATCGGCCGCGAGCGCGAGTCCGCCGCTCCGTGCCGCCATGCGCGGGGAAAGATCGGCCGAAACCACCCCCATGCCGCGCGCGGCGAGCAATGGCGCCACCGCGCCGCGGCCGCCGAGATCGAGCGCGCGATGGAAGCGCCGCGTCGTGTCGTCGAGCCGCTCGACCAGCCGCTCCGCGATCTCGCCGAGCACGGGCGCCACGCGCTGCACCTGGGCGGCCGCGCGCTCGCGATGCTGGCGCACCGCCCTTCGGTCGAAGATTTCCGGCGGCCCGTTCACGCGCGCGACAATCCGGATCGGCTCACAAGGAACCGATCGCCCTCTCGATTCGCCGGTCCGGGATCAGCCACATCAGGGCCACCAGGACATAGATGGCGTCGGCGAGGTACGTATCGAGGAAAGCGGCAGCGATCCCCGCGATATAGAGAGCGGGCGAGATCTTGCCCTTGAAATCGCGGCCGATCGCCCGCGCCATGGGTGAATCCGATCCCTCCTTCCGCAGGATGACACGCTCCATCACGAACCAGGCAAGTGCGGGCATCAGCAGCGCCAACCCGTAAACGGCAGTCGGAATCTCGGAAAAATGATTCTCGCCCATCCAGGCGGTGGCAAAGGGGATCAGCGAGAGCCAGAAGAGCAGATGCAGGTTGGCCCAGAGAATCGATCCATCTACGTTATGAACAAGATGGAAGAAATGGTGGTGGTTGTTCCAGTAGATCGCGACATAGAGGAAGCTGAGCACGTAATTCAGCAAAACCGGCGTCACCGCCGCCAGCGCGTGAAGGCTGGGTTCATGGGGAATGTTCAGGTCGAGCACCATGATCGTGATGATGATCGCGATCACGCCGTCGGTGAAGGCCAGCAGCCGCTCCTTTCCCATCGTCTCCCCCAGCCTCCAAAGGCTCTGGCCCCGCCTGGACCCGTTTATATTCGCCGCCTAGCCTTCGCATGTGAACATTCGCGCCCTTTCCGCCGCCGATCTTCGTGCCGCCCTCGTTGACGGGAGCGAGCTTGCCATCCTCGATGCGCGGGAGGAGGGGGAATTCGCCCGCGCGCATCTCTTCTGGGCGGTGCCCTGCCCCCTTTCGGTGGCCGATCTCCGCGCCCCTTCGCTGCTGCCTCGACGCGGCGTGCGCATCGTCACGATTGATGGCGGCGGCGGCGAGGCCGAACGGCTCGCCCGCCTCCTCGCCGGCCTCGGCTGCACGGATGTTTCCGTGCTCGCCGGCGGCATCGCGGCCTGGAAGGCGGCGGGCGGAGAGCTCTTCAGCGGCGTCAATGTTCCCTCCAAGGCTTTCGGCGAATGGGTGGAGCACCATTACGGCACGCAGAGCATCGACGCCGCGGAGCTTCAGAGAAAGCGCGAGGAAGGGGCGGGGATGGTGGTGCTCGATGCCCGCACCTTCGAGGAGTTCCAACGGATGAGCATCCCGGGCGGGATCAGCGTACCCGGCGGTGAGCTCGTCTATCGCATCGGTGATCTCGCGCCGGATCCGGAAACGCTCGTCGTCGTCAATTGCGCCGGGCGAACGCGGAGCATCCTCGGGGCCGAGAGCCTCCGGCAGGCCCGCATTCCGAACAAGGTGCTGGCGCTGCGCAACGGCACCATGGGCTGGGAGCTGGCCGGCCTCACCTGCGCGCGCGGCGCGACCGGGGGCTATCCGGCGGGCACGCCGGCTTCCACAGCAATCGCCCGTGCGCGCGCCACACGCTTTGCCGAGGAAGCCGGAGTGCGAACGATCGACCACGCGGAGCTCGCGGCGCTTTCCGCCGATCCCGCGCGCAGCCTCTATCGGCTCGATGTGCGAAGCCCGGCGGAATATCGCGCCGGGCATCTTCCTTCCAGCCGCTCGGCACCGGGCGGGCAGCTCGTCCAGGCGACCGATGGCTGGGTCGCGGTGCGTGGCGCGCGCCTTGTGCTGATCGACGATACAGGCGTGCGGGCCCGCATGGCGGGCGGCTGGCTCGCCCGGATGGCGCCCTGGGAGGTGCTCGTGCTGGAGGACGGGCCCGGGGACGGTCTTGCGGGGCCGCTCGAGACGGGCCCGGAGCCGCGCCCCGCTGCCCCGCCCGTTTCGCTCGTGAACGTCTCCGATTTGGTAAGCTGGCGCGACCTGCCCGGAACGATGCCCGACACAGTGATCATCGATTGCGCGAAGAGCCTCGATTATCGGGCTGGGCATATCCCGGGCGCGCTCTGGGGCCTGCGCGGACGGCTCGGAGCCCTCGCGCCCACGCTCGCTTCGGCGGAACGGGTTGTTCTCACCTCGCCGGATGGGTGGCTCGCCGCGCATGCGACGGCCGAGGCGGCTGCGCTCACGCAAGCGCCCGTGCATGTGCTCGCAGGCGGCACCGAATCCTGGCGGCAAGCGGGAGAATCCCTCGCGGCAACGCCGGCCGATCCGCCGGACGAAGCCTGCATCGATGTCAATCTCCGTCCCTATGACCGCGCCTCGGGCGCGGAGGAAGCGATGCGCGCCTATCTTTCCTGGGAGATCGGGCTTGCCGAGCAGATCGGACGCGAAAGCTCCGTTGCTTTCGGGGTACGCGGAGATGCTCGTCTCTGAGCCGGCCGGGCGGCTCGCCCGGCATGCCTGGCAGGCCGGCCGTGCCGTTTTCGATCTGCTGCTGCCACCCTCCTGCCCGACCTGCGATGCGCCCGTGGATGCGCCGGGGCTGATGTGCGCCGCCTGCTTTCGGGATGTGACCCTGCTCGCCGAGCCGCTCTGCCGTCATTGCGGCAGCCCGTTTCCCTATCGGGGCGCCGGGGTCATCAAGGATGGCGGGAGGATGCTGCTCTGTCCTGCCTGCGCCAAGTCGCCCCCGTCCTTCGGGCGTGCCCGCGCCGCGCTCCTCTATGATGCCGGGGCCCGGCGTTTGATCCTCCCGCTCAAGCATGCCGACCGCACCGAGCTCGCCTTCGTGCTCGCACTGCACATGGCGCGCGCAGGCGCGGCATTTCTGCTCGCGGCGGAGCTGCTGGTCCCGGTGCCGCTGCACAGGCGGCGCCTTCTCAGCCGGCGCTACAACCAGGCGGCGCTGCTCGCCCGCGCGCTCTCCCGCCGGGCGCATGTGCCGATGCTGCCCGATGCGCTGGTTCGCCGACGCCCCACCGCTCCCCTGGGCGAGATGTCTGCCACGCAGCGCGCGGCCGAGGTGGCGGAGGCCTTCACCCTGCGGCCCTCGCGCGCGGATGCGGTCCGCGGCCGGCGCGTGCTGCTGATCGACGACGTGCTCACCTCCGGCGCCACCGCCAATGAATGCGCACGCACGCTGCTCGCGGGCGGCGCGGCTTCGGTCGATGTGCTTGCCGCCGCACGGGTGCCGGACCCCCGATTGCAATGACCCGATCGCGATGAAAGGCACGATTCTTGCAAATCCGGCGCGGCAGGTCTTCGCGCGGCTCACTCGAAGACCACGCCTGGCTCCCCACATGAACGAGCCGCAGCGAAGGACATGCCGATGCCCGAGGTCGAAATCTACACCCAGCCTTGGTGCCCCTATTGCGCACGGGCGCTGCGAATCCTCAAGGCGAAGGGCGCGGCGTTCCGCGAGATCGATGCCCCGCACGGGACCAAGGAGCGCGAGGAGGCCATCCGGCGCTCGGGTGGGGGGACGACGGTGCCGCAGATCTTCATCGGCGGCGAGCCGATCGGCGGGTGCGATGATCTGGTGCGGCTGGACCGAACGGGTGCGCTCGATCGTCTGCTCGGAACCGCGGTGACGTCCGGCGATTAGCACTCAAGCGTGTTGGCTGCTGGACTTGGGCCGCCAAACTTGCGATCCTCCGTACGGAGAGTGAGATAACGTAATGATTCATTACCGGGTCCGCTGCAGCCAAGGCCATGAGTTCGAAGGCTGGTTCAAGGATAGCCAGGCCTTTGATCGGCAGGCGAAGCGCGGCCTGATCGAGTGCCCGGTCTGCGGCGGCGTCGAGGTCACGCGGGCGCTGATGGCGCCGGCCCTGCCCCGTGGGCGGCTGGCCGGGAGGGAGGCGCCGCCAGCCCCTGCCCAGGCACCAAGCCAGGCGCCACCAAGCCAGGTGCCCGGCCCGTCGGCGGGCGGCCCGCCGATGGCGGTTTCGGGCAAGGGCATGCCGGACCAGATGCGCGCGCTGCTGCAGAGGATGCGCGCCGAGGTCGAGAAGAACTGCGAATATGTCGGCCCCGGCTTCGCGGAAGAGGCAAGGCGCATCCATCGCGGGGAGAGCGACCGCCGCGGCATCTATGGCGAGGCGACACCGGAGCAGGCCGAATCGCTCTCGGATGAAGGGATCCCGGTCGCCCGCATCCCCTGGGTCGATCGCGCGGACGGCTGACACGGTTCCGGCAAACCCGGTCTAAACTTTCGGGGGAGATCGGTCGGGGCGGAGCGTGGTGACAAGGGGCCTTCTCGCACGGCTGCGGCAGCCGCCCTGGCTGCAAAAGGCGATCCGTACGGGTCTGGCCGTCGCGCCCGGGCTGAGCTGGTGGGCAGCAAAGGGCGATGTGCACGGAATCTCGTTCGCCTTTGCCGCGCTCTGCCTTTCGGTTCCCTATGGGGATGCGAAGGCGCGGCCGCGCCATATCGCCGCGATGGCGCTGCTCGCGGCCGTGTTGCTGCCGGGGACAACCTGGCTCGAAGCGCGCCCGCTCGCCTGCGTGCCTTCGGTAATGGCGGCGATGGTCGTCTTCGTGACGCTCCGCCGCCGCACGAAAATACCGGGCACGCTCGTCAACTGGCTCACGATCTTTCTTCTCTACGAGGCGAGCGAGCTGAGCCCTCATGGCATCGACGCAACGCTCGTGCCGTCCCTGCTCGTCTTTCCCGCCGCCGGCTGGATGATCCTGGTCTGCTTCGTGCTCTGGCCCGGCCGTGGAGTCTCACGGACGCAAGCCGCGAAACCGTCCGGGGTGGCGATGAGTGTCCCCCGCCATGTCCTCTGCGCCGTGCTCGCGGCCGGATCGGCCGCGTCGGTTGCCTTCCTGCTGGGGAGCACGCACGTGAACTGGGCGATCTGGTCCGCGATCACGGTCGTGCAGAGCGGCGTGCAGGAATCGCTCGTGAAGTCCGGCCGGCGCATTGCCGGCGGCATTCTCGGCTGCACGGCCGGCTATGCGGCGCTGCTGGTCCTGCACGGGCTGCCATGGCTGCTCGGCGCGGTCACCGCGGTGCTGACGGTGCTGATGGTCGCGCCCGAGACGTACGTGCTCGCCGTCTCGTTCCGCAGCGCGCTCGCGATCCTCGCGGCAACGGAGCTTTACGGTGATGGCGCGGCAGCGGGGCTCGCGCGGATCGAGAATATCGCGATCGGCGTGGTGCTGGCGCTCGCCGTGATCCTCGCTCTCTCGCCGGGGGGCGTCATGCGGGGGCGAGACGCTCCGCGAGCCGCATGAAGATGGGGAGCGCGGCTTCGAGATCGGCGATGCGCACCGCCTCGCCCGGGCGGTGCGCGACGGCGATGTCGCCCGGTCCGAGGATGACGCAGGGCGCGATGCCTTGCAGTTCCGAGGCATCGGTGCCGTAGGGCGCGGTGGCGGGCGCTTCGCCGGTGATCTCGGTGGCGAGGCGGATGAGCGGATGGTCGGGCGCGAGCTCGGGCGGGTCGCCCTCGCGCGTGATGGTGAGCGCAAGGCCGGCGCGCTCGGCGGCCTCGGTGACCTCGGCGACCAGCGGCGCGGGATCGATGCCGGCGCTGTAGCGGTATTTGATCCGCGCGGTCGCCTTGGGCACGGTGACATTGATCGCCGTGCCGTGATTGTCGAGGATCAGGTTGAAATCGCTGAAGGGCGGCTCATAGGCGCGGTCATGCCAGGCCGGATCGTGCCGGAGCCTTTCGAAAATCTCCTGCATCCGGTTGAGAAAAGGCAAGAGAAGCCAGTTGGCGTTGCGGCCGCGCCCGGTGCTGGAATGCGCGGCCTCGCCGGTCGCGACCGCGGTGAACTCGATATGACTGCGATGCCCGCGCACGGGCTTAAGCTGCGTCGGCTCGGCAACGACAATGGCCGTGGGCTCGATTTCGCGCACCAGCGCCGAGCGTGCGGCGATCACCCGCGCGCCTTCCTTCGTGGTCTCTTCGTCCGCGCTGATGAGAAGGCTCACAGGCACGGAGAGCGGGAGCGATTTCGCGGCGACGATGATGGTCGCGAGCGCGCCTTTGAGGTCGGTGGCGCCGAGGCCATGAAGCATGCCCTCATCGAGCCGGGCGGAGAAGGGATCGTCCTGCCAGCCGGTGTCGGGGACGGTATCCATATGCGCCGAGAGCGCGACACCACCCAAAGGTCCTCGATGGGCGACGAGCGAACGCTTCGCCACACCCTGCGCGTCCTCGTAATCAAGCCGTTCGAGCGTGAAGCCCGCAAGCGCCTGCTCGACACGCTCGGCGACGGGGAGGTTGGAGACGAAGCTCCGGCTGTCGATCGCCACCAGATCCGAGAGGAGAGAGACGATCTGGCGGGCAGGATCGGACATGGGAGGCTCCGCGACGCAGGGAATGGGACATGCTATCCGGGTGCGGGCAAGGGCGACAGGGGCAAGAGCGCAAGGATGGCGCAGGCGGCGACGGAGATCGCGTATCTCGATCCGGAGAATGGGCAAACCTATCCGCTGGATGAGCCGCGCTGGTCGGGGCCGGGACGGCGGCCCTTGCTGCTGACGAAGCGGGAGGGGATCGGGCGGGCGGAGATCGAGACCGGCGTGCGGAGCCTCTGGCGCTATCGCGCGGTACTGCCGCTTCCCCGGGCGGTGCCGATCAGCATGGGCGAAGGCATGACGCCGCTCGTCGCGCGGACGATCGGCGGGGCCGATGCGCTCGTGAAATGCGAATGGGTGACGCCCACCGGGAGCTTCAAGGATCGCGGAGCGAGCGTGATGCTCTCGCTTCTGCGCGCGCAAGGGATCGGCGCGGTGCTCGAGGACAGCTCGGGCAATGGCGGGGCGGCGATCGCGGCCTATGCGGCGGCCGGCGGCATGGCGGCGACGATCCTCGCCCCGGCGGCGACGAGCCCGGCCAAGCTGGTGGCGATGCGCGCACACGGGGCGCAGGTGGAGCTGGTTCCCGGAGACCGGCAAGCGACGGCGGAAGCGGCGCTCAGGAAATCGGAGAGCATTTTTTACGCCAGCCACAATTGGCACCCCTTCTTTCTCGAAGGGACGAAGACGCTCGCCTATGAGCTGTGGGAGGAGCTGGGGTTCCGCGCGCCGGACAATGTGATCGTGCCATGCGGGGCGGGATCGAACGTGCTTGGGCTCGCGATCGGGTTCGGGGAGCTTTTGCGCGCGGGCGAGATTGAAAAGATGCCGCGGATTTTCGCGGTCCAGCCGGAGAATTGCGGACCGATCGCGGCCGCCTTCGCGGCAGGAAGTGAGGCGAAAGTGGCGAACGTGGTGCGGCCGACGATCGCCGAGGGAACGGCGATTGCGCATCCTGTGCGGTTCGGCACGGTGCTGCAATGCTTGCGTGAGAGCGGCGGTGGCGCGATCGCGCTGAGCGAGGTGGAGATTGCGGAGGCGACGCTTGCGCTCGCGCGCATGGGGCTGTTCGTGGAGCCGACCGCGGCGCAGCCGGGCGCGGGTTTCAGGCGGCTGATGGAGGCGGGCAAGATCGCCGCCGGTGAGACGACCGTGCTCGTGCTGACCGGGAGCGGGCTCAAGGCCGGGGCGCGAATTGCCGAAATTCTCGAGGCGAAACCATGAAGCTTTCCGAGATCCCGACACCGGCTTTGGCGCTCGATCGGCGCATCCTCAAGCGCAATATCGCGACGATGGCGGAGGCGCTCGCGCGCCATCGCGTGATGCTGAGGCCGCATCTGAAAACCGCGAAATCGATCGATGTCGCGCGGCTGGTGCTGGGAGGGGTGGACGGCGCCATCACGGTTTCGACGCTCGCGGAGGCGGAATATTTCGCGGCGCATGGAATCAAGGACATTCTTTATGCCGTCGGCATCACGCCGGAAAAGCTCGCGCGGGTGGCGAAGATCAACGAGGCCGGGGCCGATGTTCTGGTGATCACGGATGACCTCGATACGGCTTCGGCGATCCACGCCTATCCCGCGCCGATCAGCACCTTGATCGAGATCGATAGCGGCGAGGGACGGGCTGGGGTTCCGCCCGAGGGGCCCGAGCTGCTCGCGATTGGAGAGGCGCTCGGGCCGCGTCTTGCCGGCGTGATCACCCATGCCGGGCACAGCTATGGCGCGCGCGATGCGGCGGGGCGCGCGGCGATTGCCAAGGCGGAGCGGAGCGCGGTGGTGGATGCGGCGAAGCTTCTGCGGGCGGCCGGGCGGAAGGTGGAGATCGTTTCGATGGGAAGCTCGCCCACGGCGCTTGCCGCCGCCACCTATGAGGGTGTGACGGAAGTGCGGGCCGGTGTCTATATGTTCGGCGATCTCTTCCAGGCCGAGATCGGCACGCACGGACCCGAAGATATCGCCGTGACGGTGATTGCGAGCGTGATCGGCAAGCGGCCGGACCTGCATCAATTCCTGATCGATGCCGGGGCGATCGCGCTCTCAAAGGACCGAAGCACGGAAGCAACGCCGCATGATTACGGCTTCGGCCTGGTGCGCGGACTGGATGATACGGGGCGCTTCGGCACGACGATCGTGCGCCGCGCCTATCAGGAACATGGGGTTGTTGCCTGCGACCCTGCTCTCCCGTTTCCCACGCTCAAGGTTGGTGACAAGGTGCGGGTCGCCCCGAACCATGTGTGCCTGACCGCGGCGGCGCATGACCGGTATTTCGTGACCGATGACGGCGAGACGGTCGCTGCGGTCTGGCCACGCATCAACGGATGGTAACAGGAAAGGACTCCGACCGATGTCCGATCGTCCCCCCTTCCCGCCTTTCACCGCCGAGACCGCCGCCCAGAAAGCGCGAGCAGCCGAAGATGCCTGGAACACGCGCGACCCGGAGCGCGTGGCGCTTGCCTATACGGAGGACAGTGAGTGGCGGAACCGAGCGGAGTTCATGCGCGGGCGCGGGGACATCGTTGCCTTTCTCAAGCGCAAATGGACTCGCGAGCTCGACTATCGGCTGATCAAGGAGGTCTGGACCTTTGGCGGCAACCACATTGCCGTGCGCTTCGCCTATGAGTGGCACGATGACAGCGGCAACTGGTTCAGATCCTACGGCAACGAGAACTGGGAGTTCGACAAGAATGGTTTGATGCGGAGGCGCATCGCCAGCATCAACGACCTGCCGATCAAAGAGACGGAGCGCAAATATCACTGGCCGCTCGGACGGCGGCCCGATGACCATCCGGGGCTGAGCGATCTCGGGCTATAGCGGCACCAAGGGCACGAAGCGGGCAGGCAACTGCCCGCGAAGGGATGAAGAACTTATTGATCAAGTTCGTGTTTCTTGTGAAACATCGGGCAGCGATTCTGCCCCATTTCGACTGGGGACCGAATTGGGGTGGCGCCCCGCCCGGTGGGTGCGGTCACTTTGGTTCCCTCACCTGGTCCAGATACGCTCCGTAGCCTTCGGCTTCCATCTTGTCCCGAGGGATGAAGCGGAGCGAGGCCGAGTTTATGCAGTAGCGCAGGCCGCCGCGATCCGCCGGACCATCGGGGAAGACATGGCCGAGATGACTGTCCCCGGATGAGGAGCGTATCTCCGTGCGGATCATGCCGTGCGAGGCATCCCGCAGCTCCTTGATGTTGGCGGGCGCGATCGGCTTGGTGAAGCTCGGCCAGCCGCAGCCGGATTCATATTTGTCGGACGACGCGAAGAGCGGCTCCCCCGATACGATATCGACATAGATACCCGGCTTCTTGTTGTGCAGGTACTCGCCGGTGCCCGGAAGCTCGGTGCCGTTCTGCTGGGTCACCCGATATTGCTCCGGCGTCAGCCGGGTAACGGCTTCCGAGGTCTTGCGATATTCGGCCATCGTTGTCCTCCGGGGGTTGGGTGGCGGAGAAGTGGTTATCCGGGCGGATTTGTCCAAGAGCGGGGCATGCCAGCGGGCGAAACAGACCCTGTGCGGGAAACGCGTGCAAGTGGCTGTTGTCGGATGACGCAGCATTGCCGCGGCAATTGGGCTGGCGGCCGCTGCCTGCCACGCGGTTCCCATCCGAGCCTTCGACGTCTGGCAGGGAGAGACGCGCGCCCCCAATGCGGAATGGCGCACCAACCCCATCCCCATGCACCGGACTCCCTCTGCTCAACCTGCTCAATATCGACGCGACAACACCGTAGCCGAGGGAGCCGTCGGGGAGATGCGGAGAGATCGCGGCCAGACGGGCGCCCAGTGTCGTTATCTGCAGGTCCGGCGGGAGCCGCGCGCGAACTCGGCTTTGGACGCAGCAAGCCGTTTTTCCAGGCCCATGGCGACACGCCTTCCCAAACTGCGCGGCATCCCTGCCTGGCGCACATTTCTTGCGTTTTAGTTCTTCCGCTCTAAAATGCGTCGGGAGGACGTCCAAGGCGCAAACGGATGATGGAGAATGGCGAGAGCCAGGAAGCTCGATGAAGGGGTTGTGTTCGGTACTGCCGTGGAGTGGTTTTGGAACCGGCGCCTTGAGGGGAGGTCGATTCGCGGCATGATCGAGACGGCGGGTCTTATCCGTGCCAGCCTCCACGACGCGTTCGTCGATAAGCGCGTGCTTTTCCGGATGGCTCTTGGTCACGGCATCTTTACCCGTATCGAAATGTTCTTTCTCAAATGCATCGCGGCTGGCCGGGCCGGCGGCACCATTATCCCCTGCATATCCGCCCGGAACGTCGCTCGACTTCTCCTTGCGGTACTTGCAGGCGCCCGTGTCCTGGCGCGCGTTCGGCCGGAGCGGGCACGGCTCGAAGGTATTGTCGCGCCTGCGCCTGCTTGGTTGGAGGATGCAAGCCGACGACCGGCGATGGCGCAGTGACACCCTTTGCCGAAATCTTTGCCGTGGCAGCAAAGCGGAAAGGAGGCCCCGAGGCGCTTGAACAGATCCTTTCCAAGACCGCGTCACGTTCGCCCTCCGAAATTGCCGCGATACAAGATGATCGCATTCTCGCGGAGATGACGCGACGCATCTTCTACGCCGGTTTTTCGTCAAAAGTCATCGACGACAAATGGCCCGCTTTCGAGAAGGGATTCGGCGGATTCGATCCGAATGCCTGCGCCTTCGTGTCGGAGGAGCAATTTGACAGGTTGATGCAGGATCGCGGGATCGTGCGCAACGGGGCCAAGATCAAATCGGTGCAGATCAACGCGCAATTCGTTCTTGCCCTGAAAGCGGACCACGGCAGTGCAGCCCGGTTCTTCGCCGACTGGCCGGATACGGATTATGTCGGTCTGCTGGATGTCCTGAAGAAGCGTGCCAGTCATCTCGGAGGGGACGCTGCCGGCCGGTTTCTTCGGGCGATCGGCAAGCCGGCCTTCATTGCATCGCCCGATATGGTGGCGGCGCTGATGCGGGAGGGCGTCATCGACCGGCCGCCAAGCGGCAAACGTGACCTTGGCATCGTGCAGGCCGCGTTCAATCACTGGTCCGGAGAGTCCGGCCGAGACCTGACCGCCATCAGCCGTGTCCTTGCCATGAGCGTGGATTCGGGTGGCGGTGCGGCGTTGGGCGCCCGGTCCGGACGTCGGCAACCAGCGTGACGGCCGATCCCCTGCGTTCGGAGTACGAAGCCTGCGTCGTAGCATTGCGCGCGGAGGCTGATGCCATGCGGCGCGCGGGCGTGCCCCCGGAAGCGATCGCGCGAGCGATGCACGCAGAGCGGAGGCGGCTGGCGGGAGTTTTTCGCGAACGAACGCCGGAGCCGTTGCGCTCACGAATCCATGATCGCATGCTTGCTGTCTACGGCAATCCGCACGGCCCCGGGATCGACAATTTGAGGGCAAAGGGGAAAAGCTGGGACGACATCATCGAAAGCGCAACTCGCCCTGGTCCACCGATATCTGGGGAGCCACTTCCGCCCGGCGGCCGGTAGGAGCTGTGACCGCGCATGAAACGTGGGGGGCGCGCTGTCCTTTGGGAGGGGTATCCGCAAACTCGGTGATGGTGGCGGCGAGAGTTGCGACGCGGCATTGAACGCCACTGATGGTGCGGAAGAGCATCCGGCCGTCCTCGTCCGGCCAGGGTCATCCGGCATCACCAGATGCGCTCGGAAGCGGCCGCTCCGCATCGGATGCGCGTTTGCATCGCATATTCGGTTTCACCGCATCCGGATCCAAAAACAGACCGGCAGAAACCCATCCTCTTGCGCCATTCCCGACTGAGCTCGACCCCAAGGCCTGCGCCTATCGGGGGCTGGTCCTTGTGTCGGCGTTCACCGTCGGTGCCGGCTCCCAGCCAAAAACACTGCGGCCGCCATACGCGTGCGACCGCTGCCGCTCGGCGCAGACGAACTCAGAAAACGATGGCCCCGAGACATGGCCTTCGAGCCGTCGAGCCTCGCGGTCGAGCCGGCGGATAGCCTCCAGCCGTTCGTCATTGCCAAGCCTTGCACCGGCAATCGCCGACTTCAGCACAGCGATCGTCTTGTCATAGACCTTTGTCGGCACCGCATAAGGATGCCGGTCCTTGCCGCCATGCGACAGCGAAAACCGCGCGGGATCGGCGAAACGGCACGGCGCGCCGTGAATGATTTCGGTCACCATCGCCAGCGACTGCACGGTGCGCGCGCCGACACCGGGAACCAGCAGCAGCTCGGCGAAATCGGACGGCGCACGGTCCGCGGCGACCGCCAGCGCGCCATGCAGTCGGCGGATCATCACGTCCTTCGGCCGCACATCGTGATGTGCCGGCATCACGAGATGCGGGAGAAACGGCGCGTCGGGAGGCGGCGGCACATCCCGCCGCTCCAGCGCGGCGACCTCACGAACGATCCGGTCCGGCCCAAGATCGCGCAGCAGGTCGAGCTGCCCGCGCCGTGCCGCCGCCGCTCGCCGGTCGGTCAGATTGATGATCTCGCCCTGATCGGCGCCATCGATCGCCGCGTGGGGCGCCTCGACGAAGCTTGTCAAACCCCGCGAGAGCCAGTGATAGCGCCGAGCAAGGCGACTCTCGCCGTTCATGCCCTGCTGGACGACGACCCAGTTGCCGTCGTCGGTCACGACAAAGCCGTGCAGATAGAGGTCGAACCCATCCTGCACAGCGGCGCTGTCCACCTTGGCGACCAGCCGGCTCGCCTTTGCCAGGGCGGCCCCGTCGAAGCCGACGCGGTCGCCGATCGCGACGAGTTCGCCCGGTGTCTCGCGCGAATGACGGCCGCGCCCGCCGCAGACGTGGATGCCGAGTTCGCCGGAGAGCGGCGCAAGGCCACGCTTCAGCGCACCGATGACGCTGGTGGTGATCCCAGACGAATGCCAGTCCATGCCCATGACGGCACCAAAGGACTGGAACCAAAACGGATGCGCGAGGCGGCGGAGGAAGTCGTCTCGGCCGTAGTGGTGGACGATCGCCTGCGCGATCACGGCCCCGAGCCGGGCCATCCGGTTGCCGAGCCATGCCGGCACCCGGCCATGATGAAGCGGCAGATCGGCACTGCCCGCTCGCTGAGCCACAACGCCTCCCGGAGAACAGAGAACGAACTTCGTTCTATCATCGACCATGCCGCAGAGACCATGCCGCTGACCAGATCCGACAGTCTCAAATGGTCTTCCGGTTTGAAGTTTGCTTTTCGAGGCCTGGCCGGCTGCCAGACCGCCGGTCGGGTTCGTCCCTGACCTGCTCAAAAGCGGCCTTCTGGCTATGGATGACAAAACGTCCGTGCCCGTGGCGATCGCACCACATATCTCCGTCAGCCGGTTTTGAATCCGGTCGCGTTCGAATATCCATCCTTCGCCGTCTGTGGCCGGCCCAATCTCGGCATGGTTGTCCGCAATTTGGCGACACCAGATGACGCCGGCCGGATCAGGTCGTTCATCGTCGGCCGGACTCAGGCGAGAGCGGCGATGCCAGCCCGCGGGCCGGGGCAGCGATCCGCCTGAGGGCACACGGGACGCCGGCCGTTCGTTCCGTGTAAGATACGTGTGCGTCCTAGGCGCGCACGATTATATTGACAGCAAGGAGGGCGATGTCGCCCAGGCGCTTCGGAAAATGGGGGGTGCGCGCGCGATCATCGCGACCGTCACCAGCCCGGACGCGATGCAGGCAATCGTCGATGGCCTTGGCGCCAACGGTGTGTTGATGGTGATTGGCGCCGTCGGCACCTTCCCAGTCGACACGCTCGGCCTGCTTTTCAAGCGCGCGGCCGTGAAGGGTTGGTATTCAGGAGTCGCCGCCGACTCCGAGGACACGCTTGCCTTCAGTCAGCTCAACGGCGTGGGTTCGATGAACGAGATTTTCCCGTTCGAGGAAGCCCAAGCCGCCTACGACCGGATGATGAGCGGCAAGGCACGATTTCGCGTCGTCCTCAAAATGCACTGAGGTCCACGCAGCGGAAAGATGTTGGCGGGTCGGCTCCAAAACCGAGCCTTCCCCGGTGAGAAAGGCGCTGCCACAGTCTGCGGGGCCACCAGGGCTTCCGACAACGGCGCCTTTGCGTCGGTTGCAATGGCAAACCGACCAATCCTATCGAAGATCATGATTGGAGTCGGACAGGGGATGATGTCCCCGTCTGATTGTGCAGGCAATTGCGGGATTTCCGGTGGCCTGACTCATGCGCCGCAACAGCTTGAGGCTCAGCTCGAATGACCCCGTATTATCGCCATAGTTGACGGGCTGATCGTTGAAGAAGAATGATTCCTCTCCGGCAATCAGGGCCTGCCAGCGGAGGAGGCCGCTATTGATCGGGGAATACTGCCCACCGATCTCGGCGACGGCCGCGCCGACGTACGCGCCGGGGCTTTGGAGTCGACCTCGCCGGTTCATCTGGCTGCGATATCGGTCGCGCTCCCGCTCGTTTCCTTTTTGATTTTGACGTCATACGAATCCGAATTGTCGCCGTGCGTCCCGGGTCGTCGTTGAACGACAAGACGAGTTGCCCGTCGGTAGGCACTTCCCAGCGGGGGAGGTTGTTCCCGACTGGTTCAGTCTTGTTGCCGATTTTTGCGACGAGCCCGCGTTGAAAATCCGACCCGTCCGCCGACTTCCGCGGCGGAATCCCGCCCTTTGGCTCCGCCCAGCAGTCGTCGGCATCGGCGGACCGTATCCAACCCGTGGCCAGAACCGAAATGACTTCGCCTTTTTCAGCGTGTTGATATGAAAACAGAGAATGATCTTGACACGCGCCGCCGAGCGAATGTGAATGTACTAACCTGTGAGATACCGAGAGCCCAATTCGACGTTAGTTCGACATACAGATATGAGAGTTTGGCAGCGTTTCACGAATTCTTTACGGGCACGCTACGATCGTGCCTCCAAGGATGCGCCTGGTGTATTGGTCCGCACCCAAATGCAAGAAGACGTCTCTGGCTCGCTCTCGGGACACCGTGGTGGAGGTGAGAAAGGGGGTTGACCATACGCGGCCGCGAGAGCCTGCAGACCCGCCATGCCCGCCTCAGGCCGTCCAATCGCTGGATGCTCTCATAGGAGACGGTCACGCCGGCTCGAAATGTGGCGGGTTGGATTCCTGGTCGTGCAATTTCGTCTTGGCCTGATCAGTCGCCGAGCAGTGCCGAAATCACGCCGCGAGGCAACTCGATATTCGAGAAGTCGGGCGGTGGCGCCTCGCTGTCAGGGGGCACTGCACCCTCAGTCACCGAGTTCGCGACTGCCTGGGCCGATCCGCGCGAATCTTGCCCGGAAACCGCAAGCGCGATGCCGCCGCGAGTGAGGCAAACCGTTCCGGTCACCTGTTTGCTGCGGACGCTGTAGCGCGTGCAGCGCAGCCCAGCGATGGTTGCCTCTCCCATAGGTGTAAACTGTGCTTCTCTCACGCTCTGCAGCAGTGCCGCGAGGTTGGCGAGATCCGGTTCGGTCACCACCACGTGGAGCCAAGGCACCACCAGCGTCGCGCTGTCATTGCGCAGGTCAACAAGGAACCAGAGGCCGTGCTCCGGATCGTCGATACGGAGCCGTTCGCTCTCGGCACTGAACGAGAGAGCGTAGTCGTGTGGCGACCGGCCCGGCACGGTGACGGTGTAATCAACCTTGACGTCCCTTTGCGGCAGGACGTCCGGGGTCGTCGCGGCATCAGCATCATGCAACTGAAGCAGCACCACCCCAATAAGCAGGGCACGCGTCGTGGCGCGCAGCAGGGCCATCGGCGCCAGGAGCGAAGCGGGACCTGCGTGACGTGGGCGGCGCCACGGTCTCATCGTGACGTCATGGTTCGTGTTGTGGCCAAGTCTCAACTCCGGCTTTGAACATGCAATATCGTCGTGGAGATCCGATTGGCGCCATCCGGAACACAGGGAACCGCACGGACGATGAGGTGAGAAAACAGTTGTATCTCAATCGAGATAGGCCATGACGTATGCGCGCACATTACGGTCCGCTTGACTATGGCGCGGATAGGCGGTGCCGTCGAGGACTTCCACCTTGGTTGAGCCGATCGTCCGGTCGGCGCCCGGAATCGGACAGCCACCCATTGGCGGGCAAAGGATTGTGGCAACCTCCTCGGCGCGCAAGTCCGGCTGATCCGTGTTGCCGCAGGCGACCACCCCATGTTCGGGGCGGCCTGAAGGATCGGGGAGGCAAATCCGGTAAGCGTCACGGCTGTTGGCGTAGAAATGCCGGCCCATCGGTCATCAAGGCGATCCCCCTCACTCCACCGGCGGGAGGAGTGACGGACGGTAGATGACCAAGTTTGTTCTGCCTGTTCATTGGACACTTGAATAGACGATCCCGTTCGCCCCGGCCCGCCGCTTTCCCTCACCGATGGCTGGCGGCCGGAGTTTTCGAAACGCTGGCGCAGGATTTGCGCATGGTCCTGCGTTTGGCCGCGGGACGGAAGGAAGAGCCGACGGCCGCGATCATGGATAGACGCACGCTGCGTTCCACGCCTGAAAGTAATGCTTGCGCCGGATATGATGGCGCCAAGCACAAGCCCGGTCAAAGGTACATGTGGCGATCGACACGCTCGACCATCTCCCGGCTTTGCATGTGACACCGGTTGACGTCGGCGATCGCGAGGCGGTTGCCCGTCTGGCGGCCGACATCCAGAATGCCACCGGCGATGCCGTCTCTCTTGCCTATGTCGATCAGGGCTACGCCGGCGAGGCGGCAGCAGACGCGGCCGCAAGCTTGTCAAGGACTACGAGTGCTACGCAACCACGCTCGCCGGCTTCCACGTCGTCGCCTTCGTCGGATACATGCTCAAGCATGCCGCCAACCTCATCCAAGGCGCACGACACTCTCTGACGAAATCGTCCTCGACAGTGAGCCGAGAGGCACGAGTCGATCGACGTTTGACGGGTCTGAGCGCACTGGTGGCTCCGCTTCATCCAACCTGGCAAGCCGGCTCAGAAAGCGCCCGTCGAGTCGTGCAACGGAAAGCTCCGGGACGAGTGCCTCAACCTCCATTGATTTCAGTCGCTGCATAACGTTCGCGAAGAGATCGCGCTCTGGTGCCACCGGTAGAACAGCGCGCGTCCACGTTCTACGTCAGGGCACCACGCCCCAATGGAGGTTCCACCGATCACTGCCGCGCCGGTGCTTATCGCAACCCCCAACCCGGAGATTTCCAGTCTACCCGGCCCTGATCCGAGGGGACGGTCACCTCCCCTGCATGAATTCAGTCAGTCAATTTATACCGCCCACGCCGAGATAGCGGATTGTGTTGATGACGTTCTGCAAGCGCTGCTTCTGTTGGTCTTGATGAAGGTTGCCCGCTCTGATTTGAGCCTCTTCGGTTTGAGGGATCGGCTGAATTTCGGCGCTTTGGGAGTTCGTGGGGGGTGGGCTGGGATCAGCGCAGCCGACTACGGCAAGCCCACAGGCAAGAAAAAAAAGTGGCTTGATGTTCATTGTGCGATGCTCCATCAGCGTTTTCGAAAACGCCCGGATGCTTCTGGCGGAAAATATGAAAACCACCTGCCAAGACATGGGCCGGCTGCGCCCAAATGCATCGCGGACAGAGGCATCGGTTTTATAAACGCTTGGAGTAGTCATTCTAAATGTTTAGTCGTCTTTCGTCGTCCGCGAAGAATAGGAACACTTTTATTGTTCAAAGGTTTGCAGACGAGTGGCGGCGATCGTTTTTGCAGGCTTTGCCGGTGATGAGGTCCGATCCCTGGCGAATTGGGCGCTGCGGTACGACGTAATTCTCTGCTGCCCGTGGACGGCGGAGGAGCCGCGATGCGTCCGAAAGAGCAAGGTGGAAGTGGATGACGGAATTTGTTCCGAGTGAGGTTTGACCAGATCGTCGATCGTGGGCACCCGTCGGTGAAGCTTGCCGATACGATCGATTGGAAGTTCCTCGCCGAGAGGTTGGCGCGGTCTATTCCGACGGGCTGCGCCAGCCGCCGCTGCCGACGCGATTGACAGCAGGGCTCACCATCCTCAAGCACATGCACGATCTTTCGGATGAGGCGCTAAGAGACTGTTCCGGCTTGAGAATCCATATTCCCAGCGATCCTGCGGTGAGGAATTCTTCCGCCACCGGCTGCCGTTCGACCGCTCCTCTCTGATCCCCTGGCGCCAACGCATAGGCGAGGCGCGACTTGCCGCGCTGATCCCGGAGAGCCTGGTGGTCGCGACCCGCGCGGGGGTGGCGAGGCCCGCCGACTTCACCCGTATGATTGTCGATACCACAATGAAGGAAAAGGCGATCACCTTCCCGACCGACGCGAGGCTGGTGCACCGCGCCAGGAAGCACGGCATCGCGCTCCGCCAGTCCTATGCGCGCATCGGCAAGGGCAAGGCGCAGAAGCCCTGCGAATTCGGGGGCAAGGTGTCGATCGCCACCACGCTTCGCCACTTCAAAGGCGGCCAGTTCGTCGCCCACGTGAAGGCGCTGCCTAGCGCTTCCGATGACGGCCACATGCTCTTTGGCTGTCTGTCCTCCTCATCCTGCTCGATGTGACCTGAACCCCACGCCCTCACGTCGTCGTGCCGTAAAACCAGTTCTTTATGGAGGATGATTTACTTTTCTGCCCACTCCCGGGAATTTGGCAATGAATTCGCTTTCTGGAAAATTACACGGAGACTCTCTTTTTCTATATTCTTTGAATTTACCACGTTTGAACATAGCCCAAGGTATGGTCAACCCTGTCGAACCGGCTTTCTCCGGTAGACGTTAAGGGCAATGTCTTCTCGCGTCCGAAGCTGTTATCGAGTTCGTGAGCGTGTGCTTGCGCAGGCAATGCTTGCCAACCATTGCTGCGCGAGCGGGAGATAAGGATCAGCACTCGCGCCTTCCGGCGTTACGCAAAGGTCCTGCTGCATCAGCTTCAACGAATGGAATATGCTTATGAAAAGATATATTCGGGCGGCTGTCGCCACGGTTCTTCTCGTGGCGCCGATTGCAGGCTGTGCTGGCGCCCTCTATAGCGGTGATCCAAGTCTGGAAGACGGCTTAAGTTACCAGAATAATATTCAACTGGTGCCGAGGTTCGGGCCGGCTGGTGGCGGCCAGTATATTCCTGAAGACAGCACTTTGCGGCTAGTCGATGGAACTGGCAGCGGACGCTGAGGTGCTCTGCGATTGATGTCCGCCGCGTTTGACTGCGGCGGCCGTTTGGTTACGTCATGAGACCTGTGCACGAATGGACCCATCGCGTAGCTGCGGATGGTAAATCGGAGAATGATTGGGGCAATAGCGGCGCACATTCTTTGTGACGACAGCCAGTGTGTTCTTCGCGCAGAGAGGAATCGAGGCTGCGTTTGAGGCTGTAGGCAATGGCGGTGAAGTTGCGCCTGGGCTGCGGTGGGGGCGAGACCTCGCCATCGCAATCGACGTAGCCTGCAACAGCACCTCCAAGTTCCGAAAATCTTCTCGGTCCTGGCGCGCACGCGATGGATTGGCTTGTTCCAAACGCGCAACTGAGCAAGCGTCTCCTGTTCGGCGCGGTCCCACATTGCGATCACGACGATACGCGGCGTGCCACCCTTGGCCCGAACGCAAGCGGTGCGGAGAGGGCCACCCCGAGATGACGAGGGGGGATGGACTCAGCTCTGTGCGCAGCAGCGCTTGTATTTTCGGCCTGATCCACAGGGGCACGGGTCGTTGCGGCCAGGCTTCGGGTAACGGGTCGGTGGTCGGGCGACGCGCCGACTGGCCCGGAGCTGTGCGATCTTCCTGAGTAGTAGGATCGATCGCGTGTGGAATATTTGCTGCAGCCCAGTCGAGCCGGTCGTTGATGTCGGCTGCGGGCTCGAACGCCTCACCGACCTCGATGAAGCCGATCAATGGTGCGAGGATGGGCTCAAGGTGGGAATTTTCGGCGAGCGCGATCCAATCCGCCGGCGCTAACCTCATCGCCCTCCGGAAGCCGCGGGCCCAGGTCCTTACCGTGTCGTGGGGCGGCTTTCCATCGACGGGCTGGAAGGCGGGGCAGCAATCGCAAATCCGTTCGGCCTGCAAGCGCTGTCGGCTCTGGTCGATCCTGAAGCTCAACGCGCTGAAGATGATGCCGATTGCGAATGGAGCCAACCATCCTGCAGCACCACGCGCCGCCCCGCGCACCACGGTGTTAGAAGGAAGAACGCATCTATTGCCTCAAGGAGGAAGGTACCGCTGTCGATGTAGAGAGTGCGGTATCGCGTTGCCATTCTGATGTCTGCGTTCAAGAGTTGAAGCCATAGTGATTCTGGTCCTCGCTGCGTTGGGCTGGCCAAAAAGGTGATGAAGCCATGGAAGGCTGAAAAGGGCGCCGTGGGACGTCGGTTGATCTGCTCCGATGCGCGGATCGGTTGCCGCTGTTCCGAATTCCGTCCGAGGCTTCGAGCCGGCCTCCAACGGCTACGCCAGGAACGCCCCACCGTGGCCCCCCTCTCCAGCCATGCACGATCGGTCTGACGGGAGGTGACGCGCATCGGGGCACGTCGCCGTGAACGCTTCAGATCGGTGGTTTTGCACCGGCTGAGTTATCAGCTCAGCGTGCTGGGCGATGTCCCACAGAAAGGCGGCGAGTTCCTTAGCGCCTGCTGTGACAGTGGCGGTCGCGCGCTTTCCCCTGCCGAACAAACGGCGGTATCGCGCACGCTGCCATGCTTGAGCCTTCCAGCCAATGTCTCGGACCCGCTCTAGAAGCTTCGTCTGGCGGCGTTGATCCGCCTCACCGATTTCCCGCCGATGGTGGTAGGTCCGCGCCCGCCCTGCCGGGCCCATACGGGCTCGGGCATTGCCCGTCTTGGTGATGCCGCCCCGATGACGACCATGCCCGAGGCCAAGAAGGGCCATCAATCGGCAGGGATGCTCAAAACGGCGGACGTCGCCTGCCGCGGCCGCCAGAGTGACGGCCGTGATGAAGCCAATCCCGCGCATCGCTTGGCAGGCGGCCACCACAGGCGCCTTCGTCCAGGCTGCAACGATTTCCGTCCGATAGGCTTGGAACTTCCGCGTGGCCGACGCTTCGCCCTCCACCTTGGGCAGCGGCGAGATGCCGTGACGCCACAGGCAGCGATGAGGTGAGGACCGCGCCGGATGCGGAATCCTTTGCTGGAGTGCATGCAAGCAATCGTCGAGCGGCGGCGGAGTGTCCTTGCGAAAGGTGCCGATGATCGCTTCGTCGGCGCGAAAGAGTACGAAGGAGGTTGCGCCCTTGGGTCCTGCAGGCGGGCCAGCCATCAAGGTCCGCCGCTTCCACTTTCAACGGCCATGGGATTGATCCCGCAGTGCCAGGCAAGTGCCCTCAGGCTCCCTTGATCACTCTATCACTCGACGGGCCGTCTCTGTCGTCGTGGCGCTGCCGTGCAGAACCTGCCCCATGGTGCTGCCCTCCACGCATGCGAGAAGATGGAGGCTTGGCACTGAAACCATCATGAGCGGCGCCCGGACGGCGTGATCGGCGACAAGCGAGCGATCGAACTCATGCTCAGGTCGCCAGAGGCCGAGCCGCCGTGGACGATAGCGAAGCGGCAGTTTGCGGCCAGGGCAGGGTCCGTCGACCGGCTTCAATGGGGTTGACAATTGCGAGGATGAATGCGGTAAGTCAGCCGATGGGTATGGCTCGCCCCGATGCCACGCTTTGATGGCGGGAAGAGGTTGTCCTAGTAAAGAATTTGGCGTTGGCTCCCATGAGGCCATGACGGCACGCCCGTCCAAATGAAGCATTTGGCGGCGGAGCGGATTCTGCGCCTGAGCGGTTGCGGAACCAACTCATCTGCGGGCAAGTCGAAAACGTCGGCAGGCCTACTCACGGCGATCCGGGTGGCTCAGCCATTAAGGGTTGAGACAGCATTGATACTGAGGGGTCTCGTATTCCGTGAAAGAAGACTTTCTTCCCAGCATACTGCTCGCCATCTCCTGTCTGCTTATCATCATCAGCGCAATCCAGCCGCTTGCTCGCAAGCTGGCGGTCTCGGATGCTGTTCTGCTCGCCTTGGTCGGCATCCCGATAGGGAGCGTGGCAACTTTTCTGCTTCGAACCAATCTCGCTAGCACATTTCATTCTCTTGCTGAAGCGCTGATCCACTTTCCTGTTGATTCTCAAGTGTTTCTGTACATTTTCCTGCCTGCGCTCGTCTTCCATGGCGCACTTTCCCTGGATATCCACCGATTAACCCATGATGCCGTGCCCGTTCTGTTATTGGCGATTGTGGCCGTCGCTGTGACCACTGCCGCTGTCGGATTCGCGCTGTTTCCTCTCTCAGGCGTGCCGCTGACCGCATGCCTTATGCTGGGCGCTATCGTTGCGACCACAGATCCGAGCGCGGTTGTCAGCGTTTTTCATGATATCGGTGTTGACGCCAGGTTGAACAGCCTGGTCGAAGGTGAAAGCCTTCTGAACGATGCGGCCGCGATCTCCATATTCACTCTATTTCTTCATCACCTAGCTTATGCTTCATCGCCCCATCTGTCATCAGCCATCTGGTCGTTCTGTCTGTCGTTCGGAGGCGGGATTGCTGTCGGGTTTGTGCTGGCAGAGTCGGTATTGCTGGCAATCCCGCGGCTCGGCAACGCGCGTGTCGCGGAAGTCACGTTGACTCTCGCCCTGCCGTATCTGGCCTACATCACCTGCGATCAGTACTTCGGATTCTCCGGCGTGGTCGCGGCCGCCGCTGCCGGCCTGACGATCGGGAATTCGGGCCCTGCCATGCTCCGGCCCCATAACTGGAGCTTCCTGCGGAATGTTTGGGATCAGCTCTCGTTCCTGACCGGCTCGATGGTCTTCGTGCTTGCTTCCATGCTGGTGCCGAGACTCATCCTGGGCATGAACGGTTGGGACGTCGTGCTGATCGGCGTTGCAGTCGGCGCGGCGCTGCTTGCACGCGGCCTTATCCTTTTCGGTATGCTGCCAGCTCTGGCGGCCCTTCGCCTGTCGCAGCGGGTGCCGTTGGCTTATCAGGCGACGATCCTCTGGGGCGGGCTACGAGGCTCAATTACCCTGGCGATGGCACTGGCCGTGACTGAGAATCCCCTCATATCCACGGACCTGCAGCGCTTCGTCGCCGTCGTTGCCACCGGCTTCGTGCTGTTCACTCTACTTGTCAACGGCACCACATTGCGGCTGCTCGTGCGCTGGTTAGGACTTGACCAGCTATCACCGGTCGACCAGGCGCTCCGCACACAGGTGGTCATGATCGGATTAACCGATGTGCGCGACAAGGTGCGCAGCCTTTCCGAGGAGTATGGATTCTCGACCCGTGCTACTGCCTATGTTGCCAGCTTGTACGATCAGCGTGCCAAGGACGAAGAGGCAGTGAATACATTTGATGCGACCCTTACGGACCGGGATCGCATCAAGCTCGGGCTACTTACGTTCGCTGCGCACGAGCGTTCACAGTTGCTGGACATATTCCGCGACCAGGGAACCTCTCGCTCCATCATGCAGAACTTGATCCGCACCTCCAACAGCATCATAGACGCAACACGCTATGACGGGCGATCCGGCTTTCTACGTGCCGCCAGGCATCGCCTGCAGCCGACAATCCGGTTTCGAGCCGCTCAGTGGCTTCATGCCACGTTCGGCATCGACTACCCGCTCATGGTCTGCATGACAGAGCGGTTCGAGATCGTGCTTCTGAAGTATCTGATCTTCATCTCGCAAACGCGTTTCATGAAGGAGCGCATGGGACCAGTCCTGGGTAGCCGTGTCTTGGAGGTTGTAACAGAGATTACGGAGCGGCGCCGCGCCCTGTATGACGACGCATTGGAGATGCTGCGATTCCAGTATCCCGGCTATGCCGAAGCGTTACAAACACGCATGCTGCGCCAAATTGGATTGAGGCTGGAATCTCGCGAATACGCAGACCTTCGGAACGAGGCCATGATCGGCGAGGAGATTCACGACCGCCTCCTCCGCGATCTGGCACGAAAGCAAGGCCGAATGCTGCGCCGGATGACATTCAATCTTCGGACCGGCGTAACCAATCGCCTCCGCGAGTTGCCAGTGTTCTCAGAGCTGCAGGAAGCGATCCTGCACGATGTGGCGATGGTTGTGACGATGCGGTTCGCAGTTCCTGGTGAAATGTTGCTGGGGAAACGACACCGATCACGGTTTGTCTATTTCGTAAGCTCGGGTGAGGCCGTGATCCAGCACGAAGGAAAGGAAACGCGCCTTGGACCAGGAGACGCTTTCGGTGGAGATGGCTTTCTTGATTCTGTCCGTACTCATGGACGTGTCCGCGCCGCCCGGTTCAGCCATCTTCTCGCGTTGTCGACTTCGTATTTTCGCGAGCTAATGACAGAGAATCCGATACTCAGGACAAAGCTGAGCAGACCATCTACGGCAGAACCGGAGCAGCTTCTTCTTGAGCATGCCGTCTCAGCGCCCCTGGCTGCCACTTATCCGATTAATCCGCCCAAGTGAAACGCCCACGAACAATCCCGTTCCATTCACAAGGAGACGCACCAGCTACTGGTTCACTCTTGTGTGCTTGCCCTGATTGTCCTGGTGCTTCCGCCAATAAGCGATTTTTCCTATTTGTGGCAGGCTGCAGTCCTGCTCCCTCTGGCAGCGTGTTTCTAATACGGTTATGAAATTTATGCTTAGGACAACGTAGAAACCGCCGGCATTGCGGGAGCCATCCATCTGGTGGATGGCGTTGAAGCGGACGCGGGCATATATCCTTCTTCTGAATCCATGTCATTGATTCATATCCTGTTTTTGATCTCTGAATAGAATATTCCTATTCCGGAATCGGAGGCGGCTGCCTGGCACGGCTTTGGCATTCTTTCTGATCAGAGCGGCAACTTTTTCGGCAGGACCGACATCGGCTTGGCCGTCGCAGTGGCACGAACAGGTAGGCGATGACGGTGCGACGGATCGCGGGGAGGGTCACTTTTGGGAAAACCGTCTCGGCTGACGTCTTTTTCCCCGGGCTGCCGCGGCACGTAGCCGCAGGTACTGCCATCAGGCGAAGGCGATGCCGCTCATCAGCGCGTATCGATACAGGCCGGTTCACGATCGTCCCTCGAATGTGCCGAGTCCGAGTTCCCGTTTGAGCTGCTGGTGGATCTGTTCGCACGCCCAGTGCGCCTTGATCGTGGCGGCCGGGGCCACCTGTTCTCCGATATACGCTATCGTGGCCACACGGGTTCATGCCGCCATCGGGCGCGTTTCCTCGCCACCCGGCGCGGCAGGATCCCGTCTGGAGAAGGGAATGAGCGGCTGTCTTTGGACCAGGAATCGCTGGCTCCGCCTTTGGTGCGGGCGATAGACCCGACGACCGCCCGCCGGATCGGCTCCGACTGCAACGGCACTTTGTGTGAGGCTTCGTCGCCAGATGACCGCCCGGCAGATTGCCAACGTCGATCCGCTCAAAGCCACCTCGGCTGAATTGACGACAAAGCGCGGTCTGGCGATGCGGTTTCGAAGCCTGCTCCATGGCGGCACGGCGGAGAAATTGCAGATATGGCCGAGCGATGCGTGCAGATCCGGCATCCACGGCATGCGGCGCTTCGTCGGAACATTGCGACAGGCCATCGAGGTGGCATGGAATGCAGGGCCGGAACGCTGGAGCAATGGGCGGACAGATGGCCGGGTCAACAGAATCAAGAGGCTTGCGCGGTCGATGTACGGTCGTGCCTGAATTGACGTGCTTCGCGCCCGATCGATTCCGTTACGTAGCCGGAATCTACGCCGGGAACGAATGAGGCCTGCTTTTCTCCGTCCAGGAGGCAAGGCGACAGAAGTGCCTCTGGTGTCCTGCCCTCGAAGTTCGTCGCCTTTCGCGACGAACGGAAAGGATAAGCCTGTCACTGAAAATAAAGAGCAAGTGCGCCGATTCCGTCCGCATTCCAGTGCGACGTGCTTCGGAATCGGGACACGAGAGGACCTTAGCTAGGTAGACGCGGGGCGACCGCCAAGTCGACAATCCGCAAAGCGAGCTCCACTCAGCCTGCAAAACGTGGTTCCGGCAAACCACGCACACCCACCTCTATCGCAAGCAGGCTTCCTGCCAGGGGTTGCCGTGCCAGAGCCGCCTCGTCGAGGTCCCAGATCGCCGAAGTGACATAAAGTGTCGTGAGATCCGGTCCGCCGAACATGCAGCTCGTCGGCTTCTGGACCGGAAGCTCAACAATGCGCTCGATGCGGCCCCCCGGGTCGTAGCGCACCACCCGCCAGCCATCCCACTGCGCGTTCCAGAGGCACCCTTCGGCATCGACTGTCGAGCCATCCGGATTCCCAGGTTGATCCTCCATTGTGCAAAAGACGCGCCGGTTGGCGATCGCCCCGCTGTCCCAGTCGAAATCGTACGCATAGATCGCGCGATCCATCGTGTCGGCGAAGTAAAACACACGATCGTCAGCGCTCCAGGCGATGCTGTTCGGAATGCCGATCCCCGCTGCCATGCGACGGCAGGAGAGATCGGGGTCGAGCCGATAAAGAGCTCCAGTGTGCTCGCTCAGGCGATCGTCCATCGTTCCCGCCCAGAACCGTCCGGCCCGGTCGCATTTGCCGTCATTGAATCGATTGCGCGGATTGTCCTTCTCGGGCGCCGCGAGGCGCTCGAGCGCACCGCTCGCGAAATCGAAAAACGCAAACCCCGACGCCAGGGCAAGCACCGCGCCACCTGACTCGCGCAGCGCCAGCGAGCCGACCCGCTCCGGCAGCTCCCATCTCCGCAAGGCCCCACTCTCGGGGTGGACGCGCTGGAGGCAACTTTTCTCGATATCCACCCAATAGAGTGCCTGCTCGTGCGAGCACCATACCGGGCCTTCGCCCAGCCTGTTCCCGGCCGGCACCACCTCGGCAATCTCGAGCGTCATCCCGTTTCCTCCCTTCGCCGGCCACGCCAGGCATAGAGCGCCACCGCGATCAACGTGATCACGCCGGTCCAGACATATTGCGTATAGGCGCTGACCTGCAGCTGACTGAGGACGTTTTGCAGCACGATCACTAGCAGCGCGCCGAGCAACGTGCCAAGCGCTGTCCCCGAGCCGCCGAAAATGGACGTCCCGCCCACTACGACCGCGGTGATCGAGGTCAGCGTGAAGGGGGTACCCGCTTGCGGATCGCCGCTGCCGATCTCGGCGGCCACCAGCAGCCCCGCAACCGCCGCCATCAGCCCGCAGAAGAGATAGGCCGTGATTCTGATTCGGGCGATGTTGAGCCCGGCGGCAAAACCTGCCTCGGCGCGCGAGCCCGTGGCGTAAAGCCGGGCTCCGATCCGCCCGCGGAAAAGCAGAGACTCGGCGGCGATGTAGAGACCGAGCGTCAAGAGCGCGATCACCGGGACGCCGCCCAGGGAAGCGGACGCGAGGTTCAGGAACCGATCGCCGATCTCGCCGCCTGGGCTTGGGCGCACGATGAGCGCGAGGCCGAAAACGAACGAATAGCTTGCCAAGGTGGCGATCAGGTCCGAAAGCCCCAACCGAACGATGAGGAACGCATTCACTCCGCCAATCGCGACGCCCGTGGCCATGGCGAGCACGATACCGGCGGCTATGGCGCCGGCCCCGTTGCCGACGATGGTCCAGGACGCGATGCCGGTGACGAGACTGATCGTCGGTCCCACGGCGAGATCGATTCCGCCGAGCAGGATCACGGCCATCTGGCCAAGGGATGCGATGGCGAGCGGGGCCAATTGCGTCGCCAGATCGGCGAGATTGCGTGCTGTCAGGAAATAGGGAGAACGCCAGGTGGCAAGCGCCACCATCATCGCGAGCAACCCGCCCAGCATCGCCGGGCCGAGATACCGCCCACCGGGGCGCACACCGCGTTCGCGCGATGGCACCCCGCTCTGCCCCGTGCTGGCGCGCACGGCCGCGCCGATCACGCGCTCCTCGCTTGCCTCTGCCGCCACCATCCGATCGACGATCTGGCCGCGCGAGAGCACCACGATCTCATCGGCGAGACCGAGGAGCTCAATGAGATCGGAGGTGAGGAGGATCACCGCGGCTCCCGCATCCGCGAGGCTTCGGATCAGGCGATAGATCTGTGCCCGTGTGCCGACATCGACCCCCTGGGTCGGCTCTTCGAACACGAGCACCTTGGGCTCACCGATCTGCCAGCGCGCGAGCACGACCTTCTGCTGGTTGCCGCCGCTGAGGAAGGCCACGGGCTGCTCGGCTGACGGCGTGCGGATGGCAAGACGTCTGATCGCCGCTTCGGCGCAGCGCCGCTCGGTCGCGCCGAAAATCAGCCCGCCTCGTGCCAGACCCGCCAGATGGGGCAGGGTGATGTTCTCGCGCACGGAATGGGGCGGAAACAGCGCCTCGCCGCGGCGATCGCCCGGCACCAGCACCAGCCCCGCGGCGATTGCCGCATGCGGCGAGGACAAGGCGAGCCGCTCGCCGTCCACTCGCATCTTTCCCTTGGTCGGGAGCAGCCCGAACAGGGCATGGACCAGCGCCTGCTGGCCGTTGCCGGCGATGCCGCCGATCCCGACGATCAGGCCGGCCCGCGCGTTTAGGGAAATCGGGCCGAGGCGCCCCGGCACGGCGAACCCGTCGAGCTCAAGGCGGACCGCGCCCGCCGCGGCCGCGTGGGGCGGGAAGATATCGGCGATCGGGCGGCCGACCATCAACCGTACCACCTCGTCCTCGGTGAGCCCCACGGTGGGCGCGGCGGTGACGACCTCGCCATCCTTCATGACCGTCACCCTGTCGGTCACCGACATCACCTCGCGCAGGCGGTGCGAGACGAAGACGATCGCCGCGCCCTGCACGGCGAGCTCGCGCAGGATCCCGAGCAGGCGATCGGTCTCGAGGGCCGAAAGCGCCGTCGTCGGCTCGTCGAGCATCAGCACCCGCGCGTCGCCATCCAGCGCCCGCGCGATCTCCACCATCTGCCGTTCCGCCGGCTGCAGCGTGCGCACCAGGGCCCGGGGGTCGAGATCAAGGCCGAGGCGGGCAAGCGCCGCACGCGCCCGCTGATCGATCGCGCGACGATCGATCAGCAGCCTGCCGCCCGCCTCGTGCCCGAGCGCAATGTTCTGCGCCACGTCGAGATCGGGAACGAGCCTCGTGTCCTGCCAGACCATGTGGATGCCCGCGCCATGGGCCGACGCGGGATCGGCCAGCGTGAGCGTCTTGCCGAACGCGAGGAGGCGACCTTCATCCGGCGGCTCGGCCCCCGAGAGAATGCGCATCAGGGTCGATTTGCCGGCTCCGTTCTCACCGACAAGCCCATGCACCTCGCCCGCGCGCGCCGCGAAGGAAACGTGATCGAGGGCACGTACGCCTGGATAGCTCTTGCTGACCCCAACGACTTCGAGGACAGCGGCGCCGACGGCGCGATTCATCCGAACAGCGTCTTGAGCTGCGCCTGCGTAAGGTTGGTGTCGACATAGACGCCATCCGGCAGATCGGCCCTGATGTACTGCTGATAGTTGGCGCTCGTGATCAGCTGCGGGGTGATGATCGTCTCCTTGGGGACCTGCTCGCCCCGAAGGAGTTTCAGCGCGAGGCGCAGCGCCACCACGCTTTCCCAGGTCGGCTCGGACAACTCGGCGATATCGAACTTCGGTTCGCTCGCATGGTAGCGGGCATAAAGCTTGAGCAATCCATTGTAATCATCCCCGGTTACCGGGACGAGCGGGCGATGCGCCGCCAGCAGGGCAAGCTCCGCCCCTGCGCCGTCTTGCGCGCCGTCGGCCCAAATCCCGTCGATCTCAGGGTACGCCGCGAGAAGGTCGGCCGTGACGACCTTTGCCTTATCCTCCTCCCAGAATGCATCCTTGAAGGCGAGGACCTCGATCTTGGATCCGGCGAAGGCCTTCTTCGCGCCCGCCCAGGCGGCGGCGGTGTACGAGTTGCCGGGAATGCCGCCGAGCGCAATGATCTTTCCTTCCCCGTTCAGGACGCCGCGCAACCATTTCGCGAGCACATAGCCTTTGTTGCTCGGGTCGGTGCCTGTATAGGCCGTCCACTCCGTTCCGGACACGGGCAGGTTGAAGGGCACGGTGACGATCCCTTCGTGGGTCGCGGTTCGCAGTGCAGGCGCCACCGCCGTGCCAGAATTGGCGATACAGAGGATCGCATCCACCTCTTGCGCGGCAAGGTTCTGGATGTCGTGGACCTGCTTCGTGATGCTCCCCTGCCCGTCGATCACGATCAGCTGCTTGATCTCGGGGTGACGATTCGCCTCGTTATGGAGCGAGGCCAGCATCTCGGTGCGCCAGGTATTGCCGGAGAAACCGTTCGAGAATCCGATGCGATAGGGCGGCTTCTTCCTGGTTGCGGCTCCGCCGACCATACCGCCGCTCGCCGTCATCTTCGCCGAGGAAATGACGTCGGCAAAGGCCGGCATGGCGACGAGCGCGCCTGCCGCCCCAAGCAGCGTGCGCCGTGGCATGGACTTCATCATGGCAATCCTCCCTTGTGGTTTTCGGTTACGTCGTTTCGCGAGTCCGACGGGCCCGGTCGATGCTGCGGTAGAGCAGGACGCTCAGCGCGATGATGGTGCCCTGAACCAGGTATTGCACGCCCGTCGAGACGCGCAGGATATCGGTGACGCTGTTGAGCTCGGTAATCAGCAGCGCTCCGCCAACCGTGCCGCCGACGCCGCCCACTCCGCCGGTCAGGGCGGTGCCGCCGACCACAACGGCCGCGATCGAGGTGAAGAGGAACTGATCGCCGATACCAAGCGCGGGTTGGCCGATATAGGCGGTCAACAGGAGCCCGCCCATCGCCGCGAGCAGGCTGGATGCGACATAGGCGGAGATGAGGATCGGCTTTACGGCGATGCCCGTGAAACGCGCCGCGCGCGCATTGGCGCCGATCGCGTACAGGCGGCGCCCGTACACCGTGTGCCGCAGCAGCACGGTGCAGGCCAGGGCAATTGCGAACCAGATGAGCATGCTCGCGGGAAGTCCGCCAACCGAGCCCTGGCCCAGCACGGCAAAGCCGGGCCGGGTTCCCCCATGCGGCGCGCCGCCGGTGTAGAGCAGAGCGCCACCGTAGAGGACAGCGTTGCTGCCGAGGGTCGCGATCAGCGGCGTGATGTCCACGATCGCTACCAGCAGGCCGTTGATCACGCCCACGATCGCAGCCACCGCCAGCGGCACGGCGACCCCAAGGGCAATCGATCCCCCAGGGCCGCCCATGAAGGCCGTGGCCAGGATATTGGTCATGGTCACGACCCCGGCGACCGAGAGATCGATCCCCGCCACCAGCAGGGCGAAGGTCTCCCCAAGCGACACGACACCGAGAAAGGCGGCGACCTGGAGCACGTTCAGGAGCTGGTGCAGCGTCAGCATCGCCGGCGATGCCAGGCCCGAGAAGAGATAGAGCGCGATCACCGCGATCCAGACCGAGCCGATCCGCCGCGGGAAAGTCTTCCAAACACTCATCGCGGGCAGAAGCGCCCACAGTGAAGGTGGGCGGTTCCGAAGGGATTCACCCCGGAATCCGCGAACGAGGAGGCTATGGCGTCACCAATCCACGATCGTTCCATCGTCCAGCACCGCATTGGCAGCGTGCAGAATCTCGGGCGCAAATGGGTGGCGCGCCGCGACCTCCTCATCAACCGTGACACCAAGGCCCACGACTTCTGGCTTGAGCCAAAATCCCTCGCTCAGACGCGGCAGACCCGAGACCACCTCGCCGAACCAGGGGACCGCGCCGGACATTTCCTCCTGAATGACCACGCCGGGCGTTGCGATCGCGAAATGCCATGCCGCGATGGTGGCGATGGGGCCGAGCGGATTGTGCGGCGCGAGGCCGATGCCGGCAGCCTCCGCCATCCCCGCGATCTTGCGCACCTCGGAGAATCCTCCGCAATGGCAGAGATCGGGCTGGGCGATGTGAAGCGCGCGGCGGCGGAAAAGCGCGTCGAACTCGCGCGGATCGACGAGCCGCTCTCCGGCGGCGACCGGGCATGGCGAGCGTACGGTCACCGCCGCCATCGCCTGCGGATCGCCGGGTTGTACCGGTTCTTCGACGAACATCGGCCGGTACGGGGCCAGGGCCTCGATATAGGCAAGTGCTGCGCTGACCGAAGCCGGGCGGCCATGGAAATCGACCATGATCTCGATGCTGTCGCCAACCGCCTCGCGGAGCGCTTTCATCATCGCAGCGACATCGTCCACCTGTCGTGGCGAGGCGGTGTAGTGCGTATAGGGGACGATCACCACCTTCACCGCACGATAGCCGCGCTCCACCACCGCGCGGCCGCGATCGACCAGGGCCGCCGCACTGGTGGTCTCGTAGACCGCCTTCATCTCGCCGAGACCGAGATGGGTATAGACCCGGATACGATCGCGCGCCGCCCCGCCGAGAAGCCGCCAGACGGGCTGGCCGAGGGACTTGCCGAGGATGTCCCAAAGCGCGATCTCAATGCCGCTGATCGCGCTGCGCCCGATCACCCCAGGCGGCCAGAAGCCGTGCTTGATCATGATCCGGACGAGTTGGCCGATATCTCGCGGATCCCGCCCGATGACGAGAGGCGTCAGATCGGCAACGGCCCCCACCACGGCGCCGGTTTTCCACTCGAGCGTCGCCTCGCCCCAGCCGAACAGGCCGGGCTCGTCCGTGTCGACCCGCACGAATACCCAGTTCCGCATGTCGGCATTGACCACGAGACTGCGCACGGCGCTGATCTTCATCGCGACGCTCCTCTCGCGCGCCGTTCCCTCCACTCGATGTCCGCCCCCTGTTCACAGACGTTTCGCATGACTTTGCCCCTTGCTCCGGTCTTGATCGACGACGCCTGCCTCTATCCCTTCACGGCTCCCGAGGTGATCCCCTGGACGAGATATTTTTGCAGCAGCGTAAAAATGATGACGGTGGGGAGGCTCACCAGAACGGAGCCCGCCATGAGCTGGTTCCAGTAGGTCTGGAACTGTCCGACATAGGTTGCGACAAAGCCCGGCGGAATGAGGCGCATCGAGGGCGAGGTGGTGAGCGTGAGGGCCCACACCAGATCGTTCCAGCCGACCAGGAAGCTGAAGAGGGCGACCGCGATCATCCCGGGGAGCATCATCGGCACCACGACGCGCCACAGCGCCTGGAGACGGCCGCACCCATCGATCATGGCGGCCTCCTCGACATCGATCGGCACCGCCTCGGCGAAGCCGCGCATCATCCATACGCTGAACGGCAGGCCGAGCGTGACATAGGAGAGAATGAGGCTGGCATAGGAATCGAGCAAACCGAGATCGCGAAAGATGACATAGAGCGCGATCAGAAGCACCGCCGAAGGGAACATCTGCGTTGCAAGAATCCCCAGCATGACGGCCTGCTTCCCTCTGATCCGCATGCGTGAGAAGCTGTAGCCTGCGAGCGTTGCGAGGGCCACGGTGACAATGCTTGCGCCGAGATTGACGAACAGGCTGTTCGCGAAATAGATCACGAAATTGCTGTCGCCGAGCACGGCGCGATAGGCCGAGAGGGTCCATACCGGCGGCAGCAGGCGTCCGGGCGCGCCGAACACCGCGTGCGACGTCTTGAACGAGGTAAAGACCATCCAGATCACGGGAAGCAGCGAAAATCCCAGTGACAAGAGGAGCAGAGGCGCCAAGACAAGCCGCTGCCGCCAGCGCCATGCGCCGCTCATGCGGCACCCTCGTCTCCACCCATCAGCCGAAGATAGAAGAATGTCACGACCAGCAGCAGGATCAGCCAGGCGACGCCAATCGTGCTGGCAGAGCCGAGGTCGAAGTTCTGGAAGGCCTGACGATAGACCCACACCGCAAAGGTCAGCGTCGCGTTCACAGGCCCTCCCTGGGTGAGCGGCCAGATGATAGTGAAATTGTTGAAGTTCCAGATCACCATCAGAATCGTGCTGATCGCGATGATGCGCCTGAGCCCGGGCAGAACAACAAGACGCAGGCGTTGCCACCAGCCCGCGCCATCGACAATGGCAGCCTCGACAATCTCCGGCGGAATCGTCTGCAGCCCCGCAAGCAGCATCAGCATGAAGAAGGGCGCCTCGGTCCAGACATAGGCGATGGCGACGGCAGGGGGGGCCGTGCCAGGCAGAGCGAGCCAGGGCACGAAATGGTGGATCAGGCCGAGATCATGCAGCAGAACGTTCACCACGCCGACGGAGGAATTGTACATGAAGAGGAAGAGAAACGAGACGACGATCTGCGGAATGACCCAGGGCAGCAATGTCAACCCGCGCAACAGGCTGCGCGCGGCAACCGCTTCATTGAGGAGGAGAGCCTGACCGAAGCCCACAAAGAAAGCGCCGACCACCGGCACGACTCCGAGCATGAGCGTGTTCCAGAGCGACTGGTAGAAGGTCGGATCGGCCAGGAGATGGCGATAGTTTGCCAGACCGGTGAAGGCATCGGTTCCCTCGATCAGGCTGAGATCGGTAAAGCTATAGAAGATGCTGATCAACAGCGGCGCCACGATGACGAAGCCGATCACCGCGATGGCCGGAAAGACCGTTGCCGCAAAGAAGATTCCTTCCTGCCGTCGCATCTCGCTCTCGCTTATCCGGGGCGCGCCGACCGCTGCGCGCGGCCGGCGCGCCCTTTTCCGGCGGCAATGACGATCACGGTTGGAAGTCCGGATACACCTGCTTGAGGCTTGCTTCCAGCCGGTCAAGCGACGCCTTGACCGGAGCATTGTCCATCACGCCTTGGAGCGCATCGATGATATCGTTCGACGCGCGATACCATTTGGGATTGTAGGGAATCGGCTCCGCCTCGGGGATGATGCTCTGAACCCAAACCTTCTGATAGGGCTGATCGAGCTGATTGGCGAAGGCTGCCTGCGAGCTCTTGAGCGGCGGTATCGTTCCCTGTGGGATCAGGAAATCGCCCACCGAGGCCGGGTTCGCGATCATGAAATGAATGAACTTCCAGGCGGCCTGAGGATCGGCGCTGTGCGCGCTCATGGCAATCAGGTGGATATCGATCGCCGTGCGTGACGGCCCGGCAGGGCCTGCGGGAATCGCCTCCGCTCCAAAAGTATCGGCGAACGCGCTATCGGGCGCATATTGTGGGCTGATCGAGCTGATGATGCCGCGAAGGTAAGGGCCGTCCACCTCGAACACCATCTTGTCCGTGGCAAAGAGCTGGCGATTGTCCTTGATGTCATTCCCGATCGGCGTGTATCCTTTCTTCGCGAGCATGGCGAACCAGGAGAATGCCTTTTCGACGCATGGCTGGGTCCACCCCAGATGCTTGTCGCTCATCGGCACGGTTTTGCAGAACGCTTGCAGCCAGGGCCACATCACCACCACTGTGTAGGGTGCCTTGTCGTCCATGATCCCGAAGGGATAGATGCCCGGCAGCTTGGCCTTGATGGCGGCCATGGCCTGGTCCAGAGCGGCAATTGTTTGAGGCGGTCTCGCGGGGTCGAGCCCCGCCTTGGCCAGCAACGCCTTATTAAACCAGAAACCGTGCGGGGTCAGGGCAAAGGGCAACGCGACCTGGCGCCCTGCGAACTGCCCATCGCGCAGCATGGCGGAATAGTTATCGTTCAGGAACGCCTGGCTCGCATAGTGGGAGAGATCGGCAAGCGCGCCCTGCGCGGCGAGGAGCTGCGGCATCCCGCTCGAAAGCTGCATGACGTCTGGCGTGTTATGGCCAACGGTCATCACCGTAAGCTGGCTCACCACATTGTTGTAGGGGATGGCGATGCTGGCGATGCGCACGCAGGGGTTGGCCTGCTCGAACGCAGCGATTGCGGCATTCACTTCCTTGGCTGTGGCGGCCTCGGCTGAGGCCCAATTCGCGAACGTGATCCGCACGGATTTGCCACTGCAGGCCGCAGCGTGCGCGGGGCATGCGGCGGTAATGAAAACGCCGGACAAGGCTGCGGCGAGCCCCGCGAGCTTTGCGCGCGCAAACATCCAGTTTCCCCCCTTTTTCTTTATGCTCGTGATAAGTATAATCATAATATGACTTCTTTCCGACCGTCAACTCTTCCAGCCCCTCTCCTCCCGCAGCGCGGCATCACAGACTTCGTTCCAATCAAGTCCAATTCGCTGCTGAGCGACGCCGTACGCCAAGTGGTGCGTGGCCTCGTTATGGACAGTTCCTCCCGGACGAGCATCTGCCGAAGGAAGACGGGCTCGCGCATCGCTTCACGCATCATCGTGCGACTGATGTTGAAGCGTTGCGTTCGCTCGCGGCGGTTCTCTGTTCAGCCCGCTTGCCTACCAGTCATCGCGACGCATCCGTTCGTTGCGAGAACGCACTCTTGCCTCTCTTTGGGCCACCGCGCGTCCTCCTGCGCGTTGCTCCTGGGCAGCCCGACACAGCGCGGTCGGCGATGGCCGCGCGCATCGCGCAGTTCGAGACCGGCCTCCATCGCCCCATTGGGGCATCGTGATGTCGGTCATCGACATGAGCAGTGCGCTTGCGGGACGGCGCGTGCTCGTCGCCGGTGCCACAAGTGGCATCGGTGGGGCTGCGGCGTTGGCAGCCGCGTCCGCGGGAGCCGACCTCACCATCTGCGGACTCGATGCGGATGCCGGGCAGGAGATCGAGGAAGCCGTCCGCGAGAACGGACGCCGCATTTTCCTTCGCGCCTTCGATCTGACCGACCTTGCGGAGATGCGGCCCTTCGTGTGTCAGGCGATCGAGATCGCTCGGCGGCCTCGACGGTGTTGTGAACAACGCAGGGGCCAACTTCTTCCATGGGGTTCTCGGGAGCAGCGAAGCCGACACCGCGCGCTGCTTCGGCCTGGATTTCTATCCGGTCTGGGCAATCTGCCAGGAAGCCTATCCTGCCCTGAAATCGACCGGCCGGGGATGGCGGCCGCGGCCAGCGAACGACAGCAAGTTGGCGCTGATGCGGCGGATCGACGAACTGTTCCTGTGCTGGCCGTTTCTGCGCTCGCGCCGGATGGCGGTGCTGCTATGGGCTGGTGGCGAGCCCGTGAACCGCAAGCGGATGCAACGGCTGACGCGCCGGATGGAGATCGCGGCGGTCGGGCCGCCAGCGGGAGATCAGTCGCCCCGTTTGAGCCGACCGCCAAGCCGCAGTACTGGACGGCCTGTTGAAACCAGAAACTGACCTCCCGTTGGCGGCGTGCCGGGCCAGAGGTTTTCCGCTCCGCGAATCCAGGCCTGCAGCGTCGACTTGGGAGCGGCTGCAGCGCCCGATGAGGAGCCGCCGCTTTCCTGGCGAGATCATCCAGCATGCCGTTTGGCTTTATCACTGCTTCGGCCTGAGCCTCCGCGATGTCGAGCGGATCTTGGCCGAACGTGGCATTATCGTCAGCTATGAAAACATCCGTGAGTGGAGCGTCCGCTTTGGTCGGATGTTCGCCTCTTCGCTGAAGCGCCGTCGCCCCAGACCCGGCGACAAGCGGCATCTGAATGAGGTGTTTATTCGCATCCAAGGTAGGCTGCACTATCTCTGACGGGCCATTGACCAGAATGGCCACGTGCTTGACGTCCTTGTGCAGAGTGAGCGGAGCGCCAAGGCGGCCAAGCGGTTCCTTCATAAGCTTCCGACAGAGCCGCGATATGCCCCGCGTGCGATGATAGCGGACACACCGCGGAGCTATGCCGCGGCGAAGCGTGAAGTCATGCCTGACGTGGAACACCGACAAAGTCGCGACTTGAACAATCGGGCCGAGGCCCCACACCAGCCGACGCGACGACGAGAACGGCAGACGCAAAGATTCGAGTGAGCCCGCCATGCATAGCGCTTTCTGTCCGCCCATAGCCGCATCCATAATCTCTTCCAGCTTCGTCGCCATCACCTTACCGCTGACGCATATCGTGCCGTTTGCAACGCCGCCTTCCGCATGTGGCCAGATGTCACTCGCGTCGAAGGCATTGTGTAGCATCCAAGTCGAGCACGGACCAAACTGCCCCAGATGCTCACCAACTTGACAACGCCGACGCGATTGCTGGCATGTCCGCTTGGGCAAGTCCGCCGGGAGTATCCGGCCTTGGCGAAAGCATGAATTCAGTCGGGCACAGGAGCTGCCGGTGGTACTTGCCTTCGAGGTTCGCGATCGGCGGGAAGCGGCTTCTCCGCCATTTGCAGCAAATCCAGACGCCAAACGCTTTATAGCGCGATTTTGGAGCAGGTTGTTGAGAGTCTAGACCGCCTCAGGGAATGTATGAGGAGGCAACCTCACTCAAAAAACGAAAATTTGTGAATGGCCTTGACTTTCTTGTCGTCTCTGCCCGGCGTGCAATTCGCAACAAATCGTGCGTCGAGGCCTAGAGCGGTCACGTTCCCCCTCAAAACGCCAACTCCCGATTGTCCGCCACCTCCTTCATCACGAAGAAGGTTCGCGTCTGCCGCACGCCTGGCAGCGCGATTAGCCGCTCCCCGTGAATGCGGTTGAAATCCTCCATGTCTCCCACCCGGATCTTCAGGAAATAGTCGAAATCTCCGGCTACCAGGTGGCAATCCAGAACAACATCCAGTCCGGCCACCGCCCGCTCGAACGCTGCGAAGCTCTCGGGGGTGGACCGGTCCAGCACTACTCCCACAATCACCAGCGCTCCCTTCCTTACCTTCCCCGGCGCGATGATCGCCCGTACGCCACTGACATAGCCTTCGGCGAAGAGGCGCTGGGTACGGCGATGGCAGGTCGCGGGACTGACCGAGACCGCCTGCGCCAGCTCGGCATTGCTCAGTCGACCATTGGTCTGGAGCAGACGGAGAATCCGCAGATCGATCCGGTCAAGCCCGGATTGAACGGAAGGAGCGTTCATCGATGGGTCCCTCTGCGGAAGGATCATGAAATCAATGGTCGTCGTCCGCGAGTATCGACCAGAAACGAGATGAAAATCGAGAGTACATTCCACCCCGCCTCGGGTTAGGCTTCGCTATCTCCACCTCCATCCCGGAACCCCGGCCATGCTGGAAAAATTCCCTCGCTACCCCCTCACCTTCGGTCCCACCCATATCGAGAAGCTGGAGCGACTCTCCGCGCATCTCGGCGGTAAGGTGGAGCTCTACGCAAAGCGGGAGGATTGCAATTCCGGCCTCGCCTTCGGCGGCAACAAGCTCCGCAAGCTCGAATACATCATTCCCGATGCGATCGCCTCCAACGCCGATACGCTGGTTTCCATTGGCGGCGTTCAATCGAACCACACCCGTATGGTCGCCGCCGTTGCGGCCAAGATCGGCATGAAGTGCCATCTCGTGCAGGAAAGCTGGGTCCCGCACGAGGATGCGGTCTACGACCGAGTGGGCAATATCCTGCTGAGCCGCGTTATGGGCGCCGATGTTCGTCTGGTGGACGAAGGCTTCGACATCGGCATCCGCGAATCCTGGCGCCGTGCGATCGAGGAGGTGAGAGCCAAAGGCGGTAAGCCCTATCCGATCCCGGCCGGTGCCTCGGTCCATAAATTCGGCGGGCTGGGCTATGTCGGCTTCGCCGAAGAGGTGCGTTCGCAGGAGAAGGAACTTGGCTTCGCCTTCGACTACATCGTGGTCTGCACCGTCACCGGCTCCACCCATGCCGGTATGCTGGTCGGTTTCGCGGCCGACGGGCGCGCGCGCAGGGTGATCGGGATCGATGCCTCCTTCACGCCCGCGCGGACAAAAGCCCAGGTGTTGGAGATCGCGCGCAACACCGCCATCCTGGTGGAGCTGGGGCAGGAGATCGTCGAGGACCATGTCGTGCTGATCGAGGATTATGCCCATCCTGCCTACGGCGTGCCATCGGAAGAGACGAAGGCGGCGATTCGCCTCGCTGCCCGGCTCGAGGGGATGATCACCGATCCGGTGTATGAGGGGAAATCGATGCAGGGCATGATCGACCTCGTGAAAAGGGGCTATTTCCCGGAGGGCTCGAAAATCCTTTACGCTCATCTCGGCGGCGCGCCGGCACTCAACGGATACGCCTACGCCTTCCGCAACGGCTGAGAGACGGCCCGGCCCGGATTCTCCGCCCGCCTTTGGTTCATAGATCCTCAATCATGATCCGTTCGCCTGGCAGAGAAAAGCCGCGTGGAGAACCAATGGATATTTTACGAGCAGCCGTCATCGCGATTGCGGCGACGGGCGCGGCCTCACTTCTCGCTCACAAGGTCGAAGCTGACACGTCCGACGACTGGGCCTGCCAGGCAATCTTGTGCATGTCCAATCCGGGGGGAGCAACCCAGTTTTCCGAGTGCGAGCCTTCAACGGAGAAATTCTGGCGATGGATGTCCGTGCCCGGGCATGGCTTCCCGCAGCGCCCGGATGCCGGGCCAACAGTCGAAACGACGCAAGAGATTTGGCTATGCCCGCAGAGCACAATCACCATGAACGACGCTTGCGTAAAGCCATTCCCCTACGCGGATGCACAGACCGACCAGACCGTCCAGCTCGTGGCGTCCTTCCTGCCCACCTTGCTACCCTATATGCATCAGTTGAAGATCGGTGCGCGGGGAGAGGGCGGGATCACGATCTACGCCGACGCGTCCTGCCGCAATTTTGCTACCGAAACCGCATCGACTGCACCGCCCGTGACGCAAGATCAAATCAGCGCGGCCGAGGATCAGGCGATCGCAGCTTATCTTGCACGGACGGACGGCGCCGGCATCTTGGGAGGTAACGGTGGTGACTGGCCGAACTCAGGTGGTCTGCCACCCAACGTTCCGAACGTCAGGTTTCCCATTGTTTCGGATGCTAGAGCAGATCGCAATCAGACGGAATCGGGTGACCGCGTGAAGATGCTCGCTAAACAAATACCGAGAGCGGCTTACGTGAGTCCACGCGAACGCACATCGCTCTATGACTTCATGGGGATAGCGTCGTTGAAGTCCTCATGTCCTTTGGTGAAGAAGACCATCTGGTCGAGATCCGTTACTGCCCCGGAGCCGATCGTCCTTTCCCCGATCGTCGGGACGTCGACCTTGGTTCCGGGTTTCGCGGCCAATTTGCCCGACTTCAGCAGGATCGCGCAATATGTCGCCATGTAGCCGTATTGGTATGGGCTCCATAGCGCAAACTCCTTGCAGGTGCCGTTTTCCAAAAATGTCGTCATCGTGCTTGGCAGCGCAAAGCCGGTGGAAAAGACCTTGCCCGTGCGACCAGTGTCTTGGATCGCCTTGTTGATCGCGGGGTTGCTGATCCCGGATCCGCTGATGAAGAGCTTCAGTTCGGGATGCGCCTGCATCGCAGAGCTCCCCACTGCGTAGCTCTTTTCTGGATCGTCGTTGGCATAGAGCGTATCGATGAAGCGGATGCTCCGATAGCGCGGGACGGTTGCGATCAGCTGGTCGAGCGCCTTTTTCTGCGAAATGAAATTCGCAACCGTGGGTGTCGGTGCGATCCAGATCGATTGGCCCCCATCCGGCGCGTTCGCAAGGGCCGACTCCAGCATAGCCTTGGCCTGGATCTCGAACGGCGCCATGTTCACGAATAGGTCGCGCCCGGCGGAAGCCACGTCGGCATCGAAGGTGACCACGACCGTTCCCTGGCTGCGCGCCCGCCGCAGCACCGGCACAGGGGCGTTGAGGTCGAGGGCGGCGATCACGATTCCGTCGGGCCGCTGAGGCAGGATGTTCTGGAGGACCTGCACCTGTCCTTCGACATCGGCGGTGGTCGTGCCGATATAGATCTGTTGCGCTCCGAGTTCGGCGCATGCTTTGGCGCCGCCCGCCTTGGCGAGCTCGAAATAGACGAAGCCCGTGAATTTTGGCACGTTGAAGATTCGCAACGGGCGCGCTCCGTCGGCCGTGCCAATCGCCACGCCTGTCTCCGCCAGCATCGTCGCGATCGCGGGCAGGGCCACCCCGGTGCCCAGCATGCCTCTAAGCCAGCTGCGACGCGAGAGCCGCCCTTCACTCAGTGCCTTCGTCCAGGCGCAGCAATTCTCTTTACCTTCCTTGGTCATTGATTCCTCCCCATGGTGGGTGCGTTGCCGGTTGCAGGAAAGACGGGGGCCGGCGTGCCCGCGCGGCGGTACGATGGGCCAGCCGGAGCAGCAAGGGGACAAGGACGCTGACGACGAGGATCGTTCCGACCACCAGGGTTTGCACCGGGCCGGGCACGTTGGCGAGGCCCATGCCGTTCTCCACGGTCCCCAGCAGAAGGAGCGATAGCAGGACTCCCGGCACGTTGCCCCGCCCGCCGAAAATATCGATACCGCCAAGAACGACCGCTGTAACGATCAGCAACAGAATATCGTTGGCGTTGTCGGCGCGCGCCGACTGGTACTGCCCGATATAGATCAATGAGCCGACACCAGCCATGCCACCCGCTATGGCGAATGCGATGATTTTGACCAAGCCAACGCGAACGCCGGACATTGCCGTGGCCTTGGCGTTATTGCCGACGGCAAAGGCCAGCCGGCCAAACACGGTGCCGTGCAGAAGGAACGTGAAAGCCGCGAAGATCACGATCAGGAACAGGAGCGATACGGGAATCGATCCGGCGATGGTTGCAGAGCCCAGCCAGACATAGGCCGCGCCGAAGGATGCGTATTCGCCATGCCCCCCGACCAGCAGCGCCAATGCGCGATAGGCCTCCATCGTCCCTAATGTCACGGCAAGAGACGGCAGGGCGAAGGCGGTCACGAGAACACCATTCAGGATACCCATCGCGGTACACATGACCACGACCGCCGGGAGTGCGACCACCAGCGGAAGGTGACCTGCCGAGCAAAATGCAAACAGAATGTTCCCGAACGCGAGCATCGCCGCTTGAGAAATATCGATTTCCCCGACGATGATCACCGGAACGAGGCCGGCAGCGATAGTACCGATGACGGCGATCGACTGCTGGAGCGAGTAGGTGATCTGGCCAAAAGAGAGGTAATAGCGGGAAAGCAGGCTGGCGGTGGTTCCAGCGATCAGGATAAAGAGTGCCAACAGGAGCTCCCACCCAAATCGCCGCAATCCGGTCACTGGTGTCTCCGGCCCCGGCGCAACATCGCGAGCAGCCTCCGCAACCGCGTTTGGAGCACGGCATCAACGATTACCGCGACGACGATCGCCGCGCCCTCGATGAACTGGCGGGTGAAATCGGAAGCACCGAGAAGGATGAGGCCGTCATTGATGGTGGCGAGAGCGATGGCACCGACCGCCGCGCCGACCACGTTGCCCGAGCCGCCGAGGACGCTGACACCGCCGACGACCACCGCCGCCAAGGCGGTAAGTTCCAACCCCTGAGCGAGGTAAGGCACGATGTATCCCGCGCGGACACCGAAAAGGAAAGCGGCCAAGCCGGTCAGGAGGCCGCAGAGCAAGTAGGCCCGAAAGACGATGGCCGGCTTGCGGAGACCATAGAATTCGGCCGCTTCGGGGTTCGAGCCGATCGCGTAGATCTGCCGGCCGGTACGCAGGTAACGGAGCCCGAGCCCGATGCCCAGCACCACGCCGAAGGCGGTAACAACCAGCCCGGAGAGACCGAGCACATGGCTGGTGGCAATCCCTACCACCCAGCCCGGCAAGTCCTTCACGTTGATCTGCGCGCCGCCCGCGTAGAGATAGGCAAGGCCGCGGAAGATCGACATCGTGCCAAGCGTCGCAATCACCGAGGGCACGCCGGCGTAGGCGACCAGCATGCCGTTGACGGCCCCGCAAAGTCCGCCAATCAGGATCGGCACCAGCACGAGCGGCGGGCCGATCGCCGGATGCAGCCTGACGATGTCGAGCCCGACATAGGAGGCGAGCGCCACCACCGAGCCGACCGAAAGATCAAAGTTGCGGGTCAGCACGACGATGGCCTCGCCGCAGGCGACGATCACCAGGATCGAGGCGTTGAGGGCAATCGTGTCGGCGTTGGCGATGTTGGCAAAGCGTGGATCGAGAATCGAGAAGAACAGGATCAGCAGCGCCAGGAAGACGGTCACGCCCAACACCCTGTTCTCGAGCAGGGTGATGTGGCGGCCGAGGCGGGAAACCGCGGAATCGAAATTGCCCCCAGCCGCCAGCACACCCTCAGTGCGGCGATTCATGCCGCCGCCCTCCGCCGCGGCGTGGTGGCCGCATGCATGATTGCTTCCTGCGTGGCGTCTTTGCGCGCGAACTCACAGGTGATCCGCCCCTCCGTGACCACCAGGATGCGATCGGCGAGGCGAAGCAGTTCGGGAAGGTCGGAGCTGATCATCAGGATGGCCATGCCGTCCCCTGCCAGGCGCTCGATGAGCTCGTGCACCTGCGCCTTGGCGCCGACGTCGATGCCATGCGTCGGTTCGTCCAGGATCAGCACCGAAGGATTCGTGCCCAGCCACTTGCCAAGCACCACCTTCTGACGATTGCCGCCTGAGAGAGAGGCCACCGGCTGGTCAACGCTGGCGGCGCGGATTCGCAGATCGGCGGCAACCGATCTCGCCAACCGACGCTCGGCCGCTGGACGGAGCATCCCGGCACGGGCCAGACGGCGCTGGATCGGCAAAACAAGGTTGCGGGTGATCGAAAGCGGCGTGATCAGGCCTTCATGGTCGCGATCCTCCGGCACATAGGCGACGCCCAACGACAGCATCTGGCGCGGTCGGCGAACCTGCACCGCCCGGCCGTTCACAAATAACCGTCCTGCAGTGGGGCGAGTGACGCCGAAGATCGTTTGCGCGATCTCGCTGCGCCCCGCACCCACGAGCCCGGCGAGACCCACGATCTCATTCGTGTGGAGCGTGAATGAGATGTCGTCGAAGCTACCGGCAAGACCGAGTTTCTCCACCCGCAGCCGCTCCGCGCCAACCACGCGCGACCGGCTTGCAGCTTGCCCAACCTCGCGCCCGACCATCAGACGCACAACATCCGCTTCGACGAGTCCCACGGCCGGGAGCGTGGCGACGTGACGCCCGTCGCGCAGCACGGTCACCGTATCGACGAGCCCGGCCAGCTCCTCGATCCGGTGTGAGATGAAGATCACGGAGCAACCGCGGGCACGCAACCTGCGGACGACATCGAAAAGGCGGCGCGTTTCCCCCGGCGTCAGCGCCGCCGTGGGTTCGTCCAAGATCAGAAGCCGTACCTCCCCTTGCGTCATCGCGCGGGCAAACTCGACAAACTGGATCTCGCCAATCGAAAGCCCGGCGACCAAGCTGGACGGATCAAGTTCCACACCAAGTCCCGCCAGCAACTCGCGCGCCCGCGCATGCATGCGACGGCGGTCCACGGTGCCAAGAACGGAAACCGGATGGATGCCCATGAAGATGTTCTCGGCGACATCGAGATGGGGAAAGACCTTCGGGTCCTGGTAGACCGCGACCACGCCAGCCTGGCGTGCCTCCATCGGAGAGCGGAAATGGCAGGGCACGCCATCGAGCAGGGCGAGGCCTGAATCAGGAGGATAGACGCCGGTGAGAATCTTCACGAGCGTCGATTTTCCCGCGCCGTTTTCGCCGAGGAGGGCATGGATGGCGCCGACGCTGACGGCGAAACCGACATCTTCGAGGGCATGGATGCCACCGAAACTTTTGGATATGCCCTCGAGGCGCAATCGCGCCGGGTGATCGGCTTGATCGCTCATCTCAGCCACCACCAGATCCAACGGTGGCACTGGAGCGTCATCTTGCGAGGGACGCCTCGCCTTGCCAAGAAAGCCAGGCTGGTCCGGCGACAATTCATATCAGGCTCGGCAGCTCCACACCGAGACGCGCGGCCGAGGTGAGGATGCCGGCAATCGTCTCCTGGTTGAGGGGAATTCCTTCGACCGCGTAACGGCGCGCGAACTCGGCCTCCATCAGGCCGGGCGGATAGAGGCGATCGACGCCGTCGCGCCGACGGCTCAGCCGAATTTGGCGGCTGATCGCATCGGCCCGTTCCTTGAAACTGGCGACTGGCAGAAATGAAGCGATATTGATGGCGATGAAGACATGTCCGTCCTGGCCCGGTCGTGGCCCTTCTTCCATATTGCCGAGTTCGGTGCCGTAGCTCGCGCCGCTAAGCAGCGTGGAAAGCATGCCGACCACGATGGCGATCCCCACCCCCTTGTAACCGCCGATCGGCTGGATCAGCCCTTCGAGCGCGACCGCCGGGTCAGTGGTCGGCCGGCCATCCCGATCGAACGCCCAGCCCTCCGGAATTGGATGGCCCTTCTGGTGATAGACGCGGATTTTCCCATGCGCGGTGGCTCCAAACGCGACGTCGAGCACGACGGGAGCCTCTTCGGCAGCGGGAAAAGCGATGGCGAGCGGGTTGATCCCGACGATCTTCTCAACCCCGCCCCACGGCGCCATGGTGGGCAGGGCGTTCGTTGTGGCGATGCCGATCATGTCGTGGGCCAAGGCCATCATCGCCCAGTGATCCATTGCCCCGCAGTGGTTGCTATGGCGGACGGCGGCGAGAGCCACACCATCGACGGCTGCCTTGCCGATCGCCGCTCGCATCGCGAACTCGCTCGCGATCTGGCCCATGGCATTGCCGCCGTCGACCACGATCCCGTTCCCCGCTTCGTGCACCACGAAGGGGCGGCCCCTGGGATCAACGCCGCCCGCGGTGAGCTTCCCAACATAGTCGGGCACGCGTAGCGTGCCATGCGAATGAATGCCGCGTTGGTCCGCCGCCACCAAGGTGGCGGCCAGGAGACCGGCATCCGGGGCAGTCATGCCGCAGGCACAGAAAATGGCCTGTACTGCCGCATGCAGGGCCGCGGGCATCACGTGCTGTTCGGTTTCTGATCCTGGATACTGAGCCATGCACCTTCCTCTCAGCACTCGTTGGGCTGCCGCGCTGAGCGCAATGGAACAGGTCGTGCCGGATGCCGGCACTCGTCACCAATCGGCGCCCTCGCCGGAGTCGGCTGGCTGCCGATCGGGTGTCTATCGGACATCGCCACCGGCTGCCAAGTTTGCGGCTGCTGCGATCCTCGTGCGGCGCCGCGCCATATAGATCGAGAGTCCGACCGCGCTGACCAGCATCAGGCCGTTGAACAGGGGGGCGACGAAGAACTCGGCACCTGTCTGCTCCAGGCCAGACACGATCACCGCCAGAAGCATGACAGCGATCACCGTTCCCCACACGTTGACGCGCCCGGGGTGAATCGCGGTCGCCCCGAGGAGGGCGCCCGTAAACGCCGGCAGCAGATAGTCAGGGCCTACCGACGTCTGCCCAACGCGCAATTCCGAAGCCAGAAAAATCCCCGCCAGTGCCGTGATCACGCCTGATCCCACGAAGGTCCAGGGAATGTAACGACGCGGTGAAATACCGACGAGCTCGGCCGCGCGCGGGTTCGCCCCGATCGCATAGAAAAATCGGCCGAACGGGCGGTATTCGAGGAGAATCCAGAGCAGAACGGCCACGACGACAACGCAAAGCGCCGGGGACGGGACCAAACCGGCAATCATCGTGTTGATGTTGTAGAAGCCGTTGTCGAGATTCCCGAGAATCTGCTTCCCGCCGGTGTACCAGGATGCCACGCCATAGACGAACGTGCCGCTGCCCAGCGTCGCGATGAACGAATCGATGCCAACGCGCGTAACGAGCCAGCCGTTCAATATGCCGAGCAGCACTCCCGACAGGATCACTGCCGCACAGGCGGCCGGCCAGACGAGGCCAAACTGAACCTGCAGCCCGAGGGTCAGGATATGTGCCAGCCCGACAAAGTAGCCGACGGAAAGGTCGAACTGTCCGACGGTCATCGGCACCATGACCGCGAGTGCCAGGAGAGCGGTCACGGCCTGCTCACTCAGGATCGACTCGATATTGAACCGTGTCGGGAACGTGCCGGGCATGGTGATGGAAAATACGACAAAGAGCAGAACCAGAATTGCAGCCAGCCCATAGGTGGTCATGAGATCGTAGGCTGAAGACTGGAAGCGAACCCACCGCGACGGCCTGGGTGGCGGAAGCCCCGCTGTCCCGGAGACCGGAGAGCTTTGAGCCTGGTCTTGCATAGGCCCGGACACCTCGCGCAATCTACTCATCCTCCGGCGACCGAGGCCAAGCGCGTCAGTGCTTCGACGGAAAGATTCTCTCCCGACACTTCCGCGCTGATCCGGCCATCGACCAAGACCAGAGCCCGATGGGAGATACGGGCCACCTCCTCGAAGTCTGACGAGACCAGGAGCACCGAATGGCCACGTCGCAGGTCCTCCTGGATCATACCGTAGATCTCGGCTTTGGCCCCAACATCGACGCCCATTGTCGGCTCTTCGAGAATCAGAATTTCACTGCCCATTTCGAACCATCGGGCGAGCACGACCTTCTGGGCATTGCCGCCGCTCAGGGTTGTCACGATGCGCTCTCCCGCGTCAGGGGGGCGTATCGAAAATCGTGCCATGACTTCCTTGGCACGCCGCTTCTCGTCCCTCGGCGAGAAGCGGTTGACAGAATGGCCGTCGCGCAGGTGGGGGTTAAGAAACAGATTTTCGCGCACCGTCAGCGGTCCGGCGAGGCTCTCCTCGTTTCGCCGGCTCGAGACGAAACCGAGGCCCGCAGACATCGCCGCATCAATTGAGCCCGGCGGCAGCGCAATGCCGTGCCGATGAACGGTCCCACTCTCACGCGGAACCATCCCGAACAGCATGCGGCCAACGATATCGTGCCCCGCTCCGCGACGTCCGACGAGACCGAGAATCTCCCCTTCCGCGAGGCGCAGTGATATTGGGCCCACGCCGCCCCCGCCGAGGTCCAGCACATCGAGTGCGACAGCGCGGTGTGCGGGCGGTGGCTCGATGAAGACCTCTGCCGGCGGTTTGCCGATAATCTCGAGCACCAGCTCTTCCGGGCTCGTCTCCATGACGCGCGTGCTGGCGACGCACTTTCCGTTGCGCAGAACGCTGACCCGGTCGGCCAGTCGAAACACCTCGTCCAGGCGATGCGTGACGTAAACGATCCCTATTCCTTCCCGGCGCAGCCGTCCAAGAACGCCGAAGAGACGCTCGACATCGGCTTGCGGAAGGGTCGCGGTCGGTTCGTCGAGGATCAGCAGCCGGCAATTCTGAGCGAGCGCTCGTGCGATCGCGACGATGGAACGCTCGGCGGCGGACAAGCTCGAAATGCGGCGTTCGGGCGCAATGGCGGCACCAAGGCCCTCCAGGACGGCGTGGGCCCGACGGTTGACGCTCGACCACGAGATGAGCTGCCGACGGAGCGCGTAGCTGGTGGTGAGCGCGATGTTCTCGGCCACGGTCATCGTGTCGATCAGGCCAAGATCCTGATGAATGAATGAAATCGGCAGGCGGCCACGGCGAAACCACGGTTGGATCGGTTCACCGGAAAGCAGGAGTTCGCCCCTGTCGGGAACGTGAACGCCGGCCAGGATCTTTATCAATGTCGACTTGCCGGCGCCGTTCTCGCCCAGAAGAGCGTGGATTTCTCCGCGAGAAATCGTGAGATCGACGTTGTGCAGTGCTCGCGTCGCGCCAAAGAACTTTGTCAGGCCGCGTACCTGCAGCACGGGCGGATCGGCCCCCAGCGGCCTGACCGCGGATGTTTCATCGATCTCGGGGTGTGAAAATGTTTCGGTGGCCATGGACGGCGCCGCCCTGAGCTTGCCGCGCGGTTGTCCCGTGGGCGATGCTATTTGGCGAAACCCCAGATCGTCAGATAATGCTGGGCATATCCGTTCGCCGGGTTGAATTGGTTCTGATCACCCCCTTGCGTATGGATGTTCTGGGCGGTGACCAGGAAGGCAGGCGGCACGTAATCGAAAGGCGGCTGGCCGTGGAACGCCCGATTGAACTCGTCGATCGCCTGATAGGCCTGTTCCTCGGCCGGCTCCGGAACCGTTGCCGTCTGGTAGAGTCCGTTTCGGATTCGATCATATGCCGACGGAGCACCGTCGGAGCCAACGAGGTTGACCCCGTTTCGCGCCACGGCGCCCTGAGTCAGGACAGGGACTGCGAAGTCGTAGTAGTAGTCGGCAATGGTCATGACATAAAATGGCAGCCCGTAATGGGTGATCCAACTCGAGACGGCCTGCGGCGTAAGTGTCGATACCTGCGACAGCGGCAAGTTGACGTAAGCCAGGAGCTTGCAGGTGCCGCATTTCGCGAATTCCGTCCGCATGGCTTCCGCCTTATAGCGGGCGACGGCATATTCGGCATCGTAGAGTATGATTGCGCGTCCTTTGCCATGCGATAGGGCAATAATGTAATCGGCCTCGGCTTTGCCGATCCCCTCCGGGCTCGATTCAATGTTGTAGAAGACGTGACGCTTGGGGTCAGCACCAGGCACGGAAGTGAAGTGCAGCCCGACGATCACAATGCCCCGCTTCGCGGCGTTGTCGACTTCCGGCTGCACCGTGTCCGCGTTGGCGGAGGAGACGATCCCGTCGGGGTGCAGCGCGATCGCCTGGTTGAAGGCGGTAGTCCAGCCGCTTGCGGTACCTTGGCCGTCGATGATCTCTACCTTCCAGCCGATCTTTTTGCCAATCGCGGCGATATCCGCCATCCACTCTGCCGAAAGCGTATTCTTCATATCGGTCGGAATGCAGATGATGTGCTTGGCGGGGGCAATTCTGGGTCCGCTGGTCGGTCCGGTCCATTGTGTCTGCAAGCCGGTCCGCCCTGCCGTGGCGGCTTCGGCGGATGCCAGGAAGGAAGCGCCATTGTTGGGACCGCCGGCACCGCCCGACGATTGCGGCTGTGCCGCGCGAGAGGCACCACTTCCCCAGGCGGCGAGCGCGAGACCAAGCATGACGGCCACGCCGCTCTTGGACATTGCTCGCCACGCTACGCCTTGTTTCATGAACTGCTTCCCCCTTTTGGTCGGCATTCGCCGCGTTTTGTCTGGTGCCGGAGGCATCCGGCTACGCTCGGTCGCCGGGCCGGAATAGCATTTCAAGTCTCGTCGCCATGCTATCTGGTCTGACAGCACGGCATATGGATAATTGAGCCGTAGCAGAGGCAAATTTGAACCTCTGCGCTAGTATCCCTTCCCAGGCCGGTCACATTTCGATAAGCTTATGGTACTTTGGTCTGACAGGTCAATGGAAAACAATGGTGGCTGAAGCTTCATCGCGGAGGCGGTGGGAAGGCATCGCAGAGCATATCGAGTTGATGGTACTCTCCGGAGAAGTGCCCGACGGTGGCCGCCTGCCCTCCGAGCGCGAGCTGATGGAGCGCTTCGGCGTCGGCCGCTCCAGTGTGCGTGAGGCGTTGTTCGCGTTACAGAAACGGGGCATCATCACTGTCACCCCGGGCGCTGTGGCGCGCGCCGCTCACCCCAGTCCGCACATCCTGGTGGACGAACTGTCCTCGATCGCGCGCCACATGTTGGCCCGCCCGGAAGGCATGCGGCACTTTCAACATGCGCGCGCACTGCTCGAGGTCGGGCTTGCCCGGGAAGCGGCGCAGCGCATCGCCTCCGAGGATCTGGTGGAGCTGACGGCGGCACTTGCGGCCAATGAGGCCGCGATCGGCGATCAAGAACGGTTTCAACGCACCGATCTGGAATTCCATCTCGTCATTGCGAAGAGTTCGCGTAACCCGATCTTTGTGGCGTTGCACAACGCGATGAGCGAGTGGCTCTCGGAACAGCGGCGAGTCTCGAGCCGGGCCGGCGCACAACCCGATCAGGTCTTCCTGGAACACAAGCGTATCCATGATGCCATCGCCGCGCGTGACCCGACTGGAGCGGCCACGGCAATGGAAGATCATCTGACCTCTGTCGCGCGGAATTTCTGGCGCGCGACGGCTCCTCCCTATGCGACCGAGGCGTGAGTGACGACCGCGTTCGACTTGACGGGCAACCGCGTTCTCGTCACTGGCGCCGCCAGCGGTATCGGAGCTGCGACCGCCCGCGTGTGCGCCACTATGGGCGCCGCAGTCATGTTGGCAGATATCGCCGACTGCACCCCTGTGGCAGAGGCGATTCGAAGAGATTCCGGCACAGCCGAAGCCTTTCCCTGCGACGTTGCCGAGCGGAGGAAGGTCGAGGCGCTCGTCACATCCCTGCTGCCGTTGGACGCGCTTGTCGTTTCCTCTGCGATCTGCCCATGGGACGACTGGGATGACAGTAACTGGGACGAAACCTTCCAGCGGGTCATCTCCGTCGACCTGCTCGGCCCGATCAATCTCAGCCGCGCCGTCCTGCCCCACATGATAGCACGCGGCGGCGGACGCATCGTGCTGGTGGGCTCGCTGGCAGGCCGGACCGGCGGACTGATTGCCAGCCCTCACTATGCGTCGGCCAAGGGTGGGTTGCATGCGTTCGTGCGATGGTTGGCCCGACGAGGCGCTCGTGGCGGTGTGCTGGTGAACGGCGTGGCTCCGGCTTCGGTGCGCACGCCGATGATGCAAGGACAGCCCGTTGACCTGACGCTTGTGCCGCTCGGTCGGATGGCGGAACCGGAAGAGATCGCGTGGCCGATCGCGTTTCTCTGCTCGCGTGCCGCGAGCTTTGTGACAGGTGTGATTCTCGACATCAATGGTGGCGTGCTGATGGCGTAGCATTTGCCCCACTCTTTGGGAGGGAACCCTGCATGCCGATTTTTCCGATCGTCGACAGCCATGTGCATTTCTACGACACGGAGCGATTCGCATATCCGTGGCTGTCGAGTGCGCCATCGATCGCTCATTCCCACCTGCCGGTCGATTTCGATCGCGCCCGCGGTGATGTGTTCGTGGACAAGATCGTCTTCGCGGAGGTCGACATAGAGGATGGTCGGAATATCGACGAGGCACGCTTCGTCGTCGAGCTCGCTGCCGCGGACCCGCGCATCCGGGGCATCGTTGCGTGCGCGCGACTGGAGCGCGGCCCGGTTGTGGCCGAGGAGCTCGACGCGCTGGCAGGCCTTGGCAAGGTGTGCGGAATCCGGCGGCTCATTCAAACGCAACCGGATCCGGAATTTTGTCTGCGACCGGATTTCCTCACCGGTGTCCGGCTATTGCCCGGCTACGGTTGGCCGTTCGATATCTGCGTACTGCACCATCAGTTGGCCATTGCGATGGAGCTCGTGCACCGGTGCCCCGAGGTAATGTTCGTGCTCGACCATATCGGCAAACCCGGCATCCGCGCCGGTCTGCGCGAACCTTGGCAGAGCCAGATCACCGAGTTGGCGCGCATGCCCAATGTGGTCTGCAAGATCTCCGGCGTTGCGACCGAAGCCAACCACAGTGATTGGGCCCGTGAGCAGCTGCGCCCTTACATCGAGCACTGCATCGAGCGCTTTGGTTTCAACCGGGTAATGTTCGGCGGCGACTGGCCAGTGCTGGAACTCGCCGGCAGCTACCGGGACTGGGTCGGCATTGTCGATTGGATCGTAGCGCAGGCGCGGGAGGAGGAACAACGGTGCCTGTTTCGCGACACGGCGATCCGCGTCTATCGTCTGCCTCCTTGACGCGGCTGTAATCATGGCAGTTCGTCGCGCCGATGGCGTCGACGACCGACGCCGTCCGTCTCTTGGCAATCACTCTACGACTTTGTTTGCTCGGCCAGCAGGGGGGCGATGAAGTCGGGAACCACAAGGCCAGCCTTGACGCGAGCCTCCAGCACGGCCTCCGCCTCACGTACACCGACGAGCCGCCTGATCGTTTCATCGATCCGCACGAAGGGAACGATGACAACGCCTTCTTCATCACCGATTGCCAGATCTCCGGACGCGACGACGACCCCGCCGAGCACGACCGGTAGGCCCGCGGTTCCGGGTCCTTTGCGCGCCGGCGAGTTCGGCGTGAGGCCCGTGGCGAAGCAAGGGAACTCGAGTGCCGCGATGCCCTTGCGATCCCGCACGCAGCCGTCGGTGACGAAGGCCACAGCCCCGGCATTGCGGGCCATGCCCAGCAGATTGTCGCCGGCCACCGCCGCACCCCGATATCCGTCGGCGGCAGCCACGATCACATCGCCTGCCTTGGCCAATGTCAATGCGGCGAAGACCGCCAGGTTATCGTCCGGTCGACAATGGCAGGGAAGGGCCACACCCACGAAGTGAGCCTGTTCCGCCACCACCGGCTTGATCTCCGGGGCAAGCGCGCCGCCACCACCCAGCGCATCGACGACAAACCCGGTGGGCACATCGACGAACGCCGCGATCTGCGCAGCACTCGGGCGCCGATCGGGCCGGTGCAGGGCAAGAACCGGCGCATCTTCAATCATGGAACGATCGTCCAGGGAAGAGTCATCTCCTGGGCATTTTCCATTGATCACCGCTGCCTGTCCATGCTCCACCTCGTCGGCAAATGAAGGCAGGCCGTTCGCCAAGATGATACGGAGCGGGAGGATGCCACGACCATGACCGAGTCGGTCGCATCCTGGAGACGGGACGGATATTCGGTTGCGGCGATGCGCGCTCAGGCGCGCCGCATGCTTCCTCGCCCGATCTTCGACTTTGCAGACGGCGCGGCCGAGGACGAACACACGCTGCTCCGCAACGAGCTGGCCTTCCGCGAGATAGCACTTCTCCCGCGCCCATTGCAGGGGGCGGCGACCCGCGATCTTTCCGTCACTTTGTTCGGTCGGCACCTCTCGCTGCCAGTGCTGATCGGTCCCGTTGGCCTGGCGGGGTTGTTCTGGCCGGACGGCGAATGTGCCGCCGCCCGTGCCGCTGCCAGCGCCGGCACGGCCTTCTGTTTGTCGCACGGCTCGGTTTGTAGCCTCGAGGCGCTCGCAACCACGGGGGCTCAGCCACGCTGGATGCAGGTCTTTATCTACACCGACCGCGGCTTTACCCGCGCGCTCGCGGAGCGAGCGGCGGCAACCGGATACGACGCTCTGGTGCTCACGATCGATAACCAGCTTCTTGGCAATCGTGAGCGTGATCTGCGCAACGGCTTCTCCATCCCGCCGCGCCTCACGCCATCAGCTTTGCTCGGTATGGGCGCGAAGCTCCCATGGCTCGTGCGCATGCGCCGGGAACTTCCGCGCATCACGTTTGGGAACTATGTAAAGCCCGGAGAGAGAGTTGGCGCCGCCACGCTCGCAAGTCGGATGGCAGGACTGCTCGATCCAGCGATGAATTGGCGGGACGTTGCCTGGCTGCGTGACATTTGGCGCGGAAAGCTGTTGCTCAAGGGCGTGCTACATCCGGCGGAAGCCACCGAGGCGGTGGCACAGGGGGTCGACGGGCTGATCGTCTCCAACCATGGCGGACGCCAGCTGGACGGAGCACCGGCCTCCGTGGAGGCGCTGCCCGGCGTAGTCGCGGCGGTCGAAGGCCGCATTCCCGTTCTGCTGGACGGTGGCGTCCGCCGCGGCACAGACGTGATCAAGGCTCTAGCGTTGGGTGCCAGGGTCGTGCTGATCGGCCGGCCGCAGCTCTGGGGGCTGGCGGTAGCGGGTGAGGCCGGAGTGGCCCACGTACTCGACCTTTATCGGCGCGAGATTGACCGGGTCATGGGGCTGATGGGAATCGCGCGCCTTGCGGAACTCGGCCCGCATTGCTGTTTCCCTGGCGCAGTACCGCCCACCGCGCGCCCTGGGATAACGGATCCTGAGACAACTCCGGCGCACTGATACAATCCGGCGCCCGCCGAATGGCATCCGAGTGGGATCCGTCAGCTCTCGCGCCAAGCCTCATTCACGACGCGACTTTCGGGCGTAGCAGTCGGTGAATGGCAAAAGTCAATTATGTTTGCGGGCGTCATTTCATCAGAAAGTTGCTGACGGACAAAGCATTGGCTCGAGTGCTGACAGAACCCGATCACCCTGACAATGCCTCAAAGAAGCTCGACGCGCCGGCACTAAAGCGTGATCGCCGAAGGTGGAATCACCGAAAGCGTGAATCACGCGGGGAAAACAAACGGCTGGAGCGTGTTCACCCCGACTGGTTGTCAACCGGCGTGCAAAATTCTTATGACCGCGGTCAAGGAAGAAAGACGCAGTTGGTCAGCCGGGCGAGCGGGTAGCGGTGTTCTGATAGGTTCAAGACCGAGCCAGAGGCCAGGGCGCCGGGGCATGATCGACGGTTGAGCAGTTTCTTATGCGCGGATTGGATACCGCCTGCTGAGTGTTCGTCGTCGAGGAGCCTCGGTCTGATTGATTTCCTTTAGGAAATCTGGAGCGGGCGAAGGGATTCGAACCCTCGACCCCAACCTTGGCAAGGTGCCCCACGCCTTTCTCTCCACCGCGCTGCTCTCGCCGTATTTACGAAAAACCCATGCAAAACAATGAGTTGAGAAAGAGCTAAGTCGCCGCATTTGCGCTTGACTGGCCTCCGGTTTGACACCAACTGCTTGGAATCCGCTCCGATTGAGGGTATGATAGGGCAATTCTAATCATTGGTCCAGCAGGTGGTTGATATGGCTGCGGAAAAGCTCACCAAGCGGATTGTCGACGCTCTCAAGGCTCCGAAACCTTCGGAGGATGGGGTCAAGGTTCGGGAGACTTTCGTGTGGGACAAGGAGCTGCGCGGCTTCGGCGTCCAGGTCATGCCGTCTGGCCTCAAGAGCTTCGTCATCCAGTTTCGCACGTCCGAAGGCCGCCTGCGCCGCTCAGTCATCGGGCGGTTCGGATTGATGACCGTCGAGGAGGCCCGCGATCTCGCCCACGAGAAACTGGTCGCGGTATCCAAGGGCGTTGATCCCGTCGCGGCCGAAGCGGAGGCCGCTGGTCGGATCACCGTCGCCGAACTTTGCGACTGGTATCTCACCGAAGCTGAGGCGGGCCGCATTCTCGGCCGGCGGCGGCGTCCCATCAAAGCCTCGACCCTGGCAATGGATCGCAGCCGGATCGAGTCCCACATAAAGCCGTTGCTCGGACGTCGGCAGATCGGCACCCTCAAGCTCGGCGACATCGAAGCTGCGCAGGCTGACATCGCGGCTGGAAAGACCGCGAAGGCGCGCGCGGGCAGCCGCGGCGGCGCGACGACCGGCGGCGAAGGCGTAGCCGCCCGGACCCTCTCGACGCTGCACGCGATCTTCGAGCACGGCGTGCGCGTCGGCAAAATCCCGAACAACCCCGCAAAGGGGGTGCGTAAGCTCGCCAGTACGCCGCGCGAGCGGCGGCTCAGCCGGGCCGAGATCGAGCGCCTCGGCAAGACGCTGCGCGAGGCGGCTCAGGATGGCGAGCACCCGACCGGGCTCGCCGCCATCCGGTTCCTGTTGCTAACCGGCTTCCGCCGCATGGAGGGACTCGGCGTGGAGCGCGCCTGGCTCGACGAGGAAGAGGGCGCGGTTCGTTTCCCCGACACCAAGAGCGGCGCTCAGACGCGCGTCGTCGGTCAAGCGGCTATCGACCTCCTGCTCGATCAACCAAAAACGAAGTCGTCATTCTTCTTTCCGGCCGATTGGGGCGAGGGACATTTCATCGGCTTGGTCCGGGTGCTCGATCGCGTCTGCGAGCGCGCCAAGCTCGCCGACGTCACGGCCCATACGCTCCGCCATACCTTCGCGAGCCTGGCCGGCGATCTCGGCTTCTCCGAGCTGACCATCGCAGCGCTCTTGGGACACGCCTCACGCGGCGTCACCCAGCGCTACGTCCATATCGACGAAGCCCTTCGGATGGCCGCCGATCGCATCACGGAGGAGATGGCCGATGTCCTAGATGGAAAGGCAGCGATCGCGCGGCCACGCCGGCGCGGTGAGCGCCGGTCGCTGGAAGGTCCGGAAGCCACAGACGGCATGCCGCAAGTGGCGGCTTAGCCGCGCTGCTAATCACGCCGATGCGTGCCGGACCAGATCGCAAGGCGACGGTCTCACCGATTTTCAGCGACGGCGGCCAGCAGCCCGTCAGGGGTGAGAAAGTGCCGGCTGTCTTTGGCTTCGATTCCGTGGCCGAATCCAAGCCAGAAACCGCCAAAGGCGAGACCCGATCACGATGCGCACCAGTATCTTTACTGAAGAAACCATGACCCGGCCGCTCTTCGAGGAGCTTACCGGGGATCACGCGCGCGAGGATGAATGGTCCGGTCCGCACGGCTTCGCGATCGGCGGTATGATGCAGGCCAATACCGCTTCTCTTGCCGAGGAATACTTCGCGGCCGCCAATGAGCTGGTGGACGCGATCAAGGAGAAGCGCATTGCCGACTATCAGATCGGCAATGCAGCCCTATTCCTCTATCGGCACTCCTGCGAACTCATTCTCAAAGCCGCACTGCCTGCTTCCAAGCGAACTCACGATTTGATCGGCCTCACCGACAGGTTCGTAGAAATGGTCAAAGAGAAATACGGGGAAGATGTACCTGTCTGGATCGTGAGGCGAATGAAGGAGTTGGCTGCCATCGATCCAAATTCAACCGCGTTTCGTTATGGCAACTACGGAACGCCAGTCGACGCGGGAGACGTACCTATCGAGTTCGAAGCCTATGTCAGCCTGTCGCATCTGCAAGCTGCGATGCTGGCGCTTAACACCGCATTGGTTTCGGCGGTCGCAGAGATCAGGCTGGGTCGTCACGGCCCCGCGTTGTGACTGCGCTCGCACGCCCGCTCGCGATGGCGGACAAGCCTCAGGCGATGCTCGTCAGTCAGCGAAATCGGCGAATTCCATCGGAGCTCGCCGCGAGCTTGCTCGCTAAGTCTGGGTGAGAATTCAGGCCTGCCCTGGTCGTCGAAGGTCACCAGCGCGCGGTCGAAGGCGGCGTCCCACAGCGCCGACAGGAGCAGGCCGTTATGCACGTCGAGCCGCTCGGCGTCGCTTTCGCAGTCGGCCCACGGGATGATGTGAGACGCGCGCAGCAGAGCCGAGTCAGAGATCCCGGTTAGCGGACAGCGCCCTTGCCAATAGTTCATCAGGCGATCGCGAAAGACGTCCTGCCCGATCCTCTGCACGACAAGCCGCTCGGCCTCGGTCGTCCGGGGCAAGCCGGCCACCCGGCGTTCAAACTCCTGGAGCGGTGCATCGGGCAGGCTGACACCCAGCCCGTAGGTCCGATGTAGCGCCGCATAGAGCGCACCGAGCGTACCGAAGACGAAACAGGCGCGACCGGGGCCGGAGATGTTGGCTTCGGGCACGTTGAGTTCTCGGATGACACCGAGATGGTCGAGGGCCAGATACCACGGCCCTGAAGGCCCCGTGGCGGCCAGATAGACTGTGCCCTTCGCGGTGGTCGAGCCGAAAGCCGCCCAGCCGGCCTCTTCCCCCAGGATACGGCGGAAGCCGTTCTGCGATGCGGCCTTCTGGCATTCCTCGCGGACGACAAAGGATTGGGGCGATTCAATCGTCATCGTGCGGGGGGCTCAGATGTCCATGGCGAACAGGCGCTGCTCCGCCGGAGTCGAACTCATCCGGAGCCTCACGTAGCTGTCGCCCTGTAGCTTGGGGGGCGGAGCCGTCGTGGTGGTCACGATGTATTGGAAACACGGCGTCGCGGCAGCCTCCTCCCATTGATGCACGAGTTCGAACAGGCCGGCATAGAGCTGTCCATCCAGATCGGCCTCGCGCGGACTGTCGTGGACGAGGAAGGCCGGTAGGTCCGCCTTCTCCTCGACCGCCATATGCAACGCGGCGAGATCGAACGCGACGATCTTCAGAGAATCCAATGCCGCCGTTGAAACTTCACCTCGCCCAGAAAACTCGGCATCGACCTTCAAGCCGTTGCCGTCCAGCTTGACGGCTCCCGTTATTCCCTCGGGGAGCCAGGCCGCCATGATCCCTTGGTACTTTTCCTCCAAGGTCCTGATGGCTGCCCGCGCCCGTGAGCGCCCGGCGTCCAACTGCGCGCGAACCGCCTCCAGCGCGGCAGTGGACGACGCCGTTGGCCTGGTTGCTGCCTCGCTTTCTCGCAGAGATCGCACATCATCGAGTGTGCGCCTCGCCCGATAGACACGGTCCTGCACCGCCTTGGCGGCTGCCTGAGCGGCGCTGCTGGCGGCAGCGGCTGTCTTCGCCTCCGTTTCAAGCGCCTGCTGTCGAGGCCCGAGTTGCTGGATCAACGCAGCGATGCGCTTTGCTTCCTGCTCCGCAGCTGCGCCTGCTGAATCCATATCTGTGGCCTGTTTCTGCTTCTCAGCAATCTTGGCTCTCAGAGCGGACAGGTCACACGCTTCGAGCGAAATGCCGCAACCCTTCGCCAGGGCCTCATCTACTCGGACCCGACAAACAGGGCAGACGCGGATCCGTCCCTGAGTGATGTCGATCTCACCTAAGTTCGCTTCAGAACGCAGTCGTCCGGCGTCGTCGTGCTTAGTGCGCGCCTCATTTTCCAACTGCTGCTGTTTTGCCACCAACCCACTGCGTTCCTCGCTGAGCGCCTTCTGACGCTCAAAGATCGAGCCGACGTCTGGTGCCTTCGGCAGGTCGGCGCGCATAGCGTCGGCCAACGCTGCCTCCGCCAGTGCGATGAGTCCCTTCCGATCTATGGTGTCGTCGAAACCCACATCGTCGCCGGCGTTCAATGCGCGTCTCGCCGCTTGCAGGCCTTCCACATATCGCTGTTGCTGATAGGTGTGACGACGACGCTCGTCCTCGACTTCGGTCACCAGTTCCCGCTCGCGGACGGCGGCGGCGCGTTCTTCCGCGTCGAGCGCGCGCAACGCAAGACGAACCATGGTCAGCTTGGCTGTTTCGCCCAGCACCTGCGCACGGGACCGGGTTTGTGTCTGTGAGGACCGCCAAGCCAGAATGTCGGCCAAGCGACACTCCTGATCGCGTGTCAGCCAGGCCCGAAGCACATCCCAAACGTGGTCTCCACCGACCTCTGGCGGTGTTGCCGCCGCGATTGTCGAGAAGAAGCTGGAGACGATGACGGGATCGATGGATGTTTGATCGCCGTCGCGACGTCCCTGCGCGATCGCGTCTTCGATGGAGGCGGCCTGAACAACGAACTCCCCGCCCGGCAGGCCCAGTGGGCGGACGACGACCCAGCACGCGCCGTCGATCAGAACTTCGGCCGCGAACAAGCCATTCTGAAGCCGCGTCATGAGCCGCGACCGCTGAGCGTCCGTCGCATAGGTCGGTTCACCCAGGCAGGCCCGGAGCAGACGGCAGAAGGTCGTTTTGCCACTACCATGCGCCAAGGCACGGCTGCCGCTGCTCGACATATCCGGTGTCCAGATGATGTTGAGGCCGGGCTTCAGCGGCACGTCGCGGATGATGGTCTGCGGATCGCGGAAGATCGCCAGACGACGCACCCAGAGCCGAGGCCCGGCCCGACCTTCCGGCGCCTGCGGCGGTTGGATCGTCGGTGTGAAAAGGTCAGCCTGAGCGCCCATTTCCGAACCTCGCCCAGATCAGATTGTCTTCGGGCGCGGCCGCAGCAGCGGTGAGGCTGCCGACATCCATGCTCCGCACTGCGCGGATAGCGAAGGCGGCGCGCTGCGCCTCGGCCGAGGCGGCTTGCAGTCCCGTCGCGCTGAAATGCTGTCCCCGCGTCCACGTCCCGTCGGCACGCTCCTCCAACTGACCCGAGGTGAGCAGCGCTTCGAACATCGATTGCCATGCCGCGTTGATGGCGGGGCGAAGCCGGACAGTGCCCTGTGCCGGCCGCGCCTCGGAGCCGACGAGCCTGACCCATTGATTCCGATCATCGGCGGCGAGCAGAGGCGTCAACAGCGCGGGCTCGGCGAGGCTGGCGATGATGAAGCGCATCCGCGCGCCGTCGCTCGCGGGGTCCATCTGCCAGAGCGCGTACTGCGCCGCGTAGCGGAGACGGTCACGGGGCTGAACGCTTGCTGACCAAACCCACGCGCCATTCAGCAAGCCTTCAAGAGGTGGCAGCTCGATAGAAACAGAAATCGCGTCTGGCGGGGCCGCCGTCTGCCCCCACACCTCCAGCACCAGGCGCTCGGTACGGTATTCACCGTAGAGGCGATTTTCCTTTTCCTTCAGGACACGGAAGGTCTCGGAGGGATAATCGGTGCCTTTGACCTTGACGGGGTCAAGCACGTAGCGCTGCTCTTCCTCGGTCAACCCGTATTTCCTGGCGAAGAAGACATCGAGTTCCGACCGCAATTGCGCGCGCCGGTCCTCATTCCAAGCGAAAGGCTGACCGGAATATCCCAGATCCTCCGCCCAAGGCTTTATGGCATGGCTCGTGTAAGTCAGCTCCAACACGCGTGAGCTGATGAAACCGAGATCGCCGGATGAGAAGGCCGAGAGAGGTAACGCCGCAAACTGCTTCATATAGTAATACTTCAATGATGTTCCGCCAAACTTCTGTCTTGCAATGAAATCGAAGATCAAAGAGTCAAGCATCGCAAGCATGGCGGCGGTCTGTTCCGGTTTAGCAACCGGGTGCATAAGCAGTATTTTATCGCCTGTTCCCACCTTCGGAAAAACACCAGCAATCACAGTCCGCTCGTCAGTCGACCGCGAAATATCCCGCCATCCCAGGAGCCAACGTGGCTGCTTGGCAGCAATCAGGAGTTCGGCAAGCGCAAGCGCGCTCTTCGGCCCTTCAGCGATAAGAGTAAGATCAGGCACCGTTAACGGCATCTCGCGCTGCATCTCGGCACCGGCGGCGAGCGTCTTGGGATCGAACAGAAAGCGTTCGGGCGATCCCTTCAGCGCCCCACGCCAATCCTGTCCGCTGCCGAGAAGGCGGAAGATGTGGGCTTCTCGTGCTGGCGTTCCTTCAAGAGCGGGAATGGCGCCGGCCAGCCAAGTAACAATCGCTTTGAGCGCCGCGGAGTTACCGCTCTCGTGTACATCGGCGCCAGCCTTGCGGCGTCCTTTCCCACCTTCACCTCGCGCCAGCCTGACCGCACTTTTCAAAGCCGTCGGCACGCGGGCGGCGCGCAAGATGACCTCGTCCTCGGGCACCCAGTAACGCGGCGACGGCTCGAAATCCGGGTCTTGCTTTTCGAGTATGGTGCAGTCGCGAGCGCCTTCCTCTTCGTCGCTCGCTCCAGCGCCGTAGGTCGCCCAGCGATGATCGAACTGATGAATCATCTTGGCCTCGTATAGCGGCACGCGACGTTCGACGCCCGCTGGCGTCTCCCGCTCCCAGTCCCCACCGCCACGTTGCCAACCGTCAGCCTCCATCTGCGCTGGCGTGCGGAAGAAACCGGAATCGCCGGACATATGGAACATCGCCTGAAACGTGATGCCCCAGGGATTGATGTCGCCGCCTTCCTCCTGCGGCCGTTCCTCGATCAGCGCAGATGTATGGGAGTAGAGTTTTGCCGTCAGCTCTGCATCGGCACGAGAACGAAAAACAGGAGCAGTCTTGGTATTCGGGTTGATTGCGGCGATTTCTGCGGGGGTCAATCGAAATCGCCTCTCCGAACTCGCGAGGTCGGCGGTATTCAGGAGCGAGAATGCGAACTCTGCCCCCTGTTTGGAGGAACCGATTGTCAGCAGGCAAAACGAACTCCGATCATCGGTTGCCAGGAAGACCTTCCGAACTTCGAAGAAGCTGTACAGCGAGGCAAGACGCGAAGAAGTCACCAATGAAGCGAAAAAGTATTGCGTTGTAGAATCCGTGGCGATGCCCGTTGGCACAATTACGCCTGCTCGCCCGGTCGGTTTAGTCAGGCGCGAGAACAGCTCGGCGAATAGAGCGTAGGTGTTAACATCCCCTCGGCCAGCGAGCGGATAGCGGCCTGACGATCGCGCGAACTCGCTCGCTGCCTCCGCTGTGCGCTTGGCGAAGACAAAGTCCCGCCACAGACGGCCGTCCGCGCTCTCGGGATCTGCCTTCTCCAGGTTGCTGATTAGCTTTTGGCGCTCAGCCTTGTTGGGCGCGCTAGCGATCGCCGGCGAACGTGCGGCGAAAAACTCCTGCTCCTGAAGCTTGATCCGCTCCCATGGGGGATTGCCGATGACGACATCGAAGCCGCCGTCGCGCTCCATGATCTCGGGAAATTCGATGAACCAGTGAAAGGCGCTCACCTTCTCGGAGGTCAGCGTCGCCCCCTGGCGTAAGTGCTCCGCGGGTGCCTGGCCGCCTGCCGCCTGCCACACATGCTCGGTGAGCGGCATGACGTCCGTCCCTGCGGCACTGGTTGATTTCGGTGTAAAGAACGCCGCCATGTAGAAATTGGCCGAGACATAGAGGTCGCTGGCTGTCTTCAGACTCTGCCAATCATCGGACGCGCGTATTGTTGCGAAGCCAAGAGCCTTCGCCTCCACGCTCGCCAGATCGTCCTGCACCATCTCCTTCAGTTTGTGATCGCGCTCGGCCAGGATTTCGGGCGGCGACCAGTCCTTGAACAGTTGTGGATGACCTTTCGCCCGATCGCGCTGCTCCTTGTTGAGGCGGCCGTAGCGACGCGAGAGTTCCTTGTCGTCTCCGGTCAGCGGCTTGTATGCCTCGTCCGGCAATCCCTCTCGCAGCATCCGACGGCCGAACACGCCGATCAGGCTGTCGCCGCAGCGAATCTGCGCATCGAAGAATGCGAGGGGCCGACCGGGCTCCAACGCTTCGATCCAAAGCGCCACCTTGGTCAGCTCGACCGCCATAGGGTTGCGGTCCACGCCATAGAGGCAGCGGCAAGCGACTTCGCGCAACGCGTGGCGGAAATCCGCAGCCGCAGGGATGCCACCAGCGCGATACCGAGCAACACGGGTGGCGATACGCCGCGCCGCGGCGAGCAGGAAGTGTCCCGAGCCGCAGGCCGGATCGATGACAGTGAGCTTCAGCAACTCTTCGGCGGGATCGGCGGCCTGGGCTTCCCGCTCGTCGAGTACCGGATCGAGCGTGGTGTCGAGCAGGAGCTGCACCAGACTGTCCGGCGTGTAGTAGGAGCCAGTGGTCTTGCGCTGGTTGCCCTTTTGCTCTGCGGCTTCCGAGGCGAAGACCAGCGTCCTGCCATCGTCACCAAGCTGCGGCTGGAGTTCGAGCAGGGATTCGTAGACTGAGCCCAGCTCTTCCGTCTCCATCGCTCGCCAGTTCACCGGCACCATGCCGGTTCTGTCGGAAAGCCATGACAGGCGGAACAGCGCCTCCATGAAGGCGCGGTTGCGGAGGCGTGCGGTTTCGAGATGTGGCAGCTTGTCGGCGCTGAATAGGCCGCCGAGCGCCGGAAGCCCGAGCCCGTCCTGTCCGCGGGCAAGGGCGCCGAAGACGACTTTGATACCCTCGTAGCGGTCGTGGTGCTTGTCCCAGGTTGCGGCGCGCGCCGCTTGCACCCGAAGCGCGGTGAGGCTGTAACCCTCGGCGTAGAGCTTGCGGACGTCCGGCTTTGCCGTGTCCGGGTGAAGCAGGTTCCGATCTTCAGCCACCATCAGGAAGATCAGGCGATAGACGAGGCGCAGAAGCTCGTTGAACCATTCGGTGAGATCGAGCTCGCCGGATTTCAGCCGGGCAGCGAGTTCGGGGTTGGCTTCGAGGAACCCCGAGCCGAGCACCTTGAGCGCGGTTTCGACCTGGGCCGCCAGCCGGTCACGCGCAGCCTCGCCCTCGCGAGCGCCCGACTCGCGCCAGCGTTCGAGCGCGCAATCGGTGACAGGCGTGCCGGCGACGCCGAACCGGGTGCGATGAATCAGCGACCAGAGGACCGCAAAGGAGGCAGCGTCCTCATTCGTAAAGATCGCGGCCAAGTCCGCCTCGATGTAGGCCGGCCGGGTCAGGGAGGCGTTGTCCCGCATGAGGCGGAGCACAGCCCCATTGGTCACGAGGCCCCAGAGCGCGCCGTCGCTGTCGTTGAGATAGTCCTGAAGTGCGAAGGCCGGCGACCGCGAGCGGTCGGCCGAAAGCGTCGGGCTGCGCCGATCGAGTTTCTCCTCGGACGGCGGTACGACCACGATGGGAACGCGGCTACCCGCTAGAAGCGAGATCACGCCATCGGCCGGGACTAGGTCATCGAAGCCGAAGGTTTCCGCCAGGAACGCCCGCACGTAGCGTCGCGTCGCTTCGACCGAGGGGTTCTGAAGTTTCGCGAAAGCGTCGAAATGGGATTGGCCGACACGGAAGGCGGTCGAGACCTCCTCACGGATCGTCAGTCCCTTGCGGATACGGTAGTCCTCTTCCGTCTGTTCAGAAGCTTGCCGGCGGTCGATGCTGGCGACCATGGCTGGAGCGACGAGATTGCCCTCCAGGGTGAGCGACGGCCAGGCCGAGATGTCGGTGACGGGCTTGCGCGCCATGGCTCAGGCCTCTCCCGGCATCAATACGAACAGGCCGATCACATCCGGCGGCAGCACGGCCTCTACGGTGACGCGCGAGGCCGAGCCTGACGCAGCGCGGAGGCGAGCATGGTCCTGCATCAGCTCTTGCGAGCGCGATCGGACGAAATCGGCGATCGGCCCGTCGAGGAGGGCCGGCAGATCCTCTTTCGCCTTCACGATGAACCTGTCGCGAGCGATGGGCGCCAGATCGGACGTCGCTGGGGTGTTGAGCCACTCCCGGGCGGTTTCGCCGACCGCCGCGATCCGGCCACTCTGGATCGCGATCAGCGCCGCTTCCTCCGCCAGCAGCAGTCGCTCCTTGCGGGCATGGACGGTCAGCTTGAACCGGATGCGCAGCAGAACAAGGCGGGTCACTTGCTGAACGGTCGCGGTCGGCCAGGCGCCGACCCGGCCGATGCCGAGACCCGACAGGGATTCCGGATCGAGCGAAGCCTCGACCAGCGCTTCGGCGAGCGTGGCCGTCAGGGGATGTGTCCGGGTGAGCAGCGCCGTGCCCGACGGCGCCGGTTCGACCGTCGCCAGACGCACCGATCCGGCCAGATCATGTTCTTTCAACCGCTCACGCAGCCCGCCATCGAGGGCGTCGACATGAGCCAGAAGCACAGTTTTCCGGGTTTCCAGAGGCACGCCGAAACGGGCCATCGCCCGCTCGACGAAAAGCCTTGCCTCCGTTGGAGAGCCGAGGAGCGTGCGCACCTTCTCCCATTCCGGGGCGACTTCCTGCGGCTTCATCGCGTTCTGGGCAAAGCGCGTGCGGGATCGTTTCTCGTTTTCGGCGGCGTCGCGCCACCGTGTCTCCATGACCTTAGCGCCATCGTCGAGGCGAAGATCGAGGGTGAGCTGGTGGGGCACGCCGTGGCGCAGCATCATCGACGCCATCAGCGCGTCCGTCACTGGCCCGCGCTCCTCGGGGAGCGGCACGGTCACGCCCGTCGCCTTTCGTATTTCCTCGGCCTTGCGAAGGATGACCTCGAGCACCGCGCCGTCGATGGCGCTGTCCGGCGAGAACATCATGATCGACCGGACGAGTTCCGCCGGCTGGCCGAAGCGGTCCACTCGCCCTTCACGCTGTTGGTGCCGGGTCGGGTTCCACGACAGGTCATAGTGGGCGACCGTGTCGAAGAGCTGCTGAAGGTTGATGCCTTCCGACAGGCAGTCGGTGGCGACGAGAATGCGCTGGACCGGCTTTTCGTCGTCCGCGGCCGCCATGTCGGCGACACGATCGCGACGCTCGTCCGGCGTGAGAACGCCCGTCACGGCTTCGATCGTCAGCTTCGGGAAAGCCTTGCGCAAACCATCGCGCACATGCTCGGCCGTCGCCAGATAGCGACAGAAGACGACAGGGTTGGCGCCCTTCTTGATGAGAGGCGCCAACGCATCGACCAAGGCCGCCAGCTTTGGATCGGGCTTGCCGATCAATTCCTCGGCGCGCTTCACCAGGGCAAGAAGCTCCGGATCGGCATCGAAGGTCGTGCCAGGTTCAAGATCGACCGCGTCCTCGTCGTCGCCGTCATCATCATAAATCTGCGGTTCGAGACGGTCGCTCTCGCTCGACATGCGGTTTCGCAGCGCGCTCAGGCCTGCCGCCGGCGAAGAGCCGACGCAGCGCATCAGGGCCAGCGTACCCCAGAAGGCCAAGCGCCGCTCTCGTTGGCCCGAGCCTGCTCGGGACACGATCCCGAAACAGTAGTCGAGCACGGCTTCCTGGAAGGCACGGTGAGCTTCGGACAGACGATAGGCGAACTCCGTCGTCTCATGCTTCGGGAAGGCACGGTCTTCGTCCCAATCCCCCGAGACGAGATCGATCCGGCGTCGCTGCACGAAATGCCGGGCCAGGCGCTCGCGATAGCGCGTGTCCTCGAAGTCCATCGAGGCGAACGACGGATCGACGAGGGAGAGGAGACGGGCGAAAGCTTCTTCGTCTCCGGAATGCGGCGTGGCGGTCAGAAGGACCATCCGCCGCTCAGGATTCCGGGCCAGTCCCGACAGAAGCTCGAAGCGCTGCTGCCGGCCCTGGTGCGTGCCCACGCAGGCATGAGCTTCATCGACGATGACGAAATCCGGGCAGGCGCGCGCAAAGCCTTCGCGACGCTTCTCGGCCTTGATGTAGTCGAGGCTGACGACCGTGAAGGGATAGGCGCCGAACAGGGTTTGAGCGAGCGGTAGGCCGCGTTCCAATCGGCTCGCGGTGCCGGACGTGACCGGGACGGCGTCGATCCCGAAGCGCGCCTTCAGCTCTCCGACCCATTGTTCGACCAGATGCGGCGGGCAGAGCACCGAGAAGGCGTCCACCTCGCCCCGGTCCATCAGCTCGCGCAGAATGAGGCCGGCCTCGATCGTCTTGCCGATGCCGACGTCGTCCGCAATCAGCAGGCGCGGTGTCGCCAAGCGAAGCGCCATCAGCAAGGGCACGAGTTGGTAGGTCCGCGGTTCGAAGGCGAGCTGCGCGGCGGATCGGAAGGGGCCTGCGCCACGGCGCAAGGTCAGACGCATCGCGTCCGCAAGGAGCGCCGCTTTGGCTTGAACCGTCACCGCGGCATCGGCAGGGAGATCGAAGCGGGCCGGCTCGACGGGCAGGAGTTCGAGCACGGGATCGAGGACGACGGTATCGTTCTCGCCACCCGACAGCGGACGCAGCGCCAGCACGCCATCCCGGGGGGACGGCAGCGCGACCCACTCACGTCCGCGCGCGCGGACCAAGTCCCCAGGGGCAAAGTTTATCGTCATCGGATTATTCCCCGAACATCGAGAGCATCGCGTCGGGCACACCCGCGGTGACAGCTTCCGGCAATTCAAACAGCGTCCAACCCTTGGCTTCCGCCTCTTGGCGCGTTGCCTCGGTCGGGGAGGAGACGCAAGCGGCCACGAAATGGCTGCGCCAGGCGAAGGTCATCTCCTGGCCCGAGAAGGCGACGGCCGAAGCGTCAGGCGAAGGAATCCCCGCGTCCTTGAAGACGCCTTCCCATCCTCCGCCATCGCCCGGCGGGCTCGAACGCGAGGCGAGCACGACCTGGCCACGCGCGAGATCGACCAGCAGTTGTTTTACTTGCTCACTTGTCCGGTCGATCAGCTCGTGATCGGGCTGATTGAAATAGGAGAGGAGACAGCGGTAGCAGCCGCGGACGCAGGCCTCTCCATCGTGGGCGGCCAGCAGCTTGGCGTCGCCCGCCGCGATCGCCTCGTCGACTTTCTCGAAGTGCATGAGGACCAACGCTTCGCGTGCGACGGCGCCGAGCGCTCGCGGGTCCTCGATCAGCCGGCTCAAAACGCCAGCGCCGCCCTCGGTAGCTTCGTAGGCCAGGACGGCGCGACGATTGTCACGGGCAGGCAGCGGTTCGCCGAGAACCTCGCCCTCTTCCAGTTGGAAGACCACCTCAATGCCCCGCATGAGGGCGTGTTGGACCGTCACGATCGTCTCAGGCGCATAGCTCCCAGGCTCGATGAAACGGAAGAGCAGCGCATTCTTGTGGTCGCGGACGATCGGGACGATGCGAACCGGCTTCACCACATCCGGCGGCGGATCGGTATCGGAATCCTCGTCGTCGGCTTTCGCCCAGTAGCCGCTGCGCGGGTCGATATAGAAACCGAAGACGGTCTGATTGGCCCGCCGCTTGAGCCCCTTGTTGATGCGGCTGATCTCGGCGCTGTTGGCGTATTGCAAGGTCAGAAGCGAGGCGTCCTCGCAACGGAAGTCGGCCTCGGTGATCTGAACCCGTCCGTCTCGTTTCGGCCAGGAAAACACGGTCTGAATGTCGAAACCTTGCCGGACGCGCTCCTCGTCGTTCGCGGTGATCCGTTCGGCAGGCGCCGCCTCGACGTTGTCGATCCTGAGTGTCCTCTGCACGGGGACCTCTCCCGCCATCGGACTGTTGCACGCATGGCAGCGCTCGACCTCCGCGTCGTGGCAGGCGCCACAGTTCGAACAGATGAAGATGTCCCGAGTAGCGAGTTCCGCACCATCTCCGGTTCGGACTTCCGGCGGCAGCTTCGCCTTCAAGACCCGATAGGCGCGACCTTCGTGGTAGATCAGGCTGCGCGGCCCGAACTCCGAAATGGCCAGGAAACGGGCGCGCTGAAGGAACGAGCCTGATTTTCCTTCCCCGGGGATGAAGGCATAGAGCGGGAGCCGCGGGAAATTATACCCCGGCAGGAAGCCTTCGGTCGCGAGATAGCGGTAAGAATAGAAGTCCGAGCCGTTGGAGGCCTTGCCTTGTTCGAGAATGGCGATCTGATCGCTCGCTTGCATCTGAGCGGCCTTGATCTTGCGGCGATCCGCCGCCGAGAGGCCCGTGATTTCCGAGCGAGCGTTGGCCTCCATTAGTTGCGTTCGCGCCGAGTTGTAGAGTTCCCGCCAACGATCGAAGGCGCGATCAAATTCCTGGGGTGCGCGTTGGGCTACCTGGGTGACGAAGTCGTCAGGTTCGCTCATCCAGACCGGCTTCCGGCCTTCAACCGAAGCGAGGATCTGATCCAGAACCCGCTTCATGGGACCATGTGCCGCCGTCGCCAGCTCAGGCCGGTCGATGACGTCGTGGATTTCCGGCTTCAGCGGATAGCCTGTTTCCGTCAGGTCGAGGATTTCCGGAATGTCAGGAGACAGGGCAAGCTTCGCTTCGGCAAGCCAGACAGCATGCAGGTGCGAGCGCACGAGTTCTTCGTTGGTGATGTCGAGTGCCGGCGGACGGACAACGCCAGCGACCATCTCGTTGCGACGTTCGAAGAAATATTGGTCGTGAGGCGACTGAGCCGCGCAATAGGTCACGATAACCGCGGCCTGCCCGGAGCGTCCGGCGCGGCCGGCGCGCTGAGCATAATTCGCGGGCGTCGGCGGCACGTTGCGGAGATAGACGGCGTTGAGGGCAGAAATGTCGACGCCGAGTTCCATGGTCGGCGAACAGAACAAGGCAGGCAGGAACTGCTCGGCCTCTCCGGTCACCCGGAGTTCCGCCGCGTTCTGAGCGAGATTTTCCTGATCTTCCTTCTCATAACGGAAGCGCCATTCACGATATTCGCGCAGTCTCTGAGAGACCTGGGCTGTATGCTCGCGACCTTCGAGGCCCCAGAAGGCACTGCTCCCGTCTTTCAGATCGGCAGCGATCTCATTGTAGAGGTCGTGGAAATAGCGGTTTCCCTGCGCCGCACCTTTGCGAATGGCCTCGCCGGGCACGATACGGACCGCTGACGGCGCAAGACGCCAGCCCTGGAGGTCCACTTCGATATCGACGCGCGACACCAAGCCTTCGCTGGCGAGAAGCTCCATCAGGCCGGTCATGACCACCAGATAGTCCGCCTTGCCGAGCTTGGTCCCGATAACGCTCTTGCGGTTGATCAGGCGTCCGATGCGGGAATTGTGACCGGCGCGGACGATCGTCTGCTCTTCTCGCAGACTGACTCGGTCCTTGCCCGGAGCCCGGAGAAACAGGGCCGTTCGGCTTCTGGGCGTCTCTTTCGCGTCGATAGCCCACGGCGCGCGCAAGAGATTCCGCGACTTCTGCGCAACGGCGTCGAGTTCGGTCAAATCCAACGCTTCCGTCCCGACGGCCAAGCCGTCGAGCATGGCGCTCAGGAGCAGCTTCAGCATCTCCTTGCGCGCAGCGACGTCGAGCGTGCCAAATTCAGGGCGGATGGCCGCAAGCCGCTCCGTATCTGCCGCGATGTCGTCCAAGCCGATGAACGCAACGTCGATGAGATCGAGTACGGAGAGGCTTGGGTTTGTGTAGCGCCATCCCCGGCGCAGGTCCGTCCACAACCGATGAGCAAGAACCTTGGCGAGGGAGCGCTGCGCATCCTCGCGGATTACGGCGCCAGCCTCGGGATCCTGCATCCAGTGGATACGGGCTTCCTTGTTGCTGGCCGTGAAGCCGAGCGCCTTTACGATCCGCAGACCGAACTCGTCCTCGGCCATGCCATCGGCGCCAGCGTCCAGAACAGCTCGCAGGATCGCCCCGCGCAGGAGGCTGACGAACAGAAAGTCATTGAAATGGCCTGCCTGGAGCGCGGCGTCCTGCCGATTGTCGGTGAAGCCAAGGAGCTTGCGCTTCTCCTTGGGGACGCCGCTGTCATGCCCGTTCATCCATTCCAGAGCGGTCGAGACCAGTAGCGTGGTGGCGGAACTGCGGCCCTCGCCGGACAGGCCGGCAAGCTTGGTGCGCTCCCGCATGCTTGGATGTGGCTGATCGAGGCAGCAGGGGCAGAACCCAAACTTGCCCGGTATGAACCAGAAGCTCTTTCCCGTTGAATGGGGGCGACCGTCGGGAGCGACTGAAATCATCTGCGGCGCCCGAGCTTTCCTGTTCGCGCGCAGCCGCTCGACGCTGTTTCGCTCCTCGCGCCAGTCTTCCGGATAGGTTTCGACGTCGCCTGTGAAAGCGTAATCGGCATCTCCGTCGCCGGTGGACGTCAAATAGCCCGCAGCATCGCCGTCCTGATCATTGAGCGGTGCGTCATCGATGTTCCTTGGAACGAACAGGATACCTTGAGCATCATCTGTTCTGGTAACGACATGGACCTCGTGCCCGCACTCCCGGCAGAAGCGGGTCGGGTAGAGGCGATGGCCAGGCGAGTTGGGGTCTTCGAGCTGCCCCTCGAACAGCACGTTTCTCGGCTTCTCGGTCAGCGTGGTGAAAATCTCTCCCGCGCCCGAGATGAACTGGTGAAGCTTGAACGCCAGGAAGGCGCCGGTTCCCGAGCCGCCTCTGTCCTTTTCCGGTAGGCTGACCCGCGTGAGAAAGTCTTCAAGGCTGTTTCGGCAAATCTCGACGTCAACGCCGCTGTCGCCCGACAGCAAAGCGACGGCGTCCCCGAACGGGATGGGCTTCTTGCGCTTCAGTTGCTGACCGTCTTCCAGACCAATCGCCAGCTCGGTCCAAACGGCCAAGGGGTGCTGCCTGAGGACCTCGTCGGTCAGCACTGTCGGAAGCGCGGATGTCAGGACTGGCGCAAGCTTTCCCCGTACATCGTCGAGCTTCAGCCGATCGTCCGTCGCGCGTTCGAGCGACTCGTCAATCACCGATTCCGGCCCGATGGACGCCCCGAAAAGACGCGACGCCACATTCGCCACCGCTTGGGCGCGGTTCGCATCCGAACCTTCGCTCGCCATCGTGGCCGAAGTCCCGATGCAGATCGGCGCCTTGTCTGGCGTGCAGCGGTTGCGAAGGCGACGGACGAGGATGGCGACATCGGCGCCTTGACGGCCTCGATAGGTGTGCAGTTCGTCCAGAACGATGAAATCCAGACCGCTTGCGTTCTCGATGACCTTGGTGTCGAGGCTGTCCTGCCGCGTCAGGAGCAGTTCGGCCATCATGAAGTTGGTGAGCAAAATATCCGGCGGGTTGTCCGCGATCCGCTGCCGTTCCTCCTGGCTTTCCTGGCCGGTGTAGCGGCGCGCGACCGGCTTGATCTCGGAGGGCAGGCCGGATTGGAAGATGAACTTCTCGATCTCGTTGATCTGGCTGTTGGCCAACGCATTCATCGGATAGACGATGATGGCGCTCGTTCTGCACGGTTTGCCGGCTTTACGCGCGCGAACGATCGAGTCGACCACGGGCACGAAAAAGCAGAGCGACTTGCCGGAGCCCGTGCCGGTCGTGACCACATAGCTCTGGCCAGCCCGCGCCTTGGCGATGGACTGCGCCTGATGGCGATGGAACCGCAGGGGCGCCGGCCCGAACCGGAAGATTTTCCCGGTTGCGTCGTCGAGATCGCCGGAGGCGACCAAATCGTCAACGGTTGGCCCTTGAAGGAATCGAGGGTTTATAGACAGCAGGGCATCGGGCCAGAAACGTCCCGCATCGTATTGGCGATCGATCTCCGCCTTCAGGTCTTCAGATCGAATGGTGCTGAAAGACCGAGAGAAACGAGCGTAGGAATCGATAAGACGATGGTCGAATTCGAATGCCCTCATTGTCCGTCGATCCCCCAGATGCTTTTTATGATACTACAATTACTGTCTTCGACGGCCTCGCCAATCGGTTGCCGTCCAGCATCGAGAGCTGTCCCCAATCGGCGCTCTGGGCCGGTTGGTTTTCCGTCCGGCTTCATGGCGCCGTCCCCCACAGGCATGACAGCGGTGCTGCCGCCAGTCGGTTGCCGAACGGCACGACGTCCGTGCTGTCATAGAGGACGATGCCGAAGACGAAACGGTCGCCGCAAGCCTCCGCGAGTGCTCGTAGACCCGAGAAGTCGCCAGCTTTGACCGTCGCGCTGGCTTTGACCTCGATGCCTACGATCCTCCCGTCATCGCGCTCCAGCACGATGTCGACCTCGCGCATGTCCCGGTCGCGGAAATGGTGGGGCGTCAGGCGCAGGTCCGAGGCCGTCATCAGCTTCAGCACCTCCGAGAACACGAAGCTCTCCAGCAGCGCGCCGAACGCCCCACGATCCGCCTTGATGCGATCGAAGGTGAGCCCACGCGCGGTCGCCAGCAGGCCGGAATCGAGAAAGTGCAGCTTGGGTGTCTTGACGATGCGTTTCAGCGCATTGGTGAACCAAGGCTGCACTGTCGCGATCAGAAATACCTGTTCGAGCAGACCCACATACCGCTGGCTCGTTCTGTGATTGACGTTGATGCCGGCGGCGAGCTGCGAATAGTTGACCAACTGGCCGGAGTGTTCGGCCAGCAGCCGCACGAACTTCGGGAGTTCGGTCAGCTTCTCGATCTCGGCGATGTCGCGCAGGTCGCGTGTCAAGATCGAGGTGAGATAGGAGCGCGCCCACTCCTGCCGTCGCCGTTCGCTGTCACGGCTGATGGCTTCGGGATAGCCGCCATGCAGGACGAGCTGGACGAGATCGTCGCCGACAACCCCGTCCTTTTGGCTCTGGAGCTTTCCGTCGAAGAGGCGCTCCAGAAAAGTCGGCGCCCGGCCTTCGACCTCGGCCCTCGCCAGCGGCAGCATCCGGATGGTTTCCATCCGGCCAGCCAGGCTGTCGGCGATCCGCGGCAAGGTGAGCACGTTCGCGGAGCCGGTGAGCAGAAACCGGCCTGGGCGGTAGTCCTCGTCGACCGTCTTCTTGATCGCCAGCAGAAGGTCGGGCGCGCGTTGGATCTCGTCGATGATGGCCTTGTCCAGGCCACGGATGAAGCCGGCGGGGTCGGATTGCGCCGCTTCGAGAACTGTCTGATCGTCGAGCGTGATATAAGCCCGGCTGGCTTCCCCCATCTTGCGGACGAGCGTGGTCTTGCCCGCCCGGCGCGGCCCCACGATCAGGACGACAGGGGTATCCGCAAGGGCCTCTTTTGCCCGCCGTTCAACAAACCGCTCAAACATGCCATCCCCGAGTCTCGGCCGATTGGCACTATCGGACCCGGCAGATTTGTAGTCAATGGCCCGCTGATTGGTATTAATGGGGACGCTATCTGAGAGCATGGAGGGGAAGGCCTTCCCCTGCAGCCGAGCCCCAGGTCTCGGCCGACCCCTTCTGCGGGGCTGACCGCCCCGCAACGCCCCCTAGAGTGAGAGTGCGGACCGGGTTTGCCGTGACGGGTTGAGGGCTGGAGGAGAGGCCTCCGGCGCCCGTCGCGGAGATCCGCGATGTCCAGAAAGACCGCTTCGGCGCGCCCCGGCCAAGACCGGGCGAGCCTCTATGACGAAATCACCGGAAAGATCGTCGCCGAGCTGGAGGCGGGCCGACTGCCCTGGGTCCAGCCCTGGGGCACGGCGGCGGCGAAGGCGCCGCTCGCCATGCCGAAAAACGCCGCGACCGGCCGGCAATATTCGGGGATCAACGTCCTGATCCTCTGGGGCGCCGTGATCGAGCACGGCTTCCCCGCGCAGAGCTGGCTCACGTTTCGCCAGGCGCTCGGCCTCGGCGGCAACGTCCGCAAGGGCGAGCACGGAACCACCGTCGTCTATGCCGACCGCTTCACCCCCGAAGACGAGAAGCGCCGGGCGCGTGAGGCCGGGGAGGAAGCCGCCGCAATCCCGTTCTTGAAGCGGTTCACCGTCTTCAACGCCGCGCAGTGCGAGAACCTGCCCGAGGAGGTCGCTGCCGCTGCGCCGCCCCCGCCGCCGGATCTGATCGAACCCCGGGTTGAGGCGCTGATCCGCGCGACGGGCGTCGATTTCCGCATCGGCGGCAACCGCGCCTTCTACGCGCCAGGCCCCGACTTCGTGATGGTCCCGCCGCCACAGGCCTATTTCGACCCGATCAACTGGCATCGCACGGCCCTGCACGAGCTGGGCCACGCCAGCGGCCACGCTTCCCGTCTCGGCCGCGATCTCACCGGCGTGTTCGGCACGAAGAAGTATGCGTTCGAAGAGCTGGTGGCGGAGATGAACGCCGCCTTCTGCTGCGCCTCGCTCGGCATCGTCCCGACCGTGCGCCATGCGGACTATATCGGCTCCTGGCTCGAGGTGCTGCGCGAGGACAACCGCGCCGTCGTGCGTGCGGCCTCGCAGGCCAGTAAGGCGGCCGACTGGATTCTCGGCTTCCTGCCCGAGACCGAAGCCGCCGCCCATGCCGCGTCCAGAGCGGAGGCGGCGTGATGCAGGACCTCCTCACACCCGCGGCTGTCAGCGAGGCCGCTGTGCCGTGTTCGATCCGGCTCCGGGTGCTCAGCCTCGGCGCCGGCGTGCAGTCGACGACGCTGGCGCTCATGGCCGCCCACGGCGAGATCGGGCCGATGCCAGATTGCGCCATCTTCTCCGACACCGGCTGGGAGCCGAAGGCCGTCTATGAGCACCTGACCTGGCTCATGTCGCCCAACGTGCTGCCGTTCCCGATCCACATCGTCTCGGCCGGCAACATCCGCGACGACTTGATCGCTGGAGCACAGGGTGAGCGCTGGGCGTCCATCCCTGCTTTCACCCGAAACGTCACGCCGGCCGGGACGGCCATGCCAGTGTTCGACGAGGACGATGACGGCGAGCTGGTGGCGATCGGCGAACGCATCCTACCGACCGACCGCGTCGACATCGGGATGATCCGCCGGCAATGCACCAAGGACTACAAGATCGTGCCGATCCGGCGGAGGGTGCGCGAACTCGTCGGCCTCGTCGGACGGCGCTCGCCAACGACACCGATCGTCGAGCAGTGGATCGGCATCTCGCTCGACGAAGCGATCCGCATGAAGCCCTCGTTCGAGCACTGGCAGGTCAATCGCTGGCCGCTGATCGAACAGCGCCTTTCGCGCCAGGATTGCCTGCGCTGGCTGGCGCGGCACGATTATCCCATCCCGCCGAAGAGCGCCTGCATCGGCTGCCCCTTTCACTCCGACGCCTACTGGCGGCGGATGCGGGACAACGATCCGGACGACTGGGGCGATGCGATTCTAGTTGATCGCGCGATTCGCACCGGCTTTCGCGGCATTCGCGGCGAGGTCTTCTTGCATCGCTCCGCCGTGCCCCTCGACCAGGCCAATCTCTCCAACGCCGGCGATCACGGCCAGCTCGATCTCTGGCCCAACGAGTGTGAGGGCATGTGCGGGGTCTGAAGGTCCGGAAAAGCGGAAAGGCGGGATTCCGGCTTTGTATCTTTCCGGTTCGTCGGCTTTGCGGCGCGGTCCTCCGAGAGGAAGAGGGCTGCGCCGGTCTTCGTGGCGGGTTGGAGGTCGAGAGAGAGTCTCTCGGCCGCCCGCCGCGGAGACTACCCCAATGGTTACTGCGGTTCAGAAGATCACTCTGTCGTCCTCGCGCGACATTCCCTTCAACAAGCTGGTGCTCAGCCAGTCCAACGTCCGGCGCGTGAAGGCCGGCGTCTCGATCGAGGAGCTGGCCGAGGACATCGCCCGGCGCACGCTGCTCCAGGGTCTCAATGTCCGGCCGGTCCTCGACGCCGAGGGCGCCGAGACCGGCATGTTCGAGATTCCGGCCGGCGGCCGCCGCTACCGGGCACTCGAACTCTTGGTCAAGCAGAAGCGCCTGGCCAAGACCGCGCCGGTTCCGTGCGTGGTTCGCGATCCCGGCACCGACATCCTCGGCGAGGACGACTCGCTGGCCGAGAACATCCAGCGCGCGCCGCTGCATCCGCTCGACCAGCTCCGCGCCTTCCAGGCCCTGCTCCAGAAGGGGCGCTCCGAGGAGGACATCGCCGCGGCGTTCTTCGTCGGCGTGAACGTCGTGAAGCAGCGACTGCGCTTGGCGTCCGTCGCGCCGGCCTTGCTGGACGTCTACGCCGAGGACGGCATGTCGCTCGAGCAGCTCATGGCCTTCACCGTCACCACCGACCACGCGCGCCAGGTGCAGGTCTGGACGGCGGTCAAGGACAGTTGGCAGAAGGAGCCCTATCAGATCCGCCGCATGCTGACGGAGAAGACGGTGCGCGCGTCCGATCGGCGGGCGGTGTTCGTCGGACTGGACACCTATGAGGCCGCCGGCGGCGTGGTGCTGCGCGACCTGTTCCAGTCCGACGATGGCGGCTGGCTCGAAGACATGGCGCTGCTCGACGGCCTGGTCGCCGAGAGACTGAAGACCGAGGCGGAGACGATCGCCGCCGAGGGCTGGAAGTGGATCGAGGTCGCCATCGACTTCCCCTATGGCCACACCCGCGGGCTGCGCGCGCTGGAGGGCGTCGCCATCGATCTCACCGGCGAGGAGCAGGCGACGATCGACGCGCTGAAGGCGGAATACGCCAAGCTGGAGGAGGCGTATGACGGCGCCGACGAGCTGCCCGACGAAGTCGACCAGCGGCTCGGCGAGATCGAGGCAGCGCTTGACGTCTTCGAGAATCGGCCCGTCACCTATGATCCGGCCGAGATCGCCCACGCCGGCGTCTTCGTCGGCATCGATGCCGAAGGCGCGCTCACGGTCGACCGTGGTTACGTCCGGCCGCAGGACGAGGCGCCCGTGGGCGAGCCGGAGCAGGACGGCGACACCGATCCCGCGACGGCTGGGACGGACCACATCGAGCCGGACGCGCCCGTGGTTCAACGCGCCGTCATCACCATCGGCGGACAGATCGCCGGACCGGAGGATGAGGACGACGAGGACCTGAAGCCGCTCCCGGACCGCCTCGTGACCGAGCTGACCGCGGAGCGGACGCTGGCGCTTCGCGACAAGCTGGCGACCACACCCGCCGTCGCGTTCCAGGCCGTGCTGCACAAGTTCTGCCTCGACGTCTTCTCCCGCTACATCGCCTACGGGACGACGATGGAGGTGTCGGTGCGCAGCGCCAGTTTCCCGGTGCAGGCGCAGGGGCTGAAGGACACGCCGGCGGCGAAGGCCATCGACGTGCGCCACAAGGCCTGGGAAGAGCGGTTGCCCAAGGACAAGGCCGATCTCTGGGACTGGCTCACGACCCTCACCGGCGACGAGCAGGCCACTTTGTTCGCCCATTGCGCCTCCTTCGGCGTCAATGCGCTCTACGAGAAAGGCGACCGCTACGGCGCCGGCGTTTCCTCCCACACCGTCGAGCAGCGCATCGCCGAGGCCGATCGCCTGGCCCACGCCGTCGATCTCGACATGGTGCAGGCCGGCTGGCGTCCGACCGTCGAGAACTATCTCGGCCGGGTGCCCAAGCGCCGCATCCTGGAGGCGGTGCAGGAAGGCGCGGGCGAGCGGGCGGCGCAGCTCATCGACCATCTGAAGAAGGCCGACATGGCCAAGGAGGCCGAACGGCTCCTGGCCGACACCGGCTGGCTGGCGGAGCCGCTGCGGATCGCCACCGCGGACGACGCGCCTGTCGAGCCCGCCGAAGCCGAAGAAGACGGTGAGGCGTTGCCCGAATTCCTCGCCGGCGACGACGAGGAAGCGGAGGCCGAGACGCCGCAGGTGATCGCGGCCGAGTAGCTCGCGTGCGGGGCGGCTTCGGCCGTCCCGCACCCTCTTCCCCTTTCCACCGAACCCACCGCCCGGCCTTAGCGCCGGGCATTTTCGTTTCAGGAGACCGTTATGACGGACACATCCGACACCACGCCGCAGCCCGCTGCGCCGCTTTCCGATTGGGAGATCAAGGCTACTGCCCAAGCTAAACTCGAGGCCCAGCTTTTCACCCTCAACAAGACCGCGCTGCTCAACGCGCTGGCGCTCGCTAGCATCACCCGCGTCGTAGTGAGCTTCGACGGCTATGGCGACTCCGGCCAGATCGAGAACGTGGAAGCTCAGGCGGGCGACGATCCCGTCACCATGCCTGGCGCTGCCATCGAATTCGCCGAGGCCGTTTGGGACCAAACCGAACCGAAGCGCTCCTCCGTCAGCATCGCCGACGCCGTCGAAAGCCTGGCCTATGACGTTCTCGAAAAGACGCATTGCGGCTGGGAGAACGGCGACGGCGCTTATGGCGACGTCATCTTCGACGTCGCTGAGGGCGCGATCACGCTCGACTACAACGAGCGCTACACCGCCTCCAAAAACTACACCCATACCTTCTGAGGAGGCGGCCATGGGACATTGCTATCACCACGCCCTTTCCTCGGTCAGGAAATGGGGCGGCACCGCGGACGACTACCTGCCGCTGCATCAATGGTTCGATGAGTCGAAGGCGATCACCGCCGACTTCCGGCATCGGGCGCTGCGGCATCACGCCGAAGGCATCTTCATGCTGGAGCGCTTCTTCGGCCCGACGATCACCATCTCGACCGGCCGCGTCGTGCCTGTGCGCCTGATCGGTGAACAGCACGTCGTCGAGGATCTCGGGTTCATCCCGAGCTTCGCCGACTGGGTGCGGTGCATCCGGCCTGAACCGTGGATGGGCCGCGCGCAGCCGATCCACAAGCAGGTCGATCCGTTCGCGGCGGTCGACTCGCGCGCGGGAGGCTGAGATGTACGGGACCTATCTCCGCCTCGACATCACGGTTCATGACGGATGGCGTGCCGTCGTGCGTGCCGCGGCCCGCAAGCTGAAGCCGCGCGCCCGCCGCGATCGGGCGCTCAGAAGCGAGCGTCATCGCTTCTATCGCCAGATGCTCGCCTACCACGACCAGGCCCAGGAGATCGTCCGAGCCTGGCGCCTCTAACACCGCCTCGCACGCTTCGTTTCCACCCAAAGCCCGGCCCCGCCGGGCTTTTCGCATTCATGGAGGTCATCATGCCCATCTTCACGATCGAAGCTACCTACCGGATTCCGGTCTATCGCCAGCGCAGCTACGAAGCCGGCACGCTCGCGGAAGCCTGCCGCCTCGCCATCGAAGACGATGATTGGGCAGGGCAAAAAGAGGACTACGAATCCGCTGGGGAGACCTATGTCACCGGCGCCTGGGCCGGCGACGTTCAGCCCTACAGCGTCCCGGCGCTCCCCGTTCGCTCGCACTTCGGCGAGAACCTCCAGCGCAAAGCTGAACACTTCGAAGTCCTCCTCGGGTTGCTCAAGATTTTCGCTCACGCGCCCGAAGGCGATGCGGCGGACGACTTGGCCTGGCGAAAACGCGCAGACGCCGCGATCGCCAGGGCCGAAGCAATCCTCGCCGGCGCGCGCGATGCCGAAGGTGACGGAGGCGCGTCGTGACCGAATACATCGTCAAGATCGCCTTCTGGCTGCGCGCCTTCGACAGCGTCACCATCGAGGCCTCCAGCGACGCTGAGGCCATCGAGAAGGCGAAGGCAGGCGCGACCGCCGCGATGGAATCCATCGCACACCCCGAGCACATCGACACGGACGAACGGCGCGAAGGGGTCATCGCCTACATCGACCGGATTGATCCGGACGGTCATGAGCCTGTGATCGAGGATGTCGAGTTCGACAACGACCGTATCCACGGTCCGCCCGCTGCCTGATCCCAACCACACGCACCCCCCAAGCCCGGTCCCAAGCCGGCTTTCGCATTTTAAGGAGACCCACATGGCCGACTATTTCACCCATTTCTCGTGCCTGCTCGACGTCGGCACGCCCGAGAACGCCGCGCGCGCCCTCGACCTCTACGCCAGCACGCCCGAGGACGAAGATGGTCTTCGCCTCTCCGACGGCTTCGACCTTTCGATCCAGAGCGAAGGCGGAACGGAGCTTTGGATTCACGATGACTGCTCGGGCGATCCCGAGCGAGTGATCGAATTCGTCCTGCTCTGCGCGGAGCAATTCGACCTCAAAGGCCTCTGGGGCTTCGAATACGCCAACACCTGTTCGAAGCCACGCCTCGATGCCTTCGGCGGCGGCGCGCATGTCATCGATCTCGGCGCCCGCAAGTCCATCGGCTGGGTCAGCACCAACGAATGGCTCGCAATCGCTCTCGATGGAGGCAATCCCGATGCCTGAGATCGTCGAAACCACCGTCTATCGCCTCGAGGAACTTTCCGACGAGGCGAAGGACAAAGCCCGCGCATGGTATCGGCAGGTCGGCCTCGACCATGACTGGTTCGAGTTCGTCTACGACGATTTCGAACAGATCTGCGCCATCCTCGGCGTTGACCTCAAGACCGTCCCGGTTCGCCTGCACGGCGGCGGCACACGGCAAAAGCCCTGCATCTGGTTCTCGGGCTTCTGGAGCCAGGGCGATGGCGCTTGCTTTGAGGGGCGCTACAGCCACGCGACTGGCGCGTCGCGGGCGATCCGCCATCATGGGCCGAAGGAGAGGGAGCTTCATCGGGTTGCCGATGTCCTGCAGGCGGTCCAGCGGCGGAACTTCTACCAGCTCCACGCCACCGCGTCGCATCGCGACCGCTACTACCACGAATACTGCATGGCGATCTCGGTCGAGCGCGACAGCCCGACGTGGCAGGCCATGACGGCCGATGCCGAGGAAACCGTCAGCGAGGCACTGCGCGATCTCGCCCGCTGGCTCTATCGCCAGCTCAAGCGCGAATACGACTTCCTCAGCTCAGACGAGTCCGTCGATGAGGCCATCATCGCCAACGCTTACACCTTCACCGCAGCCGGTCGCCGTTTCGGCTGACGGTGAGCGGCTCGCTCTCCGAACCTTGTGACCCCGCTCACGATCCTCGGGCGCGTCTTGCCTGGACGCCGCGCTGAGCCGGTCAACGGACAGGCCGTTTCCGCGCGGAGCGCGTGACCGTCGCCGCTCTACGCCGTCCTTCGCCGAGACCGCCCAACGGATCGGAGGCGGAGCAAATGTGCAAGGTCCTCAACAAGCGCGTGACTGGCGTCCCAGCCGGAGCCGTCTACATCGGCCGCGGCAGTAAATGGGGCAATCCGTTTCGGATTGGCCCCGATGGCGATCGCGCCGCCGTCATCGCGAAGCACGAACGCTGGCTCGCAGATCAGCATCATCTGCTGCGCGCGCTCGACGAGCTGCGCGGTCGCGACCTGGTCTGCTTCTGCGCGCCGCTCCCCTGCCACGGCGATCTTCTGCGTCGGCTGGCCAACGCCAGCCGCGACGAGCGGATCGCGTGGTGGCGGACCGTGAAGGCCGCGGCGTGATGAGAGGAAGAGGACGGCCGGGACGGGTTTGAGCCGGTGCGGTCGAAGAGAGAGCGCCGGCCGGCTCTCCCGTTTCCGCTCTCCTGAGGCTTCCTTCATGAACGACCTTTCTCCGATCGCGGCTGACCAGGCCGCGCCGCTGTCGCCTGTCCCTTATCCCGGCACCGCTGGCGCCGTCCTCGCCGCCGCCCAGCAGCTCCTCCCCCATCTCGAACGCGGCCAGCGGGTTGATGCTGCGATCCTGCGCGCCGCCTTGGAAGCGGCCTTCGGCGCTTCCGACGCTTCTGGCGCCTGGGACTGGAAAACGGCCTACGATGCCTGCGAGGCCGCGACCGTTCTCTTTCTGCGCAAATACGGAAAGGCGCTGTTCCGCAAAGCCGACTCTCCGGGTTTGCGTCTTTCCGCCTTGGCCAAGATCGCCGGCCTCCTTCCCACCCACACCCGCCGCTCCACCGAGAGCGAGACCTTCCAGCAGTTTTCGACGCCGACCCCGCTCGGCCTTGCCGCGCTCACCGCGGCCGCCATCGGGCCGGCGGATCGCGTCATGGAGCCGTCGGCCGGCACCGGGCTCCTCGCCATTCTCGCCGAGATCGCCGGCGGTACGCTCGTTCTCAACGAGCTGGCCGAAGTCCGCGCGACGCTGCTTTCCTCGCTCTTTCCGGCCATCGCCGTCACGCGCTTCGACGCCGCCCAAATTGACGATCACCTCGATCCAGCCGTCGTCCCGAGCGTCGCGCTGATGAACCCGCCGTTCTCGGCGATGGCCAATGTGACTGGCCGCATGGCCGACACCGCCTATCGCCACATCGCCTCAGCCCTCGCACGCCTCGCCGATCGCGGGCGGCTGGTGGCGATCACCGGCGCGAACTTTTCCCCCGACGCCTTCGTCCGATTGCAGGAGCGCGGCCGCATCGTCTTCAACGCCGCGATCGATGGGGCGGTCTATGCCAAGCACGGCACGAGCATCGACACGCGGCTGATTGTCGTCGACAAGGCGCCCTCCGACGAACCGTCCGTTTTGCCCGCGTCACGCGGCATAGCGCCCGACGTCGCCACGTTGCTGAGCTGGATCGCCGAGCACGTTCCAGCGCGTCTAGCGCTCGCGCCGAGCCTCGCCATCCCTGTGTCGGCCGCTGCTGCGCCGCGAACGGTGCGCGGCTATCTCGCCCGCACCGCCGCGGCGCAGCCGGTCAAGCCGTCCGTCGCCGATCCGGACGCCGTCGATCTGGCCTATGACACGATCGACTGGACGCCTCCCGAAGGCGCTCGTCTCAGCGATGCGATCTATGAGGAATACCGGCTCCAATCGATCCGGATTCCCGGCGCCCAGGCTCATCCCACCAAGCTCGTGCAATCGGCCGCGATGTCCTCAGTGGCGCCGCCGAAGCCGAGCTATCGGCCGCGCCTGCCGACCCGTCTTGTCAACAACGCACTCCTGTCCGACGCTCAGCTTGAGACGGTGATCTATGCCGGCGAGGCGCATGGCGATTATCTCGCCGGCGCCTGGACCGTGGATGAGACCTTCGATCTCGTCACCGCCGCGCGCGACGATGCGCCGAACGCCGTTCGCTTTCGGCGGGGCTTCATGCTCGGCGACGGCACCGGCGCCGGCAAGGGCCGCCAGTCTGCCGGAATCATTCTCGACAACTGGCTGCAGGGCCGGCGCAAGGCGGTCTGGATCTCCAAATCCGACAAGCTGCTCGAGGATGCGCAGCGCGACTGGTCGGCCCTCGGCATGGAGCGCCTGCTCGTCACGCCGCTCTCGCGATTCCCTCAAGGGCGACCCATCCGCCTCTCCGAAGGCATCCTATTTTTAACCTACGCTACGCTGCGGTCCGACGACCGCGGCGAGAAGCTTTCTCGCGTCCGGCAGATCGTCGAATGGTTGGGCTCCGACTTCGACGGAGTGATCATTTTCGACGAGAGCCACGCCATGCAGAACGCCGGTGGCGGCAAGGGAGAGCGGGGCGATGTGGCGCCTTCGCAGCAGGGCCGTGCGGGGTTGCGCCTCCAGCACGCGCTCCCGAACGCCCGTGTCGTCTATGTCTCGGCGACCGGCGCCACCACGGTCCACAACCTCGCCTATGCCCAACGGCTCGGCCTGTGGGGCGGCGAGGACTTCCCCTTCGCCACGCGCGCCGAATTTGTCGAAGCGATCGAGGATGGCGGCGTGGCGGCCATGGAGGTGTTGGCCCGCGATCTCCGGTCGCTCGGTCTCTACACGGCCCGCTCGCTCTCCTATGACGGCGTCGAATACGAGCTGATCGAGCACGCGCTCACCGACGAGCAGCGGCGTATCTACGATGCCTATGCCGGCGCCTTCGCCATTATCCACAACCATCTCGACGCCGCGATGCAGGCCGCCAACATCACCGGCGAGACCGGCACGCTGAACGCCCAGGCGAAGTCGGCCGCCCGCTCGGCGTTCGAATCCGCCAAGCAGCGCTTCTTCGGCCATCTCCTGACCAGCATGAAGACGCCGACCCTGATCTGTTCGATCGATCAGGACCTGGCCGACGGGCATGCTGCCGTCATTCAGATCGTCTCGACCGGCGAGGCGCTGATGGAACGCCGGCTGGCCGAGATTCCGACCGAGGACTGGAATGACGTCCGCGTCGACATCACGCCGCGCGAGTACGTTCTCGACTACCTCGCCCATTCCTTCCCGGTACAGCTATACGAGCCCTTCAGCGACGGCGAGGGCAATCTCTCATCCCGGCCCGTCTTCCGCGACGGCCAGCCGGTCGAAAGCCGCGAAGCCGTCGCCCGTCGCACTGAACTTATCGAGCGCCTCGCCTCGCTCCCACCCGTTCCCGGCGCGCTCGACCAGATCGTCCAGCGCTTCGGTACGGACCTCGTCGCCGAAGTGACCGGACGCTCGCGCCGGGTGGTGCGCAAGGGCGACCGCCTCGTGGTGGAGAACCGCGCCGCCTCCGCCAACCTCGCCGAGACCGCCGCGTTCATGGAAGACTTGAAGCGCATCCTCGTCTTCTCGGAGGCGGGCGGGACGGGTCGGAGCTACCACGCCGAGCTGTCGGCGCGGAACCGCCGCCTGCGCGTCCACTATCTCCTCGAGCCCGGCTGGAAGGCCGACGCTACCATCCAAGGCCTCGGGCGGACGAACCGTACCAACCAGGCGCAGCCGCCGCTCTTCCGGCCGATCGCCACCGACGTAAAGGCCGAGAAGCGATTCCTTTCGACCATCGCCCGGCGACTGGACACACTCGGCGCCATCACCCGCGGTCAGCGTCAGACCGGGGGGCAGGGATTGTTCAGGCCCGAAGACAATCTGGAATCGCACTACGCCCGCGACGCGCTCCGCCAGCTTTATCTGCTGCTCGTGCGCGGCAAGATCAAAGATTGCTCGCTCCAGATGTTCGAGGACGCCACAGGCCTCAAGCTCATGGACGCGAATGGCATCAAGGACGAGCTGCCA
>DATJLS010000043.1:0-105769 GCA_035509315.1 Acetobacteraceae bacterium | reverse complement strand
GAAGCGGACGGCGATGGGCACTGGGTAAAGCACAAGGGCCGCTCAGCAATGCATGGCTTCAAGGCGCATATCGGTGCCGATGCCGACACGGCGCTCGTCGAGAAAGTCTCCGTCACGCCGGCCAACGTCAATGACGGGCGCACCGGTCCCGATGCCTTACCTGACGATCCGGGTGAGGTGTTCGCCGACAGCGCCTATCGAGGGTCACACTTCGGCGATGCGGTTCGGGCCAAAGGTGGTACGCCGCGCGTCATTCTGACCGCGATGTGGGGCCGCGACGAGTGAGAAACGCTCGCCCGGCTCGACGCTTGGAACGCGCCGATCCATCGCGTGCGCGCCAAGGTGGAAAAGATCTTCGGTACGTGGAAACGCTGCTACGGTCTGCGCCGGATGCGATGGCGCGGTCTCGCCAAAGCTGCTGCTCAAGTGCACTTCACCGCCACCGCCTACAACCTCAAGCGCACACTCAATATCGTCGCGGCCTAGCAGCCGAGCAGTCGTGCGCAAGCGCTGGCCCTTCTCAGCGGATCGTCCGAAGATCCAAAAAACGCGCAATATTTCAAAGCTCTACTCCCCACCCGCGCACAGGTCTCCTAATGCCTCACCCGTTGCGCATTGGCCTAGCTTAGGCCGTTAGGGGCGATAGATCGATCATATATCCATGAGCCTCGGACACAACGGCCGCGTCGAAGCCGACTTTCCATAAAGCGGCTTATGCGCTGACATACGTGACACACGCAATTGAGATGCGGCCAGAACACAAGATATGGATCCTCACAGACTATCGAGAAAAGCGACCATTTGTTCAATGCGATCACTGGGCGGAGGAAAATATCCTTCGTCCCCACCCAAAATTAGATAATCAGCAGCTGGCGGCTGTTTCGGGCAGCATGGATCGATCTGGACGATCCGCCGTTCGCTATGAAGACGGGGATGTTCTTCTCTCAGCCAAGAGTTTATATGCTCGTCTCCGCCGCCATAGCCAGCAACGAGAACGCGAGGGCAGGTCTGAACGGCATTGACGAAGGCAGTGTAGTAGTAACCGAATGGCACAGCTGCCCGTGTCATCCAGCGATCCTTGCCGTAGCCAGCGACGATTGGTGTTGGTTGTGGTATGCCCGCTGGCCCGTTTAGTTGAGCGTGAAGCCCCCTACGTGGCCCGGCATATCGAACGATTTCTCCGTCTTTTGATGGTGCAGGACTGAAACGGGGGAAGTCGAAGCGGACGCTGCCATGTAGGTGTAGCAGTATGGCTGGATCCTCCGCCGAGCGATCACGAAAGCCTGCAAAATCGAATGTGCCGCCTTCGCCGTTGCTAGTTGGCGGACTGAAGCCGTCGTACCAGTCCCCAGCACGATCAACGATGTCATCGTAGTTGAGAGTGACGACCGTTAGATCGAATGCAACCTTCAGTGAATTAAAGAATTCCCGAAGGCGATCTGGTGGCGCGCAGGCTGTTCTGTCGATGAAGAAATTCTTAATCTGGCCGACTACTTGAGCGCGAGTAGCGGCAAAATTCTGATCTCTCATCTCCGCGAAGTCGCACACATAACCCGTGAAAGCGCTCAGGCGGTCGTCGACATATTGTTCAAACGCCGTTGGATGGTGCTTCCGAGTGCCGAATTGGTCGAGGTCTTCTAAAGCCGCCAAAACTGTCTCAAAGTTGAAATTTCTAGAGACCGTATCGTTTGGCGAGGGGATGCTACGCTGTTGTTTCAACCGATCAACGACGGCGCGAAGGGGTTTGTTGTTCGGAAGCGTGCAGACGAATTCGTTGACCTCGTCGGTGGAAGGAGCCTTCGCATGAAGCGTTGATCCCGCACCGAGAATAACAAGAACTCGCTTGCGCTTCCCTTTCAACCGTTCCGGCACCATCGCTTCCGTGCTTACCTTTATCTGGCGACCATGACCCAGCCCGGTGCGGTCTAGGGCCGCGCGCCGCCGGTCAGCGTTCTGATCCGCCTGGTTCCTATGTCGAAAAGGCCGCTCCGCAGTGGCCCCTCCTCTCTGTCTTTTACTATTGATAACAGATTTTATCGAGAGAGGCGGCATTGCATACCGCATCCGATCACCCCGTCGAGATAGGTAGGCGAATGCCCGATCGGCGTCGCGACCGCCGCCGGCAATCTGTATAGACGAACGTCTGCTCGTCGGCGTTGTTAACCCCCAACCCGCCGTTCCAGTATCGGCCAAAACATCGGGCTTCGCGCGAACAGCTTTGAATCTTCGCCAAGAGCCGTGATCGGACTTTCCCCCCTGAGGCCCTGCCCACAATCCGTGCCTCTTGGACGGGCGCGCGCCTCCGCGATAGGCTGATCGCCTCGGCGTGGTCGATCGCCGCTTGAGGAGAGCGCCATGTCCTACGCTTTCACCCTTGCCGGCATCGCGGCAGCGAACATGCTTGCCTGCCTTTCTCCCGGCCCCGCTTTCCTGCTCATCAGCCGCGCCGCCGCCGGCCGTTCGCGCACGATCGGCCTCGCCACCGGGCTCGGTATCGCTCTTGCCGCCACGCTTTGGGCCGCCGCGGCGTCCTTCGGCGTGGCCGCGATCATGACCCGGCTTGCCACGCTCTATGGGCTCATTCAGCTTGCCGGGGCGGTCTATCTGATCTGGCTCGGCCTCGCAGCCTGGCTTCATCCCGACAGCGGGGAGGCTTCTCTGCCCGCCCGCGGGCTCGAGAGCCGCAGCCGGGCCTTTCTGGTCGGGCTCTCTCTCGGGCTGACCAACCCGAAGATCGTCATCTTCTTCTCAAGCATCTTCGTCGCCCTGATCCCCGCCCACGCGCCGCTTTCGCTCCGTCTCGCCGCCCTCGCGGTCGTCGCGGCGGATGAGGTGGTCTATGCCGGGTTGGTGGCCTGCCTCTTCTCGACGCCGCGTGTGCGGGCCCTCTATCAACGCCTCCGCCATGGGCTCGAGCGTGTGGCCGGCGCTCTCTTCATTGCGATCGGGGCGCGCATCGCAGCGCTTGCACGTCTTTAGAGCGAGAGCGATCGGCCGATCCCGTTCGACCGCGATCTTCCATAGGGCAGGCGGTAGAACGCAACGCGCTCTGTCTCTTCCTCCTTCGCGCGGCTGCGGGCGCGGAGAAGGTCGCGCCAGCCGAAATATCCGACGAGCTTTCCCCCCTCGCGCGAAACCACCGCCATATGGGCAATGTTCGCCCGCGTCATCCGCTCGATCGGCCCTTCGAGATATTCGTCCGGATCGGCGAGGGGCGGCTTCTGCCCGGCGAGAAGATCGGCAAGCCTTGCCGCGCGCCCCGTGCCCGCGCGGCGCCAGCCGATCAGCGTCGGCGGATCGACGATGCCGAGCACGCGCCCTTCGGGATCGAGCACCGGAAAGCTCGGGTGCATCGTATCGGGCCGTGTGAAGAAGCGGATCGCCTCATGGAGCGTCATCGTCCCCGGCAGGGACCGGACCTCCGTCACCATGATGTCCTTGACCCGCATCAGCGCGAAGGGATCGACCCGGTACTCGCGCGTCAGATGATGGCCGCGGCGCGCCACCTTCTCGGTCAGGATCGAGCGGCGCATCAAAAGAACCGTCACCGCGTGCGCGGTCACGCAAGCCGCGATCAGCGGCAGCAGCACATGCGTGTTGCCGGTGAGCTCGACGGCGAAGAAGGTCGCGGTGAGCGGTGAGCGCATCGTTCCGCCCATGGTCGCGCACATGGCGGTGAGCGCCCAGAATCCCGGGCTCGCATGCGGCAGGAACGATGCCAGCGCCGCGCCGAGGCCGCCGCCCATGATGAGGAGCGGCGCCAGCACGCCGCCCGATGTGCCCGAGCCGAGCGCCACCGCCCAGATGATCGCCTTCACCGCCAGCAGGAGGAGCGCCGAGGCCGGCAGCACACCGCCCGCGAGCATGTGCGCGATATTGCCGTAGCCGACGCCGAGCGCGCGCGGGTCGATGAGCCCGCCGACCCCGACCACGAGCCCGCCCAGCAACGGCCACCACATCCAGTGAATGGGCAGCTTCAGGAATCCGTCCTCGCAGGCATAGACGAGCAGGGTGAGCGCGCCGGAGAGCAGGCCCGCCAGCAGACCGACGAAGATCCAGGCGCCGAGCCCGAAAAAGGAGATCGCCATGCCGCCATGGAAGGGAAAGAGCGGCGAGGGCAGGGCAAGCCAGTTGCGCTCCACCTCCGCGATGATCGCCGCGGTGGCGACGGGCACGAAGCTGCGCGGCGACCATTCGAAGAGCAGAAGCTCGACGGCGAGCAGGATCGCGGCGATCGGCGTGCCGAAGACCGTCGTCATCCCCGCCGCCGCGCCCGCCACCAGAAGCGTCTTTCGCTCCGTGTCGCTCACGGGCAGCATCTGCGCGATCAGCGAGCCGACGGCGCCGCCGGTCATGATGATCGGGCCCTCCGCGCCGAACGGCCCGCCGGTGCCGATCGCGATCGCCGAGGAGAGCGGCTTGAGGATGGTCACCTTCAGATCGAGACGGCTTCGCCCGAGCAGGATCGCCTCGATCGCCTCCGGAATGCCGTGGCCGCGGATCTTCTCGCTGCCATATCGCGCCATCAGCCCGACGATCAGCGACCCGCCGACCGGAACCAGCACCCGGAACAGGCCGAGCGGCGACTGGGCAAAGGGTCGGACCGTGGCCGAGACCAGGCCGAAATAGGAGAGATTGGTGAAGATCCGGATCAGGCCGAGCAGGATCACCCCGGCCGCCACCCCCGCGGTGCCGACCAGCACGGCGATCGCGGAAATCAGCAGCACACGCGGTCCGGTCGTGAAATCGCCGAGATGGCGGATGCCCGCGACGGCGTCTTCGATCCTTTCCGCGGCGGGGGCGGGCTTCCCCCCAAGAGCCTCGATCTTCGTCACCTGTGGCGTCTTTTCCCTCGTGATGCGCCGCGCGAGCGGCGCCGCCATATATCGCAATGCGATATAATAGGACAAGGGAAGCCCGGCCATGACGGGTCTGCGTCAGCGCGATTACCGCACGCTCGCCGGCTTCCGCCATCTGCTGCGGCGTTTTCTCGGCTTCAGCGAGGCGGCGGCGCGCGAATCCGGCCTCACGCCCCAGCAGCATCAGGCGCTGCTCGGCATCAAGGGCTTTCCCGGCGGGGAGGAGGTGACCATTCACGATCTCGCCGCGCAGCTCTGCATCCGCCACCACAGCGCGGTGGAGCTGGTGGACCGGCTGGAGGGATCGGGCCTCGTCGTCCGCCGGCACGATCCTTCAGACCGGCGGCGCGTGCTCCTGGCCTTGACGGAAGCGGCGGAGGCGCGGCTTGCCGATCTTTCGGCAACGCATCTCGAGGAGCTGCGGCGGTTGCGCCCGGCGCTCCTGGAGATCCTCGCTCTGCTCGGAGAGGAACGTTAGAGCAGGATGGGATCGCTCGCGCTCACTCATCCTGCTCTTGGTCTTTGTTTTGTCGCGTGATTCAGACCTCCGGTGATTCCACCTTCGGTCATCACGCTCCAGCCCGCCTGGAATTAGCCCCCGTAGAACACGGATTCGCCGAGATCCTTCATTTCCAGGATCGCGGCGTCCGGCCGCCCCGAGGGCGGCTTGGCGAGGTGCGCCTCCGTCACCTCGGCGACGACGATGTGATGATCGCCCTGCTCGACGATCGTCTTCACCGCGCATTCCACGGCCCCGATCGCCGCTTCCAAGATCGGCGCGCCATTGGCGCCGGGATGAAATCCCTGGCCGGAGATTTTTTCCCCGTCCAGCTCGGCGGGGCGGAAGAAGGTGAAGGCGAGCCCCTTGCCGTCCTTGCCGAGCATGTTGAGCGCGAATGTCCCCGCGCTCTTCACGATCGCGGCCGCCCCCGAGTCGGCCTTGACGCCGACCACGAGGAGCGGGGGCGAAAACGCCGTCTGCGTCACCCAGTTGACGGTGGCCGCCGCCACGCCGCCCTTGCCGTCGAACGCGGTGAGCACATAGATCCCATAGGGGATCATCCTGAGCACGGTCTTCTTCGCGTCCGCGTTCATAAATTCTTTTCCTCCGCGGGGCTCTTTTCCCCCGTCAGCTCCCGCACCAGCGCCTCCCATTCCCCTTGCAGCGTGCCCATCGCCGCCGGCTTCCCGGCGCGCGCGTACCAGTAGCGCGCATTCTCGCTATCGCCTTCCTTGCGGTGCAGATAGGCATGAACGGCATCGCCTTCCTTGCCGGGATCCTGCTGCGCCAGCGCGTGGGCGCGGTTCCAGTCCCCCTTCGCATCCCACCAGAGCGCGGCAAGCGCGCCGGAAAGGCCGGCAGGCGGCGCCTCATTCCCGAGGCTCGCGCGAAAGGCGGCAAGCTCGATCATGGTCTCTCCCGTATCACGGCGGGGCCCGGGGGGCCAAATCGGGCGCGGCTTACCGCGGCGCGCGAAAGATGAATTTCTGCCGCGCGCCATAGTTCCAGAGGAAGACCACGGCGGTCGCGAACAGCTTGGCCGGCAGCTTGCCCATATCCGCCATCTCGATCATCACCCAAAGCACCGCTTCGTTGAGCAGGAGGCCGATGGCGCTCACGCCCAGCACCAGCCCGACTTCGTGATGTTTTTGAAAGCGCACCCCGCTCTCGAAGACGAAGCGGATCGAAAGCGCGTAATTGACGACGACGGAGACGAGGAAGCTCGCGACCGCGGCCCAGAACCAGGGCACGCCGAACATCGCGATGAGCAGCATGAAGCCGCCGATATCGACCACGGTGGCGACCCCGCCGACGACGAAGTAGCTGTAGAAGGTCGCCGGAATCGCCTGCATCGGCCGCATCAGCCGGACGCCGAGCCGCTCAACATCCATACGCCGGGGCCTCCCCGATCGCGAATGCCTCATGAAGCAAGAGAGATCCCGCCCAAGGTGTCGCCCCAAGATGCCATCTCTCTGCCGCGGGCGCGTCTCCGCGTCCAGCGCGGCCGCGCGCCGGTGAGGTGCTTCACAGGGCCTCCTTCGCATAGTGCGCGATGAAGCGGGCGCCAAGCTCTGTCAGCCGCGCGACCAGCGCCGCGCCGGTCTTTTCGGAGCTGAGGCGCGCATCGGCGAGTGTGCCGCCGGGGGCCGCTTCGTCGAACGTGATCGGGATCTGAATCTCGGCCCCCTCGAATTCCGCCGTGCCGAGGCCGCCGACGGGAAGCCCGAGAAACCGGGCGGGTCCGGCCGGCTCGGGAACGAGATCGGGGCGCATCAGCGCCGGGAAGAGATGCATCGCAACGCTGGTGAGCGGGTCGGCGCCATGGCCGCTCGCCGCCCGCGCCTTCTCGGCGCCGAGAATGGCGGGCAGGAGCGTGTTCGCGACGCGCCAGAGCGGAAAGGTCGGGACGACGATGCCGCGGGTCTTGCGGATCGCGAGCGCCACCTCATGGATCGCCGGCGCATTGCCGCCATGGCCGTTGATGAGCACGAGCCGCCTTTGTCCGTGGCGCAGCAGCGCTTCGAGGATCTCCGAGAGCAGGGCCTCGAACGTTGCGGGCGAAAGCGCGATGCCGCCAGGCGCATGGCCGAAATAATCGGCGGCGCCGAATGGCACCACCGGCGCCACCAGCGCGTCGGTGCCGAGCCCGGCGGCACGCGCGGCGATCCGCTCGGCCATCACCTCGGCGAGGAGGTAATCCCCCATCGGGGCATGCGGCCCCTGATCCTCCTGGCTGCCGAGCGGGACCAGGATCACCGGGCGTGCGGCGAGCCTCTCGCGCGCCTCGGCCGCCGTGAGCGCGGCGAGAAGCTGTTTCGTCATGACAATGCTGCGGCGCATGATGAAGCGCCGCGACCCCCAGGGCAAGAAGCCGGGCGGATGGGCATCCCTGCGTTTGTCCGGGGGCCCGCGTTTGTCTGGAGGCCCGCGTTTGTCCGGGGGAGGGTCATCGGCGATAATCCGGAGTGAAGACCCCGACCGATTGCCGGAGGCAGCGATGAACCTCATGGAGCCCTCTCCCGGCCCGGCGCCCGCTTCGGGCGCCGCCGGTTCCGGCCGCATCGTCCCGGTGATTCTCTCCGGCGGGGCGGGCACGAGGCTCTGGCCCCTCTCGCGTGAAGGCTTCCCCAAGCCGCTCTGGCCGCTCGTCTCGGAGCGATCGCTGATCCAGGAAACGGCGCTGCGCGCCAGCAGCGCCGACTTCGCCCCGCCGCTGATCGTCTGCAGCGAGGCGCACCGCTTCCTGATCGCCGAGCAGATGCAGGCGGCCGGCATCGCGGAGGCGCGCATCGTGCTCGAGCCGGAGGGGCGCAACAGCGCCCCCGCGATCGCCGCCGCCGCGCTTCTCGTGGCCCAGGAGAATGCGGACGAAGTCCTCTGGATGATGGCCGCGGATGCGGCGATCGGGGCGCCCGAGGCGCTCGGCAATGCCCTCGCCGCGGCTCTGCCCGCCGCCCGCGCGGGCTGGATCGTCACCTTCGGCATGACGCCGACCCGCCCCGAGACAGGCTATGGCTGGATCGAGCCGGGCGCGCCCCTGGCCGAAGCCCAAGGCGTTTCGGCCATCGCCCGCTTCATCGAGAAGCCGGACGAAGAGACGGCGGTCCGGCTGTTCACCGAAGGCTCCTATCTCTGGAACTCCGGGATGTTCGTCTTCACCGCCCGGACCCTGCTCGACGAGCTTGCGGAGCATGAGCCCGCGCTGCTGGAAGGGGTGCGGCGGGCGGTCGAGACGAGGCGTGAGGATCCGGACTTCATCCGTCTCGGCGTCGAGGCCTTCCGCGCCTGTCCGAGCATCAGTCTCGATTATGCCGTGGCCGAGCGGACGCGCCGCGCCGCCGTTGTCGCCGCCGATCTCGGCTGGTCGGACATCGGAAGCTGGCGCGCGCTCTGGGAGATCGGCGCCAAGGACGAAGCCGGCAATGTCGCCGTGGGCGATGTCGTCGTGGAGGATAGCGCCGGCTGCTATGTGCGGAGCGAGGGCAGGCTCGCCGCCGTCGTCGGCCTCAAGGATGTCGTCGTGGTCGCGACCGATGATGCCGTGCTTGCCGTGCACCGCGACCGCGCGCAGGACGTGAAATCGGTGGTGGACCGGCTGAAGGCGGCCGGCCGGAGCGAGGCGACCCATCACCGGCGCGTCTTCCGCCCCTGGGGCTACTACGAAAGCGTGATCCTCGGCAAGCGGTTCCAGGTCAAGCGCATCGTCGTCAATCCCGGCGGCATTCTGAGCCTGCAGAAGCATTTCCATCGCGCCGAGCACTGGGTCGTCGTCGCCGGCAGCGCGCTCGTCACGGTGGGCGAGGAGAAGCGGCTGCTCGGCGAAAACGAGGACATCTACGTCCCGCTCGGCGAAGTGCACCGGATGGAGAATCCGGGCCGCATCCCGCTCACGATCATCGAGGTGCAATGCGGCGCCTATCTCGGCGAGGATGATATCGTGCGTCTTGAGGATAGTTACGGCCGCGCCTGACGCGTGATGAGCGGAGGTCTGAATCACGCGGGAAAACGAATGAGGAGAGCGGGACAAGGGAGCGGAAGCGAACGGATGGACCCGCTCTGAGGAATCGGCCGCCCCGGCTTGCCGCTCCTTGAGGCCCAGTCCAACTTCGCGCGTTCGCAGAGGAAAGGCGCGCGATGTCCGGCATTACATTGGCCCAGGCCCGAACCATCGTCGCGGCGGCGCGCGAGCGCGGGAGGGCGCTTGGCTTGGCGCCACTCACCGTCGCCGTGCTCGACGATGGTGGCCATCTCGTCGCGCTCGAGCGCGAGGACCGTTCGGGGATCCTTCGCCCCGAGATCGCGTTCGGGAAGGCATGGGGCGCGCTCGGCCTCGGTTTCGGCTCGCGCGAGCTTTTCGCCCGTTCACAAACCTCGCCTTCTTTCGTGAACGCGATTGCGATGGCGAGCCAGGGCCGGCTGGTGCCGGTTCCCGGCGGGGTGCTTGCCGAGAGCGCGGTGGGCGAGATCCTCGGCGCCGTCGGGATTTCCGGTGATGTCTCGGACAATGACGAGGCTTGCGCCGTGGCGGGCATCGAGGCAGCCGGATTGAGGCCGCGCACCGGAACTTGAAGATGAAGGGCTCTCAGCTTTTGTTGGCGAGCTCCGCAAGAAGAAAGTCGCGGAAGACGGCGACGCGCTTGGAATTCCGGAGCTCCTCCGGATAGACGAAGTAGACATCGACCTTGGGCGACTTGAGCTCGGGCAGGACCCGCACCAGCCCCTGCATCTCCTGCGCCATGTAATCGGGCAGCGCGCCGATCCCGAGGCCGGAAAGCATCGCAAGCGCCATCGCGTGCAGGGAATTCACCTCCAGCGTCGCCCGCCGCATCGCGCCCGCCCGCCGCCCGGCATCCGCAAGCCAGTTCACATCGTCCACCGGCGGGCGGTAATCGCCGAACAGGATCAGCCGATGCGCATCGAGATCCTCCGCCCGCTGCGGGACCCCGAAGCGCTTGAGGTACCCGGGCGAGGCGCAGACATGCCAGCTCATCTCGAGCAAGTGCCGCTGCACCAGCTCCGGCTGTCGGGGCGGGTGCATGCGGATCGCGACATCGGCTTCGCGCATTGCGAGGTCGAGCTCGAGATCGTCGAGCAGCAGCGTCATCGAGACATCGGGATAGAGGTCGAGGAACCGATGCAGGCGCGGCGCCAGCCAGTGCGAGCCGAAGCCGGCCGTGGTGGTGACCTTGAGGCGTCCGGCCGGCTTCTCCTTGCTCTCCGTGAGCAGTGCCTCGGTCATCGCGAGCTTGGCGAAGACCTCGCGCACCGTGCGGTTCAGCGCCTCGCCCTGCTCGGTAAGGATGAGGCCACGCGCATGGCGGTGAAAGAGCGGCACCTGCAGCGCCTCCTCCAGCGCCGAAATCTGCCGCGATACCGCCGATTGGCTTAGATTCAACGTCTCTCCGGCGTGCGTGAAGCTGCCCGCCTCCGCCACCGCGTGGAAGACGCGCAGCTTGTCCCAGTCCATCGTGTCAGCCATCCCCGTGCATCCGCCCCCGGGCGGAGATCCTCAGCATCCGTTCCGGCCGGATGCCTGCGCGGCGTCCGGCGCAAAGAAGCGATGATCGACGACAGGAGCCGTCGGTATTCATTCTGCCGCGAGCGCCGGGCGGTCCTGCTGCGCCGCCAGCCACTTCTCCGCCTCGAGCGCCGCCATGCAGCCGCTGCCGGCGGCCGTGACCGCCTGGCGGAAGATGCGGTCCTGGACGTCCCCGGCCGCGAAGACCCCCTCGACCGAGGTGCGCGTCGAGCCCGGCGCGGTGAGGAGGTAGCCTTCCTTGTCCATGGCCACCTGTCCCGCGAAGATCGCGGTGTTCGGCTGATGGCCGATGGCGACGAAGACTCCGTCTGCCGCGAGCTCACTTCTCTCGCCGGAGCGGACGTTCCTGAGCCGGAGGCCGGTGACCGATTCCGGCATGCCGCCGCCGATCACCTCTTCGACCACGCTGTCCCAGATCACCCGGATCTTGGAATGGGCGAAGAGGCGCTCCTGGAGGATTTTTTCCGCCCGCAGCGAATCACGGCGATGGATCAGCGTCACCTCGGCGGCATGATGGGTGAGATAGAGCGCTTCCTCGACGGCCGTGTTGCCCCCGCCCACGACCGCCACCCGCTTGCCGCGGAAGAAAAACCCGTCACAGGTCGCGCAGGCGGAGACCCCGGCCCCGCGGAGCCGCTGCTCCGAGGGCAGCTCCAGCCACCGCGCGTCCGCGCCGGTCGCGATGATCACCGAATCGGCGCTATAGACATCTCCCGAATCGCCCTGGCAGAGAAAGGGCCGCTTGGAAAAATCGACGCGCGTGATGAGATCGGCGACGATCTTCGTGCCCACCTTGGCGGCCTGCGCCGCCATCTGATCCATCAGCCACGGTCCCTGGATCACCTCGGCGAAGCCGGGATAGTTCTCGACATCGGTGGTGGTCGTGAGCTGGCCGCCCGGAGCGAGCCCCGCCACCAGCAAAGGGGAGAGCGCGGCACGGGCCGCGTAGATCGCAGCGGTGTATCCCGCCGGCCCCGCGCCGATGACGAGGACGGAGCTGCGATGCGACTCGGGCATAAAACCTTCCTGCTCGGATGACAGAACAGAATATTGGCGCGGCAGTGCAGCACGCAAGAAAAAGACCTTCCCTCTGGCGCCAAGCCTTCTTGCGGCGGGTCCGCCGTGCAATAATATTTCAATCTTCCCACCGTCAATCGAAACGGTCCCAAAGCCGGATCACGCTCGCGAAGACCCATCCGATGAAAACCCGCAACGCCGAACCGCCCGTGCTGGATGGCATCGACCGCCGAATCCTCGCCGAGCTGCAGGCCGATGGCCGGATCACCAATGTCGAGCTGGCCGAGCGCGCGGGCATTTCGGCCCCGCCTTGCCTCCGCCGGGTGCGCCGGCTCGAGGAGGCGGGAGTGATCCACGGCTATCATGCCGAGCTCGATCCGGCGCGGCTCGGCTGGCCCATCACCTTCTTCGCCATTGTCGGGCTCGACAGCCAGAAGGAGGCCGTGCTTTCGGCGTTCGAGCGGCTGGTCGCCGATTGGCCGGAGGTGCGGGAGTGTCACATGATCCGCGGCGGGGGCGACTTCCTGCTCCGCCTCGTGGCGCGCGACACCACGCATGAGAACCAGCTTACCGAGCGCCTGACCGGCGCGCCCCAGGTAAGCCAGGTGCGCACGCTGCAGACGATCCGCACCAGCCGAGACCTCGCCGGCGTGCCCATTTAGCCCGATGCCGGCGGCGTCCGAACCGGCGTCCGAACCGGCGCCCGAGTTCAGCGTGCCCGAGCTCAGTGTAATCGTCCCCTGCTACAATGAGCGGCCGAACGTCGCCCCGCTCGTCGCCCGCCTCATCTCCGCGCTGGACGGGATCGCGTGGGAGGTGATTTTCGTCGATGATTCGAGCCCGGACGGCACCGCCGCCGAAGTGCTGCGGCTGGGCGCGGAGGATTCCCGCGTGCGCTGCATCCGCCGCATCGGCCGCCGCGGCCTTTCCTCCGCGGTGATCGAAGGCGCGCTCACTTCCTCCGCCGCATACATCGCGGTGATGGACGGCGATCTGCAGCACGACGAGACGCGCATTCCGCCGATGCTGGCCGCGCTGCGCGCCGGCACGGCCGATCTCGCCGTGGGCAGCCGCCATGCCGCGGGCGGCGACGCGGCGGGGCTCGGGTCGGCCTGGCGCCATCGCATCTCCGGGCTCGGCATCGGCGTTGCCCAGCATTTCCTTCCGGTCCGCCTCGCCGACCCGATGAGCGGATTCTTCGCCCTTCCCCGCCCGCTCTTCGATCGTCTCGCGCCGCGCCTGACCGGAGCCGGCTTCAAGATCCTGCTCGATATCCTGCTGGCGGGCGGGAAGGGGCTGCGGGTGGTCGAGGTTCCCTTCGTTTTCCGCCCGCGGGTCGCCGGGGAAAGCAAGCTCGACGTGCTGGTGGTGCTCCAGTTCGCGGCATTGCTGCTCGACAAGCTTTCGGGCGGCCTCCTGCCGCTGCGCTTCATCGCCTTCGCCTGCGTCGGGGCCTTCGGCGTGCTCGTCAATCTCGCCGTCCTCGGCATTCTCAACAAGCTCGCCGGGCTCGGCTTCGAGCTCTCGCAGGGCCTCGCCACGCTGATCGCGATGCTTGCGAATTTCGAGCTCAACAACCGCATCACCTATCGTGACCAGCGCCTGCGCGGCCGGATGCTATGGCAGGGCAGGGCGCTCTTCGTGCTGGTCTGCGGGATCGGCGCGGTGGCCAATGTCGGCATCGCCGGCATGCTTTATCGGCGCCACGCCGGCTGGTCGCTCGCCGGTGCCGCGGGCGCCGCGATCGGCGTGGTGTGGAACTACGCGGTCTCCGCGACCCTGGTCTGGCGGGCGCGATGACTGATGCCGGAATGCTTTATGCCGGGACTGGGGTAGGCGAGAGCGAGAACGCGCGCGCAAGCAGGGTGTAGGAGCGCCGCCGCGCGGCCGGATCGTGCGTCGTGGTCAGAACCGCGATCTCCTCGACCTTGAGCGTCTGCCCGAGCGCGGCGAGCTGCTCCGCCACGTGGTCCGCCGCGCCGAAGAAGCTGCGGGCGCGCATCCGCTCGACCCGCGCCTGTTCGGCCTCGCTGTAAGGGTAGGCGGCGGCCTCCTCGGGGCTCGGGAAGGGCGGGAAGACGCCGCGATCGCGATGAAGCCGCCAGAGCGCGCGGGAAAGGAAGAGCGGTTCGGCCTCCTCCTCCGTCTCGGCGGCGATCGCGAAGACGCAGAGCACGACCGTCGCTTCCGGGTGTCTCGCGCTCGGGCGATAGTTGCGGCGATAGATCTCGATCGCCTCTGCCGCGCCGCGTCCGTCGGTGATGAAGTGGGCGAAGCAGTAGGGCAGGCCGAAATAGGCCGCGACCCGGGCGCCATAATCCGAGCTTCCGAGCATCCAGACCTCGGGCATCGTCGGGCCCGCGGGCTGGGCGCGCACGCCATGGAAGGGATGGGTCTCCGGCGGCGTCCGGCCGGCGAGCCAATCGAGCACCTCGGCGACCTGGGCCGGGAAATTCTCCGCCGCGCTGTCGGCGTTCGGATTGAGCGCATAGGCCGTGCGGCCGTCCGAGCCCGGCGCCCGTCCGAGCCCGAGATCGATCCGCCCCGGCGCGATCGCCTCGAGCACGCGGAACTCCTCGGCCACCTTGAGCGAGGCATAGTGCGGCAGCATCACCCCGGCGCTGCCCACCCGCATGCGCGTCGTGGTCGCGGCGATGGCCGCGATCAGGATCTCGGGTGCCGTGCCCGCCTGGGAATCGGAATTGTGATGTTCGGCGAGCCAGTAGCGGGCATAGCCCAGCGCCTCGCAATGGCGGGCGAGCGCCAGGCTTTCGCGGATCGCACTGTCCGGCGAGCGGCCTGACACGATCGTCGATTGGTCGAGCACCGAGAGCCGCATCAATCGTCTTCCTCAGAAGAGATCCACCGGACCGAATGTTGCGCGCAGCACCGCATAGACAATGCCGCCGACGAGGAATCCGACCAGCGAGCCGTTGACCCGCACGAACTGAAGATCGCGCCCGACGAAGAGCTCGAGCCGCTGCGTCAATGTTTCCGTGTCCCAGTTGGCGACGACACCGGCGATGAAACCGGAGAGCTGCGCCTGCGCCGCCGGGAGAAGCGAGACCACCACGGCCTCGAGCGCGTTCTGCACGCGTGCCTGCACGCCCGGATCGCTTTCGAGCAGCCCGGCGAGATTGTGCAGCATGCCCTCCATGACGGCGAGGCTGTGCCCGCCCGGATCGGCAATATCCCGCTCGAGCGCCTCGCGCAGCCGCCGCCAGACGTCCCAGAGCCAGGTCTGGACGGTCGGATGGGCGAGGACATGCCGCAGGCCCGCGCCGATCTCGGCGGCGCGGGCGGGGTCCTCCTCGATGTGGTCGATCTCGCGCCTGATCCATTCGTCGAAAGCGAGGCGGAGCTCCGAGCCGTCCGGGCCCATCTTGTCGAGTTCCTTGTTGACCGCGCCGAGCACGCGCCGCGCGATCGTCGCGCCGACGGCCCAGCCCACCAGCCGCCCGCCATGCTCGCGCACGCGCTCCTCGATTGCCGCGCGCAACTGATCCTCCTTGGTCGCGAGCGTCTCCTTGAGCTGGCCGACGAGGAATCCGAGCACCTTCTGATGCCGCCCTCCCTCGACCAGGCTGCGCAGCGCGCGGACCATCATCCGCCCACCGGCGGGGCCACCGAGCAAGCGTGGGATGAGGCGCGAGACGAGCCGCCGCGCGCGGCCGTCCTCGATGCTGGCCGCAAGGCGGGGCAGCATCGCCGCCATGGCGCCGGCAGCCGCACGGAGCGAGCGCTCGTCGGCGAAGAAATGCGCAAGGATGCCGGAGAGATCGAGGCCCGCGAGCGTGCGCGCCACCTCGGCCTCGGTGAACACATGGTTGGCGACGAAATTGCCGAGCGCGCGGCCGAGCCGTTCCTTGTGCGCCGGCACGATGGCGGTGTGCGGGATCGGCAGGCCGAGCGGATGGCGGAAGAGAGCCGTGACCGCGAACCAGTCGGCGATGCCGCCGATGAAGCCAGCCTTGGAGGCGGCTTCGAGCAGGCCCGCCGCATAGGTCGGCGGCAAAAAATGGCTGCTCACCGCAACCACGCCCATCACCACCAGGAGAGAGGTCGCGAAGGCTCGGTGGCGGGCGAGGGAACGGCGAGCCTCGCGGTCAGGATCGCTCATCGGAAGGGCAGGCTATCACGCACGAACGGCGGAACGGCAATCGGGGCGGCTTTCGGCCCTTGGCGCAGCCCAGACCTTGGCGCTCCCTCGGCCGGAGGGCATGCTGCACGGCTTGATCGAAAGGAAATGCAAGAATGAGCGGGCGCACATTCGTGCTGCTGCACGGGGCGTTTCACGGCGGCTGGTGCTGGGCACGCGTGGCGAAGGTGCTGCACGCGGAAGGCCATCGCGTCTTCACGCCGACGCAGACCGGGCTCGGTGAGCGCCGCCATCTGCTCTCGCCTGCGATCACGCTCGAAACCTTCGTCGCCGATCTCGTCAATGTGCTCACCTTCGAGGATCTCGAGGACGTGGTGCTGGTCGGCCATAGTTTTGCCGGATCCGTCATTGCCGGTGCGGCCGATCGCATGCCGGAACGTATCCGTCATCTGATCTATCTCGATGCGGCGATTCTGGAGAATGGCGAGGCCCCTTTCGATCTTCTGCCGCAAGCGGTGGTGGCCGAGCGCGTGCGGCTTGCCCAAGAATCAAGCAACGGTCTCACCATACCCTCGCCGCCACCATCGGCCTTCGGCGTGCCGGAAGGGCCGGATGCCGCGTGGCTGGCCCCCCGCCTGACGCCGCATCCGCTGGCGACCTTTACCGATCGGCTTCGGCTTGCCAATCCGAACGGGAATGACCTGCCGCGCACCTATATTTGCTGCACGGGCCCGATCTATGCGCCGCTTGAGGTGGCGCGGCAGCGGGTCAGGAACAAGCCCGGCTGGAACTGGCGGGAAATCGCGACCGGACACGACGCGATGGTGACGGAGCCCGCCCTGCTTGCGCGCATGCTGTGCGAAATCGCAGGAGCATGATGAGCGAAGACGGGATCGCCGCAGGCCTCGATCACGCGATGAAAGAATGACCGGCAGCGGGACGGGTGAGCGCTGGCGAACCCATCCCGCTCCGGAGGTTCCGCCAGAGATTGCAGGAAAAGCCGAAGAAAAGATTCGAATTGGAAATAAGTCCGCCATCCCTGCAATTTTGAGAAAGCCCAAAAACAAGGGGCGCGGCGGATTGACTTTTTCTTTGTCCCCCTGACTATTTCGCCCGGCTCTGAAAAACTGACAGGCCCGTGAGAAGGAGCGCCGGTGAACGAGGACGAGAACGAGGGACCGGCGCCGCGCGCGGCTCCGCGCCTGCCGCGGCGGGCGATGGTTCATGGTGCGGGCGCGGCTTCCGCCGCGGCCGCGCTCGGCGCGATTGCCGGTGTGGCGATCGCGGAGCCGGCGCGGGCCGCGGAGGCCGGCCCATTTCCCGCCCATCCGCGCTGGCGCTTTGTTTTCGTCAATCACGTCACCACCAATCCATTCTTCGTCGCCACGCAGTACGGCATCCAGGATGCCTGTGCCTTGCTCGGCTGCGCCTATCAATGGACGGGCTCGGAGATCAGCGACGTCGCGCAGATGGTCAATGCGATGAACGCTGCGGTCGCCGGGCGGGCGGATGCGATCGCGGTCTCGCTCGTCGATCCCAGGGGGTTCGATGCGCCCGTGGCGCGCGCGCTCGATGCCGGCATTCCGGTCTTCAGCTACAATGCCGATGCCCCGCCCGGCAGCCCGAACGAGAGGCTCGCCTATGTCGGCCAGGATCTCTTCCTTTCCGGCGAGATGATGGGGGAGCGGATCGTCAAGTCTGTGGGGTCGGGCGATGTCGCGCTCTTCATCGCGACTCCGGGCCAGCTCAATCTTCAGCCCCGCGTCGATGGCGCGATCGCCGCGATCAAGAAATCGGGCGCGCCGATCAATGCCGCCGTCATCGCGACCGATCCGACGGTGAATGTCGGGCTTTCCAAGATCCGTGCCTATTACTTGGGCCATCCCAAGGTGAAGGGGATGTTCGGCACCAGCGGCAGCGATACCGAGAATGTCGGTTCGGTGATGCAGGAATATGATCTGGCCAGGAAGGGCGTCCACGGCGGCGGCTTCGACCTTCTGCCCAAGTCGCTGCAGGCGGTGCGGGACGGGCATCTCGACTTCGCCATCGATCAGCAGCCCTATCTTCAGGGCTTCTACACGGTGATGGAGATGTTCGCCTTCAAGGTCTCGGGCGGGCTCGTCGGCCCGGCCGATATCAATACCGGCCTCAAGTTCGTCATCAAGGCTGACGTGATCCCCTATCTCACCACAAAGACCCGTTACGAAGGCAGCTCCACCGAAGCTGAGATCGTGCCGCGCTCCGGCCCGATCAGCGGCTGAAAAGCAACGCTCCCGTTGACTTCCTTCGCTTTCACGGCCTAGGTTCCCGGCGCCCGAACGAGATAACCAAACGGGATGGAGGAACGTCGATGAGCGAAGAATCGGACGAGCAATTGGTGCGGCGCGCGGCTCTGCGCCTGCCGCGGCGTGCGATGGTTCACGGTGTAAGCGTGGCTTCCGCCGCGGCCGCGCTCGGGACGATTGCCGGTGGGGCGATCGCCGGGCAGGCGATGGCCGCGGATGCCGGCCCGTTCCCCGCTCACCCGAAATGGCGGTTCGTCTTTGTCAATCACGTCACCACCAACCCGTTCTTCGTCCCGACACAGTACGGCATCCAGGATGCGTGCGCCCTGCTCGGCTGCACCTATCAATGGACGGGCTCGGAGATCAGCGACGTCGCGCAGATGGTCAATGCGATGAATGCGGCGATCGCGGGAAAGGCGGATGCCATCGCGGTCGCGATCGTCGATCCCAAGGGATTTGATGCGCCCGTGGCGCGCGCGCTCGATGCCGGCATTCCGGTCTTCAGCTACAATGCCGATGCCCCGCCCGGCAGCCCGAACCGGAGGCTTGCCTATATCGGCCAGGATCTCTTCCTTTCCGGCTATCAGATGGGGGAAAGGATCGTGAAGCTGGTCGGGTCGGGCGATGTCGCGCTCTTCATTGCAACGCCGGGCCAGCTCAATCTTCAGCCGCGCGTCGATGGCGCCTTGGCCTCGATCAAGAAGTCGGGCGCGCCGATCAACGCGGTGATGATCGCGACCGATCCCACCACGAACGTCTCGCTTTCGAAGATCCGCGCCTATTATCTCGGCCATCAGAACATCAAAGGAATGTTCGGCACCGGCGCCACCGATACCATGAATATCGGCACGGTGATTCAGCAATACAATCTGACCAGCAAGGGCGTGCATGGCGGCGGCTATGATCTCCTGCCGAAATCACTCCAGTACGTGCATGATGGACAGCTCGATTTCGTCATCGACCAGCAGGCTTATCTGCAGGGGTTCTATACCGTGATGGAGATGTTCGCCTTCAAGGTCTCGGGCGGTCTCTCGGGCCCGGCGGACATCAATACCGGGCTCAAATTCGTGACCAAGGAAGGTGTGATGCCCTATCTCACGACCAAGACGCGCTACGAGGGCAGCTCCGCCGAAGCGCAGATCGTGCCGCGTTCCGGCCCGATCGGCTGAGACGCGTGGCGAACAACTCCCAAGGAACGGGCGGCGCGCAGACGATGCCGCCCGTCTCCGCCCGGCCTTCGGGTCTGCGCAGCGTTCTCAACAGCTTCCTCGTCTGGCGCGAGGCGAGCGTCATTCTCGTCGCGGTTCTGCTGGTCATCTATTTCGAGGTCACCAACGGGAACTTCATCAGCGGCGCCAATGTGGTGACGCTCTCCCAGTTCGTCGCCGCGCCCGCCATCATCGCCTGCGGCGAGATCATGCTGCTGATCTGCCGGCAGATCGATCTTTCCGCCGGCCAGACCTTCGCGCTTGCGCCCTTCCTCGTCTATTTCGGCGCCAAGTTCGGCCTGCCCGTGATTCCAGCCATCGTCGTCGCGCTTCTTCTCTGCGCGGCGATCGGGCTCGCGATCGGGTTGGTCACGGTCATGCTCGATGTGCCCTCCTTCGTGACCACGCTCGGCGCCTTCTTCCTCATCACCGGCATCACGCTCACCATTTCGCGCGGCTTTCCGGCAACCCCGCCCGGCGGCCCGGTGCTTGCCGGCATCCTCGGCGCCTACGGCTATTCGGAGATCATCTGGGCATTTCTGATCGTGTTCGGCATGCACATCCTGCTGCGCCACACACGCTGGGGCCTGCACACCTCCGCCGTTGGCGGCAATGAAATCGCCGCGGCCGAGGCGGGGATCAATATCAACCGGATCAAGGTCGGAAATTTCATCCTGACCGCCGTTCTCGCCGGCTTCACCGGCATCATCGAGGCTTATCGGGTGGGATCGAACGATCCGCTCGCCGGCGGCGCCAATATGATGTTCTTCGGCGTCGCTTCCGGCGTGATCGGCGGCACCGCGCTCACCGGCGGATCGGGCACCATCATCGGCGGCCTGATCGGCGCCATCGTCCTTGGCGTGCTGCAGGACGGCTTCACGCTCCAGGGCATCAATGCCTTCCTCTTCGATGCGATCATTGGCGCCGCGATCCTGATCGCCATGGTCGTCAACATCCGATTGCTGCGCTGGCAGCGCGGTGGTGCCCAATGAGCGGCGGCATGAGCGGCAGCGCTCCCGTCCATGGAAATGCCGTGGCGGCCGGCAGCGGGCAGGCCGTCGTGGAACCCGGCGGGGATGCGATCCGGGCCGAGAGCATCACCAAGCGGTTCGGCAGTATCGTCGCGCTCAACGGTGTCTCTATCCATGTCCGCCGCGGCGAGATCCTCGGCATCCTCGGCGATAACGGGGCGGGCAAGTCGACTCTCATCAAGATCCTGACCGGCTTCCACCAGCCGACTTCCGGCCGCCTCTTCGTCCATGGAAACGAGGTCTCCCTCAACTCGGTCGATCATGCGCGCAGCCTCGGCATCGAGTGCGTCTATCAGGATCTCGCGCTGATCAATGCGCTCTCGGTCTATCACAACATGTTTCTCAACCGGGAGCTGAGGAAAGCGCCCTTCGGGCTGCTCAATCATGCCGAGATGCGCAAGCGCGCCGCCGCCGCGCTCGAGGATATCGGGGTTGGGGTGCCCTCCGTGGATGTGGAGGTGGCAAGCCTTTCCGGCGGCCAGCGCCAGGCGATCGCGGTGGCCCGCGCCGTCTATTCCAATGCGCGCATTCTTCTCCTCGACGAGCCGCTTGCCGCGATGGGCGCGCGCGAGGCGGGGCTCATCATCGACCTGATCGAGCGGCTGCGGAGCCGGGGCGATATCGCGATCGCCATGATCGCCCACAATTATGCCCAGACGCTCGATATCTGCGACCGTGTCGTCCTGGTCCAGCATGGCGAGATCACCTTCGAGAGCCATTCCGCCGAAACCTCGGTCGAGGAGCTGCTCGAGATCGTTCGCCGCGAGTACCGGGCCGCGCGCCGCGCCTGATTTCAATTTCGCGAGGACGACCTATGGCCGAAAGCAAGAAGGCGATCTACCCGAGCCTGAAGGGCAGTGTCGTGCTCGTCACCGGTGGGGCCACCGGCATCGGCGCCGCTCATGTCGAGGGATTCTGCCGCCAGCAGGCGAAAGTCGCCTTTTTCGACATCAATGCTGAGGCGGGGGAGGCGCTGGCGCGACAGATCGGCGAGGAGAGCGGCAACAAGCCGTTCTTCTACCATGTCGATCTCATCGATATTCCGGCCTTGCAGGCGGCGATTGCGGATGTGCGCAAGACGCTCGGGTCGGTCAGAGTGCTCGTCAACAATGCCGCCAACGATCAGCGCCATCGTCTCGAGGACGTCACGGTTGATTACTGGGACGAGCGATTTGCGGTGAACCTCCGCCACCAGTTCTTTGCCGCCCAGGCGGTCTGGCCGATGATGCGCGAGGCAGGTGGCGGCTCGATCATCAATTTCGGCTCGGTGAGCTGGCACCAGAGAACCGGCGGCATGCCCGCCTATGTCAGCGCCAAGGCGGCCGTGGAGGGCCTTACCCGCGGCCTGGCCAGGGATTTCGGTCCGGATCGCATTCGCGTCAATTGCGTGATTCCGGGCTGGATCATGACCGAGCGCCAGTTGACGCTCTGGCTGACGCCGGAGGCGGAGGCGGACCTGATCAAGACACAATGCCTCAAGGAGAAGATCTATCCCGAGAACGTGGCGGACCTCGTGCTCTGGCTCGCCTCCGACGATTCGCGCATGTGCACCGCACAGAATTTCATCATCGATGCCGGCCTGATCTGACGAGACATCCAGCCGGCGCGTCGATCAGAACGTCGAAATCCTGACCTCCTTGCTCGTCAGGAACTCGAGCAGCGCGGGCTCTCCCCGTTCGGTCGCGGCGATGCCGCGCTTGATCGCCGGCACGATCTCCTCGGGCCGGTCCACGCGCTCGCCATAGCCGCCGAAGGCCCGCGCCATCGCCGCGTAGTCCCCGGAAATATCCGTCGATCGATATTTCTCGGTCGAGACCGGCATCACCTTGAGCTCGATCGCCATCGAGAAATTGTTGAGCAGGACGGACAGAATCGGGATCCGCTCGCGCACCGCCGTCTCGAAATCCATCCCCGTGAAACCGATCGCCGCGTCACCCCAGAGATTGATGCAGAGCTTCTCCGGCTCGGCGAGCTTCGCGCCCATCGCGAGCCCGAGCCCGTAGCCGAGCTGCGTCGTCTTGCCCCAGCCGATATAGGAAAGCGGTGTCGGCGAGACCCAGAACGGCGAAAGCTGATCGCGCGGGCTGCCGGCATCGTGCGTGATCACCGTCCGCGCCCGATCGACCGTGTGGGCGAGGTCCCAGATCACCCGATAGGGCGAAAGCGGCGTCTCGTTCGAGGTGAGGCGCGGCAGCCATTGCGCCATCCATTCCTCGCGCACCGCCGCGATTTCGGCGGCCACCGGCGCCGGATCGCGCCGCTGCGGCAGCAGATCCTCGAGCGCCGCATTCAAAGCGCCGAGCGTCAGTGCCGCATCGCCCGCCAGCGCATCGGCGATCGGGATATCCTTGCCGAGATCGTCCGGGTCGAGGGTCGCGTGAATGATCGTCTTTCCTTTCGGCATGCTCACGCCGAAATTCGTCTCGGTGAAGCTGCAGCCGATCCCGAAGATCACATCGGCATTGGCAAGGAAATCATGCACCATCTTCGGGATCGCCCGCCCGCCGGAACCGAGCGAGAGCGGATGGTTCTCGGGAAAGGCGCTCTTGCCCTGGAGGCTCGTCGTCACCGGGGCGGCGAGCCGCTCGGCGAGTTTCTTAAGCTCCTCCCAGCCGCGCGCGTAATGCACACCCTGGCCGGCGTAGATTACCAGGCGTTTCGCCTCGGCGAGCTTTTTCGCGACCCGCGCGACCGCCTGCGGATCGGGGCCGGTCCGGGTTGCCGGGACCGGCGCGTACTCGAACCCGTCCGGGATCTCCTCGGCAAAGACATCGTTCGGGATCTCCACCAGCACCGGCCCGCCGCGGCCGTTGCGCAGCCGCCCGAAGGCGCGGCGGAACACGTTCGGGATCTCGCGCGCGCTGGTCAGCGGCTCCGCCCACTTCGTCACGTGCGCGAAATTGGTCACCGCGTTGAAATTGGGCGGGACATGCGCGATGCGCCGCGGATAGCCCATCGGCAGCACCAGGATCGGCGCGGATTCGCCAAAAGCCTGGGCAACGCCGCCGAAGGCATTCTCCGTTCCCGGGCCGTGCTGCATGGCGAAGACGCCCGGGTTCGCCCCGGAGGAAAGCCGGGCCATCGCGTCCGCCATGTGCAGCCCGATCCGTTCCTGGCGGACGATGATCGGGCGGATCTCCGCCCGCGCCGCATGCTCAAGCACATGGTTCACCGGATAGCCGATGATGGTGCGGATTCCTTCGCGCCTCAGAATTTCCGCGATCGCATCGCCCGCCTTCATCCTCTTTTCCTTTCCTTCTCGGCTTCCCGTCCGGTTCTGTTCGGCGGACCGTCAGCTGTTGGGCCCGCGCTCCATCGATTGCGGCTGCCAGCGAAGGAGCCCGGTGCTCGCGAGCACGGAGGGATTGACACAGCTCATCGGCCAACGCCCCGTGAGCACGAGAGCAAGCTCCTGGCCGACCCGCCGGCGCCGCACCGGATCGAAGCGCGCCGAGGCAGAGGCCACATGCGCCGTCAGGATCACATTGTCCATCTTGAGCAGGGGATTGTCCGCGGAAGGCGGCTCCGTCTCGAGCACATCGAGCCCGGCGCCCGCGATCCATCCCTGCTCGAGCGCCTTGATCAAGGCGGCCTCATCCACCGTCGGGCCGCGACCGGTATTGATGAAGAGCGCCGTCTTCTTCATCCGCCGGAAATGCTCCTCGCGCAGCATATGCTGGGCGTCCGGCGTTGCCGGCGCGTGCATCGAGATGAAGTCGGATTTCTCAAGCACCTCGGCGAGGCTCGCGGGCTCGACGCCATAGGGCGTCATCACCAGCTCCTCGAGGAAGGGATCATAGGCCAGCATGCGCAGCCCGAACGCCCGCGCGCGAAGCGCGACCGCGCGGGCGACGTGTCCGAAGGCGATGAAGCCGAGGGTCTGGCCGATCAGGCGGGGAATCTTGTAAAGCGCCGGCCGTCCTTCCTTCCACCGCCCGGTGCGGACCATGCGGTCCTGCGCCACCAGGTTGCGGAAGCTGGCGAGCAGCAGGGTCATCGCGTGGTCCGCCACCTCCTCGATAAAGGTGTCCGGCACGTTGGTCACCGGGATGCTGCGTGCCGTGGCCGCGGCAACATCGACCGAATCCACCCCGACGCTGCCGAGCGTGATCACCTTGCAACGCTCGAGCCGGTCGATGATCGTCCGCGTGATCGGAATCCCCTTGGCATAGAGGGCATCGGCATCGCGCGCGACGGCGATGAATTCCTGCGCGCTCGTCCCCGGCGCCTCGACGATCTCGGCATCGATGCGGGCGAGCGCTTCCATCTCGTAGCCATAGTCGCCGTCCGGCCCGGCCGGGGTCACCACCTTGAATCGCGCCACTCTCTTTCTCTCCCCTTTTGCTTGAGCGTTGCGGCGCTCATTCCTTCACCGCGCCGGTCAAGCTCGAAACATAGTATTCCGCAAACAGCGAATAGAATAGCGCCACCGGCACGGAGCCGAGCAGCGCGCCGGCCATCAGCGATCCCCATTGATAGACATCGCCGGTCACCAGTTCTGTGAGAACCGCCACCGGCACCGTTTTGTTGGCGGTGGATTGAATGAAGGCGAGCGCATAGATGAACTCGTTCCAGGAAAGGGTAAAGGCGAAAATGCCTGCCGAGATCAGGCCGGGCATCGAAAGCGGCAGCACGATCCTGCGCAGGATCTGCAGGCGGGAGGCGCCGTCGATCAGCGCGCATTCCTCGAGCTCGTAAGGGATTGACTTGAAGTAGCCGATCAGGAGCCAGGTGCAGAACGGGATGAGGAAGGTCGGGTAGGTGAGGATCAGCGAGAGCGGGCTGTTATAGAGCCCGAGCTGGACGATCATCGTCGCCAGCGGAATGAAGAGGATCGTCGGCGGCACCAGATAGGCAAGGTAGATCGCCAGCGCAACGTGCGTCGAGCCGCGGAAGCGCAACCGTTCGATCGCATAGGCGGCGAGCACGCTGCAAAAGATCGAGAGGATCGTCGAGCCGATCGCGACGGTGATCGTGATCAGCATCCAGCGCGGGAACTGGGTGTGGAAGAGGAGCACATCGAAATTGTGCAGCGTCGGCGAGTGGATCCAGAACGGGCTGTAATCCTTGTAGTCCTCCATCTCCGAGTCCGGCTTGAAGGCCGTGATCGTCATCCAGTAGAAAGGGAAGAGCAGGATGATCACGAAGAGGGCGAGCGGCACATAGACCGTCACCACCCTTCGTGCGCGCGAATCCCAGGAGAGAAGCTCGCTCCCGTCGGTGGCCGCGCTGCTCATGAAGCGTCACTCATTGGTGAGTCATCACTCATTGGCGGGCCCTTGTTGCCATTTCCGGCGTGCCAGCCCGAAATAATTGAGCGCGGTGAGCGCCACCAGGAACGGGATCATCGCGATCGCGATCGCCGCCCCCTGGCCGAGCTCTGAGCCCGGGATCGCGACCTGGTAGGCGAGTGTCGCCATGATCTGGGTGGTGTTGAAGGGCCCGCCATTGGTGATCGCATAGACGAGCTGGAAGTCCGAGAATGTAAAGAGGGTGGAGAGCGTGAGCGCCACCGAGAGGATCGGCATCAGCATCGGAACGGTTATAAAACGGAAGCGCTGCCAGGCGCTGGCGCCATCCAGGAGCGCCGCCTCGTAGAGCGAAGGCGAGATCGTCTGCAATCCGGCGAGCGTGATGACGGCGACGAACGGAATGCCACGCCAGACATTGGCCGCGACCAGCGACCAGCGGGCCGGCCAGGCGGAACCCAGAAAATCGATATAGGTCGCGCGCAGATGCAGCACGTTCACGAGGAGATAGGAAATGATCGAGAATTGCGGTGAGTACATCCACCACCAGACGATCGCCGATAGCACAGTCGGCACGATCCAGGGCAGCAGGACGATCGCGCGCAGGAACGCCTTGAACGGCAGATGGTGGTTGAGCAGCAATGCGAGCCAGAGGCCGAGCGCGAATTTACCGACCGTCGCCGCCGCCGTGTAGAAGATCGTATTGAAGACCGTGAGCTGAAACACGGGGTCGTTCACGATCGAGACGAAGTTGGCGAGCCCAACGAAGTGGCCGCGCTGGCCGATCGTCGAATCCGTGAGCGCAAGCCAGAAGCCGAGGCCAAGCGGATAGGTGAGGAAGACGACGAGGAGACCGATGGCGGGCGTAAGGCAGAGCGCGATCAGGAACGGCCTGGCATTGAAAAGCCGCGCGAGCCAGCTCTCGCGTCGCCGCTCCGGTCGCCAGGCCGCAACCGCGTCTGCCTCTTCAACGGCGACGTCCATGCCGTCCTCCCGCCTGCGCCGCCTCCGGTCCTTTCAGCCGAAACCGGCCGCGCGCCACCCTTCCCGCGAAAGCGGGAATCCAATTTCTCCGGGCGACAGATCCTTCACCCTGGATAGTAGCGTTTCGCCTGGCCGGCCGCGAACCGCGCGGCCGAGGCGGCGGAGGCATTGCCCGTTGCCACCTTGGCGAACATGTCGACGATGATATAGTTGGCCGAGAGGGCGCTTGAATTGGCGCCGATCGGGCCCTTGTAGCCATCGTAATACGGCGTGTTCATGCCGAACTTGTACGCGGCAATCTTCGGATCGCTGTCCCAGAAGGTCATTTTGGCATAGGCCTTGAGCGGCTCCGACCAGTAGCCAAGGCAGCCTGCGAGCCAGGGGCCATATTGCGGCGCCTCCATCATGAAGCGGAGATACTCCTTGGCCGCATTCGGATATTTCGTGTGCCGGAAAACCATTCCGTTCACCACCAGCGCCGATAGCGGTGCCTGCTTGGCGTAGCCGAGCGGCGGCAGCGCATTGTTGGTATCCGCGGCGATTGCCCTGAGCTTGGGATCGGAAGAATTCTTGAGCACGAAGTAGATCGAGACGCCGTTGTAGGTGAGCGAGATCTCCCCGGCCACGAAAGCCTGATTGTTGCTGGCGTCGTTCCAGGACGTGGTGCCCGGGATCATCGTCGGGTACAGTTCCCTGGCATAGTTCAAGGCGTCGATCGTTGCCTTGGAATCGAGCGCGACCTTGCCATGCTCGTCGATCGCGTAGGCGCCGTGGGACCAGAGCAGCCAGTTGCAGAACCCGTTGGCATCGCCCACGGCATGGCCGAGCGCGAAACCGCAAGGATGCCCCGCCTGCTTGAGCTTCTGGCAAAGCGTGAGGAACTGATCGAGGTCGTTCGGGATCGCATCGAACCCCGCCTCCTTCAGCCAGGAGATGCGATAGACGGCCGGCCCGCTCGATCCGCCGAGCGGAATCGAAATCCATTGCTTGCCGCCGCTGCCCCACTTGGTGCCATACACCGTCGCGAGATCGAACCAGCCGCCGTATTTGGCGCCGAGATATTCCCCGAGATCGCTGAGATCGACGAGCTTGCTCGCATAGATCTGCGGGTCCGCGCTCCAGCCGATGATGATATCCGGCCCGGCGCCCGTATTGGCGGTCACCGCCGTCTGCGGCCGGAGCTGTTCCCAGCTGATGAAGTCGAGCGCGACCGGAACCCCGGTCGTCTCGGTGAATTTCTTCGTATTGGCGCGGAAATAGGTCTCGTCCGGAGCGACGAATTTCGCCGGCCGAAGCACCTTGAGGTTCGCGCCCTTTTCGATCGCGAAGGCTGGGGGTTTGACGTTCGCGACTGGAACACCCGCTTCCATCGTCTGCGCCCGCCCCGCCGGACCCAGCAGCGTCGCCCCGCCGAGCGCGCCCGTTCCCATCACCAACGATTGACGCCGTGTCAAATGATCCATTTCCTGCATCCCCTCCTCAAGCGCTGGACCTTCCGGCCACGACGTGGCTAGGCGGCGAAATCATTTCCGCACGCTTGGCCTTTTCTCGATGCGCGATATCATGCCCGCATTCCCTGGAACCCTAGCTCCGGCGCCGCATCTCCGCAATCCGCTCCGCCTCCTGTCTTGGCATTGTCACTGCGTTCTCTCAGCACCCGCCCTTGCCGAGCCGTGCCGCGCTTTCGCGATCGAACAGGTGTACGTTCCGCGGATCGACCGAGATTCCGATCGTGCTGCCGGGCCGGGCGGCAAGCCGCTCACGCAGCACGGCAACGATCGCGCATCCGGAGACCTCGCCGATCACCTGCGTCTCCGATCCCGTGGGCTCGATCACCTGCACGACGAGGGGCAGTCCCTCATCAGCCACGGCCAGATGCTCCGGCCGCACACCATAGGTCGCCACACGGCCCGCGAACCGCGCAGCGAGTCCGGGATCGAGCGGCCAGAGCGTGCCCTTTTCGGCGCGGAACCCGCCCGCCTCGACCGTGCCGGGGATGAAATTCATCGCCGGGCTGCCGATGAAACCGGCGACGAAAAGATTCTCCGGCCGATCGTAGAGGGTGAGCGGATCGCCGATCTGCTCCACATGGCCGGCACGCATCACCACGATCTTGTCCGCCATCGTCATCGCCTCGATCTGGTCGTGCGTGACATAGACGGTCGTGGTCTTGAGCCGTTGATGCAGCTCCTTGATCTCGGCCCGCATCTGCACACGGAGCTTGGCGTCGAGGTTGGAGAGCGGCTCGTCGAAAAGGAACACTTTCGGGTTGCGCACGATCGCGCGACCCATCGCGACCCGCTGGCGCTGCCCGCCCGAGAGCTGCCGCGGGTAGCGATCCAGATAGTCGGCAAGGCCGAGGATCGCCGTCGCTCGCCCGACGCGTCCCTCGATCACGTCCGCCGGCGCTTTGGCGAGCTTGAGCGAGAAAGCCATGTTCTCGCGTACCGTCATATGAGGGTAGAGCGCGTAATTCTGAAAAACCATGGCAATGTCGCGCTCTTTCGGCGGCAGGCGGTTGACCACCTGGCCATCGATCGCGATCTCGCCCCCGCTGATGTTCTCAAGTCCGGCGATCATGCGCAGAAGCGTTGTCTTGCCGCAGCCCGAGGGTCCGACCAGGACGACGAATGCCCCATCCTCGATCTCGACATCGACCCCGTGGATGACCTCGACCGGGCCAAAAGATTTGCGCACGCCTCGGATCGATACGTCTGGCATCGGGGGGGGAATCAGCCCCGCGGCGGGCGAGCGCGCACCGCCGCCTCGTTCACCTCGATCCCCCAGCCCGGCTTCTCGCCGAGCACGAGCATGCCATCCTCGATCAGCGGGGGCGCGGAGAAGAATTCGTCGCGCCAGCGCACGCTGTCGATATCGATCTCCATGATGCGGAAATTCGGCACCACCGCCGAGAAATGCGCGCTCATCATCGTGCAGAGATGGCCATAGAAATTATGGGGCGCGACATTCACCTCATAGGCTTCGGCCATCGCCGCGATCTTCACCGATTCGATGAGCCCGTTCCACGGCACGTCGACGATCGCGACATCCATCGCATAGGTCTCGAAATAGCGCTTGAACTCGCGGCGAGAGGTCAGCACCTCGCACGAGGCGATCGGGCAGGGAGCATGGCGACGAATGAGCGCGAGCGCATCGGGGTCGTACGTGTCGAGCTCGAGCCAGGAGAGCGCGAAGGGCGCCACCGCTTCGGCAATTCTGAGAAAACCTTCTGTCTTGAAATGGAAATTGACGTCGAGATGAAGCGCTGTGTCCGGGCCGATCGCGTCGCGGAACGTCTTGAGCTGGCGCTTGGTCCCTTCGAGCACCTCATGGCTCCAGTTGAGCTCCGGAAAGCCCGGGCTGCGGCCGAAACCCGGGCGGAAGCTCACGAGCCCGTCCTTGCCGGGCAGCAGGATATTGGTCTTGAGCGCGCGGAAGCCGCGCCGCTTCACTTCCTCGCCGAGATGGAAGAGATCGTCATAGGTCCTGAGCGGCGGCACGCCCACCAGAGCCGCGTCGCGCACCCGATAGCTCCCGCAATGGGACCAGTAGAGCGGGATGCGCGTGCGGATCGCGCCGCCGAAGAGTTCGTACATCGGCACGCCGAGCGCCTTCGCCTTGATGTCGAGCAGCGCATTCTCGATCGCCGCGATCGCGAGATGGTTGAGCCCGGCGCGCGCCGGCGTCACCTGGGTGTAGAGGGTGGCGGTGATGAGGCCGATCCGCCGCGGGTCCTGCCCGATGATGGTTTTGCCCAACGCCTCGATCACCGCGCCGAGGCCGGCGGTGCCGAACCCTTCGCTGAACTCGGACCAGCCGATGATCCCGTCGGCGGTCGCGATTTTGAGGAAGGAAAAATTGCGCCACCCGGCATCGCAGTGCAGCGTCTCAATGCGGCTGATCTTCATTCCGTCCTCCCACCTTCCATCATGCGAACACACCGCGCGCGCCGGGGCAAGATCGCGCCGGTGCCGGGCTTGATTGCCTGCTCCGCATGGCGGATTGTCAGCTCTGCATCTCACAGCATCCTGCACGGGGAAGGGGTCGCCATTGGCAAAGCTCGAAGGGCGCGTGGCGTGGGTCACGGGCGCGGGGTCCGGCATCGGCGAGGCGGCTTCGCTCGCGCTCGCCGCGGAGGGGGCGCGGCTCATCCTCACCGGCCGGCGCAAGGCGCCGCTGGAGGCGCTCGCCACCCGTATCCGCGCCGCCAACGGCGTGGCGGAGGTCGAACCCGCCGACCTGATGGACAAGGAAGCGGTCGCGCGCATCGGCGCCGCGATCGGCGAACGCTTCGGCCGGCTCGACATTCTCGTCAACAACGCCGGGGGCAATATCCTCGAGCGGGATTGGAAGCGCCTCACCCCCGCCGGCATCGACCAGGTGATCGGCGCCAATCTTTCGGCCGCCTTCTATTGCGTGACCGTAGCCCTGCCCTTCATGCGCGCGCAAAAGGACGGGGTGCTGATCCACACCGCCTCCTTTGCCGGTCGCTTCGTCCATCCGCTGAGCGGGGCCGCCTATACCGCCACCAAGCACGGCGTCGTGGCGATGAGCCACAGCATCAACATGGAAGAATGCGTGAACGGCATTCGTTCGACCGCGATCTGCCCCGGCGAGGTCGCGACCCCGATCCTCGATAAGCGTCCCGTGCCAGTCAGCGCGGAGGATCGCGCGCGCATGCTCCAGCCGGAGGATTGCGCCGATCTCATCCTCTATGTCGCCTGCCTGCCGCCGCATGTCTGCATCAACGAGGTGCTGATCACGCCCACCTGGAATCGCGCCTATGTCGCCTCCACGCCGCGCGGCTGAAATCTTCTCTTCCACGAATGGACACGCGCCATGACGGCCAACCGCAAGAAGGTCCTGCTGCCGGAAAACCTTGCTCAAGCGGGCTGGGATCTCATCCGCACGCGCGATGATGTCGAGGCGGTTTCCTATCCGCCGTCGCTCGCCATGCCCGAGTTCCATCGTTTCCTCGCCGATGCGCATGGCGTGGCGCTCTCCTTCACGCCCTTCCTTGCCGCCGAGATGGACGCATCGCCGGCGATGCAGGTCGTGGCACGCATCGGCGTCGGCTACGATGCCGTGGCCGTGCCCGCGCTCACCGCGCGCAAGGTGCCGCTGATGGTCGCCGGCACAGCCAATGCGACGAGCGTCGCCGAGCACGCGCTTTTCATGATGCTCAGGCTCGCCAAGCGTGATGCGGAGCTCGATCCGCTCGTCCGCGCCGGAGGCTGGCACGATCGTTATGCCATGATGCCCATCGAGCTCGCCGGCCGCACCGTGCTCGTCATCGGTTTCGGCCGTATCGGCACGCGCATCGCCGCGCGCTGCCGGGCGATGGAGATGACGGTCCTTGTTCATGATCCCTATGTGCCCGCCGCCGCGATCGCAGCGGCGGGCTGCGAGCCCGCCGATCTCGATGCCGCCCTCCCGCGCGCCGATTTCGTCACCGTCCATTGCCCGAAAAACGCCGAGACGACCGGCATGATCGACGCAAGGCGCCTCGCCCTCCTTCGGCCCACCGCCTATCTCGTCAATACCGCGCGCGGCGGCATCGTCGAGGAAGCGGCGCTCGCCGCCGTGCTGGCGGAGAACCGGCTTGCCGGCGCCGGCATCGATGTCTTCGCGAGCGAGCCCGTCCCGCCCGACCATCCGCTGCTGAAGCTTCCTTCCGTCATCGTCTCCCCGCACATGGCCGGCGTCACCGTTGAGGCGACGGCGCGCATGGCGCTTGTCACGGTCGGGAATATCCTGAGCGTCTTCGACGGCAAGCCGAACCGCGAGAATGTTATCAACCCGGAAGCGCTCGACTGAGAGCCCGCCTGAGAATGCGACTGAGGTGGTCGTCCGGCGTGTCTTTCTGCGCTTCCGGTGCTCACGGCCAGGTTTGTTTGGCGATCAATTCCATGGCTTTGACGGATCGCTTCGCTTTTCCGTCAGAAGCCACATTGATCTTGAGACCGCTCCGCTCCGGTTCTCGAAAGCCGCGCCGGCCAGCGCCTGCGGCGCTTCCGCAAAACCGCAAGCCGCATTCTCATACGGGCTCTGAAGTAGTGGCGCGGGCGTCAGACGCGCTGGTGCAGGACCGCGAGCAACGTGAAAAGCCGCCGCGCCGTTTCGAGATCGATCGTGACCTTGCCGGCGAGCCGCTCGGTGAGCAGCCGGGCGGCCTCGTTGTGCAGTCCGCGCCTGCCCATGTCGATTGCCTGCAACCGCGCCTCACGGCCCTCCTGCACGGCCTTGGCGTAGCTCTCGACCAGCAAATGATAGTCCTTGATCAGACGGCGGAAGGGACCGAGCGCCAGCAGGTGCGCGATCAGCGGCTGGCCCTCGCGGTCACGGATGTCGAGCAGCAGGCCGCCCTCGATCGAAAGCCTGAGTTCATAGGGTCCCCCGGGGGGTCCGGGCGCGAGGCCGACCGGCTGAAAACAATTCTCACGCTCGAGATCGGTGATCGCCTGCGCACGGTCCGCTTCGAGCTCGGGAGAGAGCCCGTTCGGCGTCTCGCCCAACAGCACCACCCGCGCAAGCGATGTGCCGGAAGCAGCCGGCGCGTCCGGGTTCTTCCCATGTGGGCTGCCATGGCATGGCCGGGCCGCTGTCATCCGGGTGAAGAGTGCCGTCTTTTCGCTTCCGCAGCAAGAATGCCGGCCTTCGCGAGAGCGGGACCCGTTCGCTCTCGCCAGCGTATCCCGCTCTCGCCCCATGTTTTCCCGCGGGATTCAGAGCTGCGGTGAAGCCACCTTAGGTCATTACGCCCTGATCCCCTCGGCTTGCCCTTCGATGCGGATCTCGGTCCTGACCGAGTTCGCGATGTAGCAGGCCTCGTGCGCCTTGTGGTGGAGTGTCGCCACCTCCGCCTCGGTCGGTCGCTTTTCGCCGGCGAACAGCACATGCGGCCTGAGCGCCACCTGGCTCATCCAGATTTGCCCGTCCTCCCGCTTGGCCATCGTGCCCACGGCGCGGTCCTCGTAGGAGGTGATGACGAAGCCGGCCTGCGCCGCGTAATCGAGGAAGAAGAGCATGTGGCAGCTCGCCAGGGCGGCGATGAGCGCCTCTTCCGGATCGACGCCGGCCGGGTCGGAATAGGGCACCCGCACCACGTCCGGCGAGGCGGAGGCACGCACCCTGGCCCCGCCATCGAATGCCCATTCATGCCCTCGGCCATAGCGCCTGTCGGTGAAGACCTCGCCGTCCCGGCGCCTCCAGCGAACGGTCGCCTCATGGTTTCCCATGCTTCCCTCTCCGCCGTTCCCGGCACGTCGGCTTATGGTATGAATTCATGGCAGATACGATGGTCATGCATGGATGAAAGCACGCTCCGAAGCGTCATTCGGTTTGGATCGGGCATAGGCGGCCACGGATGTCAGCACTCGCGACACTGGAGGAGAACATTCCCTCGCTCCGCCGCTATGCCTGGTCGCTGATGCGCAATGCCAACGATGCCGACGATCTGGTCCAGGACTGCCTGCTGCGCGCGCTGGACCGGCTCGATACGGTTCGCGAGGAGGGGCAGCTTCGGCCCTGGCTCTTCGCCATCATGCACAATCTCTACGTCAATCGCTGGCGGCGCGCGAAAATCCGCGCCGAGGTCTCGGCCGAAAAGACGGCCGCCGAGATGCCGGTGCCGCCGTCGCAGCCGGCAAGCGCCGAGATGCGCGATGTTCTTCGCGGCCTCAGGGAGCTTCCGGCGGAGCAGCGCCAGGTGATCCTCCTCGTCGCGGTGGAGGGCTTCGAATATGCCGAAGTCGCGGCGATGCTCGGCGTGCCGGTCGGCACCGTCATGTCGCGCTTGAGCCGCGCCCGGGATCGTCTGCGGGACTTCGTGGAGGGACGGCCCCAGCCTGTCCTGCGGAGGGTCAAATGACAGACAAGAACGAAGGTCCGGTCACGGACGACGATCTTCACGCCTATGTGGACGGCTTTCTCGATGAGAGGCGCCGCCCCCTGGTCGAGCGCCACCTTGCGGCGCATCCCGAAGCTTTGGCACGGGTCGCAGCCTGGCAGGCGGTCAATGCATCGCTGCGCGAGGCGACATCCTGGAAGGCGCGGGAACCCGTGCCGGCGCCGCTCGGCCTCGGCCATCTCCTCGCGGCGCGCCGGGCGCGCCGCTGGCAGCCCGTGCGTGTCGCGGCGGGCATTCTCCTCGCGCTGGCGGTCGGGGCCGGCGGCGGATGGATGGCCCGCGGCCCAAGCTTGCCGGGCGGGATCAGCTCCGTCGCCATGGAGGCCTCGGTCGCGCATCGTACCTTCGCGGCGAACTTCATCGGCTCCACGCCGGACGCGATGGCTGAGGCCCACCTCGCAAGCTGGCTCACCAGGGAGATCGGCCGCAAGGTCACGCCACCGGATCTCTCCAGGTCCGGCTTCCGGCTGGTCAGCGCCCAGCTCGTGGCGACCGAGCAGGGGCCCGCCTGCATGTTTCTCTATGACAGTCCCCAAGGGCAGCGCATCACCCTCTTCATGCGCCCGATGGAAAAGCGGGACATGAACGCGCCGATGCGGTCGATGCACGGCAAGGACACGGTCGGCTATGTCTGGGCCCGCAACGGCCTCGGCTACGGCCTCGTCGCGAGCGAACCGATGGAGACGCTGCAAACCCTCGCCAACCAGATCCGGAGCGAGATGGACGCGTCGATCTGATTCGGTTTTTCGACCCATGTTCCAGCGGGAATCCAGCTCACGCGCAAATGCATAGAAGAAAACAGCCCCCTCGAATGTCTCTTCAGTGACAGCCAGGGAGAAGACGGACCCTGGTTCAAGAAGAAGGGGTCAGAACAATGTCGAAATCATTTGCTCTCGTCTTGGCCGCACTCGCGTTTTCGGCGGCAAGCGCGCTCGCAAGCCCGTTCGGCGCGCCAGCGGGTGATGGCGTCGGCGGCAGCGTCCCGCAGCAGAGCCGTGCCTTTCAGACGGCGCAGAACCACTCCGCGGCCACTACCCAATTCGGCAGCGGGTCACAGGCTTTTTCCGGATACAACGGAAACACGTTCGTCCCGCCGAGCGCGAGCGTCTCCGCCACGCCCGCACCGGTCCGCGACAGCACTCTCCCTCTGGTGAACGAGACCGGCGGCGGAGGCTGACCGACAGGAAGGGCCGGCAGAATCTGCCTGCCGGCCCTTGCTCTCATCCGGCAGGGCCTGAAGAGACAGGGCCCGAAGAAACGAGGATCGTGGCCAGGAAATCCGCAAGCGCCTTCGCCATTGTGCCGCGCCAGCCGATATGGCCGTCCGGCCGGGTCAGCCACGCCGTGCCGGATACAGGGCCGTAGGTGGCGCGGAACGCGCCGGCCGCGTCCTCCAGCACCGGAATCCGCTCCTGCGCCGGCAGGGCCGCATCCTTTGGCGCCACCGCGAATGCGGCGGCACTCGCCCCGAGCATCCCGCGCAAAACATCCGCCATATCGGCCAGGCGCGAGAGACCCTCGCCATTCTCCCCAATCAGGCCGAACAGCACATAGCGCCCGCCGCCGAGCCGCTCATGCAACCGAAGCGCATGGGTGACGAACGGGCGCCGCAAGCCGTCCACATCCGGCGCACGGTCTCCGGGCGTCGGCGCATCCATGCCGGCCTCCACCCGATCATCCCGCACGAGCGCGCTTCCCCGGTAGGTGATCGGAAGCTGGCTCTCGCGGATTCCGGGCCGGGGGCTCTCTCTTGCCATCACCGCATCCAGCGCCCGGCTCGTCTGCTCGACGACATCGCGTCCCACCGGTTGCCGCTCCGCCGTATAGGTTTCGAGCAGGGAAGGCCGGGCGAGGCTGCGCGCCGCCAGCGCGAGCTTCCAGGCGAGATTGTGTGCGTCCTGCAGGCCCGTGTTCATGCCTTGCCCTCCCACGGGGGGATGGATATGCGCGGCATCTCCGGCCAGGAACACGCGCCCTTCTCCGTAGCGCGGCACGATGCGATGGCTGACGCGATAGACCGAGGACCAATGCAGGGAAGAAAGCGTCGTCCCGGGCGGCAGAAGCGGTGTCATGATCTCGGTGATGCCCTCGAGATCCGGCGGCTCGGGGCTTTCCGTCCCATCGCCAGCGGGCGTGCCGATAGGCGTGCCAGCGGGCATGCCGGCAGTCTCCGGCATGATGGTGGAGAGCCGATAGCGCCCGGGCGAGCCATGCACCGGCACCGCCGCCAGGGGGGCGGCGTTGTCGCTGTCGCTGCGAGTGAAGCGGTACATCGGCCCCCGCTTCAGGTCCCATCGCACTTCGAGATCGGCGAGAACGAAGGTCTGGGGATAGCTCCCGCCTTCGAACGCAAGCCCGAGCGCGCTGCGCACTGTGCTGTGTGCGCCATCGCTTCCGACGAGCCAGCGGCAGCTCACCTCCTCAATCTCCCCGGCCGCGTTCCTGAGCGTGGCGCGCACGTGCTCGGCGTCCTGGACGAAGGAAGCGAGCGTCCAGCCATAGTCCACGCACCCGCCATGACGCCGGAGTGCGGATTCGAGAAGGCGTTCCGTGTCGAACTGCGCGAGCGAGAGGAAACCATAAGGCAAAGTCCCGATCGCCATTCCCGAGGGCAGGTCCGTCACCTGCGTCTTCTTGCCGTCCTCGAACTCCGTCACCCCGCTCAGCCAAACGCCGAGATCGATCGCCTCATGGACGATGCCGATATCTTCGAAAATTTCGAGCGTGCGCGGCGTGACGCCGAGCGCCTTGCAGAAGAAGGACCGCTCGCTCAGGTGATCGATCAGCAACGCATCGACACCATCCCGTGCGAGCTCGGTCGCAAGCAGCAACCCGACCGGCCCGGCCCCCACGATCAGCACATCCGGAGCCGCACGCATGGTTTCCTCCGACGTCGAAACGATCCGATCTTACGCATCGTTCCGTCGCGGAACCAGCCGGCCGTCCCAGAGTCTGTCTGAGAATGCGCTGTGGCGCGTGGGACGACCACCACAGGGGCACTCCAAACAGGCTCTCAGACTCCGGAGAACCAGTTATAACCCTGGTTCTCCCAGTAGCCGCCCGGATTGTGGTTGGTCACTTCGATCGATTGCAGGTTTTTCGCGCTCTTGAATCCGAGCTTCACCGGAATGCGCAGCCGCACCGGCGCGCCCCATTCGGGTGTGAGCGGCTGCCAGTTGAAATCGAGGGCGAGGATGGTCTGCGGCTGGAGCGCGCTCGCCATGTCGATGCTGGTGAAATATCCATCGAAGCAGGTGAAGGCGACATAGCGCGCCCGCAGATCCGCACCGATGTGGCGCAGGAAGACATGCAGCGGCACGCCGCTCCATTGCCCGATCTGGCTCCATCCCTCGATGCAGATATGCCGGGTGATCTGGCTCTGCTGGGGCAGGGCGCGTAGCCGTGCGAGGGGCCATGGCGTGCGGTCCGCGACGCGCCCGGCAACCGCGAGCCGCCAATTGTCCGGCACGGGCCGTACCTGCCACACCGCGTAATAGGCGTTGAAGCGGAACGATTTCGTGATGGCGCTCGCCGGATAGGTCTCGGCAAGTCTCCGCTTGCTGAAGAGCGCCTCCTGCACCCGGTCGTTGAAGCGCAGCATCGCCCAGAGCGCCGCATCGATGCCCGAATGGGTGGAAAGATCGCAGCCTGTCAGCAGGCCGAGGCTGCCGAGCGTCAATCCTCGGCGCAGCAGCCCACGGCGCGCGAGCCGCGCGAGCTCGGGCGCGATCTCGGCCCGGCTCACGGCAGGATCGTCGCTCAAGACCCTTCCTCCGCCTCGAGCGGAGCGATCATCGAGACGAGCGTGCGCGGGAAGAGCGCGACCAGCGTCAGATGCAGCGCAAGGAATCCGACGATGCAGAACATCATCGTCAGATGAATGGCGCGCGCCACCGGAAAGCCGCCGAAGACCCCGGTGAGCCAGCCGAGCTGCACCGGCTTCCAGATGGAAAGCCCGGTCAGGACGGCAAGGCAGATCACGACGATCACGCCGGTATAGAGCAGGCGCTGCACGGCATTGTAATGGCCAAGCTGATGGTCGAGCCGGAAGGTGAGGGCCGCGCCGATATCATGCAGGAGCGCGCGCGGCCCGGTGGGCCGGAGATCGCGGCGGAAATGCCCCGAGAGCAAGCCATAGGCGAGATAGGCAAGACCATCCACGAACAGCACCCACATGGCGCTGATGTGCCAGGCGATCCCGGCGCCGAGCCAGCCGCCGAGCGTCATCCAGCGGGGGAAGGCAAAGGGCAGGCTGGGCGCTGCATTGTAGATCGCCCAGCCGCTCAGGATCATGCAGATGATCGCCGAGGCCCCCACCCAGTGCATGATCCGGATCGGCAGCGGATGCGCCGCCCTTCCGGCGCCGCGGGATCGCCCCACGGTCTCGCTTCCCGTTCTCGAACCGGTCCACCGGCGCCTTACATCGGCGGGTTGGCGCCCTTGGTCCCGATCGCGATGGAAACCGCGGTCACCTTTCCATCGTCGCTCAGGCCGTTGACGAAGACGGTCTTGCCTGGGGTGAGGTCGGACAGGCTCGCTGGCTGGAAGGTCACGATCGGCGCGGTCGGCGGCACGATGATCACCTGCTTGCCACCCTTGTAGGTGACGGTGATCTGCTTCGCCCCGCCCGACGTGCTGGCGGTCGAGACGGTGCCGTTGGTCATCGTGCTGTTGACATCCTTGCCGCCGCCGGCCGGGGCCGCCGTCGTCACCGTGCCGTTGGTCATGGTGCTGGCCGTCGCGGCCCCGCCCGAGAGCGTCGTGTCCCTGATGCGGTCCCACGCATAATGGCCTTCGCCCACGCCGCGCATCGCGGGCGGGAAGACGACGACCTCGAGCGCCACAAGATCACTGCCGCCGATCGATTTCGCGGCGGTGCCGATATAGCTGCCCGGCGCGATCTTATCGAGGCTCGACTTCAGGACCTCGGCGTAGTGGGTGCTGCCGGTAAGGGCGACCGGCACGTCCTTGCCGCTCGGCGTGTGCACGGTGATCGTGCCACCGCTGATGGTGGCGACGGTGCCGCGCACGCGTTCGTGGATCGGCGCGGCAAGGGCCGTGGTTGCGAGAAGCGCGGCGCTGGCCGCGAGGAGGCGGGCGGGAAGGCGGGTCATGGCGGGCTCCCTTCGGTCATTGCCGGAATCCGGGCCGGAATCCGGCGACTGACCGGAGGACACCTCACGTCCGCGCACATTCCATCACGAAATCGTGAGCGACGGTCCGGCCTGAAGGCGAAAGGATGCGCGAGAGGGAGGGAGGCCGATCATCCGCGGCCGACGAAGGGCATTTTCGTCGCCATCACGGTGAGGAACTGCACATTCGCATCCACCGGCAGGCTCGCCATGAAGACCACCGACTTCGCCACGTTCTCGACATCCATCAGGGGCTCCGGCCGCACGCTGCCATCGGCCTGCGGCACGCCCTTGGACATGCGCGCGGCGAGCGGGGTCAGCGCATTGCCGATATCGATCTGCCCGCAGGCGATATCGTATTTCCGCCCGTCCAGGCTGATCGATTTGGTGAGCCCGGTGATCGCATGCTTGGTCGCGGTGTAGGGCGCGGAGTTCGGGCGCGGCGCGTGGGCGGAGATCGAGCCGTTGTTGATGATGCGCCCGCCCATCGGCTGCTGCGCCTTCATCATCCGGAAGGCGGCCTGGGCGCAGAGGAAGGAGCCGGTGAGGTTGGTCGCGACGACGCTCGACCATTGCTCGAAGCTGAGCTCGTCGAACCCGACGGCGGGGGCTCCCGCGCCGGCATTGTTGAAGAGAAGATCGATCCGGCCGAATTTCTCGCGCACGGCGGCGAACAGCGCATCGACCGAGGCCGGGTCGGTCACGTCCGTCGGCACGGCAAGCAGACCGGCCTTCGCCCCGGCGAGCGCGCCCGTCTCCTCGAGCGCATCCTTGCGCCGCCCGGCGAGCACGGTCGCATAGCCTTCACCCGCCAGGGCCAGCGCCACCGCGCGCCCGATTCCGCTGCCGGCACCCGTGACCACCGCCACCTTTTCGGACATCACCTTCCCCCGTTCCGTTGCGCCGGCACGCTAGCCGATGCGGTTTGCGCCGCCTACCCGGCGGGGACCGGAGCCGGATGCGTTCGCCCGCGCTTCCTCATCCCGCTCTCGATTTCTGTTTTCCGGCGTGATCCAGGCCTCCTTCGTTCCCGCCTCCGGTCATGACGCCCTGAACTCCGATCAGGTGAGGAAACTGCCGCCGTTCACGTGAATCGTCTGGCCGGTGATGTAGCTCCCTTCGGGTCCGACGAGCAGCCTGACCATCGCCGCGATCTCCCCGGGGCGGCCCTGGCGCCCAAGAGGCACGCTGCCCGCCGCCAGCCGTTCCGGCAGCGGCCCGGCGGAGGCGCCGCGCACCGTGTCGATCGTTCCCGGCGCGATGGCGTTGCAGGTGATGCGATGGGGTGCAAGCTCGATCGCGAGCGCGCGCACGAGCCCCTCGAGGCCCGCCTTCGAGGCCGAGACATGGCAGCGATTCGGTGTCCCGACATGAGTCGAGATGCCTGAGAGAGCGACGATCGCTCCCCCGCCCTTGCGGATCATGTGCGGGGCGACGGCCTTGGCCATGAGGAATGCGCCATCGAGCGCGACGGAAAGGATCTCGCGCCATTCCGCGAATGCCATCTCGAGGAACGGCGTCTGCCGCCGCAGCCCGGCATTGCTCACCAGGATATCGATCCCGCCCGTCTCGGCCGCGGCGTCCGCGACCATGCGCGAGACTTGCGCCGGGTCGGAGACATCGCCCATGGAAGCGAGCGCCTTCCCGCGCGCATCCACGATCTCGCGGACCACTTCGTCCACGGCGCCGCGATCGGTTCTGCCATTGACGATGACGAAGGCACCGTCCTCGGCCAGGCTCAGTGCGATCGCCCGCCCGATATTCCTGCCCGCGCCCGTGACCAGCGCGACCTTGCCAGCCAGCGGGTGTCCTTCCTCTCCGGTCATCTCACCTTCCTCTGCCAAGCGCGCGCCCGGATGCGGGCAACGAGCCGGCATGTCAATTCCGGCGGACAAATCACGTGCCGCGCAGCCGCGTTTCTGCAAGAAGGCATATCTGCAGGAACTCGCATTCTGAATGCGTGGAGGATATGGCGATGCCCTATGCCTCGATCTTCGATCTGCCGCCCGCGGCGCGCCGGCTGCCCGAGCATGCGCAGGAGATTTTCCGTGGCGCGTTCAACGCGGCCTGGGATTCCTATGCGGATCGGGAGGATCGTGAAGAGATCGCGTTTCGGGTCGCCTGGGCGGCCGTGAAGAAGCGCTATCGCCATGTCGGCGGGGAATGGGTTCCCCTGGATCGATAGGCGCGGCCCTTCAGCAATCGGGGCCGCGCATGGAAAAGTTCACAACCTTGTCGCTGTCGATCTCATAGGTGGTCTCGCAGCCACGCGCGATGACGATGGGCGGGCCCCATCCCCAGCCCCAGCCGGGACCCCAGCCCGGTCCCCACCAGGGCGGGCCGCCATAGAAGCCGGGCAGGACTTCGAGATGGCGATCATCATAGGCAAGGAAGGTCTCACCCTTCACGGAGACGCTGCGCGTGGGCACGCCGAGAGAGCGCACGAGATCGTCCTCGCTCTGGCCGACGAAGGAGGCGAGATAGGCGCGGCGCTGCTCGAGCGCCTGGTCCGCGCAGGCACAGAGAGAAACAAGGAGAATGAGACAGGCGGCACGGCGCATGGCGGCAAGATGAAGCTCCTGACCGCGATTGTCACGCGAGCCCTGACGCGAGCCCCGGCGGGAGAAGCCACAGAACATCCTGGATGCGCGGCGTGCCGGCGGCGATCATCGCGAGCCGGTCGAAGCCCAGGGCAATGCCGGCGCAAGGCGGCAGGCCGAGCGCGAGCGCCGCGAGAAGCTCCTCGTCCATCGGCCAATCAAGACCTGCCAGGTCATGGCGGCGGGCGCGGTCGGCCGCGAAGCGGGCGCGCTGCTCGGCCGCGTCGGTGAGCTCGACGAAGGCGTTGGCGAGCTCGATGCCGCAAAGGAAAAGCTCGAAGCGTTCGGCAACGCGAGGGTCGGCGGGATCGCGCCGGGCAAGCGCGGCCTGTGCGGTGGGCCAATGGGTGAGGAAGGTGGGATGGGCGCGGCCGAGATGCGGCTCCACGCGCTCGAGCAGCAGGCGGAAGAAAAGATCCTCCCAGCTCTCGTTTGGGCGGAGCGCGGTGCGCGCGGCGGCGGCGAGGGCCGGCGCGTCCTCCGCGGTCGCGAGAAGATCGGCGCCGACATGGCGAGTGAAGGCCTCGGCGAGGGTGAGGCGCTCGAAGCGGGAGAGGTCTGTGGTGACGCCGCGGCAGGTGACGACCGGCGGCAGGACGGCGCGGAGATAGGCGATGGTCTCCTCGATCAGGCTCTCCATGCCGGCGCCCGGCCGGTACCATTCGAGCATGGTGAATTCCGGTGCATGGAGATCGCCTGCCTCGCCGTTCCGCCAGACCCGCGCAAGCTGGAAGATCGGGCCCGCCCCGCCCGCGAGCAGCTTCTTCATCGCGAATTCGGGGCTGGTGTGCAGGAAGAGCGCGCGGCGTTCGCCGCCGGGCGAGAGGGCTTCGGTGCGGAAGGGGCGGAGATGCACCTCCTCGCCGGGGGTCGGCACCGCATAGGGAGTCTCGACCTCCTGATATCCGCGGGCGGCGAAGAAGGCACGCGTCGCGGCGGCAAGGCGGGCGCGGCGGCGAAGATGGGGGAGGCGCGCGGCCAGAAGCTCCGGGTGCCAGGAAGGGGAGGGCGATTGCTCCATCGGGGGATTCGGATTAGGCGAAAAAAATGCCGGACGGAACCGCGCTTGCGAAAACGCTGAGAACGGCGGGCGATCTCCTGCGCGCCGGTTTGATCCCGCCGGAACGCGAAGCCGCGATCGCCGAAGTCGCGGAGACTTATGCCGTGGCGATCCCGCCCGTGCTTGCGGCGCTGATCGGCGATGCGAAGGATCCGCTCGGCCTTCAGTTCGTGCCCGACCCCGCCGAGCGCGAGGTCGCGCCGGAGGAAAGCACTGACCCGATCGCCGATGAGGCGCTCTCGCCGATCAAGGGGATCGTGCATCGCTATCCGGACCGCGCGCTTCTCAAGCCCATCCTCGCCTGTCCGGTCTATTGCCGCTTCTGCTTCCGCCGTGAGCAGGTCGGGCCCGATGGCGGCGTGCTGAGCGAAGAGGAGCTCGCGTCCTGCTATGAGTGGCTCGCGGCGCGGCCGGCGATTCGCGAGGTGATCCTCACGGGGGGCGATCCGCTCATGCTCTCGCCGCGGCGGCTGGAAGCGATCGTCGCGGCCCTTTCGGCGATCCCGCATCTCGAGAGCCTGCGCGTGCATTCTCGCGTGCCCATCGCCGCGCCGGAGCGGATCACCGCTTCGCTTGCCGCCGTGCTTGCCGCGGGCAAGCCGCTGTGGCTCGTCCTGCACGCCAACCATGCGCGCGAGATCACGGAGACGGTCCGCGAGGCGGTCCGGTGCCTGCTCGCGGCGGGCATCCCGGTGCTCGGCCAGTCCGTGCTGCTCGCCGGCGTCAACGACACGGAAGACGCGCTTGCTTCGCTCTTTCGCGCGATGATCGCGGCGCGGATCAAGCCCTATTACCTGCATCAGCTCGACCGGGCGCCGGGAACGGCACGGTTCCACGTGCCGATCGCGCGCGGTCGTGCCCTCCTCGCCGCCCTGCGCGGCAAGCTGCCTGGCCACGCCTTCCCGACCTATGTGCTTGATATCCCGGGTGGCGCGGGCAAGGTTCCGATCGGCCCGGATTTTCTGGCGGATGAGCAGCGCGTGCGCGACCCGGCCGGGCGGATCCACCCCTTGCGCCCGCCCACCTTGCCCCAGCCGGGGGCAGCGGCTAGAAGCCCGCCGGGCCATTCCCGAGCAATTCCGCGAGTTCAACGCATGAAGCAGCAGGCGAACCAGATTCGCGCCGGCCAGGTGATCGAGCATGAAGGTCGCCGCTGGACCGTTCTCAAGCAGCAGATCATCACGCCGGGCAAGGGCGGCGCCTTCATCCAGGTGGAGATGCGCGACCTCAAATCCGGCAACAAGACGAACGAGCGCTGGCGCACGGCCGATACCGTCGAACGGCTGCTGACCGACGAGAAGGAGTTCACCTACTCCTACACGGACGGCGCCAATCTCGTGCTGCTCGACAACGAGACCTACGAGCAGACGATGGTGCCGGTGGCGCTGCTCGGCGACGCGGCTTCGTTCCTGCAGGACAACATGCCGGTGACGGTCGATCTCGTCGAAGGCGAGCCGGTCGCGGTCCATTTGCCGCAGACGGTGGTGCTCGAGGTGGTGGAGGCGGATCCGGTCGTGAAAGGCCAGACCGCGACCTCCTCGTACAAGCCGGCGCGGCTTGCCAACGGCGTGAAGACGATGGTACCGCCCTTCGTCGAGACCGGCGAGAAGGTCGTCGTGCGCACCGAAGACGCGAGCTACGTGGAGCGGGCGAAGGCATAAGAAGGTAAAGCTATTAAGCCAGGGGGCACGCGGCGATGCCGCCGCCGCAATCGCCGCATCTCACCGTGATGATGAACGCCGCGCAGAAGGCGGCGCGGCGTCTGTTGCGAGACTTTAACGAAGTCGAGCAGCTTCAGGTGAGCGTGAAAGGCCCGTCGGATTTCGTGAGCCAGGCGGATCTCCGCGCCGAGGCGACCTTGCGCCAGGAGCTCGAGAAGGCGCGGCCGGGATATGCCTTTCTGATGGAGGAATCCGGCGCTTCGGGCTCGTCCCGCTGGGCATGGCGGTGGACCGTCGATCCGCTCGACGGGACCACCAATTTCCTGCACGGGATGCCGCACTGGGCGATCAGCATCGCACTCGAGCGGCGCCTGGCCGAAGGAGGGGCGGAGATCGTCGCGGGCGTCGTCTACAACCCGGCGGCGAACGAGATGTTCCGCGCCGAGAAGGGGGCCGGGGCCTATCTCAACGACCACAGGCTCAGGGTTTCGGCACGGCGGGAGATGGGAGAGGCGGTCTTCGCGACCGGCATTCCCTTTGCCGCCGCGCCTTCCGAGCAACGCCTCGCCTTCGCCCGCACGCTTGGGCTGCTCATGCCGCAAGTCGCCGGCGTGCGGCGATTCGGCGCCGCCGCGCTCGATCTCGCCTGGGTCGCGGCCGGCCGATTCGATGGTTACTGGGAACTCGGGCTCAAGCCCTGGGACATGGCGGCGGGCCTCTTGCTGGTGCGCGAGGCGGGTGGCTTCGCAACCGACCCTGCGGGCAGAGATCCGCTGGCGAAAGGTGACGTGGTGGCCGCGAATCCGGCCCTGCATCCGCGTCTTCTCGAAGCGGTAAGCGCGGGGATGGAAGCGGCGGAACGGCGCGGCAGGGTGGGAACGGGTTGAGCATTTCCGCCGATCGACCGGGACGATCGGGAAATGCGCGCTGCCCGCCGGCGAAAACCGGCTAAAAATGACGCATAACGTTGGCACTGGGAGACGCCTCGGGTAGTGTCGTCATGAATATGCGGAGGGGCTTCGTCATTGCGGCCGTGCTGGTGCTTGCCGCGCCGTGGGCGCGTGGCCAGGTGAGCGTGAATATGAACGCGCTGAACGCGCTCACGCCCGCACCGGCTCCCAAGCCCGGACCCTCTCCCGTTCCCATGCCGCGCGGCGAGGGTGTACGCGCTCAGGCGATGCCGGCCGGTCCTCTGCCACTGCCGCCCATCCCGCCTTCCGGGCCCGTGCCTCCGGCGCCCCAGTTCGCGACGGTGGGAAGCACGACGATCGGGCCACTGCCCTCGCCTCCGCCCCAGCATCCGCCGGCGAAGCCGGTGCTGGCGCCGATCGTCCTGGTCGGGCCCCCGCATCCCGAGCCGCCGCCGACGCCGCCCCAGGTCGTGGATGGCGCGCCCGGCCAGGCGATGCGCATTCCGGGCGGTGTCCGTGTGACCTTCGGCGCGACCGACGCCGCGCTCAACCCGGCGACGCTCGCCGCCCTTCGCGAAATCGCGGGCGCGGCGGTGGAGGCGCATGCGCCTTCGGTCGCGGTCGATGCCTATGCGAAAAGCGATCCTTCCGACCCCTCGACGGCGCGGCGGCTTTCGCTCTCGCGGGCGCTCGCCGCGCAGGCGGTGCTGCGCGAGGCCGGCATCGCCTCCGAGCACATCTATGTGCGCGCCTTGCTCTCTGAGGCCGGGCCGGCTCCGCTGCCGGCGAACCGCGTGGACGTGACGTTCCAGCCCGGGCCGAAAGCACCGCAGGCCGCGGAAGCGGCCAAGGAAACGCCCAAGGGAGCGCCATGACCCGGCCGACCGCGTATCTGCTGCGCATGCTGGCCTTCCTGGTGGTGGTGGCGATCGTCGGCGTGCTGCTTTCGCCCCGGCTGCACGCTGCCTTCTGGTACAATCCCGTCCTCAACAGCCTGATCTTCTTCATCGAGATCTGCGGGATCGCCTGGAACCTGCGCCAGGTGCTGCGCTTGCAGCCCGAGGTCACCTGGGTGGAAACCTTTCAGCGCGGTCGCGCGCGCCTGGCCACTCTGCCGGCGCCCCGGCTTCTCGCCTCGATGGCGAGCATGCTGGCCACGCGGGCGGGCAAGGGCGCCGACGGCAGTGACCGGGTGACGCTCTCCGCCTCCTCGATGCGCAGCCTGCTCGACGGCATTGCCAGCCGCCTGGACGAGAGCCGCGAGCTCTCCCGGTACATGACCGGCCTGATGATCTTTCTCGGCCTGCTCGGCACTTTCTGGGGATTGCTGCGCACGGTCGGCGCGGTGAGCGAGGTGATCAGCGGGCTTTCCGTGCAGTCCGGCGATGTCGGCGCCATGTTCGGCCAGCTCAAGGCCGGGCTGGTCCAGCCGCTGCACGGCATGGGGACGGCCTTCTCCTCGTCGATGTTCGGCCTTGCCGGCGCGCTGGTGCTGGGCTTTCTCGATCTGACCGCCGGGCAGGCGCAGAACCGCTTCTACAATGAGCTCGAGGATTGGCTGGCGAGCCTCACGCGGCTTTCGAGCGGGGTGCTCGGCGGCGAGGGCGAGACCTCGGTGCCGGTCTATGTGCAGTCCCTGCTCGAGCATACCGCGGAAAATATGGAGGAGCTGCAGCGCATCCTGGTCCGCGGAGAGGACGGGCGGACGCAGGTGAACCACGCGCTGGCGATACTCTCGGACAAGCTCGCGACACTTTCGGACACGATGCGCACCAACCAGCAATTGATGCTGCGAATTGCCGAGACGCATGCGGCGCTGAGCCCCGCGCTCGCCCGCTTCGCCGAGATGCGCGGGGAGGGCGGGCTCGACGAGGCGGTGCGGGCGCATCTGCGCAGCATGGACGTCACGCTGCAACGGCTGCTGGCGGAGACCGAACAGGGGCGTTTGCAGAGCACGACCGAGCTGCGCAACGATCTCCGGCTGCTCACCCGGACGGTCGCGGCGCTGGCCGAGGAGCAGCCGCGGTGATGCATCGCGGGCGGGCAGGGTAGGGAAGAATGCCGGCAGGGGGGCGGCGAAGAAGCAGCGGGCTTGGGCTCAATCCCTGGCCCGGGTACGTCGATGCGCTCTCGACGCTGCTCATGGTCGTCATCTTCGTGCTGCTGGTCTTCGTGCTGGCGCAAATCTTTCTCTCGATCGCGCTTTCGGGGCGGAACAAGGCGCTCGAGCAGCTCAACCAGCAGGTCGCGGACCTGACCGACATGCTGGCGCTCGAGAAAAGCCATGAGGCGGCCCTGCAGCTTTCCGTTTCGCAATTGACGAGCCAGCTGCAGGGTGCGCAGGCAGCGCGAAGCTCGCTTGCCCAGCAGCTCGCGGCGCTTCAGGCGGAAGAGGCCGGGGCCGTGAACGCGCGCAATACGGCGGAGAGCGCGCAGGACAGGCTCGCGGCGGAGCTTGCCGATGCCCGGCTGCAATTGCAGTCCGGCAATGCGCGGCTCGTGCAGTTGCAATCGGATCTGGCAACCGCCGGCGCGCGGGCGGATCAGGCCACGCAGGCGAACAAGGCGCAGGCGAGCGCGCTGGTGGCGACGGCGGCGGAGCTGGCGGCGGCGAAGAAACGGCTGGCCGACATGCAGGCCGAGATCGCCGCGCTCGACCGCACGGTGAAGGTCAATCAGGCCACGATCACCGCAAAACTCTCCGATCTTGCCAATCTCAACGAGCAGGTGCAGGCGCTTCAGGCGCTGCGCGACGCGCTCGAGAAGAAAGCGGAGGACGCGGCGGTACGGGCGACGACGGAGGCGGAACGGCGGGCGGCGGCCGAAGCTCTGCTTCAGAGTGAGAAGGGGCTGGCCGATAGCGCGGTGGCGCGGATTGCCCTGCTCAACGAGCAGATTTCCGCGCTCAGGGCGCAGCTCGCGAGCATCGATGCCGCACTCGGCGCTTCGGAGAAGGAAGATCAGGCGAAGGACGTGCAGATTGCCGATCTCGGGCGGAGGCTGAATGCCGCGCTCGCCCAGCGGGTGCAGCAGCTCGAGCTCTACCGCAGCGAGTTCTTCGGCAAGCTGCGCGCGGCGCTGGCGAACCAGCCCGGGATCCACATCGTCGGCGATCGCTTCGTCTTCCAGAACGAGGTGCTGTTTCCGATCGGCAGCGCCGATCTCACGCCCGAGGGGAAGCTCAAGATCATCGAGCTTGCCCTCACGCTGCAGGATATCGCACAGAAGATTCCGCCGGGCTTGCACTGGGTTCTGGACGTGCAGGGCTATACCGACGCGACACCCATCCACACCCCGCAATATCCCTCGAACTGGGAGCTCTCCGCGCAGCGCGCGATCAATGTGGTCAATCTCCTGATCCAGCAGGGGATCTCGCCCGACCGTCTCGCCGCGACGGGATTCGGCGCCACCCATCCGCTCGACGCCGCGAGCACGCCCGACGCCTATGCGAAGAATCGCCGCATCGAGTTCCTGCTCACCAACTACCAGTGAGCGCGAAGACGTGTGTCACGCCGGAAAAGAGACGGCGAGAAGCGCGACAATCCGAAATCACCATGCTCGCGCGATTTAATCGGGCCAGTCGAGCGGGCCGCTCAGCGCCCGGAAATCGGCTTCGGCACGCGAGATGCCGATATCGGCGAGCATGCGCGGATCGGCGGCCAAAAGCTCGCGGCGGGCGCGGACGTCCCGGCGCCAGTCGAGGAAGCGCTGGCGGAGCATGGCGAAACCCTTCCGCATCCCGTGAAGCCGTTGCCGGGGAGGACGGAAGGTCTCGAAGATCGCGACGCTCATGTTCGCAGCTCCGTGGCGTCAATTGCCGATGCCGTGAACATGAGTGGCAAAGCGAAATAAGGAAAACGAATTGCATTGATGGCAGGAATCATTGATACTGATTTTATGAGCTTGCCCGGCGGCATCGATCCCGATCTTTTGCGTGCCTTCCTCTTCATCGCCGAGGATGGCAGCTTCACCCGCGCCGCGGAGCGGGTCGGGCGCACGCAGTCCGCGGTCTCGATGCAGGTCCAGCGGCTCGAAACGCTGCTCGGCCAGAAGCTTTTCGAGCGGAGCCGCGGCGGGGCGGTGGAGCTCACGCCGCACGGACGGCTTCTTCTCGCGCGGGCGGCCGAGATGGTCGCCCTCAACGACTCGATCTGGGGGGCCTTCCGCGCGCCGCTTCTCGCCGGCTCGGTGCGGCTCGGCACGCCGGATGACTATGCTTGGCGCTATCTGCCGCCGGTGCTGGCGCGCTTCGCCGATACCCATCCCGCCGTGCAGGTGGAGGTGATCTGCGCGCCTTCGGAGGAGCTTGCGGAGCGGCTCAAGGCCGGTGAGCTCGATCTCACGCTCATCTCGGAAGGGGTGGAGCCCAAAGGCTGGTCCGCCGTGCCGCTCTGGCGCGGTCCGTTGCTCTGGCTCACCTCGGAGCGGCATGCGGTGCATCGTCGCGACCCGCTGCCCCTGGCCGTGGCGGCCAGCGGCTGCTCCTGGGCGGAGGCCGCGGTCCGCGCGCTCGATCAGGCCAAGCGGCGCTACCGCATCGCCTATATGTCAGGCAGCCAGGCCGGAACCCTCGCCCCGGTGCTTGCGGGCCTGGCCGTGACCGTCTCGATCCCTTCCTGGCTGCCGGAAGGGATCGTCGCGCTGAAGCCGGGCGAAGTGCTGCCGGTGCTGCCGGATTTCGCGATCCTGATGCTCAAGGGCCGCAAGCATGCCGGCCCGGCGGTCGAGGCGCTGGCAACCCACATGACCGAGACGTTCCGGCTGGAGGCGGCCAAGGCCGCGCAGAGCCCGCCCTTCTTCGCCTCCGCCGCGTAGGCGAGGCCTTCCTCCTTCAGAGATGCTCGAGGATCGCCTCGGCGCGGCTCACCTCGAAGCCGCCCGGCTGCTCGACCGCGACATGGCTCACCTTGCCGTCCTCCGCGATCAGGGCGAAGCGCTGGCTCCTGATCCCGAGACCGCGCGCCACGAGATCGAGCTCGAGGCCGAGCGCCTTGGTGAAGGTCCCGGAGCCGTCGGCCAGCATCATCACCGCGCCGTCCACGTGCTGGTCCCTGGCCCAGGCGCCGAGCACGAAGGCATCGTTCACGGCCATGCAGACGATCGTGTCCACGCCCTTGGCCTTGATCGCCGCTGCACTCTCCACGAAGCCTGGCAAATGCTTGATGCTGCAGGTGGGCGTGAAGGCACCGGGCACGGCGAACAGCACCACCTTCTTGCCTTTGAAAATCTCCTCGGTGGAGATCTCCTTCGGCCCCTCGGCCGTGACCGTCATCAGCTTCATCGACGGAATCGTGTCGCCGACCTTGATTGCCATTCTCCTGCTCCGCCCCTCTTTGCGTTCGCGCCGCGATTCCTAGCCTGCCCCATGGGACGTGTCACCCGGAAGTGTCACCGGGGTGTGTCCAGCCGGGGCGCTTGCGTGGCCGTCCGGGTCGTCCCAGATTCCCGGGATGTCCGTGATTCCGCCAGAGCGATCTGAAGGCAACGGCTTCCTCGCCGGCCAGCTGCTGATTGCGATGCCCGCGATGGCCGACCCGCGCTTCGCGCAGAGCGTGATCTTCATGTGCGCCCATACGCCGGACGGGGCGATGGGCATTGTCGTCAATCGGCCGCTCGCCCAGCCGAGCTTCGACGAATTGCTGAAGCAGCTCGATATCGATCCGGTGCCGCCGGCGCGGCGCATCCGGCTCTGCTCCGGCGGGCCGGTGGAGAACGCGCGCGGGTTCGTGCTCCACACTTCCGATTGGACGGGGGAAGGGAGCCTCAGGGTCGATGAAGCGCTCGCGCTCACCGCGAGCCTCGATATCCTCAAGGCCATCGCCGAGGGCGGCGGGCCCCGTGCCGGCCTGCTCGCCCTCGGCTATGCCGGCTGGGGCCCCGGCCAGCTCGACAACGAGATTGCCCAGAATGCCTGGCTGTCCGGTCCGGCCGACGAAGGGTTGGTCTTCGGCGAGGATCACGAGACCAAGTGGCGCCGGGCATTGGCCAAGCTGCGCATCGATCCGGGGTCCCTCTCGGGCGCGGCCGGCCATGCCTGACCGGATGGGGGAGAGAGCCCTCACGGCGACAGCGTAAGAGTTTCCAACAGGTTGCCTTCGCAGGGTGCTATCATGTTCCTCCAGACCATCGGGGGGAACGATGTCCGGCATACCGGTCCGCCTCGAGCGTGAGGGCGATATCGGCCTGATCCTGGTCGATCACCCGCCGGCGAACGTGCTTTCGCCGCCGGTGCGGCAAGGGTTGCTCAACGTGATCGCGGAGCTTGCCGGGGACCCGCATATCAGCGCCGGCGTGATCGCCGGCGCCGGCCGCAGCTTCATGGCGGGCGTGGATGTCCGCGAGTTCGACGGGCCACCGGTCGAGCCGATGCTCGCCGCGGTCACCGCGGCGCTGGAGGCGCTGGCCAAGCCGGTGGTCGCTTCCATCCATGGCAGCGCGCTCGGGGGCGGGTTCGAGGTCGCGCTCGCCTGCCACGGCAGGGTGATCGCGCCGGATGGGGCGGTCGGCTTGCCGGAGGTGCTGCTCGGCCTGATCCCGAGCGCCGGCGGCACGCAGCGCCTGCCGCGGCTTGTCGGCGCGCTCGCGTCCCTGGAGCTGATCGCGGGCGGGCGGCGCGTGCCGGCGGCGGAGGCGCTCAAGCTCGGCCTTGTTGACGAGGTGGCGACGGATGCGCGCGGCGCGGCGATCGCGCGGGCGCGGGAGCTCGCGTCGCTCGGCACGCTGCCGCGGCTCTCGGAACGGCCCGTGCCGCCCTACGACCGCAGCGAGTTCGATACCGCGGTCGCGATCATGGCGCGGCGGTCCCGCGGCCATGCCGCGTCGCTGCGCGCGGCCGAGGCGGTGGGGCTGGCCCTGACCCTGCCATTTGCCGAAGGGCTCGAGCGCGAGCAGGAACTGGCGCGCGGGCTTCGCCAGTCCGTCCAGGCGCGCGCGCTCCGCCATCTCTTTCACGCCGAGCGGCTCGCCGCCCGGCCGCCGGTGGGCGCGGCGCCGCGGCCGCTGGCGCGCATCGGCATCGTGGGCGGCGGCGCGATGGGCTCCGGGCTGGCCGTCGCGCTGGCCGATGCCGGGCTCGAGACGATTCTCGTCGAAGCGGATGCCGGGGCACGCAGCGCCGCCGAGCAGCGGATCGGCGCCATCCTCGATCGGCAGGTGCAGGCGGCACGGCTTTCGTCCGACGCACGGGCGGAGCGGGAGAATCGCATCGCGACGGCGCTTGATCTCGGCACGCTTGCGCGCACGGACCTGGTGATCGAGGCGGCGACCGAAGATCCGGGCATCAAGCGCGGCGTGTTCCGTACCCTTTCGGGCGTGGTGCGGCGGGATGCGGTCCTCGCGAGCACGACCTCCTTCCTCGATATCGATGCGCTCGCCGATCTGGTCGATGCGCCGGATCGCGTGCTCGGGCTCCATTTTTTCTGCCCGGCCCAGGCGGCGCGGCTGGTCGAGGTGGTGCGCGCGGCGCGCACCGGGCCGGCGGTGCTGGCGACCGGGCTCGCCCTTGCGCGGCGGACGCGGAAAGTGGCGGTGATGAGCGGCATCGGCGAGGGGTTCATCGGCAACCGCATCCTGCTGCGCTGGCGCCTGCAATGCGAATACGCGCTCGAGGAAGGCGCGCTGCCCGAGGAGGTGGATGCGGCCCACGAAGTGTGGGGCTTCGCAATGGGCCCCTTCGCCGCCGCCGACATGGCCGGGCTCGATACCGGATGGGGCGCGTGGCGGCGCGGCGCGCAGCATCGCCTCCGCGAGCGGCTGGTGCCGATCGCGGACTGGCTCTGCGAGCAGGGGCGCTTCGGGCAAAGGACCGGCGCGGGCTGGTATCTGCATCGCGACGGCAAGCGGCTCCCTGACCCTGTCGTGGCCGCCCTCGTCGCCCGGGCTTCGGCGGCGCGGGGCATTCACCGGCGCAAGGTGCTGGCGGCAACGATCCAGGAGCGCGCGCACGCCGCGATGGTGAACGAGGCGGCGCGCATCCTGGCCGACGGCGTCGCCGCGCGCCCCTCCGATATCGACGTGGTAATGGTGCACGGCTACGGTTACCCGGCCTGGCGCGGCGGGCCGCTCTTCGAGGCGGACACGATCGGGCTTGGCGAGGTGCTGAGGCGGGTCGAGGCGATGGCTGCCCATGATGGCCCGGGCTGGGAGCCGGCACCCCTGCTGCGCGAGCTGGTCCGGCAGGGGAGGCGCTTTGCCGACCTCGAGAGCTGAGAAGATAAAGCGCGGAGGGCGCAGGATGGGAACCCGGGACGGCGCCATTGCCCGCGCTCTTTCCTTCTTCGACGAGGGCGGTTTCGCGGCGCGCCTTGCGGGGCTGGTGGCGATCCCGAGCACCTCGCAGGAGGCGGCGCACGCGCCGGACGTCGCGCGCTATCTCGAAACCGCGATCCGCCCCTGGCTTACGCGGCTCGGCTTCGCCAGCACGATCCACGCCAATCCTGAACCGGGATTCGGGCCGATCCTCACCGCCGAACGGATCGAGGATCCGCTTCTGCCGACCGTGCTCACCTACGGCCATGGCGACACGGTGCGCGGGCTCGACGAGCAATGGCGCACGGGCCTCTCGCCCTGGCGTCTCACGATCGAAGGCGATCGGTGGTACGGCCGCGGCAGCGCCGACAACAAGGGCCAGCACGCGCTCAATCTCGCCGCGCTCGAGGCGGTGCTGGCCGAGCGCGTCGGCCGGCTCGGATGCAACCTCAAGCTGGTGCTGGAGAGTTCGGAGGAGCGCGGCTCGGTGGGATTGCGCGCCTTCGTCCGCGATCATGCGAAGGCGCTTGCCGCGGACGTGCTGATCGGCAGCGACGGGCCGCGCGTGGACCCGGAAGTGCCGACGGTCGCCTCCGGCACGCGCGGGACATTTCATTTCGATATTGCAGTAAGATTGCGGCCGGGCGGCGTCCATTCAGGCCACTGGGGCGGAATCGTCAAAGACCCCGCGATCGTTCTCGCCCATGCGCTCGGCGCGATCGCCGATCGACAAGGCCGCATCCTGGTGCGCGAATGGCTGCCGAAAGGCGGCGTTCCCGAGAGCGTGGCCCGTGCGTTGGATGGATGTCCGGTCGGCGGCGGGGCGGAAGCGGCCAGGATCGATCCGGTGTGGGGTGAGCCGGGTCTTACGCCGGCGGAGAAGATCTATGGCTGGAACAGCTTCATCGTGCTCGCGATGATTTCGGGCCGGCCGGAGAATCCGGTCAATGCGGTGGCGCCGGACGCCGTGGCGCATTGCCAGATCCGGTACACGGTGGACACCGACCCCGAAAGCTTCGCATCCGCGCTCAGGCGCCATCTCGATCGCGCAGGTTTCCCCGAGGTCATGATCGAGAATGCGCATGTGCGGATGAAGGCAAGCCGCACCGACCCTGCCGACCCCTGGGTGCGGTTCGTCGCGTCCAGCATGGAAAAGACGCTCGGGCGGAAGGTTCAGGTGATTCCGAATGCCGGCGGCGGTCTGCCGGGTGATATCTTTGCCGACCGGCTTGGCGTCTCTCTCGTCTGGGTGCCGCACAGCTACAATGGCTGCGGCCAGCACGGGCCGAACGAGCATCTGCTGGCCGCGCCCGCGCGCCAGGGCATTGCCGCGATGGTCGGTCTTTTCTGGGATCTCGGCGCGGGCGAAACGCCGTCTCGCCGCGTCGCGGCCAAGGAAGAGGTGTCCGCATGATCTTCCGCCAGCTCTTCGATCAGACTTCCGGGACCTACAGCTATCTCCTCGCGAGCCGGATGGGCGGCGAGGCACTGATCATCGATCCCGTGCTCGAGAAGGTGGATCGCTATCTCCAGCTCGTGCGCGAGCTCGACCTGCGGCTCGTCAAGGCGGTCGATACGCATCTGCATGCCGACCATATCACGGGGCTCGGGGCGCTGCGCGACCGCACGCATTGCATCACTGTCATGGGTGAGCGCACGAGGGCGGATGTCGTCTCGATCCGGCTTGCGGATGGGGACAAGCTGCGCATCGAGGGGCTTTCCCTCTCGGTGCTCTATACGCCCGGCCACACCGATGATTCCTACAGCTTCCTGATGGATGACCGCGTCTTCACCGGCGACACGCTGCTCATTCGCGGCACCGGACGGACGGATTTCCAGAACGGCGACGCGCGCGCGCAATATGAGTCGATCTTCGGACGGCTGCTTGCCTTGCCGGAGGACACGTTCGTTTTCCCCGCGCATGATTACAAGGGCGATACGGTCAGCACGATCGGCGAGGAGAAGAGATACAATCCGCGGCTTCAGGTGAAATCGGTCGAGGAATATGTGGCGCTGATGGGCAGCCTCAATCTGCCCAATCCGAAGATGATGGATGTCGCGGTGCCGGCGAACATGCGGGTCGGGTTCGCGCAGGAGGAGCTTGCGCGGCGTGGCTGGTCGGTGACGGCGCGCGAGGCGATGGCGCTGATCGGACGATCCGACATCGCGCTCGTCGATCTGCGCGAGGCGGAGGAGCGGAAGCGGCATGGCGGCATCGCCGGCGCGCTCGCGGTGCCTTACGGCGAGCTTGCGGAAAATATCGGCGCTGGCGGCGTGCTGCACGAGCTCGCGCTCGCGACCGGCAAATCCATCCTCTTCTTCTGCGCCTTCGGCGAACGCTCGGCGATGGCGGTCCAGGCGGCACGCGATGCAGGCCTGGGCACGGTGCGGCATATCCAGGGTGGCCTCGACGCCTGGCTCAAGGAAGGCGGTCCGATCACGCACTGAGCAGGAAAGCCAAGAACAAGACGAGATCTGTTTTGTTTTCCCGCGTGATTCGCGCCTTCGGTGGTCGCGTTATGAAGGCGAAGCCCGTGGCCTTTGCCTCAGGTCTTCTCCGGTGATGCGCGCAGAGAATTGGCCGGAGGCGCTCAAGGCGGGACGCGAGGCGGTCTTCCCACCCGATCCGGGATGGCTCCGGCTGCGACAGGCTGCGCGGGCGACGCTGGCCGGCATGATCACGATGCTGATCGTGAATCTGCTTGGGGCCGAGCGGGGCGTTTCCGGGCCGACGGAGCTTTTTGGGTTCGCCATGGGTCTTTTCGGCGCCGCCAGCCTGCATGATCCGACCCAGGCAGCGCAGCGCGTGACGATCCTGCTCCAACCTCTGCCGGCCGTGTTCGGCTCGGTTCTGGCCGGCCTTGTCGAGCCGTTCCCGGGACTTGGGCAGGCCGTCTTCGTCGCCGTGCTGGCAAGCGTGGTGTATGAAGCGGGGCGCGGGCCGCGGCCAGGCTCGCTCGCGACCGTCGGGATGATGGCTTATCTGTTCGGGCTGATCGGCAAGGTCCATCTCGCGGATGTTCCCGTGCGCGCGGCGATTGCCCTGCTCGCTTCCCTGGTTGTGCTTTTCGTCCACTCCGTCGTGCTGCCCGAGCGTCCCGAGCGGGTGATGGCACGGATCGAAGCGCATGTCCGGGCAGGGGCGCGCGCGGTCCTGGCAATCCTGGAGCAGGCGGTCCGCGTCGGAACCTGGCAGCGCCGGGCTCGTCGGCGCGTGGTGCAAGCGATCCTGCGGCTCGACGAGGTCGTGATCGTGGCGCGGGCCGCGGTCGCCGGCGAAGCGGGCGGGCAAAGCCACGTGCTCGGGCTCGAATCCCTGAGCCTCGCTCTTGAGCGTGTGGCCTGGAAAATCCTTGCCCGGCTCCCGGACGAAACGGAAAGGCCGGCGATCGCGGCGGCGATCGCGGAGCTGCGTGAAGGAAGCGAGCTCGGCGACGCGAGGGGGGGCGCGCTTGCGGGGCAGGCGGTCTTCCCGGCGCTGAAAGAGCTCGGCCGGGCGCTCGGCGGGACGCTGCCCGTGGAGGACGAGGTTCCCACGCTCGATATCCGTCTGCCGGCGAAACCGGCGGGGCCGCCCGCGCTGCGCCGTGTCGCCCAGGCCGTCCTCGCGATCGGGATCGCGGTCCTGCTCGGCGGGATCATTCTGCCGGGGCGGTGGTACTGGGCGGCCTTCGCGGCGTTCGTCGTCTTCCTCGGCACGCGCTCGCGCGGAGAATCGATCGCCAAGGCCTTGCAGTTCCTCGCCGGCACGATCGCCGGCGTGGTGGGTGGAACCCTGATCGCGACCGCGCTTTCGGGGCACCCTTATGTGTCGCTCGTCTGCATCATCATCGCCGTGTTCCTCGCCTTTCAGGCGAGCACGGCGGCCTACGAAGTGATGATGTTCTGGATCACCGTCCTTCTCGGCCTGCTGTTCGGCTTGCTCGGCTATTTCACGCCTGATCTCCTGCTCACGCGGCTGATCGAAACGGCGATCGGATCGGCCTCCGGAGTGGCGATCGCGGCGGTGGTCTGGGCGATCCCCACTCGCGACGCGGTCGCCGAGGCCGCACATGCCTATTTCGCGGTCTTCGCCTCGTTGGTGGAGACGGCCGGACGGTCTCTGGCGAGCGGGGCGCGCGATCCGGGCCTGCTTCTGCTTTCGCTCGCGCTTGAGGAGCGCTTCGTCAATCTCGGCGCCGCGGAGCGCCCGCGGGAGCTTGGGCCGCTCGCCGGGGCAACCATCCGGCGGCGCTGGCGACTCTGGATGCTGATGGCGTGCCATTATCGGGTGCGGGAGCTCACGCACCTCGCCGACAAGGTGTCCGCGCCGGTCAGGACGGAATCGGCCACGGAAATCACAACGGCGAGCGCACGGGTCGTTGCCGCGGCCCGGCAGCTCGCGGGCGAACCGCATGAGGCATCCCCACCGCGCTTCCTTGTGCCGAAGGACGCGGAGGATCCGCTTGTGGAAGCCGCCCTCCTGCTGTTGCGTCGTATCGACGCCCTGCTGCGGCGCATTGCGGAATAGAACCGTCGGCGCGGGGCAGACACCGCTGCGCTCGCGATTTTCCCAATCCGTGATTGTGATGAGGCGCCGACTATGGCATGGATTGAAACAATACCTTGCCCGCTCGCGGGACGAGGGGGCAAGCCGCCGAACGGCAGGTGATTGGCCACAAGAGCCGATCCCTTCTGTGAATTTTTTGCAATCGGCGGCCGAAGCCATTGAGGGGGGAAGTTCGATGAAGAGATTGCGTTCTGTTTCGCGTCGTGATGCGCTCAAGCTTGCCGCTGTTGGTGCCGCCCTTCCGCTCGTCCATATGCGGACGGCCCATGCGGCCGGCAGCCTCAAAGTGGCGCTCTGGGATCATTGGGTGCCTGCAGCCAATCCGGTGATGCAGAAGCTGGTTGCCGACTGGGGCGCCAAGAACAAGGTCGATATCTCGATTGATTTGCTGCAGTCGGGCACCGTGAATGCCAAGATCCTGCTTGCGCCAGCGGCAGAATCCCTGGCCGGCACCGGGCACGATATCATGACCTTCCAGGATTGGGGCGTGCAGCAATACCACCAGCACCTCGAGCCGATCGACGACGTGATGGGCGGGCTCATCAAGCAATATGGCGCGATCGACAAGGTCGCCGAGTATCTTGGCAAGGCGGACGGGCACTGGCGGGGCGTGCCGACCAGCGTCGGCAGCCAATACAAACCCTCCTGCGCGCGCATCAGCTGGTTCAAGAAAGCGGGCTACGATGTCCAGCAATGGTATCCGAACGCGCCCGGCAATGCGAAGACCGCCGCGGCATGGACGTACGAAACCATGCTCAAGCTGGCGCCGGCGGCGCAGAAAGCGGGTATGCCGTTTGGTCTCGGCCTTGGCCTGACCACCGACAGTGTCGATTGGACCGGAGCATTCCTGGCGGCGAACGGCGCTCAGCTGGTGGACGCGAAGGGCAATATGCAGCTGCGTTCCGATGCTGTGCAGAAAGCGCTGGAATACATGCAGAAGCTCTATCCCTATCTGCCGGCGGACAGCGTCACCTATGACGACGCTTCGAACAACAAGGCGCTGATCTCCGGCCAGTCCGCGCTGATCTTCAACCCGCCCTCGGCATGGTGGGTGGCACGCCGGGATGCACCGAAAGTCGCGGAGGATTGCTGGACTTTCCCAAGCCCCAATGGCACGGCCGGGCGCCTCAATCCCTATCTTCCGTTCTTCTGGGGCGTTTGGTCCTTCAGTCCGAACAAGACGGCGGCGAAGGAGCTGATCTCCTGGCTGCAGCAGCGCGAGCAGGTGGAAACGCTCTGCGATGCGTCGGTCGGCTACGATATTCCGCCTTTCGCCAGCATGCATGATTTCAAGATCTGGGCCGAGGTCAAGCCGCCGGTCGGGACGGTCTACAATTATCCGATCCGGCCCTGGCACGACACGCAGTCGAACATCGCGGGCTATCCGGCGCCGCCGCGCATCGCGGTTCAACTCTACAACAATGCGACCTTCAATGTGATGGTCGTCAAGCTCGCCAAGAACAAGCAGAAAATGAAGGACGTGCTCGACTGGGCGGAGAACGAGATCAGCGGCTACATCAATATGTAGAATGATCGGATGGGCCTGGCTTTGAGGCCGGGCCCACCGGTGCCGGGACAGAGGCGGCCGGCGGGGAGGAAAGCATGGCCGACGGAACCACGGGCATTTCTGCGGGCGCGCTTCACGGATTTGCGCCATCCGCACGTCGCAGCGGGCTCGCGCGATTCGCGCGGCGGCGCTCGACGATCGCGGTGCTGATGTGCTTGCCGCTGATCGCGCTGATCGCCGGGCTGGTTGTCTATCCTTTCTTCTACTCGATCTATCTCTCGATGCTGAACCGCGACGCGACACGGTTCATCGGCCTTTTCAATTACCGCTACCTGCTGCGCAGCGATACGTTCCACCTCGTCATCTTCCAGAGCTGCTTCTTCGCCATCACGGCGGTGTTCTTCAAGGCGCTGATCGGATTCGTCCTCGCCCATGTCATGCACAATATCTCGGGCCGGGGCCAGCGCATCTGGCGGGGTCTGCTGCTGATCCCGTGGGTCATTCCTCCAGCACTTTCCACCCTCGGCTTCTGGTGGATGCTTTCGGGCAATTACTCGGCCCTGAACTGGATTCTGGCCCAGTTCGGCATTCCTCAGGTGGCTTGGCTTTCGAACACATGGACGGCGCGGCTCTGGGTGGCGGCGGTCAATGTCTGGTACGGCACGCCGTTCTTCATGATCATGTATCTGGCGACGCTGAAATCGGTGCCGGATCAGCTCTATGAGGCGGCCGCCATCGACGGGGCGACATGGCTGCAGAAGATCCGCTATATTTCGTTGCCGATGCTGCGCAACATCATCAGCATCACCGTCCTCTTCAGCCTGATCGTGACCTTCGCGAATTTCGACATCGTCCAGATCCTGACATCCGGCGCGCCGGCCGATACGACGCATGTCTTCGCGACCTACGCATTTCAGCTCGGCATCCAGGGCGGCAATATCTCGCTCGGCGCGGCGGTCAGCCTCTTCATCTTCCCGATCCTCGCTGTCTTCTCGATCTTCATCCTGCGCGGGGTCGGGCGCCGGGCGAGGGAGGCGCAGTGAGATGAGCGGCGCCGTCGTCACCGCCGAAGCCGTTGCGCGCCGAAGCTGGCTCAAGCCGAGCATCTCGCGCGAGCGGCGCTGGGCACTCTGGGTGAGCTATATCGTGCTCATCTTCTTTGCGATCGGCTTCCTGGCGCCGCCCTATTTCGAGCTGATCACCGCGCTGAAAACTTCCCAGCAGCTCGGCTCGGGCAAGGACCCGTGGTTCACCGCCCATCCCTATTTCGGGAACTTCATCGGGATCATCACCAATCCCGATTTCCAGACTTTCTTCCTCAATACCGTCAAGGTGACGATCATCGTCGTTGCGCTGACGCTGGTGATGTCGATCCTCGCCGCCTATGCGCTCGCGCGGATGCGCTTCTTCGGCAGCCAGGTCTTCGCCACCGGCGTCTTCCTCACTTATCTCGTGCCCGAATCCCTGCTCTTCATCCCGCTCTTCAAGGTGCTGTCGTTCCTGCACCTGATCAATTCCACCTGGTGCCTCGTGCTGATCTGGCCCACCCTCTCGGTGCCGTTCTGCACCTGGATCATGATCGGTTATTTCTCCTCGATCCCGAAGGAGCTCGACGAGGCGGCGATGATCGACGGCGCCTCGCATCTGCAGATGCTGTGGAAGATCTTCATCCCCGTTGCCCTGCCGGGCATCATCGCCGCAACGATCTTCGCCTTCACCGTCTGCTGGGGGGATTTCCTCTATCCGCTCGCCTACCTCTTCACCGGCAAGCAAATGGTATTGACGGCGGGCATCGTGAGTGACCTGATCCACGGCGATGTGCTGGACTGGGGGCACATCATGGCCGCGAACGTGGTGGCCTCGGCGCCGCCGGTCATCATATACGCGTTCCTGATGGACTATTACATTGCCGGCCTGACGGCAGGGGCAACGAAAGGGTAAGGCAGGATGGCGCAGGTCACGCTGCAAAAGGTTTCGAAGTCGTACGACCAGCACGTCCAGGCGGTGAAGGCCATCGACCTCGACATCGCCGACGAGGAGTTCGTCGTTCTGGTCGGTCCCTCCGGCTGCGGCAAGACGACAACGCTCCGGATGATCGCCGGCCTCGAGGAGATTACCGATGGTGAGATCTCGATCGGGGGCGAGCTGGTCAACGACGTGCCGCCGCGTGATCGGGACATTGCGATGGTGTTCCAGAACTACGCGCTCTATCCGCACATGACCGTGTTCGACAACATGGCCTTCGGGCTCAAGCTCCGGAAGTTTGCGCGCGACGAGATCAAGCGGCGGGTGGACGAGGCGGCGCGCATTCTCGATATCGGCACCTTGCTCGCCCGCAAGCCGAAGGCGCTTTCGGGCGGCCAGCGCCAGCGCGTGGCCATGGGCCGCGCCATCGTTCGCCATCCGAAGGTCTTTCTCTTCGACGAGCCGCTTTCGAACCTCGACGCCAAGCTCCGCGTGCAGATGCGCACGGAGATCAAGAGGGTCCACCAGGCGGTGCGCACCACCACCGTCTACGTAACCCACGACCAGGTCGAGGCGATGACCCTGGCCGACCGGGTGGTCGTGATGAATCAGGGCGTGATCGAGCAGGTCGGCCCGCCGCAGGAACTCTACCACAACCCGCTCACCCGTTTCGTTGCCGGCTTCATCGGCAGCCCGGCGATGAATTTCGTGCCCTGCCGCGTCGAGGCGGCCGGCAACCAGCTCGTGCTCCGGCTCACCGACGAACTTCGGATGCCGGTGCCAGCCTCACGCGTCGATCGCTACAGCCCATACAAGGACCGCAATGTCCTGCTCGGGATCCGTCCCGAGCACCTGACGGAGCTCAAGGACCCGGCCAAGCCCAACGTGGTGCGCTTCGATGCGCATCTCGACGTGACCGAGCCGATGGGAATGGAAATCATGGTCCATTTCCGCATCAACGGCACCGAGCTTTGCGGCCGCATCGATCCCTCCGTCCACGCCGAGGCCGGCGAGGTCCTGCCCATGTCGGCCGACCTCAACCACATGCACCTCATCGACGCGGATACTGGCCGCGTCGTGTGATCCAAAGACCAGGAGGACGCTGTCCCCTGGACCTCTGCCAAGGGCTCAGCCCTTGGCCTTCTTCGAGGAGCGATCACTCCGCCGGAGCCAGAAGGGCGGTGACGTCTGCCGGATAGGGGATGGGGGCAACGGCGCCGTATCCGGTCGTGGAGAGGGCGGCCGCCGCAACGGCATAGCGGGCGGCGGCTTCGATCGCCTCGCCCGCGAGCAGGCGGGCGAGCAGGGAGCCGCAGAAAACATCACCCGCGCCAGTCGTATCGACGGCGCGGACAGGAAGCCCCGGAAGGACGAGCCGGCGATCCAAGGTGGCGAGGATGGCGCCGGCGCCGCCGCGCTTGAGGACGACGACCGGTGGGCCGAGGTCGAGATAGAAATCGAGAATCTCGTCCGGATCGGTGAGGCCGGTGAGCGAGATGGCGTCTTCGAGGCTCGGCAACGCGATATCGGCCTTGGCGATGGCCGCATGGGTGAGGGCGGCGGCGCGGGCGGGCGGCCAGAGAGCCGGGCGGTAATTGGTATCGATCGCGATCTTGGTGCCGGCGCGGCGGGCGATGGCGATCGCGGCAAGCACGGCATCCGCCGCGGTGGCGGAGATGCCGAGGCTAATTCCGGACGCAAAAAAGAATTTCGCCTGCGCGATCAGGGTTTCCGGCAGGTCGGCCGCGCCGAGATGAGAGGCCGCGGAATCCCTGCGCAGATAGGAGAAGCGATGTCCGTTCGGACCATGGGCGATGAAATAGACCGCGGTCGGATGGTCGGGATCGCGAAGCACCGCGCTTCTATCGACGCCTTCCTGCTGCCAGAGAGTGAGGAAGGCTTCGCCCGCCTCGTCGCAACCGAGCGCGGTGATGTAGCCGACCTTGGCGCCCTGCCGCGCAGCGGCGATGGCCGCATTTGAGGTATCGCCACCATAGCCTTGAAGATAAAGTTTTCTCCCACTGCCATCGGGCGGCAGCTCGGAAAATTCGAGCATCGGCTCGCCCATGCAGAGCAGAGCCGGACCCGTCATGCGGCCTCGCGCACCGAGGCGGCCGCGGCGAGGATCGCGGCCCGGTCGCCGGCGGCGATCCGCCCTTCATCCACCAACGCCCCGCCCATGCCGACGAAGGCGGCGCCGGCGGCGAGATAGGCCGGCACGTCCCCGGGCGCGATCCCACCTGTCGGGCAGAAAGCGACGCCGGGAAAGACGCTGGCGAGCGCGCGGATATGGGCAGGACCGCCGGCAGAGGAAGCGGGAAAGATCTTCACCACATCGGCGCCTGCGGCCAGCGCCGCGCGCACTTCCGTAGGCGTGAGCGCGCCCAGCATCAGGGCCGCGCCCGCGCGCCGGCAGGGCGCGGCGAGGCTTGGGTCGACCCAGGGGGAAACGATGAAGCGGGCGCCGGCGGCGAGACAGGCTTCGGCGTCCGTCGCCGAGGGCACCGTTCCGGCGCCGATCAGCAGCCCAGGCTCGGGGGCGAGCCGGCCGATAAGCGCGGGGGCATCTTGGATGGTGAGGGTGATTTCGAGCACGCCAAGCCCGGCCTCGCGAAGCCAGCGCGCCGCGGTCTCGGCGTGACCTGTCTCGCGCGTGCGCAGCACCGGCACGACGCGCGCCGCGCGCAAGCGTGCGAGCAGGTCCGGAACCGACATGCCTATCCTCCGCGAGAGGGATTCACCTGTCGGGAACTATATCCGGCGCGGCAGCCGGGCACAGATGGGGAGGTGGGCGGGGAACCGCTTCCGAAGGATCAGGGTGGGTATCAGGGTGCCTCAGGCGGTCAGGCGGTCAGAGGCGGTCAGGCGGTTAGGCGTCGGGCGGGGAGGCGATGTCCCGTGGTCGCCGCCGCTCCGTCTTGGCGCGGGCGAGGTGGCCCGCCTTGAGATATCGGTCCATCCCCTCGCGCCCGCGCTCATAGCGGTGCACGACGCCTGCCGCCGAGAAGTCCATCCCGCCGGTCATCGGTGCGTGGTCGCTCGAGATGATATGGAGATTGCGGAGCGCCCGCCGGCGCAGGAGTGCCAGGAACTCCGGGTCGTTGCGGAGAGGGCTCGCGGGCGGGACCGCCGCGTTCAACGCCTCCAGCATCGCCGCATAGGCACGGAAATCGCCGTGCCTGCCGTAATTCTCCCAGAACCGGTTCTCGAAAGAAAGCTCCAGGGAGCGGCCCCTGACCTCAAGCAGGGTGGTCGGGATCGGTTCCGCCTGGCCGGAAGGGAAGAGGTTGATCACGATGATCGGAAGGCTCTCCACCTCGTCATCGGTGAGCAGCTCGAGCAGCGGGTTGAGCGGCGTATTGTCGAAGAGGCCGCCGTCCCAGTAATGGCGCTTCTCGATGATCGCCATCGGAAAGCCCGGCGGCAGCGCGCCGCTGGCCAGCACGTGGTCCGGCGTGATCGCCTCGCGCGTATTGAGGAAGCGGACCGAGGATCCGGTGCCGACATCCGTCGCGGTGACGGCGAAGCGCATATGGCCAGGATTGCTGATCTGCGGGAAATCACAGATTTCAGAAAGCGTTTTCTGCATCGGCCCAATATCGCAGAGGGCGGTCCAGCTCGGCAGGGCCCAGAGATCGGTGCGCAGCTTGTAGAAGTTCGGGTTGCCCAGCGCCGAGAGCGTCTCCTGCACGAAAGCGGGCGCGAAGGGAAGCGCGGGCAGGGTGATCGCCTGCCAGAGCCGCTTGAGGCTGGCGGCGATATCGCCCCCGCGCGCGCCGGCGATGGCCGCCGCGTTGATCGCCCCGATCGAGACGCCGGTGACCGCGACCGGCTGAAATCCTTCCTCCACCAGCCGGGTTACCGCGCCCCATTCATAGGCGCCGAGCGCGCCCCCACCCTGCAGCACGAGGGCGACCGGCTTGGCGGTTGGTGCGGCTTTCTCGCTCATGAACGCTCCATTGGATCAATATGGCTTCTGGTGGATCGCGGAGCGATCCGTCAAAGCCCGAAGGGAAGCCTTGAAATTGATCGAGAAAACAAAGCCAGAGCGTGATGATCGAAAATCATCGCGCTCTAGAGCGAATTGCGTTTGCACGGGCTCACGCAATCCGCTCTATGTGTTTGTTTTGCGAGCATCTTCACGCGATCAGCCGATTCCATCTGATCGCGATCTGCTCTAGGATGCCGGCATGTCCGGCCAGCGCGGCGGGTGCGCCCCGAGCGGCGCCGGCGGCAGGTCCCAGCGGGGCGAGGTTTCGGACATCCGGATCACCGGCCCGAGGAAGCTCAGCCGCCCGATCGGCGAATCGCATTCCTTCATATATTGCGCGCGAAAATCGGCCGGAACCGGCGGCGGCGGGCGAAGCGCGGGATCGACCCGTCCCTGCTCCTGGATCATCATCGCCGTGCGGCAGAGCGAGACCTGCACATGCCAGCTTCCGCCCTCGCTCGCCCGCCGGATCAGGGCCGCGAGCGTGCCGACGGCGGCGAGGAAGCCGGTGATATAGTCATTCGGATAAGCCATCGGCGAGAGCACGGGATTGTCCGGAGCGCCCTGGCCGGTTGCCATGCCGGTCGCGCACTGGGCCAGCTGCTCGAAGCCCGGGCGATAGCGCCAGGGGCCCGCCTGGCCGTAGCAGCTCGTGGAGACGACGATGATGCCCGGATTCAGGGCGGCCAGCGCCTCGGGCGAGAAGCCGAGCGAGGCGATCGCCTGCGGGCGGTAGCTTTGGGAAAAGACATCGGCATTTTTCGCGAGGCCGCGCAGCACGGCGGCATCCCCCGGCACCGCGAGATCGAGGAAGGCGGTGAGCTTGCCGTGCCCGGTATCCATGTCGAAGGGCGGAAGCTGCGGGCGCCGCGGGGAATAGACGTGCAGTACTGTCGCCCCCTGCTCGGCGAGGCTTTTCGCGCAGGTGGGGCCGGCGATGACATGGGTGAGATCGAGCACGCGGATGCCCGAGAGCGGACGGGGCCCCGACGCCAGGGGGCGCGGCGGCGCATCGCCGATGCGCCGGAGCTCGACCGCCGGCAGCTCGGCGATCGCCGAGCCTTGCGGATGCGTCCTCCATTCCGCTTCCGTGCGCACCATCACCCCGCAAAGCCCGCGATCGGCGATCGCGTTCTCGAGCTCGGCGGCGTCCCACTCCGCCACCGCGCGGGCGAGCGCATTCGCCTGGTCGGCGCAGCGCAGAAGCTCGAGCAGCCCGTCGCGCAGCAGCGGATAGCCGCCATTGAGCATCACGAAGCGGCCGTCTCGCGTCGGATAGATGGCGACGGTCGGGTAATCCGGCTCGGTCAGCGCGATCGGGTAGCCCCATTGTCTCTGCAGCAGCACGCTCTCGAGCGCGAGCGAGGCGGCCCGCACATCGATCGTGACCTCCTGCGTCCGTCCGCCGCGCAGCCGCCAAATCTCGGCGAACAATGCACCCGCGGCGCCAAGCACCGCGGCGGCGGTCTCGGCGAGCCGGAAGGGCGTGTCCAGCACCGGGTCGTGGCCGGTGATCGTCACCCTCTCGGCAAGGCGGGGTGAAACGCCCACCGTCTCGAGCAGCGCCTCCAGCATCGTCACCTCCAACCTCGGCAAGAGAAACGGCTGGCCGGCCGCGTCACGCTCGGCAGCATGCCCGATCGGCGGGAGCGAAAAAAGGGGGCCGGATATTATGATTTTTTGATCCTCGCGCTCTTTCTTTGTTTTCCCGGTCCCATTTCATGGTTTCGGCAGGGCCGCGAAGCGGTCCACCGGGAGGCCCGTCACTCCCGGCTGCTCCTGGCCAGGCCTATTTCCTTGATGCGACCCCGGTGGCAGAACACGTGGCAGAACACGTGTTTGTGAGCGGGAGAGCAGGAGATCGCTGCGGATGGACGGGATGGCTGCTCTCTTGTCGCGGCTCGGGCTTGCGCATTATGCGGCGGCCTTCGCCGAGGCTGAGATCGATCTCGACGTCCTGCCGCTTCTGAGCGAAGCCGATCTCAAGGAGCTTGGGCTCTCGCTCGGCGCGCGGCGCAAGCTCTTGGCCGCGATTGCGGCGGGTCTCGAAGCCGGTCGCGAACCCGCTTCGTCGCCCGCGGAAGAGGCAAGCCCCCAACCGGGCCCTCACCCAAGCCTCCACCAAAACCCCCGCCAAAACCCCTTGGGGGCGGAGCCCGAGCCCGAGCGTCGCCCTCTGACGGTGCTGTTCTGCGATCTCGTTGGTTCGACCGAGCTCACGCTCCGGCTCGATCCGGAAGAGATGGGCGATATCACCCGCCGCTTTCAGGATGCCGCCGCCGCCGCGATCGCCCGTTGCGAAGGCTTCGTCGATCGTTTCATGGGCGATGGGCTGCTCGCCTTCTTCGGCTATCCGCGCGCGCAGGAGAACGCGGCGGAGCGCGCCGTTCAGGCGGGTTTCGCGATCATCGCCGCGACCAGCGCCCTCGGCACGCCGGACGGCAGCGCGCTTGCGGTCAGGGTCGGCATTGCCAGCGGGGTCGCCTTCATCGGCGAGATGATGGCCCATGGCGGCGCCCGCGAGCAGGTCGCGGCCGGCGAGGTCCTCAATCTCGCGGCGCGGCTTCAGCAGACGGCCCCGGCCAACAGCATCGCCATTTCCGCCGAGACGCGGGAGCTGCTCCGCGGATTGTTCGAGCTCGAAGATCTCGGCCTGCACGCGCTCAAGGGTATCGATGCCAAGGTCCCGGCCTGGCGCGTTCTTCGCGAGCGGGCGCTCGCCACGCGATACGAGGCGGCCGACCGGCGCGCGGTCTCGCCGCTGGTCGGCAGGGAAGCGGAGGCGGCGCTCCTCACCGACCGATGGGAAGCCGCCCGCGGCGGCGAAGGGCAGCTCGTTCTGCTCTCGGCCGAGCCGGGCCTCGGCAAGTCGCGGCTGGTGCACGAGCTGCGCGAGCGCGCCGCCGACCGGCCTCATGTCACGGTGCGCTACCAGTGCTCGCCCATGCACACCAACAGCGCCCTCTATCCGGCTGCTGCGCAGATGCGGTTCGCCGCGAGGATCGAACCGGAGGATGCGCCGGAGCAGCAGCTCGAGAAGCTTGCGGCGCTTCTGCGGCAGGCGACCGACGATATCGATACCGCGCTGCCGCTGATCGCCACTCTGCTCTCGATCCCCACCCCCCTTGCCGAGCCGGTTCAGGCGCTTTCGGCGGAGCAGGTGAAGCACCGGACGCTCGAGGTTCTGGTCGCGCAGATGCTGGGGCTTGCCCGCCACCAGCCGCTGATGCTCCTGGTCGAGGACGCGCACTGGATGGACCCGACGACGCAGGAGCTGATATCGCTCGCGATCAGTGCCATCCAGGATGCTCCGGTGCTGATCCTGATCACCTACCGGCCGGAATTCCAGCACCGTTGGGGCGGCCTTCCCTATGCGACGACGCTGCGTCTCGGTCAGCTCACGCGGCCGCAGACGCGCACGCTCATCGCGCACGTGGCGGGCGGCAAGGAGCTGCCGGGCGAGGTCGTGGACCAGATCATCGCCCGCACCGATGGGGTGCCGCTCTTCGTCGAGGAATTGACCAAGGGCGTGCTGGGGCTTGGGGTCCTGGTCGAGCAGGAGGGGCGCTATGTGCTGAAAGGCTCCCTCTCGGGTCTCGCGATTCCGGCGACACTCCGCGATTCCCTGCTGGCGCGGGTGGACGCGCTCGCTTCGGCGAAGGAGGTGGCGCAGGTGGGCAGCGTTCTCGGCCGCGAGTTCCGGCTCGCTCATCTGGCGGCCATGTCGGGGATCGACAATGCCGCCCTCGAGGAAGGCGTGAGCAGGCTCATCCAGGAGGAGCTCATTCGCCAGCACGGCTCGCGCGCGCTCCCGAGCTATGTGTTCAAGCACGCTCTGGTGCAGGAAGCCGCATACAGCACGTTGGTTCAGGCGCGGCGGCGCCAGCTTCATGCCCGCTGCGCGCGGATCCTTCAGGAGCTCTCGCCGGAAATCGGCGAGGAGCAGCCGGAAATCCTCGCCCAGCATTATGCCGCCGCCGGCGATGGGCTGGCGGCGGCCGAGCATTGGCTGCGCGCCGGCCGGCATGCGGCGCAACACTCGGCGCACCACGAGGCAATCGGCCATCTGCGCGCCGGGCTCGCTTCACTCGCCGACGTCGATGAGAGCGATCGCCGCCAGGAGCTTGAGCTTCTGCTGCAGCTGGAGCTCGGCGTGCCGCTGATCGCGACCCAGGGCTACGCGGCGCGCGAGACGGAGGCGGCGTGGGAGCGCGCGCGCGTCTTCGCCGAGCAGCGCAATGACGGCGAGCGGCTCGTCCAGGCGCTCTACGGACTCTGGGCCGCGCAGGTCTCGATCGGCCGCGTGCGCCAGGCGCTCGGGACCGCCGAACGCCTGCTCGGAATCGCCGCGCGGCTGGAGGAAGTCGGCATCGATCTGGTCGGCCGGCGGATCCGTGGACTCACGCTCTTCATGCTGGGCGATCTCGCAGGCGCGCGCGCGGATCTCGAGCGCACGATCGCGGGCTATGACGGGACATGCCATCGCGCTCTCGCCTTCCGTTTCGGCCAGGATCCGCGCGTCTCGGCGCGTGCCGTGCTGGCCACCGTGCTCGCGCTCGGCGGCGAGGTCGAGGAGGCGCGGTCCGTCGGTCGATTGAGCCTCGAGGAGGCGAGCGCGCTGCACCAGACCAATTCGGAAGCCTATGCGCTCGCCTATGGGGCTTGCATGGTGGCCTGGATGCAGGGCGATGCCGCCGAGACGGCCGTGCTCGCCGAGCGCCTGGCGCTGCTCGCCCGGGAGAACGGGATGCGGCTTTGGGGTGCGTACGGAACGTCATTCCGCGGCTGGGTGCTGGTCGAGAACGGGCAGGTCGCGGCCGGGCTTGCGCTCATCGAGGAGGCATTGGCCGTTTTCCGCTCCGTGGGCTCCGGAATCTACGAGCCGCTGCATCGCGGCCTCCATGCCGCCGCCCTTGCCCGCGCGGGACGGCCGGAGGCGGCGGGGGCCGCGATCGATGATGTGCTTGCCGAGGCGCGAAGGCGGGAGGAGATCTGGTGCGTGCCCGAATTGCTGCGGCTGAAGGCACGAATCACGCTGGCGGCACGGCCCGGCGATATCGCGGCGACGGCGCGCGAGCTGGAGGCTGCGATCGATGCCGCGCGCCGGCACGGCCTCAGGCTTTGGGAAGCGAAGGCGGGAGCGGATCTCGACGGCCTGCGCCACGGCGCCACGATCTGAACTTCCCGGGCGCGCGCCGTGCTTTTATCGGAATGACGAGAGGACGAGGGTGGAACGAAAAAGCGTGATGGTCTTCACCATCACGCTCTCGTTTTGATTTCGTCCATCGAAGTCGTTCCCTGGCGGAGCGGAGGAGCGCTCCGCCAGGGAATGGGCGTTCTAGCTTACCACTTCACGACCGTGCCGACCGCGAAGACCTGCCCCTGGACATTGTTGTTCGTTCCGAACGGCGTGCCTTCCACCGAGTTGGCCAAGCCGGTGTTGAAGTCGAAGCCGCTCTGGTGGCGCCAGCCATAAAGATAGGAGAGATAGAGGGCGAGGCCGGGCGCGACGGAATAAGTACCGCCGGCCGCGATGCCCTGGTCAGTCTCGACGCCTTCCGTGGTAGGCGCGGTGAAGTCACCCTGGAACTTGTATTTGAAGTAGCTCGCGCCGACGATGACCGGTCCGGTCGCGTACTGACCGCCAAGCATGAAGGCGAGACCGGGGACACCGCCCTGAGGCTTCAGGTTGAAATCGCCGTTTTCCTGGCCGAAGTTGAAGTGACCGCCAACGGTGAAGCCGCCATAGGACACGGTCAGGCCGAAGGCACCGACCGCGAAGCCAACGGATTGCGTGCCGGGAACGCCCGAGGTGTTGTTGACCTTGCCGCTCCAGAGGCCGCCGGCATAGGCGCTGAGCCCGAAGGCGCCAAAGGTGCCGTTATAGGTGCCGGCGATATCGAACATGTTCCGATAGCGGCCGACCACGGATGCATCGTTGGTCGAGGCGAGTCGGTTACAGCCCGGACTCGCGACGGAGCAGCCTTCACCGTTGGTCAAAGTGTTGGAGGTGGGCGAGAAGCCGCCGCCGAACTGGAAACCGTCCCAGATGGGTGAGAGATAGGTGATGCGGTTCGCGCTCTGGAGATTGCCGACATCGGCGAAAGGATAGACGGCAAAAGCGTTGCCGGGGAGGAAGCCGGGAACGTCGCCGTTCCACGCGCCGTCGTTGAAGCCTTCGAACGTGCCGACTTGGAAGAGATCGAAGGCGGCGTCCGTCTCACCGAAATTCACGGTGCCGAGATTGTCCGTTCCGACATAGCCATAGGCTCTGTTCCAGAAAAGCGTGTTCGCGTTGGCGTTGCCGCTGGCATTCGTTCCGACCCCGGTGAAATTGCTGCCGGGATTGCGGATTTCGCCGACGACCCCGTATTGCAGGCCGTTGGCGGCGACGGCGTCGAAGCCGGGATAGAGGCGGATATAGCCCTGAAACTCGCTGTTGTTGAGCTTGTTGCCGTCAACATTATCGACCGAGCTGCCGGCGACGCCCGCGTACCAGTTGACGCGACCATTGAGGTGAACGGCGAAGCTGCCGGGCTGCATGCTGCCAGTGAAGAGCGCTGCATTCGGCGGTTGCCCCAGGCCGCCGGTGCCGTATGTCGCATTCGGGGGCAATGCGGCCGGCGCGGCTGCCGGAGGCGGCGTGGCTGGCGCGGGTGCTGCGGTGGTGCCCGGCGTTGCCGGGGGCGTCGTCCCTGTCGTGGCCTGGGCGAAGGCCGGGCCGCTCAAGCCCATCCCGATTGCCAGGGTCCCTGCGGTAGCGAGTAGAAATCCGCGCATTCCATTTCCTCCGTCTCGATGGCCATCCCGATAACTATTGCCGGCCCGCCCGTTTCCAGGATCGTTTCCTCATGCTTACAGCTCCTTTCCGGCGCCGCAAGAGTCTGATACCGGCGAAGCAAGTTTCGTGCCGCCTGTGTGGCCGACGTGCCACGGGTGTGGCCTTGAAACGGCGATCCGCGAAATGATCCATCGATAGCCATGGAAACCGGACGTTGCCGGTTTTTTGCGCGACTGCGAAAAACCTCCGGCCCCGCGCCACAGTTTCCGTTGCGGCTTCGGGCGGAGCCCTGCGGCGGGTCGCGATCCCCCCGGACAAGTGAATAGGCAAGCGGATCGATGCGGCTTCGCGCCGGAACGCCGCGTTGCTGCGCCAAAGCCGGACGAGACCATGCGCGCCCAGCCGTTCCACTCCCGGGTCATTGTTTTCTCGCGTGACAGGCCCGCGGCCAATCCGCCTTGGGCGATCACGCTCTAAGACAATGATATGTCTAGAAAAACCAAGCCGGAGCATGATGATCTTTGATCGTCACGCTCCGGCTTCATCGCGGCACCAATTCCCGGGATGGGCGGCGCGGCCCGGTGGAGATCTGGACAGGAAAAGCCCCGATGGAAGATCCTGCCGGAAGCGGGGCTTGCTCAGGCGATTCTTGTTTGCTGCACCTGCGTGATGGCCTGCCAGATCCGCTCGGGCGTGGCCGGCATATCGATATGCGTGATGCCGTATTCGCGGCGCAGCGCGTCGACGAGTGCGTTCATCACTGCGGGCAGGGAGCCGGCGCAGCCCGCTTCGCCGCAGCCTTTGGCGCCGAGCAGGTTGGTCCGGGCCGGCACCGGGTGCGACTCGATGCGGAACGAAGGAACGCTGTCGGCTCGCGGCAGCGCATAATCCATAAAGGAACCGGTGAGCACCTGGCCGTCCTCATCGTAGGATGTCGCCTCGAGGAAGGCCTGACCGATGCCCTGGACGACGCCGCCATGGGCCTGACCCGCGACGAGCAGCGGGTTGATGACCGTGCCGAAATCATTGACCATGCTGTACCTGACGACCGTGGCGATCCCCGTCTCGGGATCGATCTCGACCTCGGCGACGTGGCAGCCATTCGGGAAAGCCGACGGGGCTTCCTTATGGACATGACGCACATCGAGGCTGTTCGGCAGCCCTGACGGCAGGTCGGCGCCAAGACGTAGCGTCTCGGCGAGCGTCATGATGCCGATTCCCCGATCGGTTCCGGCGATCGCGAAGCGTCCGCCATCGGAATCGATTTCGAACTCGATATCCGCGACGGCCGCCTCGAGCAGATGGGCGGCGATCTTTCGTCCCTTTTCGACCACGATCTCGGAGGCTTCGATGATTGCGGCGCCGCTCGCCATGATCGATTTCGAGCCGCCGGTGCCTCCGCCCGCGATCAGCTCATCCGAATCGCCCTGCAAGAGCCGGATCCGCTCGAAGGGGATGCCGAGCCGGGCGTTCAGCACCTGGGCGAGCGGCGAGGCGTGGCCCTGGCCGTAATCCAGCGTGCCGGTGATGATGGTGACGCTGCCGTCCGTCTCGAAGCGGATGCCGCCCATCTCATTCACGGGCGGCGCCGTGACTTCGAGATATTGGCCGATCCCAAGTCCGCGCAGCCTGCCCCGGCTCACGCTTTCGGCGCGGCGGGCGGGAAAGCCTGCGATGTCGGCGAAGGCGAGCGCATGCTCGAGCAGGGCCGGGAAGTCCCCGCTGTCATATTCCAGTTCGGAAGGAGCGGCCCAGGGCAGCTCGTCGGGGCGGATATGGTTGCGCCGGCGGAGCTCCAGCCGGTCGACCCCCATCTCGGCGGCGGCGGTGTCGATCAGCCGCTCCATATAATAATTGCCCTCGGGGCGGCCGGCGCCGCGATAGGCCCCGACGGGCGTGGTGTTGGTGAAGAGGCAGCGGGTCGAGACCTCGATCAGGGGCGTGCGATAGACGCTGACGATGTTCTTCACCGCATTGCCGGTGGAAGGGATGGCGGTGGCGTTGGAAAGATAGGCACCCAGGTTGCCGTGGCCGGTGAGGCGGACGGCGAGGAACCGCCCCTCCGCGTCGAGCGCCAGCTCGGCCTCCATCTCATGGTCGCGGCCATGGCTGTCGGAGAGGAAGCTCTCGTTCCGCTCGTCGGTCCATTTGACCGGCCGGCCAAGCATGCGCGCGGCGTGGAGGAGGCAGAAATACTCCGGATAGGCGGAGAACTTCATGCCGAAGGAGCCGCCGACATTGCCGGTCAGCACATGCACCTTCTCGTCGGGGACACCGAGAACGGCGGCGATCTGGGGACGGAGGTTGAAGACCCCCTGGCAGCCGACATGGAGCGTGTAGCGGCCGTTTTCGGGATCGAAGGCGCCGAGAGCGGAGCGGGGCTCCATCGGACAGACGACGATCCGGCTGTCGATCAGCCGAAGGCGGGTGACATGGGCGGAAGCGGCGAAGGCTTTGGCCACCGCTTCCGCGTCGCCGTAGTGGAAGTCCAGCACGAGATTGCCGGGCACATCGTCATGGACGAGCGGCGCGCCCGGCGCATCCGCGGCGCTTGCCGTGGTCACGGCGGGCAGCGTGTCGATCTCGGCCAGCACGGTCTCGGCGGCATCCTTGGCCGCCTTCGCCGTCTCGGCGACGACGCAGGCGATCGGGTCCCCGACATAGCGGACCTTGCCGGTCGCGAGCACCGTCTGGGTCGGGCGGGCCATCGGGCTGCCATCGCGGTTCCTGTAGGGCATGGCGGCCGGCATCGGCTTGAGGCCGGCGGCGACGAGATCGGCGCCGGTGACGACCGCGAGCACCCCCGGCATCGCCCGGGCGGTCTCCGTATCGATGGTGATGATCCGGCCATGGGCGTGGCGGCTGCGCACCATGGCCGCATAAGCCTGGCCTGGAAGACTGATATCGTCGGTGTAGCGGCCCCTTCCGGAGAGAAGGACCGGATCCTCCTTGCGGTGGACGGGCTGGCCAATGGCATATTTGACGAACGGAAGGGAATCGGCATCGAAAGGGGCGTTCATCGTTCGGTGTGGTCCGCTGCTCGTTGCGCTGCACCAGGATGTGGCGCCGGAGAAGCGCGCCACAAGGCGGGCCTGCCCGCGGCGGTGCCGGCACGGCTCTTGCAGGGCCTTGCAGAGCGTGGGCGAGGGCGCGAGCATCGCCCCTCGCGGGAGATTCATTCAAAAATTAAGGGAGATCGGGGCCGCTTCATGGCGGGTTTCATTCTGGCGCGCGTTCTGCAGGCGATTCCCGTCCTGCTCGTGGTGTGTTTTCTGGCCTTCCTGCTCTTCGCCTTCGTGGGCGATCCGGTGGCGATCATGGCCGGGCAGGACGCAACACTCGCGCAGCGGATCGCGCTCCGGCACGCGCTCGGCCTCGACAAGCCATTTTATGTGCAGTTCGTGCTCTATCTCGGGCGGATCCTGCATGGCGATTTCGGGCTGAGCTACCGGCTCGGCGAGCCGGTGCTGCAGCTCTTCGCCGCCCGGCTGCCGGCGACGATCGAGCTTTCGGTCACCTCTGCCCTTCTCGCGCTGGCGGTCGGCGTGCCGATGGGCGTGTACACGGGGATCCATCGAAATTCCTGGCTCAGCCGCGCATTCCTCACCTTCAGCCTGATCGGCGTTTCCCTGCCGACTTTCCTGATCGGCATTCTGCTCATTCTCGTCTTCAGCGTCTGGCTCGGCTGGCTGCCGAGCTTCGGGCGCGGCAGCGTCGTGCATATCGGGCATTTCTGGACCACGGGATTCCTCACGCCCTCCGGGCTCAAGGCGCTGATCCTGCCGGCAATCACGCTCGGACTCTTTCAGATGACGCTGATCATGCGGCTGGTGCGGGCCGAGATGCTCGAAGTGCTGCGCAGCGACTTCATCCGCTTCGCCCGTGCCCGCGGCCTGCCGAACCGGATGATCTATTTCGGCCATGCGCTCAGGAACACACTCGTGCCGGTGATCACCATCACCGGCCTGCAGCTTGGCCAGATCATCGCTTTTTCGATCGTCACCGAGACCGTCTTCCAATGGCCCGGCGTCGGTTTTCTTTTCGTCCAGTCGATCACGGCGGCGGACATTCCGGTGCTGTCCGCCTATCTGATCCTGATGGCTTCGGTGTTCGTCCTGATCAACCTCGTCGTCGATCTTCTCTATTATGCGGTCGATCCGCGCCTCGGGATCGAACGGCGGCGGCCGGCGGCGGCGCAGTGAGCGCTCCCGCGACAAAGGCGCGGGGCGGGATCGGCGCTCATTCTCCAGGGCCGATCTCGCGGTTCCTCGATTCCGATCTCTGGTACAATTTCCGCCGCTCGCCGGTCGCGGTCATCGCCGGCGCGGTTGCCTTTCTTTGCATCGCCGGCGCGCTCTTCGCGCCCTGGCTCGCGCCGCACGATCCTTTCAACCTCGCGAGCCTCAGCCTCTCCAACAGCTTCCTGCCGCCCGTGCCTCTGGCGGGATCGCAATGGGCTTTTCCGCTCGGCACCGACGATCAGGGCCGGGACATGCTTTCGGCGATCTTGTACGGTGGGCGGATCAGCCTCGTTGTTGGCTTCTGCTCGGTGCTCTTCGCGGCCGTCGTGGGGGTCGGAACCGGGCTCCTCGCGGGCTATGGCGGGGGTGTTGCGGATGCCGTGCTGATGCGCATCGCGGATGTTCAGCTCACGTTTCCGGCGATCCTGATCGCGCTCGTCGTCGATGGAATCATCTCGGCCGCCCTGCACCAGCTTCACGAGGCGACGGAGATCTATATCATCGTCTTTGCCATCGGCATCAGCAACTGGCCGCAATTCGCGCGCACGGTGCGCGGCTCGACACTCGTCGAGCGCGGCAAGGATTATGTGATGGCGGCCCGCGTGATCGGAATTTCCGGCCCGCGCATCATGCTCACTCATATCCTGCCGAACGTGCTCGGGCCGGTGCTGGTGATCGCGACCATCAATCTCGCGGTCGCGATCGTCACGGAGGCAACGCTCTCCTTCCTCGGTGTCGGGCTGCCGCCGACCAACCCTTCGCTCGGCACGCTGATCAACAACGGCAACGCCTATCTTTTCAGCGGGCAATGGTGGATCACGATTTTCCCCGGACTGGCGCTGGTGATCATGGTGCTTTCGATCAATCTGCTCGGCGATTGGCTGCGCGACGCGCTGAACCCGCGGCTGAGCTGATGCCCCTCCTGGAGGTCGAGGCGCTGTCGGTCGAGTTCCCGACCCGAAGGGGCGTGCTCAAGGCGCTCGACCGCGTCTCCTTCGCGATCCGCGCGGGCGAGGTGCTCGGCATGGTGGGCGAGAGCGGGGCAGGGAAATCGCTGACCGGGGCGGCGATCATCGGGCTCTTGGAGCGGCCGGGGCTGATCTCCGGCGGGCGCATTCTGCTCGAAGGGAAAAGGATCGACGGGCTCCCGCCAGAGGAGATGCGCCGCATCCGCGGGCGGCGGATCGGCGCGATCTTTCAGGACCCGCTGACGACGCTCGATCCGCTCTACACGGTCGGGCGTCAGCTTGCCGAGACAATGCAGGTCCATCTCGGGATTCCCGGCGCCGAGGCACGGAGGCGCGCGGTGGACTGGCTCGCGCAGGTGGGCATTCCGGCGCCCGAAGAGCGGGTCGATTCCTATCCGCACGAATTCTCGGGCGGCATGCGCCAGCGGGTGGTGATCGCGCTCGCTCTCTGTGCCGAGCCTCGACTGGTGATCGCCGATGAGCCGACCACAGCGCTCGATGTCTCGATCCAGGCGCAGATCATCGCGCTCCTGAAGCGGCTCGCGCGCGATCATGGCACGTCGGTGATGCTGATCACCCACGATATGGGCGTGATCGCCGAGACCGCGGACCGGGTCGCGGTGATGTATGCGGGAAGGATCGTCGAGCTCGGCCCGGTTGCGCGCGTGATCCGCCATCCGGCGCATCCCTATACGGAAGGGCTGATGGCGAGCATCCCGATGCTCGAGGAAAGGCGCGGGCGGCTCGCCCAGATCGAGGGCGCGATGCCGCGGCTTTCGGCAATTCCGCCGGGCTGCCCTTTCTCGCCGCGCTGCCCGAAAGTCTTTGCCCGCTGCGCCGAAGAGCGGCCGGAGCTGATGCCGGCCGGCGAGACCGAAGCCGCTTGCTGGTTCCATGCGCCCGCACTCGCGGAGGCGGCGCATGGGTGAGGCAGCGACCGCGGATGGCGCAACGCTCTTCGAGGCCGAGCATGTGACCCGCCTCTTCGATGTCTCAGGCCCGTGGCTGCGGCGGGTCACCAATGGTGAGAAGCAGCGGTTCCTGCGCGCGGTGGACGATGTCTCCTTCACGATCGGCAGGGGATCCACGCTCGCCCTGGTGGGAGAATCGGGTTGCGGGAAATCGACGATGGCGCGCCTCGCGGTCGGGCTCCATGCGCCGAGTCGTGGCGCCATTCGCTTCGCGGGCAAGCCGCTTGCCGCGGCACGCGCCGAGGCGGGCTTGCGACGGCGCATGAACATGATCTTCCAGGATCCCTATGCCTCGCTCAATCCGCGCTGGCGCGTCGCGCGGATCATCGCCGAGCCGATCCGCGCCTTCGGAATGCTTGGCGGGGCGCGGGCGATCGCGGCACGGGTGGCGGAGCTGCTCGTGCAGGTCGGGCTGCAGCCATCGGATGGCGAGAAATTTCCGCACGAATTCTCGGGCGGCCAGCGACAGCGCATCTCGATCGCGCGGGCGCTCTCGAGCGAGCCGGAGTTCCTGGTCTGCGATGAGCCGACCTCGGCGCTCGATGTCTCGGTGCAGGCGCAGATCCTCAATCTGATGCGCGATCTTCAGCGCCGGCTCGATCTCACCTATCTTTTCATCAGCCACAATCTCGCCGTGGTGCGGCACATGTCGGACCGGCTGGGCGTGATGTATCTCGGCAGAATCGTCGAGATCGGGCCGGCCGAGGAGATCTTCTCGGTGCCGCGCCATCCCTATACGCGCATGCTGCTTGACGCGATTCCGGACCTTGCGCCGGACCGGATGGCGGGCGGGCGAAGCCGCGTCCCGATCGCTGGCGAGGTGCCGAGCCCAATCACGCCACCGCCGGGATGCAGCTTCCATCCGCGCTGTCCGCTCGCGAATGCGCGTTGCCGGGAGGAGCGGCCCGAATACATGGTGGCGGGCGCGACGCGGGTCGCCTGCCACGCAGTCGCGGAAGGCAGGCTGCCGGCCTGACGGACCAAATTATTGCGCGAGAAACCCGCCATCCACCGGCAATGTATGGCCGGTGATCATCGCGGCGGCGGGGCTGGCGAGGAAAAGGATGGCCGGGGCCACTTCCTCGGGCTCTGCCATGCGGCCTAGCGGCGTCATCCGCTCGATCGCCGCCACCAGCTCAGGCTTGGCGAGCAGGGGCGCGATGAAGGGCGTGCGCACATAGGTGGGTGCGACGGCATTCACCCGGATTCCGTCCTTCGCCCATTCCACCGCCAGCGCGCGCGTCATGTTGACGATGGCGCCCTTGGTCGTCTGGTAGGAAATGTTCGGATAGAGCCCGCCGCCGGAGAGCCCCATGATGGAGCCTGTGGAGACGATCGCGCCGCCCCGCATGCGGGCGAGCATGTGGCGAGCGGCCGTGCGCGCCGCGAGAAACGCGCCGGTCATGTTCACGGCCAGGACCTGGTTCCACTCCTCCAGAGTCTGATCCACGGCCGGGCGGCGAATGGTGGCGCCGGCATTGTTCACGAGGATATCGATGCCGCTTGCCGCGTCGTCGATCTCGGCGAAGACGCGGAGGATCGCGGTTTCATCCGCGACATCGAGGGTGCGCGCGGCGGTCTCGCCGCCGATCTTCGCCGCGGCTTTCTCCGCGGCCGCCGCGTCGCGATCCAGCACGAACACGCGCGCGCCGGCATCCGCAAGGAGCGAGGCGGCGGCGAAGCCGATGCCGCTCGCGCCGCCCGTCACCAGCGCCACCTTGCCATCGACCCGGAATCCGGAAAGCGCATCGGCGCCGCGCATTGTTGCCATGAACGTCCTCCCGGAAAATGCCCCCGTGGAAATACCAAGGATACCGGCCTGGAATATCGTATCTGGAGCGCGATGGCGATCATCCGGTCGCCCGGCGAGAGGGTTTCGCGGTTCCCAACCTTTTCGCATCACCCCCTTTCGCATCACCCCCTTTCGCATCACCTATGACGCGGGCGATGGTTGCGCGTGCATGCCGGACGGCCCGACAGTCCGAAGCTTGCGGTTCGGACAAGGCCGAGACCATGCGGATCGTCGTCGTGGGTGCCGGAATTCTCGGCGCGAGTGTCGCCTATCACCTCGCGCGCGAAAGCGCGGAGGTGACGATCATCGATGCGGCGCGCGAGGGACGGGCGACCGCCGCCGGGGCGGGGATCGTCTGTCCGTGGCTCGGCGCGCTCGATGATCCGGCCTTCTACGCGCTCTACGAAGCGGGTGCACGGTATTACCCCGCGCTCGTGGCCGCTCTTGAGCAGGCCGGCGCCGGAGATACGGGCTATGCGCGGGTGGGCGCGCTCTTCGTCAGCACGGATGAGGGCGAGCTCGCCGCGGTCGAGCGGCTTGCGCGACAGCGCGCCACGGCGGCTCCGGAGGCAGGCGAGGTGCGCCTTCTTTCTGCGAATGAGGCGCGGGCGCTTTTCCCCCCGCTTCGTGAAGGGTTGAAGGCGGTGCGCGTGGGCGGTGGTGCGCGTGTGGATGGGCGGCGGACGAGGACGGCGCTGCTGGACGCGGCGAGGCGGCTCGGCGCAGTGATGCGAGAGGGCGAGGCGGCGCTGGCGGTGGCGGGCGGGCGCGTGAGCGGCGTGCGCCTGGATGGGGAGATGCTGGCCGCCGATGCGGTGGTGGCGGCCGCGGGGGCCTGGGCGCCTTCGCTGCTCGCGCCGCTCGGGAAGGAACTCGCGATTGCGCCGCAGCGCGGGCAGATCCTTCATCTCCTCCTTCCTGGGGCGGAGAGCGGTTCCTGGCCGGTGATCCTGCCGGCCGGGTCGCATTATCTGCTCGCCTTCGAGGGATCGCGCGTGGTGGTTGGGGCCACGCGCGAGGATGCCGGGTTCGATTGCCGCGTCACCGCACGCGGGCTCGCGGAGGTGCTGGCCGAGGCGCTCCGCATCGCCCCGGGGCTCGCGGAAGCGACCATTCTCGAAACCCGGGTCGGGTTCCGGCCGGTCGGGCCCGGCCATGTTCCGATGCTAGGCTCCGTGCCGGACCTCCCCGGGCTCGTCATTGGCAACGGGCTCGGCGCGGTCGGCCTCACCATCGGGCCCTATGCCGGGCGGCTGCTTGCGGCGCTGGCGCTCGGCAAGGCACCGGAGATAAACCTTTCGCCCTTCGCTCTGGCCTGGGGTGCGGCAAGCCTGGCCGGCGCCTATCCCGTGCTGCGTTGAGGGATCGAAAGCGGGATGCGTTCACTCACGCTCACCCATCCCGCTCTCTCCGTTTGTTTTCTCGCGTGATTCAGACCTCCGGTGATCCACCCCCGGTCATCACGCTCTATTCAGCGGCTTGGCGCGCCTGCATATGCTGGCCGAGCCGCGGAAACACGCTTTCCGCGAGCCGCTGCATGGATTTGCGGTGCAGCGGCGGATTGTCCCAATCCTTGTGCGTGAGCAGAAGCGTGCCGAACCAGCCGATCTCGTCGACCAGGGCCACCAGCCGATCGAGCACGGTTGCCGGGCTGCCCGAGATCACCATCATCTCCAGCATGCGCGGGACCGTCAGCTCGTCGTCGGACATGCTCTCATAGGGCTTGAAGATCTTGGTCATCTTGTACGTGCTGAGATTGTCCCGCAGATAGGCGTAGTACCAGCCCGGGCTGCATTTCTCATTGGCGAGATAGTCGGCGGCTTCCGCGTCCGTCTCCGCGCAGAGGATGCTGCGGGCGACCCGCCAGTTGGCCCGATCCGGGCGGCGCCCTGCCTTCTCGGCGCCCTCGCAATAGGCTTGCCAATGGCTTAGCACCTGGCTGCTCGGGGTGAAATTGGCCGAAACCATCCCCCAGCCCCGCTCGCCGGCGAGCCGCGCGGTGGACGATCTTGGGCTCATCGCCGAGACCGCGAGCGGCGGATGGGGCTTCTGGTACGGCTTCAGCATCGGCCCGATGCCAAGATGCAGCTGGGTCTCGCGATCGACGACGACGTTCCAGAACTTGCCATGGATCCGGTACGGCGGATCGGACGCCCAGATCTGATGGATGATGTCGATGCTCTCGGTCATCATCGCGGCGCGATCTTTCTCGAACGTCTCGAAGAGCTCGAAATCGGAGCCGAGACCTCCGGGACCGACACCCATGATGTAGCGCCCCTCGGAGAGGTGATCGAACATCGCGACGTCTCCGGCGACAGCGGCCGGATGATGCTGGGGGAGGTTGATGACGCCGGTGCCAAAGGTGATCCGCTTCGTCATGGGAATGAGCGTCGCCATGAACTGGAGCGGGCTCGTGATCGGCTCGGTCTTGCACGAATAGTGTTCACCGACCCACGCCTCATCATAGCCGAGCTGATCGGCAAGCAGGATCGCCTCACGATCCTGCTTCAGCACGTCCGTGTAGTTCCGGCTGGGATCATGAAGCGGCATCATGAAGAGGCCAAGTCTCATCGTTTCTCTCCGTTATCGTCGGGCCGCGGGCGTGGATGCGTTCCCTCTCCCGCGGCTCCACAGTTGCCTCGGTGAGTTCGCGCGAAGGAACGAGGCGGCGGACTCATGCCGAGCGTGCAAAGAAGCGTTCGTTCAGGGTATCGAACGCGCGCTGGAAGACATCATGATGCACCGTTGGAATGAGGGCAAGGTCGTCATTGGGTGACGCGGTCCAGTCGGCGGTCCAGACGGCAAGGGTCTCGTTCGTTGCGGTGACGGGATAGAGCCGCACACCGGCATGATAATTGAGCCACGGCATGGTGGTCTTCGTGATGCGATAGCGGAATGTGTGGCGATGGTCCGAGAGCAGTGTGAGCTGCTCATGCAGGCCATTGTCACCGGCGCGGAAGTCGCGCGTGCCGCCCACCTTGTCCGAACGCGCGCCGTCCAGCATGCGCATCTCATGGATATCCGGATGCCAATCCCCCATGCCGGCAAAATCGCGGATGCGGCGCCAGACCTCCGCGATGGGTCCGTGGATGAGGGCGGCGCAAAAGACTTTCGCCGGCCGGAAACCCTGCCAGCGGGTCGTGCCCGCTTGGACGGCCCGGCCTGCCGCCTTTTCCGCGAGGGCCGAGAGGCCGCCGGCGAAGACGGCATTGGAGATGATATCGACATAGCGGCCAGGCTCTGCAGAGGGCTCGTCGAAATCCGCACGCCATTCGGCGAAGGTCGCGTCGCGGTCGGTGAGCGGGATCAGCGTGAAGGTGGAGATGTAATTCGCAACCGGGAAGGCGGGCTTCTCGAAGTTGTAGCGAAAGCGATAGCGGCAATCATCAAGTTCCAGGAGACGCTCGCGGACATGAGCGCCATCCGCAAGAGTGAAGGAACGGATGGCACCGATCGTGTCGGCATCACGGCCATCTTCGATCTCGCTCGATTTTATCGCGGGATGCCACGAAGGAAGGGCATTGAAGTCCCGCACAATCGGCCACAACGCTTCGACTGGCGCGGGGATGATCCTGCTTGCATAGGCTCTTGCCATCTTGGTTTCCTCTGGAAGCTTTTCATCGCGTTATGGCCTTGAAGAGAGGCGCGCCGCCGAGGGCCCGGGCCCGGTGGGCGGACGCCTCAGCACGCTTGCATCATAGAGCGTGATGACCGGAGGTGGGAACACCGGAGGTCTGAATCACGCGGGGAAACGGAAAGCGAGAGCGGGATGGGGGGAGCGGGAGCGAACGCATCCCGCGCGAGAGCGTGATGACCGGAGGTGGGAACACCGGAGGTTTGAATCACGCGGGGAAACGGAAAGCGAGAGCGGGATAAGGGAGCGCAAGCGAGCGTGTCCCGCTCTCGAAGCCACGGCAATACGAAGAGCGGGAATGGTGAAGCAGGGACTGCCCGGATCAACATGGCTTTGGCGGATCGTGAGGCGATTTCACCGGGAATCTTCGTAAACTGCGGTTGCCGCCGCGCCGGAAGAGATCGCCGTTTGCACTCCTGGCCGGAAAGATCTTCGCCTATCTGCGGTCTTCGATGCGGGCGCGCTCGCGCTCGGCGTCAATTTCCACGGCTTTTGTCGCGGAGGTGATCGCGTCTCGCCGTTGCAACTCCCGGGCCAGACGGTCCAGAGCCAGACGTTGGAGGTTCTGCCCACGCTCCATGGCCGCTGCGGCGTCGTTGCTTGCCTTGATTCCACTGGCCCTGAACCCGATGGCGACCGCAAAATCATAACCATTCCATGCATTGTCGAACAGGCTGGCCGAAAGCTCCTTGGTGTATGAATCAAGAAGATTCACGTTACGAACCATCGATCGGAAGCTGGCGGCGGCCTCCACGGCGTGTCTTTCCGACATGGCGAGATCACGAGCGGCCAGGCGAGAGAGCAATCTGACGAGGCGGGCCGAAGCCATTCCTACAATTTCCTCGGCCTACATCTCCTCGACGGCCCGACAGAGACCGGCGACCGACTGATCGAGGGGAACCTTGATGCGCTTGTCCTGGCGCAGGAAAGACTCCATCCGCGTGCTATGCGCGAGAGCGTCGTCAAGAATCAGATCCCGTCCCGGCGCATAGGCACCGATGTCGATGAGCTCCCGCTTCTGCTCGAGCCGCGACCATAGCAGCCGGAATCGCAGGGCCGCCGCGTTATGTTCCTCGGAAACCAGGGCGGGCATTGGGCGCGAAAGGGACATCGCGGCATCAATGGGCGGATAGATCCCCGCTTCGCTGGATTTTCGGGAAAGAACAATGTGGCCGTCAAGCACGGAGCGGGCCGCATCGGCGATCGGGTCGCCGATATGGTCATCGGCTTCGACCAGCACCGTATAGATGGCCGTGATCGAGCCCTGCCCATCGTTTCCGTTGCCGGCGCGTTCGACATAGGAGGCAAGCTGTCCGAATACGGAGGGCGGATAGCCCTTGGTCGCGGGAGGCTCGCCGACCGAAAGCCCGATTTCACGACCGGCCATGGCGAGGCGGGTCAGGGAATCGACCAGGAAGAGAACATTCCGGCCACGCGCACGAAAATACTCCGCGACGGCCGCCGCTCTTTGCGCGCCAAGGACCCTGGCGAGCGGTGGCTGATCGGCGGCACTCGCGACCACAACGCTGCGGGTGAGCGCTTCTCTGAGATGATCCTCGACGAATTCGCGAACCTCTCTGCCGCGTTCGCCGATCATGGTGGCGACGACACAATCGACCTCGGCGTGCCTGGCCGCCATCCCGAGCAAGGTGGATTTGCCGACACCGGAGCCGGCGAACAGGCCGACACGCATGCCGCGACCCAGCGTGGCGAGGCCATTGATGGCGCGGATGCCGATGTCGAATGGACGCGCAATGCGGGCCCTTGTCATCGGATTGATCGGCGTTCCGGCAAGCGGCCAATATTCGGTGGTTTTGGGCGGCGCGCCGCCATCGAGAGGGTCGCCATAGGCATCCAGGACCCGCCCGAGCAGGGCTTCTCCCACTGAAGCGGCAACGACACCGTGGGAGGCCCGGACTCGATCGCCGAACTGCACGCCTTTGCTGCTACGTTCGGCCATCAATATCATCATGCCGTCATCGAAGCCGACGGCTTCGGCGCCAAGAGGCCCATAGGCGGTCTCGATGACACATCTGGCACCGGTCGGTACCGCGAGGTTCGTGGACCATATGGTCTCGCCGGTGGACCGCAGGACGAAGCCGCTTCTGCGGACAGGCTCAAGGCCGTTCGCGGCAATTTCCATGCGGGCGGCAACGGTGGCGGCAAGGGTTGCCAGGAGAGTCTCGCCGGGTTCATTTCCCAAGTCCTGCTCCCCCCTCGTTCAAGAGCTTGCGAAGCAGTCCGACCTGCCGTGAGACCGAAGCGTCCCATTCGGCGATCTCACGGCCCAGATCAATGTCGGCGATGCGCAGGACGATGCCGCCCTCTGTCATCTCCGGGTGAGGTTCCGCAGCGCAGCCAGCATGTCGCAGATCCTCCTCGAGCATGGCGATGGTTTCGGGATGGGCGAGGCAGATGAGTTTTCTCCGCAAGCTAGTTTCGGCCGCTGCCTCGGCGATCAGGCGCCGCGCGAGGGGCTTGCGGTCGAAAGCGCAGGGAGCGGAAACGAGAGCCTCAGCCAGTTCGATCGCATGACGCACGATGATACGCGCGATGTCGGGTGTGACGCCTGCAAGCAGGGCATCGAGTTCAGCCAGTCCGGATCGCAACGCTCCGGCGAGATCGGCAAGCGGCGCCTCCAGGCGCGTCCGGACATCTGCCGCGGCGGCGTTCCAGCCTTCGGTGTAGCCGGATCCGTGCCCCTCCTTTTGCGCACGCTCGAACGCGGCCTCTAGCAAGGATTTGCGTTTCGCTTCTTCGTCCCTTGTGGCGGCTTCCTCATCCGAAGTCTCGACGTTCTTCATCGGAATAGGGGGAACCGACGGGACGATCGGCCGAAATCGCCCAATCACTTTCGAAATCGCTCCCTGATGTGTCGCGCGACGAGCTTGATGGCTTCGATCACCATGGCAAGAATGCCGCCGGCGACGAGCGTAATGACCACCATCGTCGCGGCAAATTCACCAAGCAGGCCGAAAGAGCTTCGTTCGGGCACGTTGAGCGCACCCCAGCCTGCGGCGACCGCAAGTCCTGTAATGAAGGGCCTGATCGGACCCGAGGACACGCCCTCCGTCGGCTCATCCGCCATCGGCGGCCTTTGCCGGCTTTGGCGCCGAGATCACGATTTCCACCCGTCGGTTCTTCGCCCGTCCGTCCGGGGTGGCGTTGCTCGCGATCGGCTGAAACATCGCGTAGCCCTGGGCGCTCAAGGCTTCGCCGGGAACACCCCTCGCTAGAAACAGCTTGACGACGCTTATGGCGCGCGCAGCCGAAAGTTCCCAATTCGATGCAAACGCCGTCGTGTGGATTGGCCGGTCGTCCGTGTAGCCTTGAATGGTAATGATATATCCCGCCGGCACGTGCGCGAGCACATCGCCGATCGGGTCGAGGATGGTGAGAGCCTCCCCGGTAAGAACCGCCTCGCCGGTATCGAACAGAATTTGTGCATTCAGGCGAATGCGGATCGCCAATGGAAGCCGGAAGATCTCGATCTGATGGCTTGCAATTTCTGGCGCCAGCAAATGTTGAATCTGCTCCCGAATGGCACTCATGGCAAGGATGATGGGTTGAAGACGTCTTTGCTCGGCAAGTGGCAGAATGGCTTTCACGGGCAGGTCTTGCTCCCGCCCCGCGTTTCCGGCCCTGACCGTCGCGGGTGGCAGGCGCGGTGGCGGCACCTCGCGGACTGTCTTCGCCGCTCCCACGGGCCTGATTGATGGAGGAGAGACGCTCTTCGACGCGTGCTGCATGGAGATGGGCTTGGGAGAGGATTCGAACGGGCTTCGTGGCGCGGCAAGCAGGGGCACAATGGATACGGGCGTGCCCGTGAATGCCTGGAGCAGTCCGGCAGCTTCCCTCTCGAGTTTCGCCTTGTCCGTCGATGCCGAGGCCCAGAGCACGATGAACACCGAAAGCAAGAGCGTCAGCATGTCGGCATAAGAGATCATCCACCGTTCATGATTGGGCGAGCGATGCTGCCAGGCCCTGTTCCTTCTCCGCTCCATCAATCCGCTTCCATCGGCTGGGGGTCTTCCACCCTGCGCTCTCCCATTTCCCTGCGCACGCGCAGCCGGCTTTCCAGAAGGGCTTCGAGACGATCCTTGATCAGCATCGGGCTTGCCTCCTTCTTCAGCAGCAGAAGCCCTTCCATCACCAGTTCGCGGTATATCATCCGATGCTTGGCGATGGACCGCATTCGGGCCCCGAGCGGCAGGAAAATCAAATTGGCACTGCCGACACCATAAACCGTGGCAACGAAGGCGGTCGCGATCCCGCTTCCCAGCAGGGCCGGATGACTCATGTTCAGCATCACATGAATGAGGCCAAGGACGGCGCCGAGAACGCCGATGGTCGGGGAATAGCCCCCTGCCGCCTCCCACACTTCGCCGGCGACGGCATTTTGATGCTCCTCGGTATCGCCGACCAGGATCAGAGTTTCCCGTATATCCTCGTATGAGCGCCCGTCGACCAGCGCTCGCAGGCCGGTTTTCGCAAAATGATCGCGGTTGCCCTCGACCTCCTCTTCAAGAGCAAGAATGCCCCTGGTTCGGGCCGCTTTTGCCCAGTTGGAAACTTCGTCGATAAAGGCCGAAGAATCGGTTTTTGGCGGTACGACAACCCATGAAAGACAGCGGATGGCGGAAAGCAGATCTCTCAGCCCAACGTGAATCATAAGGGCCGCGGAGGTGCCCCCAAAGACGATCAATGCCGCATCCATCTTAAGGAGTGCGACGATCGGAACACCTTCGAGATGGTTCGCGTAGAAAAGGATGAAGATGCCGAGCGCAATTCCCAAGACGGCAAACACCGATCAGGCCCCTTTCGCGACAGTCACCACGGACACGGTAGAGATGATCTCGGCGAGCCGCCGGATCCCTCGCTTGCGCAGGCGTGTGGCCTTGCTTTCGTCGATCGCCATCACCATGGCGACTTCCTTGTTCGTCAGCTCCTCCAGATAGAAAAGAGAAATCGCCGTCCGTTCATCCGCCTCCAAAGAGTCTACAGCATGAGCAAGCGTCTTCATGTCTTCCTGGCGGATGATGATCTCAAGCGCGCTTTCCTCGTCCTCCTCGCCGAGCTCGAAGATGGAAGCCGCCGCTCTCGAACCCTTCCCGGCGGACCGCAGGAGATCGATCATCGCGCCGAAAATGCGGGGCTTGACGAAGGCCAGAAACGGCACGCCCCGCTCCGGCATGTAACGCTCTCGTTGCTCGAGAGCGATCATGATTCCCTGCTGGACGAGCTCATCGACGTCGGCCCAAGGCATTCTGTCGCGGATGCGGCAGGCGGCACGATGGATCCACGCACCGCATTGTCTTAGAACGGCATCCGGGGAAAGAATTTCGTCGTAAGGCGCGTCATGCAGCACGATCGGTTTCCGCCTTCTGCTCCGTGTTTGGCGGCTTGATCGCGTCTACGACGACCACATTCATCGAGCGCGGAATTTCTTCTGCTGCAATGACTGGCATGATTTGATCGAGACAGCGCGCAACGGGGTGGCGAATGGCACTTTGCACGGCCAGCACGGGTTTGTGCTTGAGATGCTCCGCGGTCTGCCGCCCCTGCATTGCGGCGGCTCGGAGGAGCCGGGTCGTACCCGGCTCGAGGATCTGCTCGAATCCTTGCTCCCTCGCGGTACTGACCGCCTTGTGGACGAGGGCTTCGAGCTGAGGCTCCAGGACCAGGACACGGATGATTTGATCATTTTCCGCGAAACGGGACACGATTTGCCGCCTGATGAAAAGTCGGACATGGGCCAAAAGCTTTTCAGGGTCCTTGATGACGGCTTCCGACGCATCGACAATGGCATCCGTAATTCTTTCGAAATCCTTAATAGGAACATTTTCCGCCAGAAGGCTCTGAAGAACCTGACGAATTGCTCCCAATTGGGTACGATTGCGAAGCTCTTCGACGACTTTCGGGCGGAGCTTCGACTGGTGCAGGAGAAGTTCTTCAACTTCAGCCCTTCCAAGCATCTCCCAGCCGTGGCGGTCGAGGACAAATCCAAGATGGGTCGCGATCACCGCGGTCGGCTCGGCAACCGTATAGCCCAGCGTTTCGGCCTCCCTCGATTTTGCGGGACTGATCCAGAGTGCGCTCTGGCCATAGACGGGATCTTTGACCGACCTTCCCTTGACGATCTTGTCAAGGACATCCGGCGTTTCGATGGCGAGCACGGAATCGGGAACGACCTCGCCTTTGGCGATTGCGGCGCCACGAATGGCGAAGACATATTCCTGCGGACGAAGCCCCGCCGCATCTCGCACGTGAATATTGGGAATAACGAAGCCCATGCGCCTGCTATATTGCTGCCGCACGGCCGTGAGGCGGGAGAGCAGGGTGGGCCCCGCTCCTTTCGCCTGTTGGAGCAACGGAATCAGGGCGAAGCCGATCTCCAGGCCAAAGGCATCGATTTTTTGCACGAGGGAAACATCCAGGCTACGTCCCTCCTGCGGACCCTCTGTTTTCTCCGGCGCGGCCGGCTCCATGCGCCGTCGCCGGCGCGCGACCGTCAACTGGATGCCGAGCCCGATGAGAGCAAAACCGAACAGAAGGAAGGGCAGATGCGCCATGCCCGGCATCAGTCCGAGAATGGTGAGCACTCCGCCGGCACTCCATAGCGCCTGCGGATAGAGAGAGATCTGCTGAATGATCTGGGTGCTGATGTCCTCGCCGGTGGCGACGCGCGTCACGATCAATCCCGCCGCCACCGAAATGGCCAGCGAAGGAATCTGCGCGGCCACCCCGTCGCCAACCGTGAGGAGCGTATAGGTATGCGCGGCCACGCCGATCGGAAGCCCGTGCTGGAGCGTGCCAATCAGCAGACCACCCACCAGATTGACGGTCAGGATGATGATGGCGGCAATGGCATCGCCCCGAACGAATTTGGAGGCTCCATCCATCGCGCCAAAGAAATCCGCCTCGCGCCGCAGCTGGTCGCGGCGCCCCTCCGCCTGCTTCGCCGTGAACGCACCCGCATTGACATCGGCATCGATCGCCATTTGGCGGCCGGGCAGGGAGTCGAGCATGAAACGCGCGCTGACCTCGGCCACGCGGCCCGATCCCTTGGTCACAACCACCAGGTTGATGACGATGAGAATGATGAAGATGATGAAGCCGACAACATAGTCGCCACCCGCCACGAATCTGCCGAAGGCTTCCACGACCTGCCCGGCCGCGTTCGTTCCCGCATAGCCGCTGAGCAGGATCGCCCGGGCGGTTGCGACGTTCAGCGCAAGCCGCATGAGTGTGGTGCCGAGAAGAAGCGAAGGAAATGAAAGGAATTCGGAGGGTTGCTGGACATACATGGCCGCCGCGAGTATGACGAGCCCGGCTGAGATGTTGAACGCGAACATCAGCGAAATGGCCATCGGCGACAGCGGCACGATCAGCATGACGAGAACGGCGGAGACCATCACCGGCGCCGCCGCACGCGACGCAAGGCTCATGTTCGGAACCGGAGATCGCCCCTCAACCGCGCGTGCCGACATAAGCAATCGAGCCCAGATCCCGGAAGACATGCCGGGTGTAGCGGACCTCAACCGAAAACATCAGCGCACCTCCAAGTCCGATGACCAGGAGAACCCCGATGGCCTTGGGCACGAAGGTGATTGCCGCCTCGCGAATCTGCGTGGTCGTCTGAAGAATGGCGCCTGCGACCCCGAGAGCAAGGCAAACGGCAAGTGACGGACCCGCCAGGGCAACGAAAGACAACATGGCGCCGTCAACATACCAATCGGGAATCGTCATGTGCTGCCCAACCCGGATTCGCGCGTGACAATCTCCGTGATGCGGATGCCGTACTGGTGATTCTCTGTGGCGACCACTTCGCCTTTGGCCACGATCCGGCCGTTGATTCGGATGTCGAGCGGATCGCCGACCGGACGCTGAAGGCTGATGACTTCCCCTTGGCGGAGCGACTTTATATCGCGGATCCGCATATTCATTCTTCCGAGCTCGACAGCGAGCTCGACGAGGAGGCTCTCGACAATCGTGGCGGGTATAACCCGGATATCACCTGATTTTTCCGCGTCCTGGAGCGGTTCCATCTCGGTTCGCATGGAATCGGCTCCATCCTGCCCGGTACTGCGCAGGCCCATCTAGGGCGCTCCGTCGGAATGCATCCGCAAACAAATCTCCCCGTTCCGTTCTCCATAATCGGCAAGGCAGAGCAACTCGCCGTCAGCCGGCGCGATCCGCGCATGCCTGAAGAGTTTCAGTAGGATGACATCTCCGATCTGGATTTTTGACAACCGTTCGACGGAAATCGCCGCCACTCCTGCCTGTACGGCAAGCTCGACCGGAATCTCGTCCAGAGACGTCTCCATCTGCTCCTCCCAGGCCCGCTCGCTGTCGATATTTCCGGCCACCGAGATCACCGAAGAAAGTGCGGCGCGATAAGGCTCAAGCGAGCGATAAGGAATGGCCGTCGAAACCAGGCCACCGCCCGTTGAAAGGGAAATTCTTGCGGCCATAATGCAAAGTGGTTCTGCGGGATCCGCGATGGAGACAAGCGCGGCATAGGATTCGGTCCCGGTCACGGTGGCGACGAGGTCGATCTGCGGAGAAAACGCATCCCGTAGCGATTGAGCTGCGAGAGCGCCAAACTTCATGCCAATTCGACGCTCCATTCCTGAGAGGTCGAGATCGTTCTGACCAATTGCGGTCCGGATATCGCCGGCACCGAACAGATCATCGACGATTGCTGCCAGCAGGGAGCGCGAAATGGTCAAGAGTGCAGGCCCGCGCAACGGCGGCATCGCATAGATGGTGTAGAAGCATGGCCCCTCATGCACCATGCTGAGATAGTCGTCATGCGGCAAAGTGTCCGATCGTTCGTCATCAATGCGTACATTGAGCCGCAATGTCTGAAAAAGCCGTGTCCGGCAGGCACGAAAGAATCTTTCACGAAAGAGACGAAGATCAGGCAGCGTGTTCGCGTGATGTCTCTGTTTATGTACCAGATCGATCTTCTGAGGAAAAATCTGTTCAGGCATAGCCAAGAACCTGATCGTCCCTGTCGTCCTTGAAATGCTCCAATTCGAGGGATGGCCCACCTCTGTGCCTATGCTCCTGCTGTGGTTGCCCGTGTCCCGAGTCACCTTGCATGGCTGTTCGAAGAGAGCCGATGGCGATGCCGGTATTCGCCAGATGCTGTGCCAGCGCCGGGGCCGCGGCTGTAAGTGCCGCATAGCCGCTCTGGGTCGCCGCAGTAAGTTGGATATGAGTTGCTCCCGTGGAGCCGATCGTCATTTGCAGCCGTACGAGGCCCAGTGTTGGTGGCCGCAACGTGACGGAGACGGTGCCACCGCCCATCCCAACGAGGTCGGTTGCGGCGCGGCGCAAGGAAGGCTGGTCAGGCTGGCCGGCGGACTCGACCTCGGCATTTGGCCCGGAAGACGCGCTCGCAGCTGTCGAATTGGATGAGGCCATCGTGAAAGACAAACCGGTGCTCGTCTGCACGGCGAGAATGCGGCTGCGGCTATCGGGCGAAGCCAAGGAAGCGATGCCATCGTTCTGCTGCGCCGAGATTATGCCAGAGTCGCCTGCGACTGCCATGCCGGACGCAGCGTGAGGCGATACTGTCGGAATACGTGGTGCTGTGAGCCGCTGTCCGGAGGACTCTGCCGGAGCATGCGGCGTCGGAAAAACGCGCTTTCGAATTGTGAGGATATGGTCTTTGGATCGGTTATCTCCCTTTGCTTTAGACAAGGTCTCACCATGGGCAGCTCGCCCGGCGTCCGGCCGCACGTGCCCATCCTTGTTTGATTTTCCCTCGGGAATGTCGTGCTCATTATTGGCACTCCTGGCCCGGTCCTCCACAAGGTGATCTTGCGGAACAGCGGTCTCGCTGGGCGATGACGGCGCGAACGGCTTCTCGACTCCATCTGTAGCTCGTTGCGCTTGTCCATCTGTAGCTCGTTGCGCTTGCCGCGCGCTCGCCCGTGGCCTGTCCGATGACGGAATCGAATTGGCTCCTTTTCCCAATGTGGAGGCGCTTCCATCATCACGCGCAGCGCAAGGGAAGGAATGGGGGGCAGAAGATGCGGATGTCGTCTCTATGTCTTGATCGGTTCGGCTTTGATCCCCTTCGCCATCGACCAACTTGCCTTCCGAACCGTTGGCATCGCACCCCTGGATCGCTGGGCTTTCTGCATCGCCGTGCGGATTGGTCCGCTCAAGAGGCTTCCGTATGGCTGTGTCCTTCGCAGAGTTCCGGTCCGGCGCTGCCAACCGTGCGGCGGCATCGGTTTCCGCCTTAAGCCAGGCGGCGGGATTCGAGGCAAAGAGCAAATCCCGTGAATCCTCGGTTTTGGCCGACGAAGCCGCAGATTGAATCTGTGTTTTCACAGTCTCTGCCGAGCGATGGTCGGAAGTTATGGACCGCACATATCACCCGATGCGATTGTCATGGTCGGCCGGTCACGATCACACCATGTCTTCCTCGCTGCGAAGCGAGAGCTTGCCATCCTGAACAAGTGCCATTGCCGCCTCAAGAATGGTCCGTTGCGCCGCCTGCGCATCAGAGCGCGTGACAAGCGGCCCGTTCTCGACTTCATCGCGCAGAAATTGTGCCGTCTTCCGCGAAACATTGGCGTAGATTTTCTCCCGCATTTCCGAGGAGGCCGAGCGGAGCGCCGGGGCCAGCCGATCGGGCTCAATGGCGCGCAGAATTGTTTGCAGGGCCTGATCGGATAGCCTCATGAGGTCCTCGAAAGTAAACATGTTTTCCCGTATCCGATCGGCAAGCTCCGCGTCGGTTTCACGTATATGCGCGAGCGCACGCTCAGACGCCGCGGGTCCCATTCCGTTGAGCAGATCGGCGGCGTTGCGAACCCCCCCTATCATCGTTGTTTTTGATTCAATATGACCACCTAGCATCTCGGTTAACATGCTTCTCATTTCCGTCATTGCCGTTGGCTGTATCGTATCCATCCTCGCATAGCGGTAGATGATCTCGGTGACGGTTTCCTCTGGCAAGGCGCTTAGGAACCCGGCGGCCGAAAGCTTATTCATATGTCCGAGAAGAACGGCAAGAAGCTGCGGACGCTCCTGACGAACCTGCTCGGCCAAAGTCTTTGGATCGATTTCAGATAGGATATCAATCTCACCGTCCCTGGACCGCATCATCCTTTCGATGATTTCCCCTGCGTGCAGGTCTCCAAAAGCGGAGATCAGAAGCCGCCGAAGCTGATTGACGCCGCCGGGCGTCGCTATTCCGTTCGCCTCAAGATCGGCGACAAGATCATCCATGACATCGGTTGTCAGCTTGATATCTATATTATGCATCCTTGCCATTGCATCGGAAATGATGGCAATGGATTTTTCGTCCATCTGCCGCAAGACAATTGCCGCGGATGATTCGCCCATTGCCAACAAGACGGCGGCGACCTTCTCCGGGGGCGAAAGAATGGCGCCGACTATGTCTGTTCCAGCCATTTCTGCAACGTCTTTACCACCACCAACGGTTCCGATTGAACGGTGAGACGAACTCTGTCAACGGAATGTCCCAGCAAGGCGCGTGTCTGCGCATATGTATCCTCTTCCGGATGTTTTTCCGCCTCCTTGATCACCCTTTGCGGCTGTGCGATGAGGTGCAAAAGCCAGCGTCGCAAAGGCGAGAGCAGCCCGGCCAGCACTGCGATTGCTGCAATAAGGAGAAGGCTGGCTTTCAGTCCGCTCCGGAGATTGGAGCCGAGTTGCGCCTTTGACGGCGTTCCGGAATTGATAAACTTGGCAGGGATCACAGCGAGGGTATCGATTGGAACGGTGCTCGTTCCGGCAACGAGTGTTTTTAATCGGCCGATGTCGATTGCCTGCAATGCGGCCCGATTGACGACGATGGAAATTGAAATCGCTTTGACCCGCCAGCTTGCCGGATGATCTTCTGTGCTCGTCTGATCGACGTCATACTGCGTTTGGGAGTGCCGCGATGTGTTCACCGGGACTTGTTGTTCCGACGATGCCGCTGCCGTTTGCTGATTGCTTCCAGCAGCCGTTGTTGGCGGCGCCGGCCGGCCAGCTGCACCGGGCGCAGTGGCGGGGTTCAGTGGAGCGGTGGTGGAGCCGGGGGGTTGATTTGAAAGCGCGCCCGGAATGCCTATCGGCAGAGTCTGGTTGCCCGTGCGCCTTGTCTGCTCCACATCCACGGAGGCGGGATAGGCGTGCGGGCCGTAGCTGACGGAAGTGAGCGTCGTATGGCCAAATTCTATGTCGGCCGAGACGGTTGCGCGGAAATTGTCGGGGCCGACGATGGGGGCCAGCAAGGAGCGGATTTTGAGTTGCTGCACGGCCTCGACATCCTGCTGGATGGCGAGCTGCTGAGCGGCCTCGTAGGTTGAAGAGACAGGGTAAAGAATCTTTCCACCGCTCGTCGCGACGACAACATCCTCCAGGGCCAGCCCGGGAACTGCTCCAGCGACCAGATGCGCCACCGTCGCGCCGAGCGACTCATCCCCTTCCGGCGCGCCGACTAGGACGACCGAGGCCTTGGGTTTGGGTTGGGTTGCGAGAAAGGGCGTGTCTTGTGGCAGCGCGATAAGCACTTGGGCATCCTGCGCACCAGTGACGCTCTTGATGGAGTCTTCGAGACTGTTTTGCTCGGCTTCAAGCTGTAATGCCTGGAGCGACGCCTCGCTCGCGGTCATGGGAGCATTTTCGAGGGTTTCCCATGCCTTGGACATGTTTTGCGTTGGCGTGCCGCTGCTTGCAAGTTCGAGCCGCGCCCTGCCAAGGTCCGCCAGCGGCACTTTGATGATCGTGCCGGCGCGGTCGAGTTGGTAAGGGATCCCCAGCTTTTGAAGTTCGGCGATGACTTCGCCGCCCTGCTGCGGAGAGAGGCCCTCGTACAGCACCTGGTAAGGCGGCCCCGACATGCCAATGACAGCCAAAAGCATAAGCGCGACAAGGATGGTAGCCATGCCCAGTCCCAATGGAAGCGGAATGTTTTTGATCCGCTCCAATAGACGCCGGAACACCGTTTTCGCATAATCCAAGGTCATTCGATGCACGTCACCACTCGTAATCGGGATGCCGCGGATAAGTCAGCGGGCGAGTCATAGAAGAGCGAAGTCAGGATCAGAAAGCGAGACGGGATCAAAACGGAAATTCATGTCAGCACGATTTTTAGATCTGCATGTTTACCATGGTTTGGTAGGCAGACACCATTTCGTTTCTCACGGCAACGACGGCATTCCACCCGATTTCCGCTTGATCCGAAAGCACGAGAGCGGTGGATGCCGATGCGCCTGGTTTTCCGCTCGCCACAGCGTCTTCTGCTACGGTTGCCATTGACTGGGATTGGCTTACGTTGCTTAAAGCTTTCTGAAGGGTTTTTCCAAATCCGTCCTGAGCCGCAGAGGGAGAAAATCCCGTCCCGGCCTCCGACGTGGAGCCATGCACTTGCGATACCAATGTGACCGGCAACGCCATGAATCTCCCTCTGCCTGCCCAAGCCCGGTTTTACAAGCGCTCTGTTCTATCAAAAAAGGGAATCTTCAAATATTCGCGTTCCCGGAAACAACTGACTCAAAGAAGTGGAAGAAAATGAAAAACGACCCGATATGGAACGACAGGCTGGACTTTCTTCGAATTCCAGTCCGGCGATGCCAATCGCAAATGAAGACAACGCTGATCGGCCGCCGTGCATTTTAACTCGGGAAGGAAGCAGATATCGTTGGATCACCCTGACATAAAAATGTCCCCTGTTTGAGCGGACTGAACGCAATCTTTCCGAAGGCGGGAGTATTTCTACAGATTCTCTCAAGGCTTGGTCGACGATTCCGCAGTCCCAGTCACTGAGAGACTGTTTGAGAATGCGACTGTGGTGGTCGTCCGACGCGTCTTTCTGCACTTCCGGTGCTCACGGCCCTCAAAGGTCGCTCCGCTCCGGTTCTCGAAAGCCGCGCCGGCCGGCGCCTGCGGCGCCCCCAACTTGGAACGAACCGACTCATCACAGCCCATGCTCAAACAGTCTCTTAGACTCTGCATGCGTTGGACTAAGCATGGCATGAATTTAGAAATAAAAGATTAAGGTCGGTGCAAACAAGCCACAAGAAACATGCTGGAACAGGCGGAATGAGACCCCTTTGCCGTAAAAGCGAAAGAGATTGTCAAGCCTTGGGATCAAAGCTCATTTTCATCAATTGCGCCCGTCATAAAGTTATCTTGTGGCTATGACAAACAATTGACCTGACGGAATCGGTCCTCCGGAGGCAATAATCTTTACGGTGACCTCTCTGTGGCTATCGTCATTTTGCACCAATATGCTTTGTCCGAATGCACCTGACTCAAGCGCCGTTCCAGCCGCGGTTGCGGTCATGCTGGACCCCGCAAAATAGATAACAATCTTGTCTCCGCTGTGAACGGCAAGCGGTATGACAACATCATTGCTTGTGATGATATCACCTTGGGTGAGCGGAGCCGCGATTTGCTTGCCAATTGCGTCCCGAACCGATATGCGTTCACCAGGCACGTTTGCGGAGGTCATCCGAGCTTGTCGGAAGTCACCGGCGGTTAGTCTCTTGCCCAAGGGAATGTTTTTGTTTGCGACCAAAACGGTTTCCATAGTGTCTAGCGAAATTCCGACATAGATGCTCCAGCGGGGAGATGCGCAGTCGATTCGAACAGTCCGGTAAATGCCTTGGCCCATGACAGACGCCGCGAGCGGTGTGAGGCAGCGGGTCATTCTTGCCGCCGCCGAGGGTCCGATCTGGACGATGTCGCGCTCGTTTTTTGGCAAGGCGGCCAGGATGGCGGCCTCGACATCGGCAGGCACTTCGCGGGCCGCTTTCGCGGCCGACGGGCCTGACAAGATAGAAAGCGCAGCGCTGCAAATGGTCAAGAAAAGAATACGCTGCAGCATCATGCGGCTTTTTCCGCTTTAGTGGGCTTCGGCGCCAACGCTGGGTCTATGTCGAGCCAGTCTTGAGCATGTTCTGCGCGCAGCCAGAAGCTCTCTCCGCAGTCGAGAAGATGGTTTTGCGGAAGCCCTATGGATTCTTCGTCCGATTTTATTGCGTCGGTCCAGAGGTTGATTAGGTCGGATGTCAGCCAAACAACACTGCAGTGAGAATGCAGTCGTTCAGAAAAACTTTCGCGTCCCGCAAGGATTGAGCACCCTGCGGCTGCGGCCATGAGCAATACGTGATCATCGAGCCAGTTAACTTGAGGCGTCGGCCGAACGAGAAGAGTCGGCCGAAGCGTCGCGAACAAGTCGCGCCAGCCATCCTCAAAAATAGGACGGCGTAACTTCGCAACATTGCCGGGAAGCGAAAGCTCGGCGTTGCTCACCACGGCCCAGGACCAGTGCTCCTGTGTAGCCCTGATCAGATCGAATAGCCACGGGACCCGGACCTTCTCATCGATCCAAATCGCCAGCTTCTTCTCCTGAGGGGAAGAGGTCATTTTCTCCCACAAGGAGCGATCAAGCGTCGGCAACAACAATTTGATTCGTCGCGCCCCCATCCCGGAGAGTCTGCGCACGATGGGTGCTGACGTACCGATGCAAATGGTCGCGGCCTTGATGATCTTGTGCTCGGATGGGGATGGCGGCCTGGTCCAGGCGGCGGTGAAGTCGGAAACCTCCTCCCAAAGATAGTTCGGATTGATCCGAACCCATCTCCGGCCGGCTTGAATTGACCTAGAGATGCTATAGGAGTCGACACCATCTTGTGCCCAGGTTGCCGTTGTAAGCCCGCGACGGCGAAGTCCACGAACAATGCTTACCAAATGAGAGTCCGGTTCCCCGGAGATAAGGTTGCCGACATCTTGGGGCTCCTCCTCGACCAGACCAAGTCGAGATTCAAGAAGAATGGGATCTCCAATCATGGAAAGCGCCGGATGATGATAGGCTGGCCGATATCGGCTTTTGGCGGCCACCATGACTTCGGCATCTCTGCTCGCGGACTCCGGGGCACGAACTTCCGACTTCAGGGAAGGACACCAAAGGGTGCTAAAGCCGAAGCTGTCGGCGGCTTCACAGATTTCACTCCATGTCGCGAGTCTGGATATTTGTGCCAGAAATTCATCTGAGCTTTTGCGCAAAAGGATGCAGGGTCCGTCGATAGCGGACACTTTCTGCATGGCGGCAAGCCACGCCCCTGGGCCGGGATTCTCAGCGTCACGACCAGCGCCGATTCTTGCAGCAGCACCATGGAGGAGGGGGCCGAGCAAACGTGTCGTTTCTCCTTCGCGATAATAGGCCAGCAAACCCACAATCGCCGCCTCCGGGGCGGAGTCCAGGACCCGCCTCAGGATATCGAATTCATCGTTGCGATCGGGTGTCGCCTTGGCGTCGATCACCGCCACATATTCCCCTTCTTCCATCATGCGCGCCAGATCACGGATGGTCTCGCCGAGAGGGGTCGAGCGCCGATATACCCTGATATTCGCATGATCGGGCGAAATTCCGTTGCTCACCCTCGAAAGGTAGGTGTCCAGCGGATCTCCCTCGACAAGTTCGCCGGCAACGTAAACCAGCTTGTCGCCGAGCCGCATGGAGGCAAGGACACGCGCGGCCGTTGCATTCACGCTGGCCAGGCTGGCGCCGGCACAGAATAGGCCGATCACCATCGGAGTTTGCGTGGCAGCATATTCCATTGTGAATGTTCCCGGAAAACGCCCGTTTTTGGCGCTCGCGGCGATCTTGCAGCGAGACAGATGGGCGTCGATCGCGCGCGCAGCGTTCGTGATCGCGGTCTCCAAAGATATCGAGTCGCGCCGGGAACCAGGGTGGCGAACGAACAGGGCCTCGGGAACGCGAAGGACGGGAAGGCCGGCCTCGGCTATGCGAAGCTGCACGTCATACTCCTCGGCCCCGGGAAACTCTTCCGAAAGACCGCCAATCTCCCGAAGCGCCCGGCTCGCGTACCATACCCAGTCGCCGACAAAGCAGGATTCGCGAAGCCGATGGATATCCCAGGCGGGTTTGGCCCGGATCCAAGGGTGCTCAGACGACGCCACAATCTCGTCGCAATAGAGCATCGCCGGATGCGCGTCGGCCAAACTGGCGGCGAGGATCAGGCGGGCAATACAGTCCGGCTCCACGGTGTCGCCCGCATTCAGAATCGATACGTAATCGGTATCCATTGTCGAATTCAAGCGGGAGCGCAGTTCGTTTGCCAGGGCGGCATCGTCCGCGAGTGGGACGACCAAATCTTTCCCTTGTTCTCCTCTGTCCCCGACTTTGAGGATGATGAGCTTGTCTGGCTGACGCCAGCCGGCACGTAGTGACTCGCGCGTCGCGGCGCACTGTTCCGACATGCCGTGTGGAGCGATCACGAACACGGAGAGGCTTGGGCAAGAGGTCGCGCCAAGCCTTGCGAGAATTCGGGTCTGGGCTGCCTCGTCAGTTCGCTCGGGGGGGCGAAGCTTGTTTCCGGTATGGGTCCCGCTGGTCAGAAGCGCTGTCTGTTTCCGATTTTGTCCTATGACGGAGCTGCCGATTCCCGGCACGATCCTGTTGCGTGTTTCGCCGATTTCCACGAGGAATCGTCCGAAGTCGGAGACCCTGGAGCGAAGCTCGTCCCAGGTTTCGGGAGCGGCGTCGCCGATGATGGCCCGCTCGACATCCGCGACCAGCTGCACCAATGGCGGATAGAGGCCCTCGGCCGGGGCAGGGCTGCTGCGCCGCAATGTCTTGGTGACGAAGCCGCGGCTGGTTCCGTTGGGCATGACACCGAGCTCAGCCAGGGCGTCATGCACGGTCCCCGCCGAGTCGCTGACCAGTGAATCGTAAAGGACGAGCGCTCTCGGAATTTCGCGGGTATTCCATTCGGCATCGACGACATAGCTTGCCCAAAGCAGTAGCGCGTGCGCCCGGGGAAGCGCGTTCTTCTTTTTTTGGCTGGAGGCGATGACATACGGGTCACGATGAGTACGAATGGCGCACGAGGCGATTCCCATCGATTCGAGCGCCCGCAGATAGATGGGAGCGAGCCGGCAAATATGGGGGTGCTTGATTGCAAAGAGCCGGGCGGATTGAAATTTCTTGGTGAGAATGTCGGTTAGCCGTTCAAGGTATATGGACATGTCCGGCCGTTCGATCCAGCCCTCCGGCAGGAAGCGTACATCGCTCCATATGGAACCAAGCGCGCTGAGCACGTCCATCTCCAGCTGGATCAGCGCGGTATCCTCAAAGAAGCCGCGTGGGTTGTGCTCGTTCGCCTCGGTATTGTTGAGTATGGTGATGCCGGCTTCTGCGAGTGCTCCGCTCAGGGCGGAAGTGCCGGTCCGATAATATCCGGCAATGAGTACGGCACGGCGGGGTGGGTGCTCCGGCTGGGCGGCTGCCATTGTTCGCTTTTTCCGATTCGGCTAGAGAAAGTTGAAGACGTCCAACCCCTGTGTTACGCCAAACGCCTGCAACGCGGCCTGTAAGGCGGTGGTTTGTTCATCGATCTCGGTAAGCAGTTGGGGAACATTGGCCGAGGTCAGGTTGGCAGCATCATTCTGGTCGGTGGTGATTGCTTGCGCATTGTCGTTCTGTGCGTTGGACACCGTTTGAAGAATGACGCCAATCCTGGCATTTTCGGATGTGATAATATTCTGATATTGAGTGATACCGGCGAGCGCATTTCCCAGCACCTGTGCTGTCTGCGCATGCTCTGCTGCGGTTGTTCCCGGTGTCGCCAAGGCATTCTGAATGCCCTGGATCAGGGCAAACACGGATTGCGGTCTGGCCGGAGCGATGGTGAAGTTGTCCCCGGAAGCGGGGGTCCCACTCAGTTCAAACTGCACTCCGTCGAGCGTGATGTCTTCACCAGGCTTTGCCGGGCCGCTGGAAATGGTCGCGCTCCCTTGCGTGGCGGTATACGTGGCCTGCCCGGAGGCATTGGTGGAAAAGGAGATGGTAATGGGCTTCGACCCCTGCTGAAATTGCGTTGCAGACGAATCGTTCAGGATGCCGACAGGCAAGAATGTTGCGGTTCCCGTGTTGCCGCTGGCTGCCGCAACGGAAGCAAATCCATCGCCTGAGAAACCGCCGGTGAAGGCGGTGCCGCTCAGCGCGGCATTGACGGTGATACCGGGTGATACCTCTACCGTCGAGATTCCGTCATTGCCGAAATATTCAGTGCTTCCGCTCGAATTTTGCACGAATGGCTTGATATTGCCGGCAGTGCCGGCGAATACGAAGTCGCCGTTGTTGTCGGCAGTGTCGGCAACGGCAATGAGCTGCTGAAGGTTCTGTTGGACTTGGCCGGAGAGTGATTGAAACTCGGAGCTGTTGACGGTTCCGTTGATTGCCTCAAGGGCTGTTTGTTGAATTTTGTCGAGTATGGTCGCGGCTTCGCTTAAAGCTGTCGTGCCCAAGCCGAGCGTGGTTTGAATATTGGTTTGACTGCTGTCTTCGGCGGTCAGCTGTCCAACGTCATCCGTGTCGCCGGTCGCCCCAACGAAGGCGGCGGGATTGGCGCTCGCCGTCGAAACCGCATTCCCGCTCTCCAGTTCCTGCTCGAGCGTCTGAAGAAGTTGCTCGTTGCTTGTGAAACTCTGTGCCGCTGTCGTAAAAAATGAAGTCTGCATAGCAACCTCTTGGTTATCTTCTCAGGAAGTCTATGGCAAAGCCGCCGAGAATGAGGGAAGTGATCAAAATCCAAACTCACGAAAGAGCCGAAACCAAATCTTGAAAAAGCTGGCTTGAGATCGAAATCACCTGGGATGCCGCCTGGAAGGCTTGCTGGTATTGAGTAAGAACAACCGCCTGACTGTTCGTGTCCACCCCTGCGACGGCAGATAGATTCTGCTGGGCGGTGGTAAGATTGTTCTGGGTGTTATTGGCCAAGGACTTGGCCGCTGACGCGTTTGAGCCGGCATTACCGACAATCGTAAGGATGGCGGATTTGAGTGAACCGGCGGAACTGCCGGAACTTGCCTGGAAGAGATCGGCCAGGCGTTGTGCGTTGGAGCCGTTGTTGGCCCCCCCGGGAGCCAGACTGAACACATCGCCATTGGCCGCGCTGCCGCTGAGAGAGATTTCGAAGAACTGCCCATCAGCAGGGCTCGACGAAGGATAGGTGAAAGCGATTTCGGTTCCTTTGGACCATGTCCCGGAAGCGACCGCGGTTCCGGACGAGTTCGTGATGCTGTAGGTGGTGGCGCTGGTGAAGGTGAGAGTCAAAGCCTGGCCAAAATTGGCTGCGGGGATGATCGTTGCGTTGCTTGCGGGCTTGGATGTCACTGTGCCGGAAGATTCTTTTTCAGATCCGGCATTGTTGTTCGTGACCGCGCCGCTGGCATTGACATTGCCGGCGGTGGCCACGTAGGGGTCGGCGATAGCGAGCGCAGACGGTGACGTGCTGGCCAGCGAGATCGAGGCTGCAGCGCCGGGAGTGGGGTTGATGAGGAACGTGTCTCCGGATGCAGCGGTCCCATTCACCGTAATCGTGAGACCGGGTGGCGAAAGCGTGGGGCCACTGCCGAGCGAGAAACTCTCTGTTGTCCCGGGGACCGTCGCTGTCCAGCCGGATGATCCAAAACTTAGAACATATCCTTCGCCGTTGCTGGGAAGCGCCGCGGAATTGGTGATGCTTACCGAAAAAGCTGCAGATCCCGTGTTCGCCTTGCCGGCGACGACCTGCGGTGGCGGAACAGTGAAGAGAGGGGCCCCTTGGCTTCCGGCGCTGGTCAATCCCTCGGCCTGAACCTGATTGACGCTGCTCGCGAGAGTTCCGGCAAAGGAATCGATGGAGTTGAGGACATTTTCGATGTTCTGAAAAGCCGATATATTCCCACCTATCGATCCTGAAGCATTGCCGCCATTGAGCGGAATATTCGAAGGGCCGACAGTCAGCTCGGGGGTGCTTTCGGGGGTCGATTGCACCAGAGACAGCTTTTGCGCGCCACTTTGATCGAGGAGCACGCTGCCATTGACGGTTACCTCGACTGCACCATTTTGCAGTGGTTCCGTCTGAATACCAATCAGCCCCGATAAAGAGTTGAGCGCCGCCTGCTGCTCATCGAGCAGAGAATTGTCATTTGGGGCGGTCTGCAGCTCTTTGTTTATCGTTGCAAGCTGGGAGAGAAGTTGATTTGCACTGGCGACCGATTGCTGAAGAGATTGAGTGACTCCGGAGGCT
>DATJLS010000042.1:0-24611 GCA_035509315.1 Acetobacteraceae bacterium | reverse complement strand
GAAGCGGACGGCGATGGGCACTGGGTAAAGCACAAGGGCCGCTCAGCAATGCATGGCTTCAAGGCGCATATCGGTGCCGATGCCGACACGGCGCTCGTCGAGAAAGTCTCCGTCACGCCGGCCAACGTCAATGACGGGCGCGCCGGCCCCGATGCCTTGCCTGACGATCTGACGATCCGGGTGAGGTGTTCGCCGACAGCGCCTATCGAGGGTCACACTTCGGCGACGCGGTTCGGGCCAAAGGTGGTACGCCGCGCGTCATTCTGACCGCCATGTGGGGCCGCGACGAGCGAGAAACGCTCGCCCGGCTCGACGCTTGGAACGCGCCGAATTTCAAAGCTCTACTCCCCACCCGCGCACAGGTCTCCTAAAAACCGGGAGCACGTCAGCCAGCGGAAGACTCTTCTTATGCCTCTGCAACGCCCCAAATAAGTCCAAGAATATGCTCTCGCATTTCGACGAAGGCCGGGCTGGACTTGATTGCGCGGATGTCGCGCTCGCCCTGTTGCCGAGCGAAAGGCGTCGCAATGCTTTCGATAACCCGTCCCGGACGCGACGACATGACAACCACCCGGGTTCCCAGATAGACCGCCTCCTCCACACTATGCGTGATGAAGAGCACAGTCATCTCGCTCGACCGCCAGACGGTGTGCAGTTCCTCCTGCATCTTCTCGCGCGTCAGCGCATCGAGCGCCCCGAAGGGCTCATCCATCAGCAGCAGAGCTGGCTCGTTGACCAAAGCGCGGACGATCGCCAGCCGTTGCTGCATGCCACCCGAAAGCTCGTAGGGGTAGCGGTGACGAAATTCGAGAAGGCCAACACGGTGAAGCCAACCCTCGATCCGGCGCCTGCGGCTCGCGACATCCTCGCCCCGCATCTCCGGTCCGAACGCGGCATTGGCCTCCACCGTGCGCCATGGGAAAAGTGCCGGCTGCTGAAAGACGACGCCACGATCGGGACCGGGTCCGGATACGATGCGTCCGTCCACGATAACCTCGCCCGTGCTCGGTCGCAGGAACCCCGCGAGCGCCTGAAGCAAGGTTGTCTTGCCGCAGCCGGACGGCCCCACGATGCATACAAAGTCGCCCTTCGCAAAGGAAAGGGAGATTTCTTGCAGCGCCTGTACCGCAGCCGCTCCCTTTCCATACACCACCGAAACCCGGGAAAAGCGGACGAACTCCGCTATCGATGAGTTCGGTTCAGCCAACAGCTTTCGCCAAATAGGTGGTGTTGATTGCCTTGCCGAAGCTCGCGAGCTGAGGGGCAGAACGGATGCTCTTCTGCTGAACCAGGAACTCTGCCGTACGGTGGAGCACTTCGGCGAATGTCCCAGGATGGCCCGGGGGGCCGAGCCACTCCACGCCAAGCTGATCCTTGAGGCTTACAAAGTCATATTCGGCGAGATTGGCTTTTGCCACGGCCGCGCTGACGCCCGCTTCCTTGCCCACGATCGCCGCCGCCTTGTCGGGATCGGAGACGTAAAGATCGAGCGCTTTGCCGTAGGCCGAAAGAAAGCCGGTGACGGCATCCGGATAACGCTTCGCAAATGCTGTGCTGACGACGATGAGATCGGCAATCACGTACCCGGCGGCGTCCAGCTCCTTGTAGGTTTCATACACGCTGCCGCCATCGGCCAGAATCTCGGCCTTGGCGGGACTCCAGACATAGGCGGCGTCGATATCGCCTCGCTTCCACGCGGCAACAATCTGCTCCCCGCTCATATCCAGAACCGTCACTTGGCTTTGGCTTAAATGGTTGAGGGCGAGAAATCCCATCAGCCGGAAATGGGAAGTCGATCCGAATGGCGTTCCAATCTTCTTTCCAATGAAATCGGACGATTTGGTGATGTGAGCCGCCGTGCGCACCGTCATCTCCTCGGCCGGGCCGATATTATCGACCATGCCGATGAGTTCGTATCGAAGGCCCTGGGCGATGCCGGCTGCGACGGGCGAGGACCCGATGGCAAGGCCGAAATCCAGGCCGCCGGCGGCGATTCCGGTATTGATCTCCGCGCCGCTGCCCATCTCGCGCCATACGATCTTTGTTTTCATTGAATCGGCAAACCACCCGAGAGACTTCGTGATCATCGTGGGCTTTGTTTCCACGAAATAGCCAACACGTGCCTCAGGGGGCGGCGCAGCCCGCCCAACGGCGCCAAGGCCGATGCTTGCGCCAAGTCCAAGCCCAGTCGCAAGCATGTGGCGACGTCCGATTTTGTTTCCCGCTCTCATGCCTTGGTCTCCCATTCCGGTTGCAGCCGGACTTTCATCGTCCGGCCCAGTGGACAATCCGTCGTTCGAGCGCGGATAGCGCTCGGTCGATGCCCAGTCCCATGAGCCCGATCAGCAACACACCGACGAACACATAGTCCGAGCGGAGGAACCGGCCTGCATCGAATACCAGCCAGCCGATTCCGTCACTGCCGGCGATGATTTCCGCGGCAATAAGGGTTGCATAGACGATCCCGACCGCCAGGCGTGCGCCGATGAAGATTTCGGGCAGCGCGGAGGGAAAAACGACATGAATAAAGATTTGCATCGGAGTTGCGCCGAGCGCCCGCGCCGCAAGGACGCGTTCTCGCGGCACGCTTCGCACCCCATCGCGCGCGGCGATCGCCGCAACCGGAAGCGCGGTCAGGAACAGCAGCACGATCTTGGAGGTCTCACCAATCCCGAACCACACGATCAAGAGAACGAGATAGGCAAGCTGAGGGAGTGGCCTCAGAAATTCCACGAACGGTGCTACGAACGCATCAAGGAGCGGAACCATGCCCATGCCGAGTCCGATGATCGTGCCGACGGCCGTTCCCGTCCCGAACCCGAGTGCTACCCTCATCAGGCTGATACCGATATGCTCCGGCAATGAGTAGCCTTTGTAGCCATGGAGCGTCAGGTCCACGAAACTTGAGGCGAGAAGGCCCGGGCCCGGCAGGAAAAGCGGGTTGACGGCACCGATTGCGGTCACCGCCGTCCAGACGACGAGGAGAAACGCGACGCTCGTGAGAGTGAAAAGCCAGAGCCTCCTCGATTTCACGTCCTGCCCCGCCAATGGACAACCCGGGAATCAAGGAACAGCAGGAGACGGCTCAGTACCATGCCGATCAGCCCCAGCAGGATGATGCCCACCATGATGACATCGTTACGCAAAAATTTGCTTGCCGAAAGCACCATCCACCCGAGCCCGTCATTCGCCGCAAGAAGTTCTGCCGCGACAACCGTCGAAAATGTGGCCGCGAGAGCGATGCTGAGTCCGGTGAAGATCATCGGCAGCGAGGCCGGAAGCACCACGCGGCTGAACACCTGCCCCGGCGATGCGCCGAGCGAGCGGGCCGCGGCGATCCACAACGCGGGCACGCCACGGACCGCCGCTTGGCTCGCGCTCACGACTATCGGAAAAGCGGTTATCGTCAGCAGAGCTATCTTTGAAGCCTCGCCAAGGCCGAGCCACAGGATGAGGAGAACCAGAAAGGACAGCGGCGGCAATGGTCGCATAAACTGCACGATCCATCCAAAGCTGGACGCCACCCGCTGGTCAACGCCCATCCAGACGCCGAAGGGAACACCGAAGAGTGTGGCCAGTCCGAACCCCGCAAGAGCGCGTCCGACCGTGGCCCCGATGTCCTCGGCGAGGGTCGTGTCGCGATAGCCGTGGCGCAAGATATCTATGAAGGCTCCCCAGACGTCCGTAGGAGGCGGCACCAACATACTCGGCACGAGCCCGGCCACGACGACTCCCTGCCAAGCAGCAAGGGCCAACAGAACCGCGCCGGCGCCCACCCACGTTCGCCAATATCCGGAGAGGATGCTGATGGCTGCAACCCGCATTCGCTCGGCCGAGCGAGCGGGCCACGCCTGCATGCCTCTTGGCAACGCTCCTATCCCGCTCCTCTGCCGATCCTTCATAGATAATCGTCGTGTCCGCGATGCATCATGGCGAGTGGGCCTCGAGTGCCACTGTGTCCAGGGCAATTGTCCGCGCGTTGTTCAATGACAATGAAGTTCTCGCCCTGCTCGATCTCGTTTATTGATACGGTAGAGTAAATTTAATTGGAACTCTGTCAATAGAGCATGCGAAGGATGGCTCCATCCGGCGCTCCGACCGTAGGCAGTACGGAAGCTCCATCAGGCAAGGAAAAAAAGCTACAGAATCGAAGAGCGTGATCGCAAACTGCTCCTCTGGACCGATGGTTTCCGTGAAACGGGCGATTGCGGAGGCATTCTCTTGGCGCGGCCGGCGATGTCCGCTCTTTGGCCGGTTGCGAGTAAAGCAAGCGAATATCCGTCAAGAACATCGGCTATGGCGTCGCGGGCTTTGCGCAACATCGGGCATAGCGGACAGGTTTCGATATCCGGGCAGTCGGCGCAGGCGCCAAAATGCATCTTGCTGGCGCATGGCGCCAACGCAAGCGGACCATCGGCGATCCGGATGATGGCACTGGCGGCGATCTTCTCCGGTATTCGCGCAAGCCGATATCCGCCGTACCGGCCAAAGCGGTTCTTGCGGATGCCATGGTCTCTCAACTCCACCAGGATGGCCTCGAGGAACTTGCGCGGGATATCTTCGGCGAATGCGATCTCGGACGTCAGCGTCCATGCGCCGGCTCCATATCACCGGACAAGATCGACGCAGGCGCGCAGTGCATATTTTGCCAGGCTGGATAGTATCGAGTTTCAGCAGATGACAGATTCGAAGCATAAACCTTCTGCGGCTCTGGTCAAAGAAAGTTCGAGCGGGTCGGCTATGGGCGCGATACCAAGGCTTGGCGTGGGGTTCACGACAGGCATTGACGGCCAGTCGGTGTTCATGTCTAACTATTGCCTACTTTCACAGTAGGGGATAAGAAGAATTTTCCGGCCAGGCAAAGGCTCAACCGTAAGGTCGTCGTAAGCGCCGGGAATGGAAGATCGCAGGCAGCCCGGGCCGGCTTGGCGTGAGAGTGCACCCAAACGGGCAGGGGCGTCGTGAGCCCATCGGGGAATGTTGGTTGTGCGCGATTGCGGCCCCTGGGCAAACGAACGTGTTTTGTCGCGAAGGCACGCCATCGCAACGGCGCGGCGGTTGCATGGGTATGCTCAATCCCGCAGCTCGCCGATATCCCGGCATTCACGTCGAATTGCGGTTTCCATGTCGGCCGCTCCAAAGGTCAGACTGCGAGGTGGGTGGCGTGATTGCTGCGCGACCGACCGGATGACAGCAAAGAGTGGATCACCTGGCGCGGTCAGGTGAAGCGAGCCGTCGAGTAGGAGACACCCCATGAAACGCCGCACCTTCCTTGCCACCGCGCCGGCGCTTGGTGCTGCCATGGCCGGCTTTTCCGCATCGAGTTTTCCCGCATTGGCCGCGGCGCCGTCCGATCTGCTCAACGCCTCCTATTCCCCGACCGGGGAGCTCTACGGCGCCTATGACGCGTTCTTCACCCGCTTCTGGCGCGACAAGACGGGAACTGCGCCCGCCATTCATGTCTCGAACCGCGGCTCGGGCGCCCAGGCACGCGCCGTGATCGAGGGATTGCCGGCGGACGTGGTGACGCTGGCGCTCGCCTACGATATCGATGCCATCGCCAAGGCCGGGCTGATCGCCGCGAACTGGCGAAGCCGCCTGCCGGACAACAGCACGCCCTACACGAGCACGATCGTCTTCCTGGTCCGCCGCGGCAACCCGAAGCAGATCCATGACTGGCCGGACCTGATCCGTCCGGGCGTGCAGGTGGTGACGCCCAACCCGAAAACCTCGGGCGGCGCGCGCTACAATATCCTCGCCGCCTATGCCTGGGCGCTCAAGGCGAACGGGAACGATCCGGCGAAGGCCAAGGCTTATCTCAAGGCGCTGCTCAAGCACGTGCCGGTGCTCGACACGAGCGCGCGCAACGCCACTCTTTCCTTCCTTCAGCGCGGGCTCGGCGATGTGCTGATCGCCTGGGAGAGCGAGGCCCTGCTCGCGATTGCTCAGGCCAAGGACAAAACCGCGTATGAGCTGGTGCTGCCCTCCCTCTCGATCCTCGCCGAGCCGCCGGTCGCGGTCGTGGACAAGGTGGTGGACCGGCGCGGCACGCGTTCGCTCGCCGAAGCCTATCTGGCCACGCTCTACAGCCCGGACGCACAGGAACTGATCGCGGAGAATTACTATCGCCCGCGGCTCGCCGCGGTCGTGCGGAAATATGCCGCGCGCTTCCGGCCGATCCCGATGGTGACGGTCGATCAGGCGTTCGGCGGCTGGGACGTTGCCCAGAAGAACTTCTTCGCCGACGGCGCGATTTTCGATCAGGTATTCGCACCGGGCTGATGCCGAGGCCGATGACAGCATCTGCCTGGCGCGAGCCCTCGGTGCTGCCCGGATTCGCGCCGAGCCTCACCGCCACCCTGCTCTGGCTCGGCCTGCTCGTCATCGCGCCGCTCGCGGTCATGGTGGCAACGGCCGCGGGACTGGGCTGGGACGGATTCTGGACCCTCGCACTCCGCCCGCGCGTGCTCGCCGATCTTTCGGTGAGCGTTTCCTCCGCCCTCGCGGCGAGCCTGATCGACGCGGTCTTCGGGCTGATCGTCGCCTGGGTGCTGGTGCGCTACCGCTTCCCCGGAAGAGGGCTCGTCAATGCGCTGATCGATCTGCCCTTCGCCTTGCCGACCGCCGTCGCCGGCATCGCGCTCGCCGCGCTCTATGCGCCGCGGGGCCCGGTCGGCACGGTGCTGGCGCCGTTCGGCATCGCCATCGCCTATACCCGCGCCGGCATCGTCGTCGCACTGATGTTCGTGGGCCTGCCTTTCATCGTCCGCACACTCGAGCCGGTGATCGCGGAGCTCGATATCGAGCAGGAGGAAGCGGCCGAAACGCTCGGAGCCTCCGCGACGACATCCTTCGTCCGGGTGCTCCTGCCGCCGCTGCTGCCGGCCCTGCTCACCGGGTTCGCGCTCGCGCTGGCCCGTGCGCTCGGCGAATATGGCTCGGTGATCTTCATTGCCGGCAACAAGCCGATGGTCTCGGAGATCCTGCCGCTCCTGATCGTGACCGAGCTCGAGCAGTTCAATATTCCGGGCGCGGTGGCGATCGCGACCCTGATGCTCGCGGCCTCGTTCCTGCTCCTGATCTCCGTGAACCTGCTGCAGGGATGGGTGCGAAAACACCATGGCGAGTGACGCGATCGCCATCGCACTTCCGGCCGTGCGCGCGGGCGGGAAGCGGGCGCGCCGCGCGCTGATCGGCGTCGCACTTGTCTTCATCGCTCTCTTCCTGGTGCTGCCGCTCGGCGTGATCTTTGCGGAAGCCTTCTCGCTCGGCCTCCGTTCCTATGCGGCCGCGCTCGCCGACCCGGACGTGCAGTCAGCCCTCCGGCTCACGATCGGGATCGCGCTCGTCGCCGTGCCGCTCAACACGATCTTCGGGCTGGCCGCCTCCTGGTGCCTCGCGCGTTTCCGCTTCCGCGGGCGCGGTGCGCTCATCGCGCTGATCGAGCTGCCGCTCTCCGTCTCGCCGGTGGTCGCGGGGCTTCTCCTCGTGCTGCTGTTCGGCAACGGCGGCCTTTTCGGCCCCTTCCTCGAAGCGCATGGCATGCGCATCATCTTCGCCGTTCCGGGGATGGTGCTGGCGACGATCTTCGTCACCTTCCCCTATGTCGCGCGCGAGCTCATTCCGCTCGCCGAAACCCAGGGCAGCGAGGAGGAGGAAGCGGCGGTCACGCTCGGCGCCTCGGGCTGGCAGACCTTCCTTCGGGTCAGCCTGCCCAAGCTGCGCTGGGGCCTCTTCTACGGCATTCTGCTCTGCAATGCCCGCGCGATCGGGGAATTCGGCGCGGTCTCGGTCGTTTCCGGCCAGGTGCCGGGGCAGACCAACACGCTGCCGCTCGAGGTCCAGGCCCTCTATGACGGCTATCGGGTGCAGGCGGCCTTCGCGGCTTCTTCCCTGCTGGCCTGCCTCGCGATCGTGACACTCATCCTCAAGGCCGCGCTCGAATGGCGCCATCGCGACGAGATCCGGGCAACGCGGCGCATGCAAGCCGGATGACGGGGAGAGGCGGATGAGCACGCGGATCGAGATCGCCGGGCTTTCCAAGACGCTTGCCGGCCAGATGGTGCTCGACGGCATCGATCTCACCGTTCCGCCGGGCGAGCTCACCGCCCTGCTCGGTCCTTCCGGTTCGGGCAAGACGACGCTTCTGCGCATGGTCGCGGGGCTCGACCGGCCGGATCGCGGCACCGTGCTCTTCGATGGCGAGGACGTGCTCACCCGCCCGGCGCGCGAGCGCGGGGTCGGCTTTGTCTTCCAGCATTATGCGCTCTTTCGTCACATGACGGTCGCGCGCAATATCGGCTTCGGCCTCGCGGTGCGGAAAGCCCCCCGCGCGCGCATCGAGGAGAAGGTGAACGCCCTTCTCAAGCTGGTGCAGCTCGAGTTTCTCGGCGGGCGCTATCCGGCGCAGCTTTCGGGCGGACAGCGCCAGCGCGTGGCCCTGGCCCGCGCGCTCGCGATCGAGCCGCGTGTGCTCCTGCTCGACGAGCCCTTCGGCGCGCTCGATGCGGTGGTGCGGCGCGATCTCCGGCGCTGGCTCAGGCGGCTGCACCGGGAGATGCACATCACCACCGTATTCGTGACGCACGACCAGGAGGAGGCGTTCGAGCTCGCCGACCGGGTGGTGGTGATGAATGGCGGGCGGATCCGCCAGACCGGCGCGCCGATGCAGCTCTATCGCGAGCCCGCCGATTCCTTCGTCTATCGCTTCCTCGGCGAAACGAACGAGGTGCCGTGCCGGATCGAGAACGGCCTCGTGCATGCCGAAACAGGCTTCCTGCTCGGACGGGCGGCGGCACGGACGGGCGGCGGCATCGTCTATGTCCGGCCGCACCAGATCGCGATCCGCCCGGACGAAGCCGGGACCTGGCGGATCACCGACATGGTGGCGAGCGGCGCTGCCAGCCGGATCGGGCTCGCCCGCGAGGGGCTCAGCCTCGAGGCGGTTCTGCCGAGCGAGCGCGTCGCGGCGCTCGGGCTCCACGCGGAGATGGCGGTCGAGGTCGAGATCACCGGCGGCATGGTCATCGCCGATGCCGCCACGGCGCCGGTGCCGCTCGTTCCCGCAGCGCGGCTCGGCCGGCCGCATCTCGCCGAAAAGAGGGAACCGGGGTGAGCGGCTCATCCGGATTGCACCGGGTGGCCTCGAGATAGCCCGGCGGGCTCGTTTCGGCCGCATCGCGGGCGTGAGAGAAAGGCTGACATGCGAGGATTTTACTCAAATCCAGGCATGCCGGTTGGGCGGCCTGCCGTTCAGATAATAGTTGCCGATCGAGAAATACTTCCAGCGGACCGGGTCGTGAAGAGTATGCGTCCGGGCATTACGCCAGTGGCGATCGAGATTATGCTCCGAGAGGATCGCGCGCGCGCCGGAGAGCTCGAAGAGCTTGCTGGCGGCGTCAACAGCGATTTCACTCCCTGCCGCCTTGGCTTCCGCCACCGCGATCGAGGCGCGCGCCTGGTTCTCCTCATCCAGCTTTCCGCGCGCAGCATCGATTGTCTGCCCCGCCCGCTCCATCAGCGCCTCGGCAGCATGCAAACGGATCGTGAGATCGCCGATCTCGGAGATCGTGAACGGATCGTCGGCCGCGCGATCCTTCCCGCTGTCGATCCATGGGCGTGAGCGTGTCCTCACGAAGGCCACGGTCTCGGCCAGTGCTGCCCGCGCAATGCCGATATCGATGCCGACATGCATGATCTGCGACACCGGTCCGTAGAGGGAGGGTTTGTCTGCGAATTCGTGCACGGCGATCATCTGGTCTTCCGAGACGGGCACATTCTCCAGCGTGAGCGTGCCGCTTGCGGTGGTGCGCTGACCGATGCCGGACCAGTCATCGATGATGGTAAGTCCGGGGGCCGAGCGCTCGACCACGACACGATGAAGCCGCCCTGAATCGTCCACCGCGGCGACTGGCACGAAATGCGACAAGAGCGCGCCAGTCGCGTAGAATTTCTCGCCGTTCAGCACGAATCCGTTGCCGCTTTTCCGCAGCGTCGTGCGAATTTCTTTCGTCGTCTTGCCGTTTCGCTCCGAAAGTGCGCCGCTGAACCGATATCCCTGAAGCGCGAGCGTGAAAAATCGCCGCTTCGTCGCTTCATCCGGCAGAGAGCGCAACAGCTCCAGGAATGCCATGTGGTTCTGCGGGATCTGGCCAATGGAAGGGTCTGCGGCGGAGATGATCGCGAATATCTCGGCAAGCGTGGCGGCGGAAACCTCCGCGCCGCCATAGGCACGCGGGACGGGGATGGCGCCGAGACCGGATCGCGAAAAGGCTTCGATCTCGCCGAACGGCAGAATACGATCCCGGTCCCGCACCGATGCGGACTGCGCAAACTGCTTGGCAAGTCCCTGCGCAACCTCGATCGCTTCTTCATCGCCGCCGATGAGATGCGCCTGGTCGGCCATGGGCGCAACGACGGGCGCAACGACGGGCGCAACGACAGGCGCAACGACAGGCGCAACGACAGGCGCAACGATAGATGGGGGCGCGCAATCCAGGGCGCGGTCTCTGTTCGCCATGACGTCCACGATCCTACAGGGCATGATCCCACTGGGCATGATCCTGCGGGGCACGATCCCACAGGAAGGATGACAGTGAATGCGGACAGGACTATATAGTCTATTCAATAAGTAGGGAAGTGGAGACCGGGATCCGTGACGGTCGAATTCATAGGCATGCTCCAGCCCCGCGTGCAGTCCGAGATCCATCAGCCGGATCGGTCGGTCGTGCTCGATCTCGACTATTTGCGGGAGTTTGCGCGCGCGCATGAGGCGGGCGGGTTCGACCGGGTGCTGATCGGCTATTATTCCGATGCGCCGGACGGGCTGCTTCTCGGCGGTTACGTGGCCGAGCACACCCAGGATCTGGGGCTGCTGATCGCGCACAGGACCGGTTTCGTCGCCCCGACGCTCGCCGCCCGCGCTTTCGCGACTCTCGATCAACTGAGCCGGGGGCGGGTCGCGATCCATGTCATTTCGGGGGGCAACGATGCGGATCAGCAGCGCGACGGTGATTATCTGGATAAGGAGGCGCGCTATGCGCGCACCGAGGAATATATCGCGATCCTGAAAGCGATTTGGGATAGCCCCGATCCGGTTTCGCATGACGGCGCCTATTACCGGTTCGCGCAGGCTTCTCCCGCCGTCAGAACCGTGCAGCGTCCGCGGATTCCGATCTATTTCGGTGGCGCGTCGCCTGCCGCGATCCGCGTTGCCGCCCATCACGCCGATGTTTTCGCCCTTTGGGGCGAAACATATGCCCAGGTCGCCGAGATCACAGACCGTGTGCGCGCCGCCGCCGCCGCGGCAGGCCGGCAGATACGGTTCAGCCTTTCCCTGCGCCCGATCCTCGCCGATACCGAAGAGGCTGCGTGGGCACGGGCCGAGCGGATTCGCGAGACGATCCTTCGCACCGGCGGCCAGGCCTGGCTCGGGCCGAACAAAGGCGGCCCCGCGAACGAGGGCTCGCGCCGGCTGCTCGCGGCGGCCGCGCTCGGCGATCGGCTGGACAAATGCCTCTGGACCGGAGCCGCTGCCCTGACCGGAGCGCGCGGGAACACGACCGCGCTGGTGGGAACCCCGGCGCAGGTCGCCGATGCGCTGCTCGATTACTGGCGCCTCGGCGTCTCGACCTTCCTGATCCGCGGGTTCGACCCGCTGGAGGACGCGATCGATTACGGCAACCGCCTCATCCCGCTCGTCCGCACATTGATCGCCGAGGAGGAAGCCAAGGTTCGGGAAAAGGAAGCGCGGGCGAGGCGGAGGGCGTGAGCCGGCCGCGCTTCGGCGTCTGGGCGCTGGTGCATGGCAGCCGCGGTGCCCTGCACGACCCGGATGAACCCTTCGATGCCTCGTGGGAACGAAACGAGCGGCTTGTGCTCGCCGCCGAGGCGCTCGGCTTCGATTCCACGCTGATCGCACAGCACACCGCCAATCCCTATGACGACGAGTGGGATGAGTTGGAGGCCTGGACGGCTGCCGCCGCGCTCGCGGCACTCACCGAACGCATCGAGATCATCGCGGCGATCAAGCCGCCGCTCTACCACCCGGTCGTGCTCGCCAAGATGGCCCTGCAGATCGAGCATATTGCGCGGGGCCGGTTCGGCATCAACCTGGTGAATGCCTGGAACAGGCCGGAATATGAGAAGGTGGGCATTCCTTTCGCCGCTCATGATGAACGCTATGCCTATGGGCGCGAATGGATCGGCATCGTCGAGCCGCTTCTGCGCGGCGAGCGTGTGAGTTTCGCAGGGAAATATTTCCGGGTGACGGACTACCAGTTGCGTCCCGCCGATCCTTTCCACGCGCGGCCCGCGATCTATGTCGGCGGAGAATCCCCGCCGGCGCAGGATCTCGTCGCTTGCCACGGCGATGTATGGTTCATCAACGGCCAGCCGCTTGCCGAGGTGCGCCGGCTGATCGCAAGCGCGCGGGCCCGTCCGCGCGCGGCGGCGCCTCTGCGCTTCGCCTTGTCCGCCTTCGTGATCGCGCGGGAGAGTGCGGCGGAAGCCGCGGAGGCCTATGCGCATCTGGCCGCGCTTGCCGAGAAGGATGCCGCGATCCGCGAGCGCCAGGCCGCGAACACCGATCCCGCCGTGGTCATGAAGCATACCCACGCCGCAAAGACACCGCGCATTGGAACGAATGGCGGCACGGCGGCGGGCCTCGTCGGCAGCTATGACGAGGTGGCGGAACGCATCCGCGCCTTCCACGCAGCAGGGATCGAGCTCTTCATGCTCCAATTTCAGCCCTTCGAGGCGGAGATGCAGCGCTTCGCGCAAGAGATCCTGCCGCGCGTTCGTGGTGATTCCTAGAAAGTGTTGAGCATTTCTATGAAGTATCAGAAGGAAGGAGCCTTCTTTTTCTGAAGAAAAAGAAGCAAAAAGACTTTTCTCCGTTTTCCGGACCAGAGCGCGATGATTTTTGATCATCACGCTCTGGTTTTGCTTTCTCGATCAATTTCATGACTTCTGGTGGATCGCTTCGGGATCCGTCAGAAGCCATAGCGGACGAAGCCCGCTCCGGCTGCCGGTTCAGCCATTGCCGTTGCGATTGGCCGCGCAACGCGGATTGCCGGTTTCCGCCGGCGGCACCGCGATGGCGCTGATCGGCGCGATGAGGGCCGGGCCCACGAAGGGAAACTTGTAGTACGTACCGGTGGTGGGCTCGACCTCTCCGGTCGCCTGGCCGATCTGCACCTGATGGTCGCAGGGCCGGATGGTGAGCGGCCCGGCGATCGAGGCGTAGTGGAGCCCTTCCAATGCGGCCTCCACCTTCTTGAAGTCGGTCGAGCCGGCGCGCGTGATCCCGAGTGCTGCGAGCTCCGTCGCGATATAGGACTTGGCGACGGACGCGGTCGGCCAGGGAAGGTCGGTATCGGCATGGGTCGCGTGCCAGGCTGCGACGAAGGCTTTATTCTCCGGCATGTCGATCGTCAGCAGATAGACATCCGCCCCGATATCGCCGATCGCCGCATTGCCCACACCTTTGAGGATGTCGGGATCGGCGAGGAAGGTGCCGCCGATCCGCGGCTTGAGGCCGAAGCTGTTCGCCTGGGTGAGGAGCTGCACGAGATCGGCGCCCCAATCCGCCGTCAGCACGAAATCCGCGCCGGAGGCCTGGATCTGCTGCAGATAGGGCGAGAAATCGGCCACCCCGCGCGGGTGGAAGACATCGCCCACGATCTGCACGCCCGGATCGAGCTTCGCCAGCGCCTTGCGGAACCCGGCTTCGGACTGATGGCCGAAGGAATAGTCCTCGTTCAGCAGGAACACCTTCTTCACGTCGGGATAGTCGTGCTTCAGCGCATAGACGAGCGCGGCCGCATGCATCGTCGTATTGGAGGCGACGCGGAACAGTGCCGGCTTGAACCGCGAGCCGGTGAGCTCGTCCGCCTCGCCGGCGAAGGCGATCACCGGCACATGGTATCGTTGCCCAACCGCGACCAGCACGTTCAGGATGTCGGAGCCCGAAGCACCGATGATCGCGCTCACATGATCCTGCAGCACGGCATCCACCGTCTTGCGCCGGGTCACGGCGGCGTTGAGCTCGGTGTCGATGACATCGAGCTTCACCGGATGGCCATCGATGCCGCCCTTGGCGTTGATCTGATCGACGGCGAAGCGGATTCCGGCAAGATTCTGTCCGTCGGTCACCTTGAAGGGGCCGGATTCGATGATGGCGGCAAGAAATGTGATGGGCGGCTTGCTGCTGCCGGCCGTCGCGGGGCGAATGCCTCCCGCCAGCGCGGCCGCGCCGAGCAGGGAAGCTGCCAAGCCCTTGAACCCCAATCTCTTCAACCATCGTGTCGTCATCATTGACCTCCTGACTTCTTCCAATTCTAGACTTCGAGATATTGGCGCCTGATTTCGGCAGCGGCCGCGAGCGCGGCGGGGGGGCCGTCGAACACCGTTTCGCCCTTCGACATCACCGTGATGCGATCGGCGATGCGGCGGGCGACCGCGAGCTTCGATTCGACGACGAGAACCGCGATGCCGCTTTCGGCGAGCGTCTTGAGCGCGCGTTCCAGCGCCTGCACGATCACCGGGGCGAGCCCCTCGCTCGGCTCATCGACCAGCAGCAGCCTGGGCTCGCCCATCAGGGCCCGCCCGATGGCGAGCATCTGCTGCTCACCGCCCGAAAGGGTGCGCCCGCGCTGGCGCATCCTCTCGGCAAGGCGCGGAAAGACGGCGAGCACCCGGTCGAAAGCGGCGCGCGCCGGCGGGCCAAGCCCGCGCCAGACACCCATGGAGAGATTTTCGGCCACCGTAAGGTCCGGAAAGATCAGGCGCTCCTCCGGCACATAGCCGATGCCGCGCCGGGCCACCGAATGCGGTCGCAGGCCGGTGATGGTCTCTTCGCCGAAACGGATTTCTCCGCCAGAGGCGCTGACGATCCCCATGATCGATTTGAGCGTCGTGCTCTTGCCCACGCCGTTGCGGCCGAGCAGGCACACCACCTCACCCGGGGCGCAGCTCAGCGTCACGTCATGAAGGACCTGGCTCCGCCCATAGCGCGCGGCGAGCGAGCGAATCGCCAGCATCTCAGTCCACCGCCTCGCCGAGATAGACCCGCCGCACCTCGGGATCGGCGTTCACCTCTTCCGGCGTGCCCTCGGTCAGCACACGCCCGTAATCGAGCACGGTGATCCGGTCCGAGAGCGCATAGACCACGTCCATGTCGTGCTCGACGAGGATCAGCGCGCGCTTGCCGATGATCGCCTTGAGCAGGTCGATCAGGTCGCGTGTCTCGGCCGCCGAGAGACCGGCCGCCGGCTCGTCCAGGATGACCAGCTCCGGCGCCTGGGCCAGAACCAGCGCGATGTCGAGCCGGCGCTGCAATCCGTAAGGAAGCGTATCGACCCGCTCGGAGAGGACCGGCAGCAGACCGGCCAAAGCCGCGATCTGCTCGCTCTCGGCGAAGATTTCTTCGCGGCCGCCAAGCCTTTTCAGCGGCGTCGTGCCAAGCCGAGATTTCCCGAGCAGCGCGCCGCGGATATTCTCCCCCACGCTCGCCTCGCCGAACAGGCTCAGGATCTGGAATGACCGGCCGATCCCGAGGCGGCTCAATCGATGCGGCGGCAGGCCCGTGATGTCGCGGCCGCGATAGAGAATGCGGCCGGCATCGGGGCGAAGCTTGCCGGTGATGATGTTGATCAGCGTCGTCTTGCCGGCGCCGTTGGGCCCGATCAGGCCGCGCCGCTCGCCCGGGCCGATGCTGAACGAGAGCGCGTCGAGCACCGGGCCGGCCCCGAAGCTCTTGGAGATGCCGTGCAGCGCGAGCATCGGGGCCTCAGCCATCGCGGCCCCCGGTCAGGCGCGCGGACAGCAGCGCAGCCAGCCCGGCAATGCCGCGGGGAAAGGCCAGCACCAGCACGATGAAGGCAAGGCCCATCCAGAGCTGCCAGTGCTGGGTGAGCGCGGAGAGGCGATCCGAGCCGAAAATATAGATCGTGCTGCCCAAAAGCGGCCCCCAGAACCATCCGGTGCCGCCGATGAACGCCATGATGATCACGGTCGTGGAAAGCGCCAGATCGATGCTGTCGGTGGAGACGAAGCCGTTGGCGATCGCCCAGAGAGCGCCGGCGACGCCGGCGACGAAGGCCGCGAGGCCATAATTGGCGAGCTTCACCCGATGCGTGTCGTAGCCGAGGAACGCGGCCCGTTCCTCGTTCTGGCGGACGAGCTGCACGGCATTGCCGAAGGGCGTGCGTTCGAGGATCAGCCAGGCCGCGAGGGTGAGCGGGATCAGGAATGCAGCGGAGAGCTCGTAGGTCTCTGCGATCGAAGGGTTGTCGAGCCGCCAGCCCGGCAGCAGGACGAGCGAGGAGGGCATGAAGCTGCCGAGCCCGTCCGTGCCGCCGGTCACCGCATGCCACTTGAAGGCGATCGTATAGAGGAAGGCGCCGATCGCGAGCGTCATCATCGAGAAATAGGCACCCGAGCGGCGCACGCAGATATGCCCGAGCAGGAGGCCGAGCACGCCGACCCCGCTTGCGGCCAGAAGGATCAGAAGCGGCACCTGGATCGCGGGAAAACCCTGCAGCAGCAGCGCTTCCGCATAGGCTGCGGTTCCGAAGAAGGCGGCATGGCCGAAGGAAAGCAGGCCCGAATATTTGAAAATGATGTTGAAGCCGATGGCGAAGAGCCCGAGCAGGATCGCCTGGCCGAGATCATTGAGCGCGGCTTGGGGAAGGATCCATGGCGCGCCGACGATCGCGGCGAGCAGGGCGAGGGTTGCCAGCGCGCCGCGCGCCCGGCCACGGCTCCGTTCCGCATCCAGCGCCGAGAGCGCGGGGCCGAGCTTGCCGGGAATGGTCATGCGCCGCTCCCGGCGCCGAACAGGCCGAGCGGGCGGAACATCAGCACGCCGGCCAGGACGATGAACGGAAAGAACAACGCGTAATCGGAGAAGAAGACGCTTCCGAATCCTTGCACCAGGCCGAGCAGGCCGGCCACGGCAAAAGCCCCCGGCAGGCTGCCGAGCCCGCCCGCCACCACGACGATGAAGGCCTGCACGAGCGCATCGTCCGCCATGCCGGGATAGATGCCGAGCATCGGCGTCATGACCACACCGGCAACCGCGGCGAGATAGAGTCCCACGAGAAAGACGAGCGTATGCACCGTGCTCAGCCGGAACCCGAGAGCATCGACCATCTGCGGATGGGTCGCGGCCGCGCGCACGATCATGCCGAGCCGCGTGCCGCCGATCAGCAGGGCCAGCAGCCCGACGAGGGCGAGCGCCGTGGCGATGACGAAGAGGTGATAGACGGGCAAGGTCGCGCCGAGGATGACGATATGGCCGCCGAGGCCGGCCGGCGGCCGGACCGTCAAGGCATCGTCTCCCCAGATCATCTTGGTGGCTTCCGCGATCACATAGGCGATGCCGAGGGTCAGCAGCAGTTGCGGCGTGTGCCCGGCGGCGTAGAGGCGGCGGAACAGCAGCCGCTCGGCCGCGAGCCCGAGAGCCACCGTCGCCGGGGGCGCCAGCAGCAATGCCAGCCAGAAGCTGCCCGTCCGCCCGGCGATCGAGAAGGCGATATAGCCCGCCAGCATGTAGAAGGATGCATGCGCGACATTGAGGAAGCCGAGCATGCCGAAGACGACCGTGAGCCCGGAGGCGATCAGGAAGGCGAGGCTCCAATAGGTGAGCGCATCGAGCCCGCCCGCGATGATCAGGCTCGGGAGATGGCCGCTCACGAGCGCGCCGCCTCGCGAAGCCCGGCCTCGGCCAGCAGCGGCAGCACGGCTTCGCCGAAGAAGGCGAGGTCCGGTTGAAAATCGTAGAAGCTCAGTTGAACCCCGTCGATGCCGGCTGCCTGAAGGCGAACGAGGCTCTCCGCCACGCGCTGGGGTGAGCCCACGATCTGGAGATTTCCGCCGCCCAGCCCGCGCTCGCGCGTGCCGTCATGTTGCCTGCGGCCGCGCCAGGCATGGGCATCGCTGTCGAATTTTCCGGCCGTGAATCCGGTGGGCTCGGAGGAAGCGACGATGGCCTCCGCATACATCTCGGCCTCCGCGTCGGTGGGGCCACAGACGATCAGGGGGTTGATCAGCGTGCGCACATTTCGGCCGACCGCGCGCGCGGCCGCCTTCACGCGCGCGACATGGGCGGGCAACGCCTCGATCGCCGTCTCGAAGGCGCTGCCGGTCGGGCTGCTGATGAAGACGATGTCGGAATGCCGCGCGGCGAAGCCGATCCCGGCTTCCGAGCCCGTCGCGTTCACCAGGATCGGCCGGCCATAGCGCGGCTTCGGCGTGATGAAGGCATCGCGCATCCGCCAGCGTTCGCCGAGATAGGAGAAATTCTCCTCGGCCTGCCAGAGATGCTTCACGACCGAGAGGAACTCGTCCGCGAGCTCGTAGCGGCGGTCATGATCGGTGCGCGGCGAGCCGAACATTTCATGCTCCACCGCGCGATGGCCGGTGACGACATTGGCGCCCCAGCGGCCGCCGGAAATGTGATCCAGGGTAGCGCCGAATTTCGCGAAATGAACCGGATGCCACGGCCCATAGAGCACGTGCACGGTGGAGATGAGCAGGATGCGCGACGTGATCGCCGCCAGCGCCGCGACCGTCATGAAGCTGTCGAGCGCCTGGCCGTTCTGCACCTCGTTATAGCCGCCCTTCGGCAGCCATTGGGCGAGACCGAAGACGAGGTCGAAGCCGAGCGCTTCCGCCCGGCGCGTGAGGGCGGCATTGTAGTCGAACGTCCAGCTCGTCGTGCGCGGCAGGCGCGAGGCGGTCCAGCCCCCGGCCTGGATCGGCAGGAACAGCCCGAGCATCAGCTTCTGGCGGAACGCGCGGGAGAGAGGGCTTTCCGGGAAACGGTCCGGTGCCGGAGGCGCGCTGAGACTGGTCACGGGAAGGGGCGTGTCCATCTCGCGCCTCACACCAGCCCGTGGCGCGGGGGCGCCCTGTCGTTCAGAACCCACTCGCCGATCACATTATATTTCCAGCGCACCGGATCATGCAGCGTATGGACGCGGGCGTTGCGCCAATGCCGGTCGAACCGATGCGGCTCCAGGGTTGCTCGTGTTCCGGCGAGCTCGAAGAGAACATTGCTCGCCTCGAGCGCGATCTTCGTCGTCATCACCTTGGCCTCGGCGACGGCGACGGAAGCTTCGGCGACGCTCGGATGGCTCGGCGCGGCAATCGCGCGGTCAACGAACTTGCCCGCGCGGCCGAGCAGCGCCTGGGCCGCGTGCAGCCCGATTTCGAGCCGGCCGATGGCGGCAATCGTGTAGGGATCGTCGGCCGCGCGCGCCGCGCCGGAATCGCGCCAGGGGCGCGCGACCTCGCGAACGAGGCGCTTCGTATCCTCGATCGCGGCGACGGCGATCCCGCTATCGATCGCCGCCTGGATGATCTGGGCGACCGCTCCATTCGGAACTGGCCGCTCCTGCATCAGATGGAAAGGAAAGACATGATGATCGGGAACGAAAACCCGATCGAGGATCACCGTTCCGCTTGCCGTCGTCCGCTGCCCGAAGCTCGACCAGTCGTCGATGACCGCGAGGCCGGCGGCGTCGCGCGGCACGATGGCCGTCAGCCGGCGGCCCTCGCCATCCAGCGCGCCGACCGAGACGAAATCGGCGAACAAGGCGCCCGTCGCATAGAATTTCCGGCCATGGATCTCGTAGCCGCTTTCGCCGTTGCGGATGGCCGGCGTGATGGTCGTCTCGAACTGGTGCGCAGCCTTGCCGCCGAACTCGGCGAGCGCGTTGCCGAGACGCATGCCATTGAGGATGAGGCCGAAGAAGAAGCGCTGCTGCGCTTCCGTGCCCAGGACCCGGATCTGAAAGGCGACGCTCAGGTGATTTTGCGGAATCTGGCCGATCGACGGATCGGCCGCGGAGATGATTTCGATGACCTTGGCAACGGTCCGGAACGAGAGCTCCGCCCCGCCGTACGCACGCGGTACCGTGATCGCCCAGAGGCCGCTCGAACTGAATCGCCGGGCTTGGGCGAAGGGCAGAATGCGCTGCCGATCGCGTTTCTCGGCATCGACGGCAAACTCGGCAGCCAGGCTATGCGCGATCTCGACGGCTTCCGTGTCGCTTTGGATGACAGGAACCTCGCCGAGGGCGCCCGGGGCTCGAGCCGCGGCGAAACTTGGCATTCTCTCTATCCCCAGCTCTAACCTCGCCGAGCAAACTTCCAGCCACGGCCGAATTTCAAACCATTGCACGGCCAGCTAGATAAATATAGCTCTATTCCTATCGTATGACTAGACATTTTGGCCGGTAAATGCACCTATTTATCGGCGCAACAGGGGAAGAATCTACTACATCGGAAGCACGACCAAATGTCGCAAGGTGAGAGGGCCTCTATCTCGGTCGAAGGCCCTCAGCGTCTGAATTAACCGTAGCGCCAATGCGGAGCCATCGTTGCAGAACCTTAAGCAGAATCGCGCTCGGCTCCGAGGATTGACGCTGGGGCTAGGCTCTCCTCGACAATCAATAGCTTCTGCTCCATTGACCACCACCTGCCAACGGGCCACTCTCGTCACCACCTCTATCCGTTGATAGCCCTGCGATCAACGATAGGCCTGATCGCCCCAGACCTGGGTCTCCTTGCCATGCAGCAGGTCCGGCAACACCTTGCTATCGGCAACATTGACCGATGTGGCGACGACACTGTGGATGATCTTGCTTTGGTTCTTGACGCCGACATGAGCCTTTACCCCGAAACACCACTGATTCCCTTTCTTGGTCTGGTGCATCTCGGGATCACGTGCCTGCTCGGAATTTTTGGTCGAAGACGGTGCATTGATGATGGTCACACGACGATCGTCGCCCAAGATAGCTTTATTCCCTTAGCTTCGAGGTGCCGATATACCTCATCCAATATACGGTTGCCGAGGTCGTGCCGCTCGAGAAGATACCGGAAGCGGCAAACCGTGGTTCGTCCGGTATCGGTTCGCGGCCCAGGTCAACGCCGACAAGGTTGCGCATTGCAAGCGAATTATAAAGCGCCTCCGCCGCTGCCGGATCCGACAAATTGAACCAGTGTTGAAGGCAGTAAATGCGCAACATCCGTTCAATGCCTACCGGCGGGCGACCGCTGCCCGGCTTCGGATAAACCGGCTCGATCAGGGCACACAGCGTGGCCCACGGCACCACCCGCTCCATCTCGGCCAAAAAATGCTGCCTGGCGCGTCTTCTTGCCGTATCGTTCAAACCCAACCGCCCGCGGCGTCCCTTGCTTCATCGATCCTCGATCCATTCGTCGATTCACCCATGTCCATGAATCATCACCAAACGGACGACTCTGCGGCTCTTTTTCAGAGTCTCCCTAACCTTCCAGCCAGGCCTCTGGGCCGGCCACGTGCGGCCGGGCGAGCCGAGAGGTAGGCACATGCGGTACCAGTTCGGTCGCTATGTCTTCGATCACGATCCCGCTCTTGATAGGGATTGCCTGGGGTTGGCGGACACCGGTTGACGCTTTCAGACGAAGCGCCTGACGATGCCTAAAATTCGACTGCCACAGGGCCCAAAGTTTCGACGTCCAACGATTGTGCTGGTTCCAGACGGCCGCGACCCGACCATCCGCACGAACTCCGCCGCCACGCCGTGGCTGTACGGGGCAAGGTCGGCTTCCGTTTCCGCAACCGCACGTATTCACCGCCTATAGTAGGTGTGGCACGCCTTCAGCGACGTTCTTCTGTGCGGCGCATAGCATGTAATGAGGATTTGCATGAGCAACGAGATTGTACAACTGCGGGGCGAAGAAAGATCATCGACTAGCGTTACGATCGGCGCCCCGTTCGCCATGACGAAGGTCGGCGACATCGCTCCACTCCAGCCGAGTTCGAGCAGCCCGTCTTCCACTTCCCCGGCGAGCGCCAGTCATCCGTTATAGGTCATGCAACATTTGGAGAGGTGACCCCTGGCCGCGCATGCCCGTGTGGACCGCGACCACCCGCGCGCAGCATATGCGCGACGGGCTCCGCTTCGCCAGTGACCTCACGGAGACGCCGAATGGGCGGTTCTGGAGCCACTTTTGCCGCCATCGGCGGCGGTCGGGCGGCCGCCCCCCGGTGGCCGATGCGCGAGATCATCAACGCCATCTTCTACGTTCCGCGCGGGGGCATCACGTGGCGGATGCTGCCGCCCTGCTTCCCGCCCCGTCAGACTGTCTATGGCTGGTTTGCGACATAGCGACGCGCCCATGTGTGGCAGGCAGTCACGCACCGATTGGTGATGCTTGACCGCGAGCGGATCGGACGCGAGGCGAGCCCAAGCGCTGCCGTCATCGATAGTCGGAGCGTGAGGACCACCGAGGCCGGTGGTCCGCGCGGCTACCACGCCGGGAAGAAGGTGCTGGGCCGCAAACGGAACGCCGTGATCGACACCGATGGTGGGCCGCTTGTGCTGCAGGTCCATCTCGCTTCGATCCAGGACCGCGACGGGGTTATTCCATTGCTGAAGGTCTCGCGCCGCAGCTTTCCTTTCATCGACCGCGCCTTCGCAGACTCCGCCTATGCCGCTGAGCGGGTAGTCGACGCCACCCGCATTGCAGTCGAGATCGCCCACAAACCAGCCGATCAGGTCGGCTTCGCCGCGCATCCCCGTCGCTGGGTGGTCGAACGGTGCCTCGCTTGGCTCAACCGCAATCGCCGCTTGGGAAAGGATTTCGAAGCCACGATCGCCTCGGCAACCAGTTTCCTTTATGCCGCGTCCGCGATGCTTCTCGTCCGTCGTGCGGCTCGCTGCGCATGAGTTCAGAGTCGGACTCTTAGGAAATGGACAAGGTTGCAGGCTTTTCCTGCGAGAGGGCCGGATCCGGCCGTGCTTCCCCTCAGCCGCTGACCAATTTAGACCCCGGTTGACCGGTGGTATAGAAAGTTTATGTTGAATGCTGATTCCATGATGGAACTCGATGCTATCTAGCCGAGCGAAGTATGCCCTCCGTGCCTGCGTCGATCTTGCGAGGCGGCACGAACCGGGGAAATGGACCCTGACGTCTGAAATCGCAGCCGTCGAGGAGATTCCGCGCAAGTTCCTCGAGGCCATTCTAGTTGAATTGCGCGACAATGGTATCCTCGAGAGTCAACGCGGCCGCTATGGAGGCTATCGGTTGAAGCGGCAGCCGCATAGGATCGCTGCCAGCGAAATCATTCGAATCGCGGACGGGCCGCTGGCCTTGGCGCCTTGCGCCAGCAAGACGCAGTTCGGCCCGTGCGCCGACTGTCCAGACATTACGGCCTGCCCGCTCTGCCCGATGTTGCGGCGGGCGCGCGACGCGGTCGCCGACGTCCTGGACGGGTATTCACTGGCAACCCTCGTGGACAGCCGCGGAAAAAACTCCCTGCGTCGTGTCGAACCTGCACGGCGATCCTTCGCCTCAGGCAAAGCGCCTTCATTGCAGTCCCGTCGTTGAAGCCCCTGCTGGGCTCTCTCCAACCACCGCCCAGGAGAACAGCGTCCTTGGAGTGCACCCATGTGTGGAGTGGACTTGCTTCGCAAAAGTGGAGAGCTGTTTTTGATCAGGCGGCGGCCTGGCTCTCGTAAGCAGCGGGGCTGACGAAGTCCAGTGACGAATGTCTACGGACGGGATTGTAGAAGCGATCGAAATAGCGGCCGATGGCAGCCTCGGCATCCTGTCAGGCCATGAAGATCGTCCGCCAGACGAGCTCCGATTTCAGGGTTTTGAAGAAGGTCTTGGCGATGGCGTTGTCGAAGCGGTTGCCTTTGCCGGACATCGAGATCAGGGCCCTATGCTTCCGAAGCTCGGCCTGATCGTCGATCGAACAATATTGGCTGCCACGGTCCGAGTGACAGATCAGACCGGAGCCCGGGCGAGGGATCGCAAAAGCCTGGCGGAGTGCGGCCAGGGCGAGATTGCGATGCAAGAGGCCACTCAGCGACCAGCCGATAATGCGCCGGGAAAAGAGGTCCATCACGATCGCCAGGTAAAGCCACCCCTCTCTGGTCCAAACGTAAGAAATGTCGGCCGACCATTTCTGGTTCGGCGCGGTAGCGCTGAAATCCTGGTCAAGAAGATTCGGAGCGATCGGCCAAGCGTGCTCGCTGTCCGTCGTTCGTTTGAAACGACGCTTCCGCCGGGCACGCAGACCGTTGCCCCGCATGAGCCGCACTGTCCCGCCGGCGTCCCACGGTAAGGCCATGGTCACGAAGCTCCCGGGTCATGCACGGGCTCCCGTAGGTGCCGTTCGACAGGGCGAAGGCCGAACGGACATGGGCGAGCAGCACACTATCCTGCCGTTGCCGCTGGCTGGGGAGACGCGCGCGAGGCAAAATAGCCGCTCTGGCTGACCCCGAGCCGCCCTTCCCGACGCAGGCTCAGGATCAATGTTTCCTGCGCCTTGCCCACCTTCAATGCCGGAGAGTGATGGGGGCGGCGACTTCGCGCGCGCAGGCCCGCTTCACCTTCCTGCTCATATCGTCGCAACCACTTACGAAGTGGTCGGCCGCGACACGCCAAAGCGGCGGGACACCACGCCCGCGTCTCCAAGCACTCGATAGGCCTCGATCCACCTGTGCCGCTGGCGCTCCGCACGCTCCTCAACTTCAATCAACGAGATAAGTCCCTTCACCGATATGGATGCTGAGGCTGTGGGATTGTGGGCAACGCTTCGCGTTGCCCAC
>DATJLS010000041.1:0-30224 GCA_035509315.1 Acetobacteraceae bacterium | reverse complement strand
TCAACAAACTCAAGCAGTTCCGCCGCGTCGCGACCCGCTACGACAAGCTGCTCGCCAACTTCATGGGCTTCGTCAAACTCGCCGCTATCACTATCTGGCTCAAATAGTCAAATCGTCACCACGACCTAGCATCCCGACTCGTAAATATCGTCGTCATGCGTCGGGACACTCGCTCTTTGTTTTCAGTGTCCTGCCCCTGAAATGCGAAGGCATTTCAGGGACAGGACACTAGAGCGAATTGCGTTTGCACGGGCTCACGCAATCCGCTCTATGTGTTTGTTTTGCGAGCATCTTCACGCGATCAGCCGATTCCATCTGATCGCGATCTGCTCTAGGAAAGCGGCGGACGCTTCCCGGCCCACGGCCGCGCCGCTTCGAAGGCGGCCGCGGCCCGGAGCACCCCTTCATCGTCGAACCGCCTCCCGACCACCTGCAAGCCGACCGGCCTTCCGTCGGATGTGAAGCCGCACGGAAGGCTCGCCGCCGGGTTGCCCGTGAAATTGAACGGGTAGGAGAATTCGGCCCAGCTCAGCCAGTCCCACGGATGCTCCGGCCAGTCCGCCGGCATCAGCCGCTCGGCCGGAAACGCGGCCACCGAGACCGACGGCGTGAGCAGGAAATCCCATGCCTCGAAGAACCGGCCGATGGCGGCGCAATAGGCATATTTCCTCTCCCGCGCCTCCTGATAGCTGGCCATGCTCAGTTTCTGGCCGTGATGGATGCAGGAGACGAGGCCGGGATCCATCTTCGTGCCCCAGTCCGGCAGATAGCGCGCGAAGCTCGTCATATGGGCCGGCCATTGGAGCCGGATCAGCTCAGGCCCAAGCGGCCCCCAGGCCGGCTTCACCTCTTCCACGCTCGCTCCGAGCTCTGAGGCGAAGATTTTCGCGGCCTCTGCCACCAGCCCCGCCACCTCGTCATCCACCCGCGCATGCCCGAGATCGGGGCTGAAGGCGATCCGCGCGCCCTTGATCCCCGCGCCAAGCCGCGCCGTATAAGGCGAAGGCCAGGCCTCGGCCGAGCTGTGGTCGAGCGAATGCGGCCCGGCCATCACCTCCGTCATCAGCGCCGCGTCCGCCACGCTCCGGGTCAGCGGTCCGATATGCGCGGTGTAATCGCCGGTGCCGACCGGGTAGTTCGGCACCCGCCCGTAGCTGGGCTTGAGCCCGAACACGCCGCAGAAATGCGCGGGCATGCGGACCGACCCCGCCCCGTCCGATCCCTGGTGCAACGGCCCGTACCCCGCCGCCGCCGCCACCGCCGCCCCGGCCGAGGACGCGCCCGCATTGGCCCCCTTCTTCCAGGGATTGTGCGTGATCCCGGTGAGCGGGCTCTGGCTCACGCCCTTCCAGCCGAATTCGGAGGTGGTCGTCTTGCCGATCACGATCCCCCCGGCATCCTTGAGCCGACTGACGAACGGCGCGTCCTCGGTCGGCACCACGCCGCGCTGAGTGAAGGATCCTCGCTCGGTCTGGATTCCCTTGGTGATCGTGAGATCCTTGATCGTCACCGGAATCCCGGTGAAAGGCGGCGGGGCTTCCTGCCTGAGGAACGCGGCTTCCGCTTCCTTCGCCGCCGCCAGTGCCGGCTCCGCGACCAGAGTCGCGAAGGCATTGAGCTCCGGCTCCAGCCTCTCGATCCTCCCGAGCACGGCTTTCATGAGTTCTACCGGCGAGAGCGCCCGTTTTCGCATCAACCCCGCCAGCTCCGCGGCGGTCGCGTACCCGAGCTCTTCGTCCGTCATCTCGTTCCCCGGCAATGCATGAAGCTGCCGGGATATTGTCAGTAGCGGCGAAGCAGCGCCACCAGCCGTCCCTGCACGCGCACCCGCTCGGCCGGCAGAAGCCGCACCTCGTAGCGTGGATTGGCCGGCTCGAGCGCGATGGACTGGCCGCGCCGGCGAAGCCGTTTCAGCGTCACCTCCGCCTCATCCACCAGGGCCACGACGATCTGCCCGTTCTCCGCCGTCTCGGCCTTGCGGATCACCGCCGTGTCGCCGTCGAGAATGCCGGCCTCGATCATCGAATCGCCGGCGACTTCGAGCGCGTAATGCTCGCCACTGCCGAGGATCGCCAGCGGCACCTCGATATGGTTCCCGGCATCCCGCAGCGCCTCGATCGGCAAGCCGGCCGCGATTCGCCCATAGAGCGGGATCTGCACCGCTCCGGCCTCGCCCGCGGCCCGCACGCCCTGCAACCGGGAGGTGAAGTCGCCGCGGATCACGTTGGGGGAAAATCCCGGGGGGGAAAAGCTCGGCGCCTCGCTCCGCGCCGGCGGCGTCGGGCGTTGCCCGCCTTCGGAGGGCATGCGCAGCACCTCGAGCGCGCGGGCGCGATGATGGCGCCGGCGAAGGAATCCGCGCTCCTCCAGCGCCGAGATCAGCCGATGCACGCCCGATTTCGACTTGAGCTGCAGGGCTTCCTTCATCTCCTCGAAACTCGGCGAAAAACCGGAGCTTCTGAGATGCCGGTCGATGAAGACGAGAAGCTCGTGCTGCTTGCGGGTGAGCATGAAAGATCCTTCTCGGCGATGCCGCGCGCCGCAGAACGCGGTGCCTGGGAACAAACCGGCAACGACAGAAAGGCTTCTAGAGTCCGCCGCGAAGCCGCGTCAAGCGATTCCCGCGCTTTTCAGACGCCCAGGCGATCGAGGCGGAGCACCGGCACCGTTTCGCCCGCCGCCAGGGCAGGGGCATGGGGCGGGCGGAGAATGAGCGCGTCCGCCTCCGCCAGCAGCCGCAACAGCGAGGAATCCTGCTGCGGGAACGGCACCGCGACCAACCTCCCCCCGTCATCGCGCGCAAGGGTGGCGCGCAGATGATCGGCGCGTCCGTCATTCGCGCCCACGGCCGTGCCCAGCCTCATTTCCTCGGTCGGCGGCGCCTCGCCCGGCAAGCCGGAGAGCCGTGCCAGCGCGGGCATGAGAAAGAGGATCGCGCACACCATGGCCGAGACGGGGTTGCCGGGCAGGCCTAGCACCGGCACGCCGCCGACGCGTCCGGCCATCAACGGCTTGCCCGGCCGCATCGCAATCTGCCAGAAATCGAGCGCGAAGCCGCGCTCCGAAAGGCCGGCCCGCACGAGATCATGCTCGCCCACGCTCGCACCCCCCGTGGTGACCAGGAGATCCATCCCCCGCGTCGCCGCGGCCGCCTCGGCGATCGCCGCGATATCGTCCGGCGCCACCGGCAGCACGGTGGGCTCCGCTCCCGCGGCAAGGGCGAGCGCAGCCAGGGCATGGGCGTTGGAGCTCACGATCCCGCCCGGCGGCAGGGGCTCGCCCGGCAGCGCGATCTCGTCACCGGTGGCCAGGATGGCGAGGCGAGGCGCGCGATGGACGGTGATCCAGGGGTGATTTCCCGCCGCCGCGAGCCCGATATCGCGCGCCGTGAGGCGACGCCCCGCGTGGATCAGCACCGCGCCTTCGTGAAAATCCTGCCCGGCGCGCCGGATATGCCGCCCGGTGAGCACGGTCTCGCCCACCGTGACCTCACCGTCCTTCTCCCGCGCGTCCTCCTGCAGCAGGACGGCATCCGCCCCTTCCGGCATCACGCTGCCGGTGAAGATGCGCACGGTCTCGCCCGGGCCAAGCCTGCCCGCGAAAGGATGACCCGCGGGCGCGGACCCGATGAGGCGAAGCCGCGCTCCCTCGCGGCCGTCGGCCGAGGGGAGGGCATAGCCGTCCATGGCGGAGACGTCGAAAGGCGGCTGGGTCCGCCGCGCGATGACGGGCACAGCCGCAACACGGCCGAGCGCTGCGGCGAGCGGCACCGTTTCCGCCGGGGTGGGCATGAGCGGCTCGAGAATGCGCGCCCGGGCTTCCTCGATGCTCAGCAACCCGCCCGCCATTCCCCTCCGGTTCCCTCCTTCAAGCCGCCCGGAATTCACCGGACTTGCCGCCCGCCTTGTGGGTCAGGCGCAACGCCTCGATCCGCATGCCGCGATCGGCCGATTTCAGCATGTCGTAGAGCGTGAGTCCGGCCACCGCGGCCGCCGTCATCGCCTCCATCTCCACCCCCGTGCGGCCCACGGTCTTCACCGTCGCGGCGATCTCCACCGAAGGCCCGTCCGGGTCGGGGGTCAACTCTATGGCCACCGAGGCAAGGGGCAGAGGATGGCAGAGCGGGATCAGCTCGGCCGTGCGCTTGGCCGCCATGATGCCGGCAATGCGCGCGGCCGCCAGCACGTCCCCCTTCGTCGCCGCGCCGCTCGTGATCATCGTCAGTGTCTCGGACGCCATCAGGACACGGGCCCGCGCGGTTGCGGACCGCTCCGTTTCGGGCTTGGCGCCGACATCGACCATGGCGGCCCGGCCCAAAGCATCGAGATGGGAGAACGTCTCTCCTGCCATCGCCCGGCCTCAGGCAGCGCCAAGGAGCGTGCGTGTCGCCACGGCGACGTCGCGCTCCCGCAGCAGGCTTTCCCCGACCAGGAAGCAATGGGCCCCGGCGGCGACCAGGCGGCGCACATCCCCATGCGCGGCGATCCCGCTCTCCGCGACCAGGAAGCGGTCCGGCGGCACATGGGATCCAAGATCGAGCGTGACATTAAGATCCGTCTTCAACGTCCTGAGATTGCGGTTGTTGATCCCGATCAAAGGGGTCTCCAGGCCGAGCGCGCGCTCAAGCTCGCGGGCATCATGCACCTCCGCCAGCACATCCATGTCGAGAGCGCGGGACAAGGCCTCGAGCTCGCGAGCCTCCTCGTTCGTCAGCGCGGCCATGATCAGCAGCACGGCGTCCGCGCCCATGGCTCGGCTTTCGTAAACCTGCCAGGGATCGAGAATGAAGTCCTTGCGCAGGATCGGCAGATCCACGGCCGCGCGCACGGCGCGCAGATGGTCGGATGCCCCCTGGAAATGGCGCGGCTCGGTGAGCACCGAAAGGCAGGTGGCACCTCCGGCCTCGTACGCGCGGGCCAGGGCGGCGGGGTCGAAGTCCTGCCGGATCAGGCCGGCGGAGGGGGAGGCTTTCTTGATCTCGGCGATGAGCGCGAAACCGGAGGCCGCCACTCGCTCCTTGAGGGCGAGGCCGAATCCGCGCGGCGCGTTCCCGCCGGCGCCGATCCGCTGCTTGAGCGCATCAAGGGTGATTTCGCTCTTGCGCCGCGCCAGGGCGGCGCGGGTATCGGCGCAGATGCGCTCGAGCGCGTCCGCCGTCCCTGAAGAGATTTCGTCTCCGCTCATTCCGCCTCCTGCCGGCTTTCGCGCCTGAGCGCCTCGAAAGCTGCGAGGGCCGCCCCGGAATCGAGCGCCGTCCGGGCCTCCTCCATTCCCTCGCGCAGCCTATCCGCCCGTCCCGCGATCACGAGCGCGGCTCCCGCGTTCAAGAGAACGGTGTCGCGATAAGGACCGCCCGCTCCCCTCAACATGGCAAGCAGGGCGGCCGCATTCACCTCCGCGTCCCCCCCGTGAATAGCGGCAATGGGCGCGCGGGCAAGGCCCGCCTCTTCGGGCGTGAGGGTGAATTCGCGGATCCCGCCCCGCGACAGCTCCACCACATGGTTCTCTCCGGCGAGCGTCAATTCATCGAGCCCCTGGCCATGCACCACCCAGGCGCGCTCCGAGCCGAGCTTTCCCAGCGTCTCCGCCATCGGGCGGGCCCAATCGCGGGCGAAGACGCCGACCAGCTGACGGCCCACGCGCGCCGGATTGGCGAGCGGGCCGAGCAGGTTGAAGATGGTGCGGGTACCGATCTCCGCCCGTGGCCCGGTGGCATGGCGGAGCGCGGCGTGATGGCGCGTCGCGAAGAGAAAGACGCAGCCGGCCGCGCGCAGGATCGGCGCCAGCCGCTCGAACGGCAGCTCGATCGGGATGCCGAGGGCGGCAAGCACGTCCGCCCCGCCCGTGCGCGAAGAGAGGGCGCGGTTGCCGTGCTTGGCGACCGGCACGCCGGCGCCGGCCACCACGAAGGTGACCGCGGTCGAGACATTGAGGGTGCCGGCCGCATCGCCGCCGGTGCCGCAGACATCGATCGCCTCCGGCGGCGCTTCCACCGCGATCATGCGCGCCCGGATCGCCCGCACCGCGCCCGTGAGTTCGGCGACCGTCTCGCCCCGCACGCGCATCGCCATCAGGAGCCCGCCGATCTGAGCCTGCGTCGCTTCGCCCGCCATGATCACGCCGAAAGCCTCCTCGGCTTCGGCTTCCGTCAACGTCTCGCCGGCTGCCAGCCGGCCAAGAACGGGCTTCAATCCCGGCAGCACCGGAGCAAAGCGAAAAAACTAGGCCGCCTGGGCCGGCGCATTGGCGCCGCGCGTGATCGCAACGAAATTCGCCAGCAGCTCGTGCCCCTGCTGGCTCGCAATGCTCTCGGGATGGAATTGCACACCGAACACCGGCAGGACCGCATGGCGGACCGCCATCACCGTTCCGTCCTCCGTCCAGGCGCAGGCGATGAGCGCGGGGGGAAGGCTCTCGCGGGGAACGACAAGGCTGTGGTAGCGGGTGGCGATGAAGGGATTGGCGATCCCCTCGAAGAGCCGGCTCCCGTCGTGATGGATCCGGCTGGTCTTGCCGTGCATCGGGACCGAAGCGCGCTTGACTTCGGCGCCGAAGGCCTGAGCGATCGCCTGATGGCCGAGGCAGACGCCGAGAATGGGCACCTGGCCCGAAGCGGCCTTGATCAGATCGAGGCAGATGCCCGCCTCGTTCGGGGTGCAAGGGCCAGGGGAAAGGACGATCGCCTCCGGTCGCCGCGCCAGCGCCTCTTCCACCCCGATCGCATCATTGCGCCGGACTTCCGAGCGAACCCCGACTTCGCCCAGGAAATGCACGAGGTTGAAGGTGAAGCTGTCGTAGTTGTCGATCAGGAGGAACATCGGCCTATCCTGCTCCGGATCCGGCACCTGTCAATGCGGTTGTGAAGCGAGCCTAGAGCGAATTGCGTTTGCACGGGCTCACGCAATCCGCTCTATGTGTTTGTTTTGCGAGCATCTTCGCGCGATCAGCCGATTCCATCTGATCGCGATCTGCTCTAGCCGAGCAGCTTCACGCCGACGAGGGCCAGGACCACGGCGAGCGCCGGGCGGAGGATGGCTTCCGAGGTGAAGCGCGTGGCAAGGCTGCCCGCGACGATGCCAGGGATGGATCCGGCCACCAGCGAGACCAGGATATGGAGATGGACCGTGCCCAGCCACGCATGGCCGAGCCCGGCCAGCAGCGTGAGCGGCACCGCATGGGCGATGTCTGTCCCCACGATCTTGGCCGCCGGAAGCCTTGGATAGAGGAAGAAAAGGGCGCAGGTGCCGACCGCGCCGGCACCGACGGAGGAGATGGAAACCAGCACGCCGACGACGAGCCCGACCGCCATCGTGGCCAGGATCGAGGTGCTGAGGCCGAAATCGGGGTTGCGCCGCATCGCCGCACGGACGATCGGGCCCTTGAAGAGAAGCATGCCGGCGGTCAGCACGAGTGCCGCGCCAAGCGTGATGGAGATCACCGCCGCGGCCCCGGGCCCGGTCGCACCGAAATGCCATAATGCGAGGATGGTGAGGATCGTCGCCGGCACACTGCCGGCGGCAAGCCACCCCACGATCTTCCATTCCACGGTATCGTTGCTGTGGTGCGCGATCGTCCCGGCGCCTTTGGTGATGGACGCATAGAGAAGGTCGGTTCCCACCGCCGAAGCCGGATGCATCCCGAAAAGGAGGATCAGGAGCGGGGTCATCAGAGATCCGCCGCCAACGCCGGTCAGCCCGACAAGGATGCCGACGAGCAGGCCGGAGAAGGCGTAAAGCGGATCGATCAACCACGAGCCGTGCATCCGGTACCGGTCCTCCGCCTTACCCGCCCCGCAACGGTGATGACCGAGAAGCGTGCTCTGCGCGAGCGAAAAAATCTCCACCTACCGGCGCTTGGCGACGAACAAGAATCTTCTCTCGAACGCGCATCAAGCACCAGGATTGAACCATCGGGCCTGAAGGCGGCCTTCCTTCGCTCGACAGGGCCGCCGATCGAGATGCCCGCCTGGCACGTGATGACCTGGGAGCATCACGCCCGGGAACGGTTGCCGGGAACGGTTGAGAGGGATCAACCGGGGCTGGCGGCCGCCACCCCCGGTGCCGGGTCCGGCGTGGCGCCGAGATAGGCGATCGCCCGGTCGAGCACGGCGATGGCGGACGATGTCGCGCCCACATTGAGCAAGCTGATCGCCTGGGCGAGGAGTCTGGCGGCGATGTTGCTGCCTGGCCCGGGTATCGGGTCGTCCGGCGTGACCGGCTGGAAGACGAGCTGGGTCTGCACGGCCTCGATCCATTGTTTGGCGTGCGTGGAATCGCCTGCCGAGAGGGCGCTGCGCGCGGCGATCAGCTGTGCGCCCTCACGGCGCCACTGCCGCTCCAGGCTCCGCACTGCGTCAAATCGTGTCTGTGGCGCCGGCGCGGACATCGCGAGGCTCGTCCGGCCAGGACTTGTCTGGCCAGGACTTGTCTGGGCCGTCGCGGTGCGCGGCGTCCTCACCCGTACCCGCAGGGAAGCAAGCTTCTGCCGGGCCTGCTTGAGCTCGGCCTGAAGCGCGCTGAGTGTGCCCGTCTCTTGTGCGATATGGGCTCTGATCTCCGGCATCGCCGCAAGCTCCTGGGCGGCCTCTCCTGTCTGAGCGTGGAGTTCTTTGAAGCGCGCGGTCTGCTCTGCGATCTGGGCAGCGAGCGCGCGCAGCTGCGCCTGGAGCCTCTCGCGTTGCGCGACAAGGTCTTCATTCTGGCGATGGATCCCACCGTTCGATGTCGGGGGCGCGCCCGGCTCTGTCGCGGCCGCCGTCTTGGTCGGCGAAGCGGCCTGCATCGTCCCGGGCGACGTGAACGCCGGTCCGGACTCCGCGGCATAAGGCCCCGCGCGATCCCAAAGGGTCGCGAACCGCCACATCGCTTCGGTTGGCGAAACGGAGACATCGAGCGGAGACGCCGCGAGCAATGCGGCCAGCACGCCCGCTCCCGCGAGGGCGGGCAAAACATAACGCCGCGCTCTTCTTCGTGGTCTCGCTCCTCTTGTGGCTCTGCCTGGCCGCCGGGACGACAATGTCGCCGACATGGTGGGTTCCACGAAGAGAGAAATCTCGGGGGAGGTCTGGATCTCCGGCGGAATGTTTCGAGGAATCTCCGCCGGCCTCGCCGGGGGCATTTCGGGAGATCTCGCCGGCTCGGGGAAGATTTCCTGAGATCGCGCCGGTTCCGCGAGATTTTCGCGCGGAATTGCCTTTTCCTGCGGGATGTCGGGCGATATCGCTGGCGGACTCGCCGCGGCCGCCTTCGGTGTGCCGGTCTTTGATGTGCCGGTCTTTGCCGCCGGAGCCGGTTCGGCCTGGCGGAACATGCGCTTGATCGCGCTCCCGAACGGATTCGCGCGCTTCCGAATCGCCTTGCGATTCCGCCACGGGCGATGCCGTGGGCGATTTTGCTTTCGGCGCGGAGTGGGGTCTTGATGCGCCGGATCGGATCCGTCAGGCGCCGCATCGGGCTCGATATCCGCCCAGCTCTTTCCTCCCATGCGGGCAAGTGTCGCGAAGGCTTCGTCGATGACTGCCTGATCCCCGGTCGCCTGGGCGTTGGAAATGTAGGCGGCGAATCCTTCCATGGTATCGAGATCCGGCGGTATGGCGGATCTGTTGGTCGTGGTTTCCATCGGATCAGCCCTCTCACTCGAGATGCGGGCAGGCGACAAGGAGACGCTCCGCGCCAACCCGTCGCTGAAACCTGGCTTCCTCCGGGCGTGCGCGCCTCGCGTCAGCGCGGGTACGGAATTCCCGCGACAGGAGACGGGGCAAGAGAATGCGGCGCAACGCCGTTCATGCCCTGATACCCAATGTGGGTGCGCGATCTTCGCGCGCCGCGCAAGCGAAGCCATGATTTCATGGCATCTTCGTGGCTGCACGCACACCGATGAGCGGACGACTCCGCAAACGCTGGCAGGCAAATCGCTTGACGCCGGCAAAATCAAAGCCCCGGCCGAATCGTGACAAGTTTTGGCCGTCGCGCCATCACTTTATTTTCCGGATCGATTTCTTGGTTTTGGCGGATCGCGGCGCGCTCCGCTTTCACCAGAAGCCCCACCAGAAGCCCCACCAGAAGCCCCACCAGAAGCCATAGTGATCGGGCCTTCGCGCAACCCCGCGAGGATACGCTTTCTCCGTGATCAGGATGGCGTCAGCCCGCGCATGGATTGGCCCCGCCGGCGCGCAAGCTCGAGCCCGATGAGCAGCAGGACGGCGATCAGCAGGATCAGTGTCGCCACCGCGAGAATGGTGGGGTCGATCGTGTAGCGCAGATTGGTCCACATCTGGAGCGGCAAGGTCGTCTGCCCGGGACCGGCGATGAAAAGGACGATCACCACCTCATCGAAGGATGTCATGAAGGCGAAGAGCGCGCCCGCGATGATGCCGGGCATGATCAGCTTCATTGTCACCTTGAAGAAAGCCTGTGCCGGCGAGGCGCCAAGGCTCAGCGCAGCACGGTAGAGCCGCTGATCGAACCCGCTGAGAGTGGCCCCGACGGTGATCACGACGAAGGGCACGCCAAGGATGGAGTGCGCGATGATGATCCCGAGATAGGTGTTCACGATATGCAGATAGGAAAAGAAGAAGAACAATGCGGTCGCGGTGATGATCAGCGGGACGATCATCGGCAGGATCAGGATGCTCGTGATCGCCGTGCGAAACGGCATATGCGGGCGCGTGAGGCCGAGGGCGGCAAGCGTTCCGAGCACGGTCGCGATCAGCGTCGCGAGCGGGGCGATGATGAAGCTGTTCTTCACCGCCCGCAGCCAGTCCGGATCGGTGAAGAATTTCGCGTACCACCGGGTCGAATACCCGGCAGGATTGAGCGCCAGCATCTTGTGGGTGAACACGAAATAGGGCGAGGCGTTGAATGCGAGCGGAATGATGACGATGAGGGGCACGACCAGAAAGAACAGCACGATCAGCCCATAGGCGCGGAAGAGATAGAACCATCCTCTCTCGACCAGGCCCGCGGAGGAGGGAAGCTCCGCGCTCATCCGAGCGAGATCCTGCCGATGCCGATGATGCGGTTGTAGATCACGAACAAAACGAGGGTCACCCCCGTCAGGATCGTGCCGAGGGCGGCGGCGAGCCCCCAGTTGAGCGACTCCTGCACATTGAACGCGATGCGGTTGCTGATGAACTGGCCGCTCTGGCCGCCGACGAGCGCGGGCGTGATGTAGTAGCCGATGGCCAGGATGAAGACGAGCAGGACGCCCGCGCCCACCCCCGGCAGCGAGAGAGGCGCGAACACTTTCCAGAAGGCGCGCCAGGGATGCGCGCCGAGGGAGACCGCAGCGCGCACGTAGGAATCGGGGATTCCGCGCATGACGCTGTAGAGCGGCAGGACGGTGAAGGGCAGCAGCACCTGCGTCATCACGATGATGGTGCCGAACCCGTCATAGATGAGCTTGGGCGGGCTGCTCGCGGGAACCAGATGAGCGGCGATGAGGACCGAGTTCACCACCCCGTGCGATTGCAGCAGCACGATCCAGGCGACGATCCTGACGAGAAGCGAGGTCCAGAACGGCAGGAGCACGGCGATGATCACGATATTGGCCCGCCGCTCCTTCATGCGCGATATCCAGTAGGCGAGCGGATAGCCGAGCACGAGGGTGAGCAGGGTGATAAGCGCGCTCATCCACGCCGTGCGAAAGAAAAGGAGCAAGTGGATGCGCTCATAGGCCGGCACGCGCTCGATATGGCCGTTGGGTCCATATTGCAGGTCGAGCGCGGCGAGATAGAAATCCGCCGTCACGGGCGCGCTTTCGCGCTTGAGCAATCGCCAGAACGCGGGCTCGCTCCAGGCGGGGTCGATCCGCTCCAGAACCTTCTTCCAGGACGCGGTCGGCGGGAGATGGGCGGTGCGGAAGGTCGTCTTGTTGATCAGGCCGAAGGCGCCTGGCAATTCCTCGTTCAGGCGCTTGGCGATGCGGCCGAACGTATGAGCATGAAACGCCGCGCGGAGATCGGCCGCCACCGCCGCGTAGGCGGCCTCGGGCGGAAGCGCGCCCGGTTGCCCCTGGGGCTGCTCTTGGGGTTGCTGCCAGTGCCGGAGCACCGCCACCGTGCGCGGCATTTGCGCGGGCAGCGTGGGGTTGGCGAAGCTCAGCCACACCATGCCGCCGAGCGGAATGACGAAGAGCAGCAGGATATAGGCGAGGAGCGGCAGGGTCAGCAGGAACGCCCCAAGCCGCTTCTGCCGCTCCGTCCGGCGCAGGCTGCGCTTGAGCGTGGCGCGCTCCGCGGCCGGCAGTCCCGGCATCGCCGTGGCAGACGCGGTGCTGCCCGGCATCGCAGCAGGCTCAGGCGGCGAGCCAGGAGGAGAAGCGCTGGTCGAGCTCTGGCCCATAGTTCGACCAGAAGGCCACGTTTTTTTCGATCGCGAGCTTCAGGTGGGGTGGGTTTGTCGGCATGTAGGGCCACATGCGGATTTTCGGGTTCTTGTAGTAGCTGAGGTCCTGCATGAGCTTGAAGGAGGATTGGCGCGCCGGCGAATAGGCGATGTAGCGCGCCTGCGCGACGAGGCTGGTCGTGCTCGTCGAGAAACGGAGGAACTTCATGGCGAGCGCGAGCTTTTCCCCGCTCAGCCCCGAGGGGATCACCCAGCCATCCCATTCATAGAGCCCGCCATCCCAGATGAAGGCGAAGGGCTGGCTGTCGGAGGCGATCGCATCGAAGATGCGCCCATTGAAGGCCGTGGCGATCACGGCTTCCTTCTGCGCGAGCATCTGCGGCGGCTCGGCGCCCTCGCTCCACCAGACCACGTTCCGCTTGATCGTGTCGAGCTTGCGGAACGCGCGATCCACCCCGGCCGGTGTTTGCAGCACATCGTAGATCTTGTCCTTCGCGACGCCATCGGCATAGAGCGCCCATTCCAGGTTCCCCGCGGGGATCTTCTCGAGCGCCCGGGTGCCGGGGAAGGTCTTGAGGTCGAAGACGTCCTGCACCGTCCGCGGCGGGTGATCGGCCGCGAAGGCCTGCACGTTGTAGGCAAAGACGGTGCTGTAGGAGATCGTCGAGACATAGGCGCCCTTCTTGCCGTCGCCGCTGAGCGAGCCCGGAATGAAATCCTCCGAGGCGGGTGTGCCGTCCGGCGCGGGCTCGAGGTCCTTGTCGAAATCGATCTCCTGGAGAATGCCCTGGGAATCGAGCTGGAAGGCGGGCGACTGCAGCATGTCCACGATGTCCCACGTGACGTTGCCGCTCTCTTCCTGAGCGCTCACCAGGGCCGGGCCGTTGGCGGATTTCTCGATATTGTTGAAGCCGATGCCGTGCGCCTTGGTGAAAGGCTTCTCATAGCCTTCGATCTGGCTGAACTGATAGGCGCCGCCCCAGGAGCAGAGATTGATGGTCCCGGCAGCGGCGGCCATCCGGCTCCGCACCACGGAGCCGAGCGAGGAGAGCAGCACGAGGCCGGACGTCCTTGCCCCCAGGGAGGCAAGACGGGAGGCGAGATCGCGCCGGCTGATGGCCAGAACCCCGGGTTTCCCTTTGCGATCGCTCTCGTTCATCGGTTTCCTCCCTTTCTCGGAGCGGTTTTTTCATCCGGCACGGAATGCCCGGCAGATTTCCGTATCCCAGCCGAACGGCGTGGTGCCGCCGGGCTGCAGGCCGTGGCCGCTTCCCGTATTGGAAACTTTCGCGACGATGGGCGAAACGCCCGCCGCCTGGATCACGGCGCGCAGATGGTCCCCCTGGAAGAGGACGCTCCGCACTCTTCCGGAAAAGATGTTCGGCAACGTGCCGGGCTGTGGCGCGATTTGCACCTGCTCGGGACGGACGGAGAGCGCGCAGCGCTCCCCCGCCTGAAGGTCATGCACCGCGAGTGCCAGGGTCTCGCCGCCTTCATTGTCGAGCGTGACCTTGCAGGTCGATCCTTGCACTTCCTTGACCCTGCCGGTGAGCCGGTTGTTCTCGCCGATGAAGTCGGCGACGAAGGCATTGCTCGGCTCGTCGTAAAGCGCGCGCGGCGGGCCGCATTGCTGCAGGATCCCCTCGGCGAAGACCGCGATGCGATCGGACATCGAGAGCGCTTCGCCCTGGTCGTGCGTCACGTAGACCATGGTGATCCCGAGCCGCTCGTGAAGCTGCCTGATCTCGTACTGGAGCTCCTCGCGCAGCTTCTTGTCGAGTGCGCCGAGCGGTTCGTCCATCAGCACGATCTCCGGTTCGAAGACGAGGGCGCGGGCGACCGCGACCCGCTGCTGCTGACCGCCCGAGAGCTGGCTCGGCCGCCGGTTCCGGAACGGGGAGAGATGCACCATCTCGAGCGCGCGCATGATGCGCTGGTCCATCTCGGTCTTCGGCATGCGCCGAATCCGCAATGGGAAAGCCAGATTTTCATAGACGGACATATGCGGGAACAGCGCGTAATTCTGGAACACCATGCCGAGATTGCGCTTGTGCGCCGGCACCCGGTTGAGCTCGCGCCCGCCCAGCGTGATGGTTCCGTGCGTCGGCGATTCGAATCCCGCAAGCATCATGAGGGTGGTTGTCTTGCCGGATCCGGAAGGACCGAGGAGGGTGAGGAACTCGCCGCGCGGAAGGTCGAGGTTGAGGTCGCGGACGACCAGCGTCTCGCCGTCATAGGTCTTCTGGACATTGCGGAACGAAACGAATGCGCTCCCGCCTTCCGTTGCGGCGGCGATTCCTCCGAGTGCATCCATCCGCCCCCCTCGACAGCCCCCCTTCCATCCCGCGCAAGCGCATGGGAGGCCGTTCTTCGTCCCGCGCCGGCTTCACTTCGGCAGACGGACGCCCCCAAAGGAACCCGATTGACCCGTATGTCTCACCGCCAGGGCGAGCACAACCCTTTTGGGAGATGCGCGGCCGCCGTTCGGTTGCGGCTCTCGGCGGTTTCTCGTGGCGGGCGAGGAACGATCGGCCTCGGCCCAGGGGGCGTCACCCGCGCCGGGCGGCGAAGCGAATCGCCTCCTCGGCCGCGCGGAGCAGGGCGCGGGCCTTGTGGCGGGTCTCTTCATATTCCGCTTCCGGATCGGAATCCGCGACCACCCCGCCGCCTGCCTGCACGTAGAGCGTGCCGTCCTTGATCACGGCGGTGCGCAGGGCGATGCAGGTGTCCATCGTTCCGTTGGCGGCGAAATAGCCGATGCACCCGGCATAGATGCCGCGCCGCTCCGGCTCCAGCTCCTCGATGATCTCCATCGCCCGCACTTTCGGCGCTCCCGTGAGCGTGCCGGCCGGAAAGCCCGCGATCAGCGCATCGAGCGCATCGAGACCCGGGGCCAGCGTTCCCTCGACATTGGAGGAGATGTGCATCACGTGGCTGAAACGCTCGATGACGAACTGCTCCGTCACTTTCACCGAGCCGATCTCGGCGACACGCCCGACATCGTTGCGCCCGAGATCGAGCAGCATCAGGTGCTCGGCCCGCTCCTTGGGATCGGCGAGAAGCTCGGCCTCGAGCCGCAGATCCTCCTCCCGCGTCGCTCCGCGCGGCCGCGTCCCGGCGAGCGGGCGCAGCGTCACCTTCCCGTCGCGCAGCCGGACGAGGATCTCCGGGCTTGATCCCGCCACGGCGAAGCCGCCGAAATCGAGGAAGAAAAGAAAGGGCGAGGGGTTGATCCGTCGGAGCGCGCGGTAGAAGGCGAAGGGCGGCAACGCGAAGGGCAGTGAAAAACGCTGGCTCGGCACGATCTGGAACGCATCGCCGGCAAAGATGTACTCCTTCATCCGCCGGACGACCGCGAGGAAATTCTCCTTCGCCATGTTCGATTGCGGCGCCAGCGGGAGCGGCAGGGACACCGGCGGATCGGGGTGGGGCAGCGGCCGGTCGAGCGAGGAAGCCGCCTCCGCGAGCAGCGCCTGGGCCGCTTCCCAGGCCTGTTCCGCGGTAGTGTCGGGCGTTGGATAGACCGGCGCGGCGAGCGTGAGGTCGGCATTCACGTTGTCGAAGATCGCGAACAGGGTCGGCCGGATCAGCAACGCCTCGGGCAGGCCGAGCCGGTCCTCGTTCTTCTCCGCCAGCCGCTCCATCAGCCGCACCATGTCGTAGCCGAGATAGCCGACCAGCCCGCCCGTCATCGGCGGCAGATGCGGCGGCACCTCAAGCCGCGTCTCGGCGATCAGCGCCCGCAGGCTTTCGAGCGCGGGACGCGGATCAAGCGTGAAACCGTGCGGCGCCGAGCGGGCATGGCGGTTGATCTCGGCCTTGCCGTGCCGGCAGCGCCAGATCAGGTCCGGCCGCATGCCGATGATGGAATAGCGGCCGCGGGCCGCCCCGCCCTCGATGCTTTCGAGCAGGAAGGAATAGGGCTGCCCGTGCGCGAGCTTGAGGAAGGCGGCGACCGGCGTCTCGAGATCGGCGACCCCGCTCGACCAGACAAGCGTGCCCTTGCCTTCGCTATAGGCAACCCGGAACGCGGCAAAACCCGGCGGGGCGAGCACGTTCATCGGCAACACACTCCTCGGCTCGTCATTGTTGCGCGATCTGCTCCATCGCCGGGACGTTGATGCGCGGGTGCGCACGCGCGCGCAAGGCCTCGACCAGGACTTGCTGGATATCGCCGCCGATGCTGCTCGCGAGCTGATCGCGCATCTCCCCGTAGCCGATCGGGTCGGTGGCGGAGGTGGGGTCTGAGATCCCGACAAGCTCGGCGGTCACGAATCCGTCCGCGGTCTCGACCATCGTCGCCTTCTGCGGCTTCAGCGCGAAGAGCGGATCGAGAAGCTGTTCCGGCACGCCCGCAGCCGGCGCGTCGCGCCGCGTCGGCGGCAAGGTGATCGCGGTAAGCCCTTCCGCGGCAGCGGCCTCGGCGAGGGGGGTTCCGTCATTCACCGCCACCATCAGCCGCGTCGCCATCGCGTTCTGCTCCCTCCGCCCCTCATGCGCGGTCCAGTCCGCCAGCACCTTGTCCTTGACGAGATCATAGGGCTGAACATGCGGCGGCGTGATCTTCTGCACCTGCAGCGCGTAGTAGGAATCGTCCGGCCCCTGCACGACGCTCGCCATCTGGTTCGGCTGCGCCGCGAAGGCCGCCTTGATGATGGCCTGGCGCAGGGCGTCCGAGCCGGGCAGGGGGGCGGGACGGCCCGCCTCGGTCAGCCCCTGGGAATCGAGCGTGCCGGTGAGCCCGACAAGGCCGAGATCGCCCGGCATCTGCTCGAGATTGGGCTGCGCGGCGACCGCGTCCTCGAATTGGGTGACACGCTTGAGCACGTCGTTCACCGCCTGCTGACGGGCCAGCGTCTTTTCAAGCGCGGGCTTCGCATCGGCAAAGGTGACGTTGCTGCCCCCGGTCACGCCCGTGACCTCGATCACGTGCCAGCCGAGCGGCGTCTGGAACGGCCCGGTCACCGTGTCGGGGGTGGCCGCGAACACCGCCTTGGCAAGCACCGGGTCCGGGAATTCCACCGGCCGGGCATTGTCGAGCGACACCGCCGAGGCATCCGCATCCTTCGCCGCCTGCTGCATCTCCGCCCAGCTTGCCCCGGCCTGCCAGCGCGCGGCGAGCGCATTCGCCTTGGCCTGGTCCGGCGCCAGTACGATTTCGGCCGAGCGCCGCTCGGGCTTGACGTAATCCGCCTTGTGCTCGGCGTATGCGTCCTGGAGTGCCGCATCGGAAACCGTCTCGTGCGCCGCGACCACGTCCGGCGACAGCACGACGAGGCGAATCCGCCGGTATTCCGGCGTGCTGAAGGTCCAGGGGTGGTTTGCCCACCAGCGTTTCAGCACCGCCTCGTCGGGCGGCTTGGGGGCGGGGGCGGCGGCGAAGGGAAGCAGCACGGCGGAGGCGGTGCGCGTCTCCTCCTGATAGGCAAAGAGCGGCGCGGTCAGGGCGGAGGGCGCGGCCGCCCCTGCTCCGACCGCATCGAGAAGCGCGCTCTGGCTGAGGTCCTGGCGCATCAGCGCGAGGAACTCGCTCTCCGAGAGGCCATTCGTGGCCAACACCTGCTCGAACTGGGCATGGTCGAAGGCGCCGTTGCTGCCTTGGAAGGCAGGCATCGCGAACACCGCCTGGCGGAGCGCGGCATCCGGCACGACGAGGTGGAGGCGACCTGTCTCTTCGGTCAGGACCGCCTGGGTGATCAGCCGCTCCACCACCTGCTGGGCGATCAGCTGGCGCAATTGCGCTGTCGGCTGCTCGCCGTTGGGGAGGGACTGGCTTACCCGTTCGAGTGCCTGCTGATACGCGGCCTGAACCGCCGCCGGCTCGATCCTCCGTCCGCCGACATGGGCAATGGCGGTGTCCGTGCCGATGTTGCGCAGCATGTCGCCCACGCCCCAGCCCATGAAGGCGATGACCAGCACCAGGAAGAGAATGCGCGCGAACCAGTTGCCGAGATGATGGCGGATGAAGGAAAGCATGTCCGTCCCGGAGCAAGGGATGTGGAGCAAGGTAGCTTGGCGCCCCCCACCATAGGGAGCCGCCGTCTTGTTTGTCAGTATCCCCGCTTGTTCGCTGTGGGAAGGAGAGAAGCCGATGCGAAGGCTCGTGGTCGGAAACTGGAAGATGAACGGCCTCTCCGCGGCGGCGGCGGAGCTGGCGCGGGGGGTGGCGTCAGGGGCGGGGGGCGATGGCCCTCCGGACCTCGTGCTCTGTCCCCCGTTCACGGAAATCGCCGCCGTTGCCGCGATTCTCGACGGCACGGCCATCGCGGTCGGCGGACAGGACTGCCACCCCGAGCCCGCCGGTCCACACACGGGGGACATCTCCGCGCCGATGCTGCGCGATGCCGGCGCCCGTTACGTCATTCTCGGCCACTCCGAGCGGCGTGCCGCCTACGCCGAAAATGATGGCCTCGTGCGGATGAAGGCGCTCGCCGCCGCCCGCGCCGGCCTCATCCCCATCGTCTGCGTGGGCGAGACGGAGGCCGAGCGCGACGCCGGGCGGGCGGAAAAGGTGGTGGCAAGCCAGATTGCCGGCAGCCTGCCGGAGGACTTCGCCGGCATCGTCGCCTATGAGCCGGTCTGGGCGATCGGGGCGGGCCGTACGCCCACAGCCGACGAGATCGCCGGCATGCACGCCCTGATCCGTGCCCGGCTTGCGCACGCCTTCGGTGTCGAAGGAAAAGACGTGCCCATTCTCTATGGCGGCTCGGTCAAGGGCGCCAATGCCGCGTCCATCATGGGAATCCCCGAGGTGGGGGGCGGGCTGATCGGCGGGGCGAGCCTGGTTGCGGCCGAGTTCCTGGCGATCGCCGCAGCCGCACGGTAGCCTGCCGGAGGGATTGCGGTCGGTTCGACGGCCGCACTTTCCAGCCTTGGCTCTTGCCGCTAGAAGCCAGCCCCCGGCCCCTTTCCCGGCGAGGGGAGATGGCGCGAGGCAAAGCCGGGATGCGAGAGAAGGGTGATGTCGACCGTTCTTCTGATCGTCGAGCTTTTCGTGACCCTGGCGCTGATCGGCATCGTCCTGATCCAGCGCAGCGAAGGGGGCGGCCTCGGCATCGGCGGCTCCCAGGGCATGGGCAGCTTCATGAGCGGACGCGGCACGGCCAACCTGCTCACCCGCACCACGGCCGTCCTGGCGACCATCTTCATGGCGCTCGCCCTGGCGCTTGGCCTCATCAACCGCAGCACGGGGGAGAACTCGATCCTCAATTCCCCGCCGCCGCCAGCGGCCACGTCGCCCGCTCCCGCGTCTGCGCCCTCGTCTGCCCCCACGTCTGCTCCCACGTCTGCTCCGGGGGGGCCGGCGCATTCCGCGCCGCCGAAGCTGCCCACCACGCCCGCGCTTCCAGCCCTGCCCGCGGTGCCGACGAAATAGACAGACCCGCCTTGCGGCAAGACGGGTTCACCGGACTCGGAGAGCCTCTGTATGATGGGGGCCCATGACGCGGTTCGTATTCGTTACCGGCGGCGTGGTCTCCTCTCTCGGCAAGGGCATCGCCACGGCTGCACTTGGGGCGCTGCTTCAGGCGCGCGGCTATACCGTCCGCCTGCGCAAGCTCGATCCCTATCTCAATGTCGATCCGGGAACCATGAGCCCCTACCAGCATGGGGAGGTGTTCGTCACCGATGACGGGGCGGAAACCGACCTCGATCTCGGCCATTACGAGCGTTTCACCGGTGTGGCCGCCACCCGGGCCGACAATGCCACCACCGGCCGGATCTATTCGGAAGTGATCGCGCGCGAGCGGCGCGGCGATTATCTCGGCGCGACGGTGCAGGTCATTCCGCACATCACCGACGCAATCAAGGAGACCATTCTGCGCGATACCGGGGGGGTCGATTTCGCCCTGATCGAGATCGGCGGCACGGTCGGCGATATCGAGAGCCTTCCCTTCCTCGAGGCGATCCGCCAGCTCGGAAACGAGCTCGGCCCCGAAGGCGCGATGATCGTGCATCTCACGCTGGTGCCGTACATTCCTTCCGCGGGCGAACTGAAGACCAAGCCCACGCAGCATTCGGTGAAGGAGCTGCTCAATGTCGGCATCCAGCCGCATCTGCTGCTCTGCCGCTGCGATCGCCCGATCCCGCCCGCCGAACGGCGCAAGATCGCCCTTTTCTGCAATGTCCGCCCCCAGGCGGTGATCGCCGCGCTCGACGCGCCCACAATCTATGCGGTGCCGCTCAATTATCACGAAGAAGGCCTGGACCGCGAGGTGCTGCAGCATTTCGGCCTGCCGGTGGACCGCGTCCCAGACCTTTCGCGATGGGAACGGATCGCCACGGCCGTGCGGGCGCCGGAAGGCTCGGTCAAGATCGCGGTGGTCGGCAAATACACCAATCTGCTCGACAGTTATAAGTCGCTGGCCGAGGCGCTTGCCCATGGCGGGATCGCCAATCGCGTGCGTGTCGATCTCGACTGGGTGGACAGCCAGGTCTTTGAGCAGCCGAATGCCGTGGCCCAGCTCGAAGGCGTGCATGGCATCCTCGTTCCCGGCGGATTCGGGGAGCGCGGCACGGAAGGCAAGATCGCGGCGGTGCAGTTCGCGCGCGAGCGGCGCGTGCCTTTCTTCGGCATCTGCTTCGGAATGCAGATGGCGGTGATCGAGGCGGCGCGGAATCTCGCCGGGCTCGATGGCGCCTCCTCGACCGAGTTCGGCCCTTGCTTGTCGCCGGTGGTCGGCCTGCTGACCGAATGGGCCCGCGGCAACGAGATCGAGCGCCGTGCCGCCGGCGGCAATCTCGGCGGCACGATGCGGCTCGGCGCCTATCCGGCCGTTCTTGCGGAAGGCTCGCTCGTGCGAAATCTCTATGGCGGCGCAGAGCGGATCTCGGAACGCCATCGCCATCGCTACGAGGTGAACATCCGCTATCGCGAGACGCTCGAGGATGCGGGGCTGCGCTTTTCCGGCATTTCGCCGGATGGTGTCCTGCCCGAGATCATCGAGTACCCCGACCATCCCTGGTTCATCGGCGTGCAGTATCATCCCGAGCTGAAATCGAAACCCTTCGCGCCGCACCCGCTCTTTCGCGGCTTCGTCGGCGCGGCGGTGGCCCAGGCGCGTCTCGTATGAACGATATCGTGTCCGTAGCGCGCAGAGTGGCGGTCGGCGCGGTCACGCTCGGCAACGACCTGCCGATGGTGCTGATCGCGGGCCCCTGCCAGATCGAATCGCGCGATCATGCGCGCGAGGTGGCGGCGGCGCTCGCGGAGATGGCACGCGCCGCCGGCATCGGCCTGATCTACAAATCGAGCTTCGACAAGGCCAACCGCACCAGCGTTGCCGGCGCGCGCGGTGTCGGCATGGCGAAGGGGCTCGGGATTCTTGCCGAGATCCGCGAGCAATTCTCGCTCCCCGTGCTGACGGACGTGCATGAGCCGGCGCAATGCGCGCCGGCCGCCGAGGCGGTGGACGTGCTGCAGATCCCCGCCTTCCTTTGCCGCCAGACCGATCTTCTGCGCGCCGCCGGCAGCACCGGCCGGGCGGTCAATGTGAAGAAGGGCCAGTTCCTGGCGCCGTGGGACATGGCGAATGTCGCGGCGAAGATCGCAAGCACGGGAAACGAGAGAATCCTGCTCACCGAGCGCGGCGCGAGCTTCGGCTACAATACGCTGGTCAATGATTTTCGCGCCCTGCCGATCATGGCCGAGACCGGCTATCCGGTCGTCTTCGATGCTACCCATTCGGTGCAGCAGCCGGGCGGGCGCGGAACGAGTTCCGGCGGTGAGCGGCGTTTTGCTCCCATCCTTGCCCGCGCGGCGCTGGCCGTCGGAGTCGCGGCCGTTTTCATCGAAACCCACCCCGATCCCGATCATGCGCCTTCGGACGGGCCGAACATGATCCCGCTCGGCGAGATGCCGGCGCTGATCGCCCGCCTGAAGGGCTTCGATGCGCTTGCGAAGACGGCCGAAGCAAAGGGCCATCCCTGAGGGCGGCTTCGCCCGGCACGCTTTTTCCGTTTCCGCTGTGCCGGCGAACCGCTAGATTTTCATTCCTGTCTCATCACGATCAAGCACGCTTGAGCGCCGATTCGGCGAAGGGAGAAACATCTCATGAGGCACCGCTATCTCGTGCTGCGCGCCTTCTCGCTGATCCTGCGCATCATCGGCTGGGTGGGCGTCGCCGTCGGGCTCATCCTTTTCGTCGTCGGGCTCGTCAACATCATGGGAAGCTCATCCGACGTCTCGGCGGTGATCGCGGCGCGGGACATGCTCGGCGCGGGCGTCGGTCTCGTGATCGTCGGCCTCGTCTGCGTTCTTAATGGCGAGATCATCGAGGTCTTCTTCGATATCGAGGCGAACACGCGCCGCACCGCGGATATGATCGAGCGCCTCTCTCCGCCTCCGCCGCCTTCATCCTCGCACCCGCCGGCCGCATGAGCGGGGGCGCCTTCGTCGCGCTCGAGATCCGGCGCGGCAATATCGCGGATCAGCCGGACCTCGAGGCCATCGTCAATGCGGCCAATGCGGCGCTCGCGCCCGGTGGCGGCGTGGCCGGCGCCATTCATCGTGCCGCCGGCCCGGGCCTCCATGAGGAATGCCGCCCGCTCGCGCCGATCCGTCCCGGGGAAGCGGTGATCACCGGCGGGCACGGGCTTCCCAATCGCTTCGTGATCCATTGCCTCGGCCCCGTTTTCGGCCAGGACGAGCCTGAAGCCGTGTTGCTCGGCGCGTGCTATGCGCGCGTGCTCGATCTTGCCGAGGCGCATCGCCTCCGCTCGCTCGGATTTCCCGCGATCTCGACCGGCGTGTTCGGATATCCACCGGAAGCGGCGGCGCGGGTGGCATGGGGCACGGTCCTTGCCCGCCTTCCGACATTGTCTTCGCTCCGGCTGATCCGCTTCGTCCTCTTCAGCGAGGCGGACCGGCTTCTGCACGAGCGGGTTCTGGCCGAGCTTTCCAGAGCGGATCGCGCTTGACCGGAATCGGGGCAGCCCACGAAACGATCCAGGGGCGCGTCGTTCCGCTCGGCAAAACAACGCCGGAGGGTGTTCGGTCAGGCTGAATAGCCTCCGGCGCGTGATGATTTCGGCTGATCGCGCGCCGGCGCCTCTTGCCGCGGGGGTTGGACCCGCGCTTTATCCGGACGCCATTCCGGAGGATCACCATGGCTGCGATATCGGACATCTCCGCGCGCGAGATCCTGGATTCGCGCGGCAACCCGACCATCGAGGTCGAGGTTCTGCTCGATTCGGGCGCCATCGGCCGCGCCGCGGTCCCCTCCGGCGCTTCCACCGGCACGCACGAGGCCGTGGAACTCCGGGACGGCGATCCGGCGCGCTTCGGCGGCAAGGGCGTGCGTCGCGCGGTCGAGAATGTCGAGGGTGAGATCTTCGATGCCATTTCCGGCATGGACCCATCCGAGCAGACGCGCATCGACGAATTGCTGATCGATCTCGACGGCACGCCGAACAAGTCCCGCCTGGGGGCGAATGCGATCCTCGGCGTCTCGCTCGCTCTCGCCAAGGCCGCCGCCGCCGATCTCGGCCTGCCGCTCTTCCGCTATATCGGCGGCGCGCCGGCCCGCACGCTTCCCGTCCCGATGATGAACATCCTCAATGGCGGGCGCCACGCGGACAATCCGATCGATTTCCAGGAATTCATGATCCAGCCCGTTGGCGCCGGCACGATCGCCGAGGCGGTGCGGATGGGCTCCGAGATCTTCATGGCGCTCAAGAAAGCGCTCGCCGAGAAGGGCCACAACACCAATGTCGGGGATGAAGGCGGGTTCGCGCCCAATCTCGATTCGGCGGACGCGGCGCTCGCCTTCATCGCCCGCGCCTGCGAGGCGGCCGGCTATCGTCCGGGCGTCGATGTCACCTTCGCCCTAGATCCCGCCGCGAGCGAATTCTTCCATGACGGAAAATATGTCCTGGCCGGCGAAGGGCGCACGCTCGATGCCGAGGGCCTGGTCCGCTACTTCGAGCTGCTCGCCAGCCGCTATCCGATCGTTTCGATCGAGGATGGCTGTGCCGAGGATGACTGGCATGGCTGGAAGATGCTGACCGCAACCCTCGGCGGTCGGCTTCGAATCGTCGGCGATGATCTCTTCGTCACCAATCCGGACCGCCTTCGCCGCGGAATCGCGGAGGGGGCAGCCAACGCGATTCTGATCAAGCTCAACCAGATCGGTACGCTCACGGAGACCCTGGAGACGATGGAGATCGCGCACCGGGCCGGCTATGCGACGGTCGTCAGCCATCGTTCCGGCGAGACCGAGGATACGACGGTGGCCGATCTCGCGGTCGCCACCAATTGCGGGCAGATCAAGACCGGCAGCCTCGCGCGAAGCGACCGGGTGGCCAAGTACAACCAGCTCATCCGCATCGAGCAGGCGCTCGGCCCCGCCGCGCGTTATGCCGGCCGAACGATCCTCAGGAGCGAGCCTTCGGCGAAAGCCGTCACGGGACATTGACCCCGATCGAGACCCCCGGCGGCGCGGCATAGACCGGAGGCGGCGCATAAACCACCGGCGGGGGCGCATAGACGACCGGAGGAGGCGGTGGCGGCGGTGGAGGCAGCGGGTAAGGATAGTAGGCCACGGGCGGCGGATAGACGACAGGCGGCGCGATCACGACGCCCACGCCCGGCCCCCGCCACCAGCCGCCCCATCCCCACCCGTGTCCGTACCATCCCCGGCCGTACCACCCCCCGCCGTGCCATCCCCCACCGTGCCATGCCCAACCGGGGCGTCCACCCCAGCCGCCATGCCATCCACCGGCTTGGGCGGCCGGGCTTGCCATGGCCAGCGCCATCACTGCGCCGGCGGCGATCAGCGAAAGCGATTTCATGGAAAACTCCTTCGTGCCTCTCGGCTTCCACGGAAGATGGGATCACAAGTGCCTCGATTCATGGCAGGATGCGGGCAGGATTGCGGTCGGCGGCAAAATGTGATCGCCGCGGAGGAATGAACGATGGCCGAGTGGAAGAAGCGGATGCGCGAGACAGTGGCGCCGCTCGTGTTCCTTGCCCTGACCGGCTATTTCGTCCTCAACGCGATCGAGGGGCCGCACGGGTTGCTCGCCTATGCCAAGGACCAGAAAGCGCTCGCCGCCGCCCGGCTGCAGCTCACGCAGGTGACAGGGGTAAGGGACCGCTGGGAGACGGAAGTGGCGGCGCTGCGGACCGACCATCTCGACGCCGATTCGCTCGATGAGCGGGCACGGGCGATGCTGAATCTGGTCAATCCCGACGATATCGTCGTGATGTACCCGCCCGGGCAGAAGCTTTTTTAGATCGAGTGAAGGATCCGGGAGAGCAGACCGGGCGGCGGCTCCTTCACCAGCGTCTTGAGGTCGGCGACGGTTCCCGCGATGTCCGGGGTTCGGCTGCTCATCGAAGGGATGATCAGCCGGCAGGCGCCCTGTTTGTCGAAGACATAGATCGCGGCGCTGTGAGAGACCTGATAGGGGTGCCCGTCGGTTGCCGGGGTCACCGAATAGGCGACCCGATAGCGCCGCGCGAGCGTGGCGAGCTGATTGGGCGTGCCGCGCAGGCCGACGATCTCGGGGGCGAAGAGGGCCACATAGCGCGAGAGGACGGCAAGCGAGTCGCGGTTGGGATCGACCGTGACGAAGAACAGGGTCACGTCCTTCGCCAGATTGCCGAGATCCTTGAGGACGACCGCCATGTTGGCGAGCGTCGTCGGGCAGACATCCGGGCAGTTCGTGTAGCCGAAATAGAGCAGATCGACGCGGTCGCGATAATCGGCCTCGGTGACCTCGCGCCCGTCACTCGCCCGCTGCATCGCGAAGGCGAGCGGCGGGAAAGTCCCGCTCACATCGACATTGTGCCATTTCGGGTCCTGGCCGCAGGAGACGAGCGGCACCGCGGCAAGGAATGGCGCAGCGAGAAAGGGACGGCGGCCGAAGCGACGACGGCCAACCGGCAACAGAGCCATGCCAGCGGCTTAGACCCCGCTTCCCGCGACATCAAGCCTGAGACCGAAACGATCGCGCGAAATCTCCGCGCCTGTGCCGGGGGCCTATCGCGTCACGACGGGCGGGCCGCGGTCCGCGCGCGGAAGCAGGAGGCGAGGTGGTCGTCCACCATTCCGCTCGCCTGGAGGAAGGCGTAGCAGATCGTCGAGCCGACGAAGCGGAAGCCGGCCTTGCGGAGCGCCTTGCTCATCGAATCCGAAAGCGCGGTGCTGGCGGGAACCTCTTTCATCTCGCGCCGGTGATTGACGATCGGCGTGCCGCCGACGAAGGACCAGAGATAGGAATCGAGGCTGCCATGGGCGGTGATCGCCGCCAGCGCGGCCTCGGCGTTCGAGCGGACCGAATAGATTTTCAGCCGGTTCCGGATGATGCCGGAATGGCGGATCAGCGCTTCGAGTTCGCGGTCCGTCATCGCGGCGACGCGCGCGATGTCGAAATCATGGAAGCTCAGGCGGTAATCCTTCCGACGCGCGAGAATGGTGCGCCAGGAGAGACCGGCTTGCGCGCCTTCGAGCGTGATGAGCTCGAAGAGTGCGCGGTCATCATGCTGCGGCGTTCCCCATTCCTGGTCGTGATAGGCGAGCATTTCGGGCGAGCCGGCCGCCCAGGGGCAGCGCGGGAGAGCGGCGTGCGAAGCGGGGGAGGTGCGGGACATGGCGGATTCGCGGCTGAACTCTCCCGCCTTTATAGCGCGGTGGCGGGTCGCGTGGCGCGGAAGGGGAAAGGCGCGAACAGAAGCCCGAGCATCCAGCCGAGATAGAACCGGACATCGATCCAGAAGGCCGTGGGATCATAAGGCGCGTAGCGGCTGAGGTGGGCGAAGCCGAGGACGGCATCGAGAACAAGGGCGAAGAGGAACCAGACCGCGGCGACGCGGGCAAGGCTCCAGGCGCAGCGGATGAAGGCGCGTTCCCGCGGCTCGCCTCCGACGGCACGATAGCCGAGGAGCTGGATGACCAGGCAAGGGATGATCGTCGTGACCGTTTCCTGAGCGGTCCAGCGGAAAAGCCAGGAGGCAAGCAAGGAAGAGGCAGCCGCCGCGATGCCGAGCGGGATGGCGCGCCACATTCGGCCAAGGCTCAGCCAGGCGAGAGTGACGGCGAAGGGAACGATGGCCCAGGCGATGGTCAGGGCGATCGCGGCGGCGAGGCCAGAGCGGCTCGGCCCGTGCTCGCCGGCACGCTCGGCGAGGACGGCGGTCATCGCCGCATGCAGGCAGAAGGAGGCGAAGGCGAAGCCGACACCGATCGCGGCGGTGAAGAGCGCGCTCCGCCTCCGGCCTGCGCCATTGCCCGGGTGGTGCGCGCCCTGCAGCAGGCCGCGCAGGCGCTCGATCGCGGGCTCGATGAAGAAGGCGAGGAAGAGCCCAACCAGAAGTGCCGCGATGACGGTGGGCCGATCGATATGGCCGAAGGTGATCAGAAGGCCTCGCCAGATGAATTCCGGGGCGGCGGCGCAGATCGCGATCCAGAGCGCGGAAGCGACGGCGGAGGCGCCGGCGCCTCCGCCGTCGAGCAGGTCCCGAACGAGGCGGACATACGGCGCGGAGGACGAAGTAGGTGGCATGGACCGTGATCGGTTTGGGGTGGCAGGAGGCATGATCCGGCACTTCAGGGGGCGGGGTGAAGAGGGGACCACCGGGAGCGACGGCGATGGCACCCCCCGCCTGCCCGCGATATGGTCCCGCCTTTCCGGACCGAGGAGGCCGAGCCCATGGACGAGATCAGCGCGAAGAGCGGCGATTCCCGCATCGAGGAGGATGCGCTCGGCGATGTCCATGTCCCCGCCGCCCATCTCTGGGGTGCCCAGACCGAGCGCTCGCATGAGAATTTCCTGATCGGGGTCGAGCGCTTCCGCTGGACCCGCCCGGTCGTCAAGGCGCTCGGCATCCTCAAGAAATCGGCAGCACTCGCCAATCTCGAGCTCGGCCAGCTCTCCAAGGAGAAGGTCGATCTCATCGTCCGCGCCGCCCAGGAGGTGATCGAGGGCAAGCTCGATTCGGAGTTTCCCCTCGTCGTCTTCCAGACCGGCTCGGGGACCCAGACCAACATGAACGCCAACGAGGTGATCTCGAACCGCGCGATCCAGATGGCGGGCGGCGTTCTGGGCTCGAAGACGCCGATCCATCCGAACGATGACGTGAATCACTCCCAGTCCTCGAACGATACCTTTCCCACCGCCATGCACATCGCGTCGGTCGATGAGATCGCGAACCGCCTCCTCCCGGCCGTCCACGTTCTCCGCGAAACGCTGGCCGCGAAGATCGCGCCCAATGAACATATCGTCATGGTCGGCCGCACCCATCTTCAGGACGCGACCCCGATCACGCTCGGACAGGTCATCTCCGGATGGGTTGCCCAGCTCGATGACGGAATCGCCGCGATCGAGCGCGCGCTGCCCGGCCTCCTCGAGCTTGCGATCGGCGGCACCGCCGTCGGCACCGGGCTCAACGCCCATCCCCGCTTCGGCGGGACGGTGGCCCGCAAGGTCGCGGAGGAGACGGGGAAGAATTTTGTCTCGGCGCCCAACAAGTTCGCCGCCCTCTCGGCGCATGACGCGATGGTGAATGCGAGCGCCGCCATGCGCACGCTCGCCGGCTCGCTGATGAAGATCGCCAACGATGTTCGCTGGTATGCCTGCGGCCCGCGCGCCGGCTTCGCCGAGCTTCACATCCCGGAAAACGAGCCCGGCTCCTCGATCATGCCGGGCAAGATCAACCCGACCCAGTCGGAAGCCTTGACCATGGTCACGGTCCAGGTGTTCGGCAACGACCACTCGGTCGCTTTCGCCGGCTCGCAAGGCAATTTTCAGCTCAACGTCTACCGTCCCGTCGCACTGCACAACGTGCTCGAGTCGATCCAGCTGCTTTCCGAGGGCTGCCGCTCGTTCGACTTGAATTGCGCCCGCGGCATCGAGCCGAACGAGAAGCGGATCAGGGAGCACCTCGACAATTCGCTGATGCTGGTGACCGCGCTCAACCCGCACATCGGCTACGAAAAGGCGGCCAAGATTGCGCTCAAGGCCTATCATGAGGACATGAGCCTCAAGGAAGCGGCGGTTTCGCTCGGCTATGTCACCGCCGATGAGTTCGACGAATGGGTCCGGCCCGCGGACATGATTCACCCGCTGCGAACGGAGAAGAAAAGGTAGGCGAACAACCTCCGTCCTGCCGGGGTCCGGTCTAGACGCCATAGGCCTTCATGAACACATCGACTCCGGCCTCGACCGAGGCCTCGATGTCCTCGCGGCTGATCGAGTCGACGACGCCGAACAGAAGGCGCTTGTAGACATAGCTCTGGCAGAGATCGACGAACTGCCAGGCGGCGCGCTCTGGGTCGGGAACCCTGAGCTTGCCGGCCTTTTCGAGGCTTTCGAGTTCGGCCGCGAGGCGGTTCGCGCCATAGAGGGGACCGGCCTCGTAGAAGGCGCGGCCGACGTTGGGGAATTTTTCCGCCGCCGCGATGACGACCCTGGCGAGCGAACGCGTGTACGGCTCAGCCATCTTGCTGATGAGCCTGACGCCAAAATCTTTCAGCATCTCACGCGGGTCGCCCTCGCGCCGGAAGGTGCAGAGCCGCTCGGCCGACTGGGCGTATTCGCCGCGGATAATCGCCTCGAACAACTGCTCCTTTGAATCAAAATAGGCGTAGAGCGTGCCCTTGGAGACGCCGGCGGCGCGCGCGATGTCGTTCATGCTCGCGCCGTCGAAGCCGGCGCTCAGGAAAACCTGGCGCGCTCCGTCCATGATCTGACGCCGTTTGGTGCCGCCGTCGGTTCGACCGCCCGTCTCCTGGTCCAGAGCTTCCAAATCCATAACCTTCGCGTCCTTTTCGACCCGCCGATCACTGACCGAACGGTTCGGTTCGATTTCTGTTGCCATACCCCTCGATTTGCGCTAAGTCAACAAAAAATGACCGAACCGTTCGGTCAACATTTTTTGAG
>DATJLS010000040.1:0-36571 GCA_035509315.1 Acetobacteraceae bacterium | reverse complement strand
GCTCTACGCGCACTGGATGACGGTGAACTACCGCGAGAGCTTCCGGCTCTTCGCGAGCTGCGGCATCCTCTTCAATCACGAATCGCCGCTGCGCGGCATCGAGTTCGTCACCCGCAAGATCACCGACGGCGTCGCCCGCATCAAGCTCGGCCTGCGGGACAAGCTGGTGCTGGCAATTTCCATGCGAAACGCGATTGGGGGCATGCCCGCGACTACGTGCGCGCCATGTGGATGATGCTGCAGCAGGTCGAGGCCGACGACTACGTGATCGCTACCGGCCGCGTCACGAGCGTGCTGGAGTTCCGCCGCATGGCCTTCGCCCATGTGGGGCTCAACGCGGAAGAGCACATCGAGGTGGACGCCAACTTCCTGCGGCCGGCGGGGGTTGCTCGAGGAGATGGTTCAGGAGATGGTGGAGGCGGATATGGCTCGCGTGCGCCAGGGCTTCAAGGCAGGCATCGAAGGCCTGGCTTGACCGGCAGGACTTGCCGTCGGCATTGGCCGCCGATCGGTGCCGGCCGCGAGGGCGCGGTGCCTGTGATCGATAGTCGAGCATCGCGACGATCGCCGAGCGGAGCGACAATGCTTGCGGCGAGGTCGCTTGCGAGGTGGCGACCCCGAGCGGCACCTCGGGAGGCGATCCCGGCGACCTTTTTTGCAACGAGCAGCCTATTGGCGGCGGCCGCGATCCTGCGCGTCGAGCGACACCATCGGGACTCACGCGACTGCGACAGGACGGGCTTTTCCCTTATTCTGCGGCGTGTCGAAACTCGCGCGAAACGATAAAATTTCTAGTATAATGAGCTTGACTCAATAAGGGTTGGCTATGCCATGGTCCGGCACGTGCTGGCGGCGACTTGGTGTGTTGTCGACTCGCCGAGAGGTCGCTGCTGAGGTCAACGGAATCTGTTGGGGGGAGACCGCATGGTCGTGTTGGAGACCGCCTTTCCCGAGGTCAAGGTCTTTGTCCCGTCGAGGCACCGAGATGACCGGGGCTTCTTTTCGGAGACCTACAACCGCCGGGCGCTCGCCGAGGCCGGCATCGATCTGGATTTTGTTCAAGACAACCACGCCTTTTCGGTCAGCAAGGGCACGGTTCGCGGCCTGCATTTCCAGATTCCGCCCTTCGCCCAGGATAAGCTGGTCCGGGTTGTCCGCGGTGTCGTATTGGATGTGGTTGTCGACATTCGGCACGGGTCGCCGACCTTTGGCAAGTATCTGAGCTTTCCGTTGAGCGCGAGGGACTGGAACCAGATTTTCGTCCCCGTCGGCTTCGCTCATGGAATGTGTACGTTGGAGCCGGATACCGAGGTCATCTACAAGGTGACGAATTACTATTCCGCTGCCCATGACAAAGGCATCCGGTGGAACGACCCTGCAATCGGCGTTCCTTGGCCGGTTGACCCCGAGAAAGCGATCGTATCGCCGAAGGACAAGGCTCTGCCGTTGCTCGAATCCCTCCCGCGCTATTTTACTTACGCTGGCGAGGTGGAACGCCGAGCGCTCTCGGCGTGAGGGAGTTGATCCGTTCGGATCGCAATGCTGAGTCAGGTGCTCTCGTCCCAGTGCGAAGCGCTACGATAGCGGCGTCGCTGTCGGTGGATAGGCGCGCATGACTGTAAGCACTGAACCCGTGATCGTTATCGGGCGGACGGGCCAGCTCGCGCTCGAGCTCCAGAAGGCACGCTGGCCGGCCGACGTCCAGGTGGAATTCCTCGGGCGGGATCGCGTCGATCTGGCGCGGCCGGCGGAAATCCGGAAGCTGGAGGCGAAGCGGCCACGCCTGATCATCAACGCCGCGGCCTTCACCGCCGTTGACGCGGCGGAATCGGCGCGCGAGGAGGCTTTCGCCGTCAATCGCGACGGTGCTGCCGAGCTTGCGGCGGTTTGCAGCAAGATCGGCGCCGCGCTGATTCACCTTTCGACCGATTATGTCTTCGACGGGAACCAGAGCGCGGCCTACTGGGAGGAGGACCCCGTCAATCCGCTCTCGGTCTACGGCCAGAGCAAGGCGGCCGGCGAGAGCGCGGTGCGGGACCGGCTCGATCGACACGTCATCCTGAGAACCGCCTGGGTCTACAGCTCGGTGGGCCGTAATTTCGTGCGCACGATGCTGCGGCTGGGCAGCGAGCGCGATCGTCTGACCATCGTCGATGATCAGCACGGCTGTCCGACCTATGCTGCTGATCTCGCTGGTGCCGTCATCGATATTGCTGCGGCGCTCGTCCTCGGAAGGTCCGATGGGTTCGGAACATTTCATTTCTGCGGCAAGGGGCGGACGACGTGGTATGGCTTTGCCGTGGATATCTTCAAGGCCGCACGGGAGCGGGGAATGAAAACGCCGAGCGTCGTGATCCCGATCGCGACGGAAGCCTATCCCACCCCCGCGCGCCGGCCGCGCAACTCGGCGCTCGACTGCGCCAAGATTCAGCGGACCTACGGGATTGCTCCGCGCGTCTGGCAGGAGGCGCTGGGCGAATGCCTCGATCAGATTCGCGCCGCGGCGCCGGCGTAGCCGCAGTGGATTGGAACCGGTGAAGGGAATTATTCTGGCGGGCGGGTTGGGCACGCGCCTTCATCCCCTGACCCTTGGAGTAAGCAAGCAGCTCCTGCCGGTCTACGACAAGCCGCTGATCTACTATCCGCTCTCTGTCCTTCTGCTGGCGCGGATTCGCGATATCCTGGTGATCACAACACCGCAGGACCAGGGGCAGTTCCGCGCGGTTCTCGGCGACGGGGCCGCGTGGGGCATTCGTCTGTCCTATGCGGTGCAGGCGCAGCCGCGCGGTCTCGCCGATGCCTTCATTGTCGGCCGCGCCTTTATCGCGAGCGACCGGGTGGCGCTCGTGCTGGGCGACAATATCTTCTATGGCGATGGGCTGGGCGCGCTGCTGCAAAACGCAATGCATCGCGAAGCCGGAGCAACCGTCTTTGCCTATCAAGTGCAGGATCCGCAGCGCTACGGCGTCATCTCGTTCGATAGCAGCGGACGCGCGACCCATATCGAGGAGAAGCCGCTCCGCGCGCAATCGAACTGGGCTGTCACCGGACTCTATTTCTACGACAATCGAGTGATCGAGATTGCCGACTCGTTGAAGCCGTCCGCCCGCGGCGAGCTCGAGATAACCGACGTCAATCAGGCCTACTTGAATGCGGACGAACTCCATGTCGAGCGCCTCGGCCGGGGCTACGCCTGGCTGGATACCGGGACCCATGAGTCGCTGTTGGAGGCCGCTGAGTTCGTGCGTACCGTCGAGCATCGTCAGGGCCTCAAGATCGCCTGCATCGAGGAAATTGCCTGGCGCAAGGGCTTCATCACCACGGCGGAGCTCCTGGCGCTTGCCGCACGCTTCGACAAGAATGGCTACGGCGCCTATCTGCGGCGGCTGGTGACCGACGATGACGGCTCAAGGAGATGAAGGCGCCGCCGGCGCCGGAGTGGACGAGACAATGACAGCGGATTCCTACGGGCGGATGATCGTCGATGTGCTTGGGCTGCTGCCCAAGGCGCGTGGCCCGCTCGCCGTGTTCGGATGCGCCTGGCATCACCGGCACCTGCTGCTGCGGCTGACGGAGCGCGAAGTGGAGATGCAATTCCGCGGCTCGCTGCTTGGAAAGGTCTGGGCCGCGATCGTGCCGCTCATCATGCTGGGAATGTACACCTTCGTTTTCGGCATCGTCCTGCGGGTCAAGTGGCCAGGAATGGAAGGCGGTCCGCTGCAGGTGTCGCTGCTCTATTTCGCGGGCCTGATCCTATTCAATTTCTTTTTCGAGTGCGTCAACCGGGCGCCGGCGCTTCTGCTCGAGAACGTTCCCTACATCAAGAAGGTGATTTTCCCCCTGGAGATCCTGCCATGGGTCATCGTCGGAGCAGCCTTATTCCGGGCGACGATAAGCGGGGTCATTCTGCTCGCGTTCTATCTCGTCATCAAAGGGGTGCCGCCGCTGGCCACACTGTCGCTGCCGCTGCTGATCCTGCCGCTGGCGATCGTGGCGCTTGGCCTGGCCTGGATTCTGTCGGCGCTCGGCATCTTCGTTCGCGACGTCCGCCAGGCGATGATCGTGGTCGCCCCGGCGATGATGTTTCTGAGCCCAATTTTCTTTCCGCTGTCGAGCGTTCCGGAGGCTCTGCGGCCGGTGCTTTACCTGAACCCGCTCACCTTCATCGTGGAGACGGTCCGCGACGCGCTCTTTCTGGGACTCTGGCCGAACTGGCTCGGGCTCGCCGCTTATACGGGATTGGCGTGGCTTTTGGCCTGGGCCGGCTTCGCGTGGTTCATGAGTGCACGCCGCGGCTTCGCCGACGTCGTCTGAGCGCCTGGAATGGCGGGCGCTGCAGGTCCGCGGCACTCGATCCGGTGAGTCTCGCTACGCCCGCTTCGACCGGTCAGGTCGACGGCTCGAACTGCGTTCGGACGGCGCTGTGCGCGAGCTTCGGCAGCCATTCGTAATGGAAGGTCTTTGCGCCCGACTTCGAGAACGAGAACCAGAGGCTGCCGTCGCGCTCGACAATGTGAATGTCCTTCGCGCCTAGGCCCTCCGAGAGCACGTACAGCAATTCTTCGAACGAGTAGTAGGTTATCCAGGCATATTCCTTATCCCTTACCTGGCCCGCGACTTCCGCGCTGAAGACGTTCTTGCGGCTCTCTTTGGGGATCTGAAGCAGCTGGGAAAAAGCGAAGGTCTGCAGCGAGCAATACCCTCGACGGCTTGAGAATCCGGAACAGCTCCGTCAGGAGGTTATAGACGTAGATTCTGGGAATATGCTGCAGAACCGCCATCGAATAGATGAAGTCTACCGAATTGTCGGGGAGCGGGATGGTGACGCCGTCGTAATGCAGGAACTCGATGCGGGGATCGGTGATGTTGTCCCGGGCTAATCGCTTTTTCGCCTGCTCAATCATGCCCGCGGCGACGTCCAGTCCGACGATGCGCGAGGGATTGGTCCGGCGGAGAGCGGCCTGCAGGATATATCCGACGCCGCTGCCGACCTCCATCACCACCGAGCCGGGCGCGGGCACCGCCCAGGGAAAATGCGAGCAATTGATATTGAACAAGCCTTCGCCGCGCTCCGCGAGGCGATCCATGGGATAGTTGTCATGAATGAAGGCCTCGACGCTCGTGAGCGTCTCGCCCTTCTGGTTCCAGACCTCGAAGGCTGACCTCGCTGTGCTCATGCAAAGCTCTGTGCATATTTGTGAAGCAAATAGGGGAACCCCGCGTCGGTAAATCCGAGATCGTGATACTCGGGTAGACGTTTGCTGAGGGCAGTGAAGTGACCGATGATCGACTTCCTCGGCGTCCCGGGCACCAGCGGCTTCGATCCGCGATGAACCAGCCGGGCATGCCAGATGAGCACGTCGCCTTTCTTCGCCATGAACTGCTGCACGGGGAGGCTGGAATCTCGAATCTTCTTGTCGAAGATCGGCGTCACGAAGCGCTCGGCAAACGAGGGCCAGCGGTGAGACGTCGCTTCCTCGGGGGGCAGGTTGGCCTGGATCTTTTGCTTCCGCATGACCGGCCAGCGGTGCGAACTCGCCACGTATTCGAACGGCCCGCTCTCCGCCGGGATGTCATCGAGGGCATACCACGCGGCCAGATACCATGAGTTGACGTACTCATCGTTCAAATAGTCATCCTGGTGCCAGGATCTTTCGGTGCTGACCCATTGCGTGAGGTCGAAATGCAAGGCCAGCTTCTCGCCGATCAGATGCTCCATCATCGCCGCCACAGGGCGATAAAGGCAGATGTTCCGGATCTCCGGGATCTGCATATATGCGTAGGAGCTCGGAAAGCCGATCGACGCCGGCATATTCCGCGCCGCGCGAACCCGCACATAGGGCTCGATCAGCTCGTCCGGCAGGATCGATGGCATAATGAGGTAGCCGTTCCGCCTCCAGAAGAGCTGCTCGGGACTCAGCTTGCGCTCGTCAAGCTTCCGGCGGTCAAGAAAAGGGATTTGCGAGTCAGGTGGGAAGTCCGAAAGCGCCTCGAAGGACAAATCGGTCTTGGACACGTCCACCTCTGAACGATTTGCGGCTGGACTCCAGCAGCAACGGAAACCATCTCGGGCAGCCGATGCGCCATCGCGTTTATGGCGCGCCACCATCCTCTATTCATTTTTGTAACCTAGGGGCTCATCCTTCGCCAGGGGATAAAGGCGATGTCTTCTTTGGGAACCGATGCGGTCGTCTTGCCGCCGGCCGATGTTCTTTCCGGCAATCAAGAGCAGTCGGTTGATCTCGGTAATCTTCCTCGATCGCCGTCGCGGATCGCGCGGCAGAAATGGCCGGTTCTGAAGGCTGCCCGGTGAAGCAGGGGCGACTCGTCGGCGGCGCGAGGAAGCCATTTTGCCCTGCGGCGATAGTCTGCTATTTGAGGGGCAGATTCGATGATGGTCGCAGGGACCGTCGGCATGGAGTTGGGCTCGCAGGGGACGATCCCCTCGCGCGAGGGAAAGCTTTACATGGGCGAGCGGCGCCGGGATTTACTTACGATCCAGCATGATTTATTCCAGCGTTATGCGCTCTTGGCCGATGTCGTCGAGAACATATCCGGCGGACAGGGCGCCGACGTCAAAAGCCTTCTGGATATCGGGTGCGGGCCCGGGCGCCTAGTCGAGGCTTTTCTCGGCTCTCAGATTGCCGTCACGCGTGCCGACGTCGATCAGTTCGGCGACGCCGAGATCGTCCTGGTGCGGCCGGAGAACCCGCTCCCTTTTGCGGACCGGTCCTTCGACCTCGTCACGGCCATGGACGTCGTGGAGCATATTCCATCGGACAGGCGGTCGTTCTTTCTCTCCGAATGCCAGCGGGTGGCGAGGCGAGGGGTCATCCTCTCCTGCCCGATAGCCGATTCGGGAGCCATCGAGGCTGAAACCAGATTCCAGGCTGCCGTCAGGCGGCTCACCGGCAAGGAGGAAGCGTTTCTCACCGAGCACGCCGCATTCGGTCTCCCGTCCTCGGCGGCGATCGAGGCGGTATTTGAGGGGGCGGGCTGGCATCTGCTCACCATGGACAACAACCCGATCGATCACTGGCTCTTGTTCAATCTCATCGACTACATTTACGCCTACGATCTCGGCGGCGGTGACCAGAAAGGCGCCTTCAATATCGCTGTCAATTCGACGGTTCGGCCCTTCGTAAAGGATGCGAAGCACTACCGGCGCATCTTCGTGGGGCTGCGCGAGGCCGGCAGCATGGCTCGGGTGCAGGCGCTCTTTCAAGCGATCAGAAGCGCGGCCCCAACCGTTGCCGATAGCCAATCTGTCTCGACGCTCGTTGAGATTCTTCCGGTTTTTTTTTCCGATGTGCAGGCGCCGTTGCGAGCTGCGATGAAGATGAAAGATGAGCATATGGGCATGCTTCACAGCTCGAACGAGGAGATGCGCCGATTGCTCGCCACGAAGGAGGCGGAGCTCTCCGATCCGCTATTGCCGATCATCTCCCTGGGAAGGCTCATCGCACGTGCTTTCGGCGCCTCGGTTTCCATGGTGACACGGGCCTGGCATCGCCTTTCGACGCGCGGATGTTAGCGCCAGATCCCGGGATTGGGCCCATCGTGCGTAAACACCGGAGCATGGGAGGGAACTGGGAGATCGGGACGGATCGGTCGGGCACGGACTGTTTCAGCGGGGGGCGCTGAGTTGGATAGGCTTGTTACATGGCTGCGGGAGCGCTTTAGGCCGCGCGGCGGTTCCCGTCGGCGGCCGTCGACTTCCAATGTCGCGCCGGTCTTGCTGCCTGCCGACGAGGCGCGCGACACCAAGAAAGGCCCGGGATCGGTCTACACGCCGCCATTGGGCGTTTTGCCATGGTTTGATCCCCTGACCATCGAGGTCGCGGCCGATCTGAGTGTTCGGCCGGTGCTCAATGTGCTGCTGCCCGGGCTGGCGATGAAGCACATGTCCGGCGGTCCCAACACGGTGGTCAATCTGGCCTATCGGCTGGCCGCTCTCGATGTGCCGGTCCGGTTCGTCAGCACGAATGCCGCGATCGATGCCGATCCTGCGCGCTTCTGGAGCCACGTTCGCGCGCTTGCGGGCATCGACACCCAGCTTTCCAATGTCGAGCTGGTCGATGCGTCCGATCGCTCCAAACCGCTCGTCATCGGCGCCAACGATATTTTCATGGCGACGGCCTGGTGGACGGCGCAAATGGCGAAATACGCCATCCGCCATACCCAACACAGCCGTTTCATCTACGTCATCCAGGATTACGAGCCGCTGCTCCATGCGGCGTCGACGCAGCAGGCTCTGGCCGAGGAAACCTACGGGCTCGATCATATTCCCGTCGTCAATACATCCCTGCTGCACGAATTCTTGGTGACGCGGCAGATCGGACGCTTCGCGGATCCGGTCTTCGCGGCGCGGGCGATGGTGTTCGAGCCGGCGGTGGATACGGCGCTGTTTTTTGCCGAGCCGGACCGCCAGCCTGCGAGGGGGTGCCGCCGGCGTCTGCTGTTCTACGCTCGCCCGGTTAATGGGCTGAGAAACCTCTTTGAGCTCGGCCTGGCTGCCATGCAGAAGGTCATCGCGGATCGGGCAATCGACCCTGCCGATTGGGAATTTCTTGGCATGGGCGACAAGTTCGCTCCGATAGATCTCGGCAGCGGCGCAAGGCTCGAGCCGGCGCCCTGGCTCGACCTCGACGGCTACGCCCGCCAGATGCGGGAAAGCGACGTGCTGCTGTCGCTGATGCTGTCGCCGCATCCCAGTTATCCGCCGCTCGAGATGGCGGCATGCGGAAAGCCGGTCGTCACCACCTGCTTCGCCAACAAGAGCGCGGAGCGGCTGGCGGCAATCTCGCCCAACATCATCGGCGTGGAACCGACCATCGAGGCCATAGCCGAGGGTCTGGTGGAAGCGGTGCGACGTCCGCGGCATCCTTCCGGCACTCCGCCCACGGGCACGCACTTTCCGCGCACCTGGTCCGAGAGCTTCGCGGAGACGCTGCCGCGTCTTCACAAGGAGGTCATGGGCCTCATCGGCGCGCCGTCCTTGCCCGCCAGCGTCCGTCTGGCCGGAGATGTCCGCGCTCCGTGGCTGTTTCCGGGATACCGCTGTTGGCCCAGCGACTGGTATGGCCTCTTTCGCCACGCCACCTTGCGTGAACGCCGGGCGGACTATGTCGATGGCGCAGCCGAGCTCATCAGCTTTCTCACCCCGCTGTGGAACACCGATCCCGCTTTCGTGGAGGCATTGGCGGAAAGCGTCTTCGGACAGGATTCCGGAACCGGATTCGAGTGGATCATTCTCGATAACGGGAGCGCCCGGCAGGATACCCGCGAGATGGTCCGGCGCCTTGCGGGGCACCCTTCGGTCCGATTGTTCCGGGTCGAGGAGAATATCGGGATAATCGGCGGCATGCGCTATTGCCTCGAGCGCGCCCGCAATCGCTACGTCGTTCCGCTGGATTCCGACGATCTCCTCACTCCCGATTGTGTGCGGGTACTGACCTCTGCATTGAGAAGCGCCGGCTTTCCGGCGCTTGCCTACACCGACGAGGATAAGGTGATGGGCGATCGCTTCCGGGATGCCTACTACAAGCCAGCCTGGGATCCCGTCCTCTTCGTCCACTCCTGCTATATTGCCCACCTCTGCGCGATCGATCGGGAGATTGCGCTGCAGTTGGCGGCTTACACCGACCACGAGGTCGAAGGGTCGCATGACTGGGACACCTTCATGCGCTTCTTCCTCGTCGGACATGTGCCGCATCATGTGCCGGAGGTGCTCTACAGCTGGCGGATGCATCCGCAGTCAACCGCCGCCGATATTCACAGCAAGGACTACATTTATTCGTCGCAACGGCATGTCATCGAGCGGTTTGTCGCCGCCTCCGCGATCCCGCAGCGCTATCGGGTCGAGCTGTCGCCGCTGTTCAAGGGAATGCCGGACTGGCGCATCATTCGGGCGCCCGACGCGCCGCTGCCGATCACGACCATCGTGTTCGACGAGGGCCGCCGACAGGCTCGCTGGAAAGAACAGTTCGCGGGCCATAGCATAGAGCGCATATCGAACGGCGATGATCTCTCGGCGCTCTTGGGATTGGTCGAGCGCTGTGTCGCTGGCCAGCGCTTTGTTCATCTGCTCTCGGCCGAGGTCGCCGTTGAGGACCAGACCTGGGCGCACGAGGCGATGACGATGTTCGAGCTGTTTCCCGATACGGCCGTCGTCGGCGGCGCTGTCCATCGGGGCGGGACGATCGCCGCGGCGGACGGCTATTTCGGTTTCGGGACCGGCTGCGACTCGCCCAATATCGGACGCAGAGTCTCGGATTCCGGCTATTTCGCTCATATGTTCAAGCCGCGTTCCGTTTGCTCGGTGCCAATTCAGCATTGCGTCGTCCGGTCCGACTTCTTGGTCGACGCGCTCCGGGATCTGGGCAGGACCGGGGTGACCTGCGATGAGCTCGGCCCCTGGCTTGCCGCTGCCGCGCGACGCGAGGGCCTGCGCGTCGTCTACTCGCCGTTCCTGCGTGCCAAGACGAGACGCGCAATCAAGGCGTCGCCGACGCAGACGGCGGCATTCATTATGTCTCAGAGGTCGCTCATGCCCGAGCGGGAGCTGCTGTCAGCTCGGCTCGGACTGACACGGGATACCGCTTATCAGCCAGTCCTGCGCTCCGTGCGCCGGCAGCAGGAGGCCGCGATCGGTCCTGCTGCCGATCTCAGCTACGATGAGTCGGCCAGGGCCGAGGTCATGTCGCGGCTGGTTGCGCAGCCGGTAACCGATCTGAACTGCCATTTCTCGATCCTTACCAGCGTCTATGCGCGATCGCCGGCGGATCTATTCCGCGAGACCGCGCGGTCCGTCCTCGGCCAGTCGCTCGCAAACTTCGAATGGATCGTATTCGAGGACGGACCGGTGAGCGATGAAATGCAGCGGGCGTTGCGGGAGATCGAAGGCGATCCACGCGTGCGGCGGTTCCGCGGCGATCGGAACCGGGGGATCATCGACGGCTTGCGTTTCTGCCTGGAGCGGGCAAGCGGCGACTATGTGATGCCCCTGGATGGCGATGATCTCCTGGCGCGCGATGCGCTGCAGCAGCTTGCGATCGCCCTGGCGCGCGCCGAGTGGCCGCCGATCATCTTTTCAGATGAGGATTTCCTCGTCGAGGGCAGGCTGGAAACGCCATTCCGGCGGGGTGACTTCGACCCGGTCTTGAGCGCCGCCGATTCCTATATCTGGCACCTGTGCGCGTTCCGTCGCACCCGCGCTCTTGAGCTCGATGTTTTCGGCGATCCCGGCGCCAATTTCTGTCAGGACTGGGACACGCTGACCCGCTTCAGCGCGGCTGGCGACCGGATCGTCCATGTGCCGCTCGTCCTCTATCATTGGCGCACGCACCGGAGCTCCGTCAGCAACAGCGGCAAGCCGAATCCCGGCTCTCTCGCCTCCGTGAAGCACGTCATGGAGGGTATCATTCGGCGTCAGCGGAGACCGGAGCTCTACGAGGTGGCGCCGTTTCCGCTCTCCCGCGGAGTCGAGCAGTACGCGATCAATCGGCGTCGGGTCGATCCTCTCCTGTTCGACGTGGTGATCCTGGCGAGGAATTCCGACGAGCCCGAGCTGCCGGAGATCCTGACAAGACTGAAAGGGTCCATCATCCGAAGCGTTCGGGTCATTCGCAGCGCCCACGCGCTCACGGCGGCAAACAATAACGACACCGCCATCGGTTCCTTGGAAGCGAAACATGCCCTGGTCATGGTCGATGGATGCGCGCCCGAGGATGAGGCTGGGTTCTGGGAGGCCATGCGCCTCTTTGAGATGCATCCGGACGTGGCGGCCGCCGGAGGGCGGGTCGTCGACGAGACCGATCGTATCGTCGTCTCCTGCGCACCGCCTGCGGCCGGCAGTCAAGCGGCCGCGGGATGGGCGGGACGCCTGCGTTCGGATCCCGGCCCGTTCGCCATGGCCCTCAAGCCGCAGAGTACCGCGATGATCTCGGGACCGTACTTTTTCTGCCGGGTTGATATGCTGCGGGAAGCGGCCGCCGCCTTGGCCGAGGAGGACAAGCCGCTTGCCGAGCTCGGCGCGGAGGTCGTCGCCCGTGTCCGGTCACGGGGCATGCGTGTCGCCTATTCGCCGCTCATCGAAGCGGTTCTGTCGTCGTGGGTCCGCGCAGTGCAGCCCGAGCAAAAACCCGTTGTCCATCAAATACTCGCCAAGTAATGTACGGACGCTGCGATTTTGTTTTGATTTCGCTCTTAGGTGGTTCAGGCATGACGAAGCTTGTGATTCTGGCCGGAGGTCTCGGCACTCGGCTCTCCGAGGAGACCGAGATCAGGCCGAAGCCGATGGTGGAGATCGGCGACCGCCCGATCATCTGGCACATCATGAAGATCTATTCGCATTACGGCGTGAATGATTTCGTGATCTGCACGGGCTACAAGGGCTACGTCCTCAAGGAGTATTTCGCGAACTACTACCTGCACACCGCTGACGTCACTTTCGATCTCGGCACCAACGCGATGGAGGTGCATCGCGCCGGCGCCGAGCCCTGGCGCGTGACGCTGGTCGACACGGGCGCGGACACGATGACCGGCGGGCGCGTGAAGCGGGTGGCGCGCTATCTCGACGAGGGCCCGTTCTGCCTGACCTACGGCGATGGCGTTGCTGACATCGACATCGGCAAGCTCATGGCCTTCCACCGCGAGCAGGGGAAGCTGGCGACGGTGACGGCTGTCAGGCCGCCGGCGCGCTTCGGCGCGCTGCAGACCGAGAGCGCGCTGGTGAAGGGCTTCACCGAGAAGCCGCTGGGGGACGGCGGCTGGATCAATGGCGGCTTCTTCGTGATGTCGCCGCAGGCGCTCTCCTACATCGCCGGCGACGGGGCGGTGCTGGAGCAGGAGCCGCTGCAGAACCTAGCGCGGGACCGCGAGCTCGCCGCCTATCACCACGAGGGCTTCTGGCATCCGATGGACACGCTGCGCGACAGGCGGGAGCTGGAGCAGCTCTGGAGCTCGGGCGGGGCGCCGTGGAAAGTGTGGTGAGCGCGGTGATGGAGCCGAAGCCCGCCGCGCCCAGCGCCGAGTTCTGGCGCGGCAAGCGGGTGTTCCTGACCGGGCACACGGGGTTCAAGGGCGGCTGGCTCTCGCTCTGGCTCACCCGGCTGGGGGCCCAGGTCACCGGCTATGCGCTGCCGCCCGAGGGCGAGCGCAACCTCTTCACGCTGGCCCGCATCGAGGAGGTGGTGGCCTCGCGCTTCGGCGACGTGCGCGACGCGGCGGGGCTCGCCGCCGCCATGCGGGCGGCCGATCCCGAGATCGTGCTGCACCTGGCGGCGCAGCCGCTGGTGCGGCTCTCCTACGAGGACCCGCTCAGCACCTTCGCCACCAATGTGATGGGCACCGCCAACCTGCTCGAGGCGGCGCGCCGCTGCCCCTCGCTCCGGGCGATGGTGATGATCACCAGCGACAAGTGCTACGAGAACCGGGAATGGGACTGGCCCTATCGCGAGAACGAGGCGATGGGCGGCTACGATCCCTACAGCGCCAGCAAGGGCTGCGCCGAGCTCGCGATCGCCGCCTGGCGGCGCTCCTACTTCAACGCGCCGGAGAGCCCGGGCGTCGCCTCGGTGCGCGCCGGCAACGTGGTGGGGGGCGGCGACTGGTCGGCGGACCGGCTGGTGCCCGACTGCATCCGCGCCTTCAGCGCCGGCGCGCCGATCTCGATCCGCAGCCCCAGGGCGATCCGCCCCTGGCAGCACGTGCTGGAGCCGCTCAGGGGATATATGCTGGTGGCGGAGCGGCTCTGGCAGGCGCCGCGGCATTATTCCGAGGGCTGGAACTTCGGCCCGGTGCAGGACGACGTGAAGCCGGTGCTCTGGGTGGTGGCGCGGGTGGCCGAGCTCTGGGGAGGGGGCGCGCGCTGGGAGGTGCCCGGCGGCACGCATCCGCACGAGGCGATCCAGCTCCGCCTCGACAGCACCAAGGCGCGCGCCCAGCTCGACTGGACGCCGCGGATCCATCTGGTGCAATGCCTGGAATGGACCGTGAAGTGGTACCGGGAAGTCTATGCCGGCGCGCCCGCGCAGCCGGTGACGGTCCGGCAGATCGAGCTCTACGAGCAGCTGCTGGCCGCCTGAGATGCCGAGCGCGCTCGCCTGCCGTTTCTGCGGCGCCCCGCTCGCCGAGAGCTTCCTCGATCTCGGCCTGTCGCCGCTGGCGAACTCCTACGTGAAGGCGGAGGATGCCGGCGCGCCGGAGACCTTCTACCCGCTCCATGTGCGGGTCTGCGGCCAGTGCCTGCTGGTGCAGCTGCCGGTGCTGGAGAGCGCGGAGCAGATCTTCTCCGACTATCTCTACTTCTCCTCCTTCTCGGATTCCTGGCTGCGCCACGCCGAGAGCTATGCCGGCATGATCGCCGGCCGGCTCGGCCTCACCGCCGCCTCCAAGGTGGTGGAGATCGCCAGCAACGACGGCTATCTCCTGCAGTACTTCAAGGCGCGCGGCATCCCCGTGCTGGGGGTCGAGCCCGCCGCCAACGTGGCGCAGGCGGCGCTGGCGAAGGGGATCCCCACCGATGTCAGCTTCTTCTCGGTCAAGACCGCGGAGCGGCTGAAGCGGGAAGGGCACGCGGCCGACCTCGTCGCCGCCAACAACGTGCTGGCCCATGTCCCCGACCTCAACGACTTCGTCGCCGGCATGCGGGTGCTGCTGCGGCCCGCCGGCACCATCACCGTCGAGTTCCCGCACCTCCTCAACCTGATCGAGGAGCGGCAGTTCGACACTATCTATCACGAGCACTTCTCCTACTTCTCGCTGCTGGTGGCGGAGAAGGTCTTTGCCCGGCATGGGCTCCAGGTTTTCGACGTCGAGCAGCTCTCGACCCATGGCGGCTCGCTGCGCATCTATGCGCGCCATGCCGGCGGCGGGGCGGTGAGCGAGCGGATCCTGGCCCTGCGCGCCCGCGAGGCGAAGGCCGGGCTCGACCGGCTGGAGACCTATCGCGGCTTCGGCACGGCGGTCGCCGATCTCAAGGGCGACATCCTGGAATTCCTGATCGGGGCGCGGCGCGCCGGGAAGACGGTGGTGGGCTACGGCGCGCCGGCCAAGGGCAACACGCTCCTCAACTATCTCGGGGTCAAGCGCGAGTACATCGGCTTCACCGTCGACCGCAACGTGCACAAGCAGGGCCATCTGCTGCCGGGCACCCGCATCCCGATCCGGGCGCCCGAGGCGATCTTCGCGGCGAAGCCGGACTATGTGCTGATCCTGCCCTGGAACCTCCGCGACGAGATCACCGCCCAGCTCGCCGGCATCCGCGCCTGGGGCGGCCGCTTCGTGGTGCCGATCCCGGCGCTGCAGATTCTCTGAGTGGCACCCATGAAGTTCGCGCCGTTCAAGCTCTTCCGCGACGCTGTCATCGTCGATCTCGATCCGATCCGGGATCAGCGCGGCTTCTTCGCGCGCAGCGTCGACGCCGAGGCGTTCCGCGCCCAGGGGCTCCCGGAGAGCTTCGTCCAGTCGAGCGTCTCCTTCAGCGAGCGGCGCGGCACGCTCCGCGGCCTCCACTTCCAGCGGCCGCCCAGCCGAGAGGGCAAGCTGATCCGCTGCACGAGCGGCGCCGCCTACGACGTGGCGCTCGACCTGCGGCCGGGCTCGCCGACCCTCGGCCGCTGGGAGGCGGTGGAGATCACCGCCGACAACCGCCGCGCCGTCTACCTGCCGCCGGGCTTCGCGCACGGCTTTCAGACGCTGGCGGACGGCACCGAGCTCCTCTACCAGATGTCCGACGTCTTCGCGCCAGCGCTTGCCGCCGGCGTGCGCTGGAACGATCCCGCCTTCGCCATCGACTGGCCGATCCCGGCCCCGATCCTCTCCGAGAAGGACGCGGCCTATCCCGACTTCCGGCCGGAAACGCAGCTCCGATGGCCCGCGTACTCGTAACCGGCGCCGCCGGCTTCGTCGGCCGCCACGCGGTACCGTTGCTGGCCGCCCATGGCCACGAGGTCATCGCCGTGGGCCGGCCCGGCGGCGGAATGCCGCTGCCGGAGGGCGTGCGGCTCATTCCCTGCGATCTGCTCCAGGAAGAGAGCGCCGCCGCCCTCATCGCCGCCCATCGGCCGACGCACCTGCTGCACCTCGCCTGGAACGTGACGCCGGGCAAGTTCTGGACCGATGCCGACAATCTCGACTGGGTCGCCAGCAGCCTGCGCCTCTTCCGCGCCTTCGCCGCCCATGGCGGCCAGCGCTTCGTCGGCATCGGCAGCTGCGCCGAATATGACTGGAGCCATGACTTCCTTAGCGAGGGCGCGACGCCGCTCAAGCCGCTGACGCTCTATGCCAAGGCCAAGGTCGCCTTCGCCAGCCTGATCGAGCATATCGGCCCGGAGCTCGGCGTCAGCGTCGGCTGGGGCCGCGTCTTCTTCCTCTACGGGCCCGGCGAGAAGCGGGGGCGGCTGGTCTCCGACGTCTTCGCTTCGCTGCTGGAGGGCAAGCCCGCGCTCGTCTCCCACGGCCGGCAGCAGCGCGACTTCATGCATGTCGCCGATGTCGCCGGCGCCTTCGTGGCCCTCTTCGAGAGCCCCGTCACCGGCGGCGTCAACATCGCCACCGGCGACTGCCGCCCGCTCGCCGAGATCATCGGGGCGATCGCCGATCAGGTGGGCCGGCCGGATCTCGTCCGCCTCGGCGCGATCGCGGCGCGCCCCGACGATCCACCGCGGCTTGCCGCCGACATCCGCCGCCTCCGGGACGAGGTCGGCTTCAGGCCCCATTTCGATCTTGCCAGCGGCGTCGCGGACACTCACCGCTGGTGGCTGGCGCAGGTGCCGGCGAGAACGGCGTAGAAGCATTCACTCGAACCGGATCAGCTCCTCAACGTAACCCCGCCGCATCCAGTAGGGGCTGCGACACACGTGGCTGCTTGGGTAGGCTGCGTATAAATCCCGAACCGTGAAGTAATTGGCTTCATGATTGATGGAGAGGAAGAGTGGCGTGCGCTTCGTGATCTCATTCCAGTAGCGACGCGCCGTCTCCGGGGCCATTTCGGTCAAGGAATCCACGTTCACCACCAAATCGAATCGCTCCTCGCTGTCAAAAAAGCTGCTGGGGGGCAGGATGCGGATCGCTTCCGCATGAGCGCTCTCGCCATAAAGCTGGAGGCACTCATCGCCGAGAAGGCATCCGAGGAAATAGGTCTGTGCGACATTCGTTATCGGCAGATCGACAATGGTATAATTCTTTATTCCGAAGCGTCGGACGTAGTACGCGGTACGCCCGAGGCCGGCACCGATCTCGAGAATTCGACAGGCCGGCTGATCGGCGGCAACTCGTCTGATCCGCCACGCCTGGTAGAGGGATTGAATGGCCCGATAGCTCGCCACGCCGCGCGTCGTTGCGAGGCCGATTTCGCCGGCGAATGGATTGGGGAAGTCAATTCGGAAGCCGAAAGCGGCATCAAGCTCGGAGAGCAGAATCTCTACATCGGGAGGCGATGCGGCGCGGAGGGGATAATGCTCCGGATGCTCGAGCCGCCGCACGCCGATCGCTTCGGCGAGCCGCCACATATTGTCGTAGATTGTCTGATGCTGGCGCAGCCAGGCCGGCCGCCACATCCGATCTTCGCCGGGCTCCATCTCGCTGGTGAGATCGTCCATGCCCAGGAGGAGGGTTGAGCGCTTTGGCGCTCGCAGAACGCGTGCCACGGCGTCCGCATCGTCGCCGAGCAGAAGATCGTGGATCGGTCGCTTTAGGGCAGCGAAATGCCCGAGCCAGTATGAGTCGGTAGAGCCCGTATCCGTCTCCGCGGCGGCCCGATAGGCCGCGATCAGACGCGTGACGAGTCTGCGGTCGTCGACGCGCTCGTCATTTGCCGAGACTGCGCTGCCGCCCACGGCGTGTTCTTCGGGACGATGGCGCACCCAGTGCCATAGGTGCCTGTCGTTTCCCTCAGCCGGAGCCTCTCTGGTCCCGCCGCTGCTCCGGCAGAGTCGTGCCACGTTGCTGGCAAGCCGCCGCAACGAAGGCCATATCGAAGCGCCAAGCGGGCTCGGGTAATCCGCATTCATCCGCATGTCCCCATCGTCGGGAGACAGATAGCCCGCGTGTCGCCGGAGGGGAAGCTCCCTCTTTGCATGCGCCATTCCTCGAAGACCGCGGTCAGAATTCCAGTCGCCGATAGATGGACCACGGCAGCAGCGGCAGCAATGCGCCTGCGATGCCCCAGAAGGCCGGCAGATGGCGAAGGCCTCTGTCTTGATCCAGGTGGCGGACTACCTGCTCGGCGATCCACTCGGGACGCGCCATCGGAAGCAGGAGTTTCTTGCCGAAGCTCTGCTGTGTCGCGACGTATCCCAGTCGATAGAACTGGGTCCGGACGCCGCTTGTGGCAGTGCGATGGCGGAGGCTTTCGAAATAGCTCTCTAACCCCCGCTTGGCAGCGGAATAGACGATGTTGGTCCGCCTGCCGCGGATCGCCGCGATAGAGCCGAAGCCGACGATATTGCCCGCCCCAGCCGCCATCATGGCCGGCAGGCAGGTGTCGACGACCGCCATGACGCTCCCGAGGTTCACGTTCAGCAGTGGCACCGCGGCAGCCGGCGAGAGAGTGCCATCATCGTCCGTCCGGGAGATGCCGAGGGGCAGGAAGAGATTGCGGATCGGCTCGCCGTCGGAAAGCCGCGCGCCCAGCGCTTGCAGCAAGCTCTCCGGCGAGGCGGCATCGGCGGCAATGCATTCCACCGTGGCACCAAACGAGTGCCGCAGGTTCGCGGCTTCGGCATCCAAGTCGCGTCGATCACGGGCAACCAGCGTCAAATGATGAGAACGTGCGGCCAGGGCACGGGCGAGCGCTCTGCCGACGCCCGCGGATGCGCCGACGATAAGGGTGGTCACAGACCGAGCCTCGATGAGAGTTCGGAGCGGAAACGGCGGCTCGGGTCCCAGCGCTGAACAATGCCGCGGAACCGATCGCATTCCGGGAAGCTCGCCTCTAGCACCGAGCGCGGCAGACGCGAGTCCTTGATGATATTCGGCCGCCCGCCAAGGCCGATGGTCATCTGATCGAGCGCGGCCAGGAAGTCCGCGGAGCGCTGATTGCGGGGGATATTGAGCGCAAAGCAGATGCCTTCGCCGCTAAACCGGAGGAGATCGTGTGCTCCCACAAACAGCTTCGCGGAAGCCAGGGCCACCGCGATGCCCTTGCGCGCAATCTCTCGTCTCACCCCGGCCAGAAACTCGGCGAAGCCGTCATGGGGTAGAATAACCTGATACTCATGGAAGCCGGCGGGGCCGAACAGGCGAAAGTAGCTCTCGCTGCCTTGGACAGGAAACATGCTCTGCGGCAGGGTGGAGCGGCGCGGCGAGGAATGGCGCCGCTGCGCCTGAAAATAAGCGAAATTGAGGAGCGGCATCGTCCATCGATTCAACGCGGAAATCGGCGGAACGCGAGGGCTGTCGGCGGAGAGTTTCGGGACTTTCATGCTCGTCGAGCTGCCACGTGAGGCCGTATCGGTCGTCACAAAGCGAGCAGCGACAACATATCCGCGGCCGAATCCGCGGCCGGTACGAGTGAAGTCATGCCAGGAATAGACAAAGTCGCTTTCTCTCGCGAGATGCCGCAGGAGCCTAGCGCCTTCGAGCGCATCGGGGACTATATGGGTCGTGATGTCGACGGCGTCGCCGGTCATGGGGCGGGGCCGCAGCCGCGCAACGACGATGACGCCGGTGAGGCCATACCCGCCACAAGTCGCGTGAAATACGTCCGGGTTCTGCGTGCGCGACAATTCGACCATGCCGTGATCGGGATGGAACAGCCGGATCGCCTCGACTTGATTGATGAAGGTTCCGTCGCGAGCCTGATTCTTGCCATGAACGTCGGCTGCGATGCAGCCGCCAATCGAGATCGCGCCATGGCCCGGCTGCACGGGCAAATATAGCCGGTGCGCCGCAAGGAACCGGAATAGCGCGCCGAGCGTGATGCCCGCCTCGACCTCGACGATCGGGACTGCCGGCTCGAAAGCCAGGATACGGTCGAAGGCTCCAATTTCCACTGACACAGCGTCGGCGCCGAAGCTTGCCGCCGAATACGACAAACCCGCGCCGCGCGGGATGGCATGGCGGCCCGTCCCTGAAGGCTCGAAAAAGGCATACCGGTCAGGACACTGGACCTCGCACTCGATCCCGACGCCGCCGTCGAAACTGCGTAGATGACGCCGGCTGATGGCGCCAGCCGGCCAGCGTGCGGACTCCGCCGTCATCGCAGGCCGATACTGCGCGCGGCGCGTGCCGCCTCCACAGGCGCGGCATCCGGCTGAAGCACGGTGTGCCGATGGTCGATGTAAAAGTTGGGTCGTCCCAATCCGTTCTTATAGGTGCGCGCCACATAGATCGCGATGAACGCGACGCTCGTGCCCAGATAGATGGCGAAGAGCAGCACGCCGGACAGCGCTGCCCAGGGCGACCCCGTCAAGACATAGGCGATCCCAATCGCGATCAGGCTGAGGATCCAGAAGGGAAGGGCATAAATAGGCAGGCGCAGTGGCAGTGTCGACGCCGTCAATATCCCGGCAATCGCGAAGATCGTCAGGCCGATCAGGTTGTAGTGGGTCTCGCCCGCGATGCGCCGCTGCCGTTTGAACGGAATGCCGATGCGTCGGAAACCCACCCTGCTGATCGAAGAGCGGATGAAGGGAAAGGAGTCGTTGTCCTGCAGGATGGCTTCGCGGACTTCCGCGGTGAACATGCCGAATTCAGCCATGTCCAGAACGATATCCTCGTCCGCTACCGCGCGAACGATGCGATAGAAGAGTTTCCGCGCCGACCTGATGGCGCGCGGCTCCTCGCGATCCGCGCGCTCGCCATAGACGATGTCGAATCCCTCCTCGTACTTGGCGGCAAAATCCAACAGCATCTCCGGCGGGTCCTCGCAGTCGACGTCGATGAATACGAAGAGATCCCCCTTCGCATTCCGAAGCCCGCATTCGAGAGAGCGCTGGTACCCGACGTTTCGACTGAGCGAAATCACATACACGTTGGGATGCTGGGCGCGGATCCGATCGATTGCCGCCAGCGTCCCATCGGTCGACGCATTGTTCATGAATACGAGATCGACCGCATATCGAGACGACAATTTCTCCATGATCGGACGGATCCGCGCGAAGAAGAGAGGGACGACTCCTTCCTCGTTATAGACCGGGCACATGATAGTGAGCCGTTTCACGGACCTTCCCCCGCACCGCTTAGCCGCGGCAAATGATTAACACGGCCGGCTCTCAGTGATCGATAGAAAACGACCGTATTCGTCCGAGTCGCGCCTGCCGCGCCGGCGGGTTCGGAAGTATTCTCGATCCGCCTTTTCCTCGCTTGGACTTTGCCAACCTCAGTTCCGCTCGTAATTCAAGGTGATGCCGACGGCGCCCCCGGACGGCTTGGGCTGGCCGTCGATCAATGCCGGCGGGGCTGTATCACCCTTCTGCGCGTAGAGCGGCAGCCCGACGGGGTCGCCTGTGGACGCTCCGGGATCGACTTTGAACTCGAGCTCGAACACCTTGCCGGCGCTGTTGGCAATGGCGCCGGGCTCTATTTTCACCGTCTTCCAATCCCAGACATCGCGCGTGGAAATAAGCCCCTTGGCTTTCGGCATTCGCGCGCCGTCGGTGATTTCATAAAGCGCCCAGGCGACCGTGTACCAGCTGGGATGCCTGCCCCAGGTCACCAGTTGCAGAGTGAGGTTCGAGAGCTCGTCACGGTCCACGGTGAAGGTCTGGGTCACAACCGTTCCGCCAGCGAGCGGCACCGCTTCCACAAAACGATCCGATCCGAGGCGGACGGCCATATGCGGGCGGGCGTGGTAGGGGCCGAGGCCGAGCCGATAGATTTGCGCGCGCGCGTCCATCAGGTACTTCTCGTCCGGAAAGAGGTACTTGTCGAAATCGGTCGGCGCGCCCTGAGCAACGTAGCCATTGGCCAGGAGCTCGTTGAAATCATGAGCGCTCTCATAGACGGTGATGGCGCGGACATAGGTCGCGGTCGCCAACAGCAGAAACAGGGTGAAACCCGCTGCGCTGACGAGAGCGCCGCGACCGCCGGTCACAGCGAGGCGGCCATCGCGGACCGGCCGTCGCGCGTAGTAATACACAAGTCCCAACGTGAGATAGAGCGCGAAAATACTGTAGCGGCTCGCATTGGCGTTCGAGACACCGTATTGATCGAAGGCGGCTCGTCCCCATGCGGTCGCCGTCGCGGAGATGACGGCAAAGCCGGAAAATAGAAACAGCGTCATCACTTCCGGCCGACGCGTGCGCAGTTCCTCACGCGCGCGCCAGAGGGTGAAGAGTGAGATAGCGAGCACGATTGTCCCGACTGCGCCGTTCCAAAGCGTTGGTATCGGCAGGTCGTAGAGATTTCCATACGGGAACCACAGCAGCGACATGACGGGGTTGCCGAGGTAAACGAGCACGAACCACAGCATTGCCAGCGGAGTGGGTCGTGCCGCGCCGTCCTCCAGGGGAATTCCCGGCAGATAGACGATGAGGAGGCAAACGAGGTTCGCGATCCAAAACAGGACGAACCGGTCGAGCTCCTTCAGTCGCGGGCGACTAAGCTGAAGAGTCGCGATCATCGTGATGAACGCGAAGATGCCATTGGTGAGAGTGTAGGAAGCGAGCCACAGGAAGACCGCGCTCAAGACGTGAGCGGGCCAGGAGGATGGCCGCAATGCCACGTTCAACAGGCCCGCTGCGATCAGCAAATCCGCGAGATTGAGCTGCAGCATCATCGACCACCAATGATTATTGTGGCCGACCGGCGAGAAGAGAAAGACGGTCGCGACCAGGCAGGTCAGATAAAATGACGTGTCGGGTTTCCGCTCCCAGATGCGCCAGAGCGCATAAAGGTGAAGCGCCCACAACGAATAGATGGCCGCATACATGTAAATGTATTCCGACCGGATATCCCAGTCAGTGAGGATCGCGTTGATGAGATAGATCGTCCGGTAGGTCAGCGGCCGCGTCTGATTGTGCGGCGCGATCAGATCGGAGAAATGCAGGCTTCCGTCATGGTACTTCGCAATAACGTGGATCAGCGCCAGGTGATCCCAAAACGGAAACGTAATCGCTCCAAGCTGGATCATGATGAAAAGATAAACTGGCGGAAGAACGGTCAAGCCGACGAGGAGAATGCGAAGCGGCCGATGCATATCCTTCATGTTCCTGCGTCTGGGGCTATATGGTGAGGAGTGCCCCGCAAAGTAACAATCTCCAAAGTGATCAGCAATGCTGGGGAGCTACTCTCTTAGGTCCAATTGGGACCAATAGGTATGATCGAGGTCGATCTGCCCCGTGGGGCCGGGCCTCGTCTCCAGAACCAGGGTGTCTCCGGGTTTGGCGTTCAGGGGAATTTCGGCCGTCTGCTGACCTCGGTCGGCCGGCGCCGTCGCCGGATCGAGAATGCGCGACCACACGAGCTGCGTCTCGCCGGTATCCGATCGACGCAGGGACACGCGAAACTCCGCGCCTTTCGTTTTCCCGGAGGGTCCCGCGATCGCACTTGCCCGCAGGCCAAAGCCAAGCCGGAGATGATGCGCGGGCACTACGATCGGCAGGTCAATCCTGCAGGGGGCATGAGCGAAAAGGATCGCGGCGTCGATCGAGGCCTCCAGCTGTACGGTCGGCGGCAGCTGGCAGGCGGAGACATGCTGCCTGAGCCGCATCAGCGTCAGGAGATTCGCATAGGCACCGATTTTTGGTTCCTGCGCGGCGCCTGAGAAGGACAGCTCATAGAGCCGGATTGCGATCGGCGCATTCCAGAAGCCAGCGGGTGCGTCCGGCGAGGTGAAGCTGATGGACCGGACGGTGTCGCTGGCGGCGATGAAATTCGCGTCCTCCAGGCCTTCCTCCAGGGCCGCGAAGCCCGTCGTATCCGTGACCAGCGGGGACAGCAGAAAGCCCGCGGCGCCGAGCTCCGGCACGAGCTGATATGAGGCCGATCCGCCGCCGGTGACGGACGTCATCAGGATTTGCGGCGACTTGTAGACGAGGTCGATGGCTTTTCCGATTGGGCTGCGCTCGACCTCGACCTCGGCCCACAGAAGACCCGAGTCCGCGGGTGGGAGAGGGATCTGCTGCCCCCACTGCGCCTCGATCTTCCCCAGCGGCCGCAGGCGCCGCTCGAGGGGAGGATGTCGATGCTGCAGAATAAGGAAGTCCGGCGTCGTCGAGGACAGCTGATAGCGAGCGAGCAGTTCCGGCCAGGACGGCCCGTCCTGCGTGGCGGGAAGTCGCTTATTGACGCTCAGAAAGTCCGGCAAGATCTGGAACGCGATGACATCGGGCGCCCGATCGGACCGAAGATAGTCCGCATTCGCCTGGGCAAGCCGCCTGGTGTGCGCGTTGAGGGAGAGATAAGCCGGGCGCGGGGCATAGGTGAGCGCTGGGTCGGCGATCACCACGCCCGTTTGCTGGGGATAGATGTCCGCTCGCCCATGCAGTTCCGCCGGGAGTGGCAGCGAGGCGCGTATGCTCGCCATGAGGCGATCCCATGGCTCCGCCCAGGCCCCTGAGTCTCCGAGGAGGGCGGCGATCATTTCCTCGAGGCCGCGCACGACCCGCGGGACGCTCGTGCCGACCTGATAGAAGTCGCTGCCGGTATCGCCCGCGGTCCTGATCGGCAGAAGCAGAGTGGCGGCGGATGCCGCAAGAAGTGCGCTCACCGCCCGCCGTCGAACGATGCTGGTTCCGGTTTTTGAGCCGCCACCGTTATCCGCGACGAGCGCGATGAGCAGGAGCTGGCTGGTCAGCAGCTGGGCCAACGCAGATTCGATTTGGTTTCCGGATACCCCATGCTTGATCGAAATGCCGGAAATGACGGCAAAGAAAGCGATCAGAAAGAACGGATTTGCCGCGCGCCGACGATACGGAATCGTTACCGCGAAGATGATCCATGGAATTGCGGCGCAAAGATAGAACCAGACGACGGTAATGAGGCCGAAAGGCGCCCAGAAGCCTTTTCCCATGGCATCGCCGTAGCCGGCCGAGAGGTCCCAGCAGCGAGCAACCCACTCGGGCAGGTTGGTGAGCGCCTGCCCGCAGAGCACCCAGCTCGCCAGCAAGGAAGCGGTATAGAGAATCGTAAGACCGGGAAGCCTTCTTCGATTGATGACGTCATAGCAGCCGAGCAGCAGGAACGAGATGCCGTTGAGGACGAAAAAATTGAATTTCACGTACGAGACGGCGCCGGCCATGACAGTGCTGGAGGCGAGAAGTGCGGCATGCAGCAGCTCTCTCGAAATCTGGCCGCGGTTTTCTCCCCTGTGCTTGATGAAGTGGATGCAGGGCACGAGACATGCCGGCAGAAGCCAGTATGCTTCGCTCCAGCCGACGAAATAGAGATAGTTGGTCAGAAGAAATCCCAGCCACAGAAGGCAGCGCAGTGCCGGTCTTACATCGATGACGATCAGCAGATAGGCGAGGGTGGTCGAGTTGATCGCTGCGAATGCGAGATTGAATAGCAGGACGGGATAAAAGAACGACGACGGAGACAGCCCGTACATCAGGAAGCCGAGAGGACCATAGGTGAAGACCGCCTCCGGCCCGTATTGCACATGCTCCCTCAGCAGCGCCGGCAGGGCGATCATGAAGGACAGGTCCACGTTCAGATCGCCGAGATTTGCGACGGTGAAATCCCGTGGAAACCACGGGCCCTGCACCCGCCACGGTACGAATTCGACGATCGATGGGACCAGGAAAGTGACCAGCGCGAGCAGCGCGAACGCGCGTGACGACTGCCGTCCTCGCGAGACGCTCAGGAGCATGTTGCACCAAGGCCGGCGCGGCCAGCGGCGCCGGGGACATGGGGCGACGGGGAGCGCCGTTTCGGCCGCCCGTGTCCGCAGCGAGACATGCGCGGGGATCGCTAGTGCGCGCGCCAGGGCCGCGCTGGCCGCGGCGGGAAGGCAAGGTCGAAGCTCTCGTCCTGCAGCGTCAAGTTTGGGTTGTAGAAAGGATCCCGCAGCAGCATGTTCCCCCAGCGCTTTCTCATATATGCCAGCTCTCGGCCCACGCGCGCGCGGTTTTTCCGAGCCGCGTCCGAGCCGCGCGAAGCGGACTCAAGATGGTAGAGTTCCGCATAGGGCGTCCAAATGATGCGATAGCCCGCTTCTCGCAGCTTCAGGCAGAGATCCACGTCATTGAAGGCGACAGCCAGATTGTCTGCATCAAAACCGCCGACTTCCTGGAATAGCCGCCTGTATACGAGCATGCAGGCGGCAGTGACAGCAGAGACTTCACGAACGAGGCCGAGCTGCTCGCAGTAGCCCGACGCAGAGCGCGGCAGATGCCGGTGCCCGTGCCCGGCAATGCCGAAAAGGCCAAGGATCAGGCCGGCGTGCTGAATGGTGTCATCGGCATAGTAGAGCTTGGCGCCCACTGCTCCCACCCTGGCCCCGGGGCGTGACAGCTCGCTCACCATCTCATCGAGCCAGCCGGGCTCGATGACGGTGATATCGTTGTTGATGAAGCCGATGATGTCGCCTCGGGCGAGCTCGGCCGCTCGATTGTTGAGGGCGGAGAAGTTGAAGGGCCCATCGATTCGGAGAACGCGTATGCGCGGGTCCGCGTCGAGGCTTCTGAGGTAGTCGAGCGTTTCGGGCGCGCGGCTCTCATTGTCGACGATGATGAGATCGAGGGCCGGATATCTCGTTCCGTGCAAGAGGCCGTCGACGCAAGCGCGCAGAAGGTGCACCCGATCGCGCGTCGGTACGATCAGCGAGACCTGCGGCAGTGGCTCCGGAAGCGGCCACACGACTCTATGGCAGCCCGGCAGTGCGGTCGGGACGACCGTTCCGGTTTCGCCGCGCGCGGTCAAGTGGTCTGCGAAGGCTCGTCGGGCCGGTTCATTCTCGTCGCTCTCCCCTGCGGCGGCCGAGATGTGCGGCATCGTCCGACGATGATAGAGGATGTGGGGAACGTGGCGAATGAGCTCGGGGGCCGACCGCGCGCTAACCCGAAGCGCGAGGTCGTAGTTCGCGACGCCGGTGAATTCGCGACGAAAGCCGCCGACGGCGCGTACGGATTCCAGTCGATAGACGCTGAGGCCGCCGATCCCGTCGCGGCATTGCAGCAGGCTCGGATTCCAATCGGGCTTGAAGTGCGGGTCGCTGCGCTGCCCCCGGGCATTGATCCGGTCCTCGTCGCTGTAGACAAGATCGGCGCGGGAATGAGCGTTGAGCTCGACCGCCACCAAATAGAGCCCGTGGATTGGCAGCTTGTCGCCGGCGGACAGGAGCGCGACAAACTCGCCGGTCGCCGCGTCCAGGGCGAACCCCTCCGCCGTCAGGCCATCGTGTGCCGGCGGCAGCATTGCGATCTTGAGTCGCTCGTCGCCAAGCGACCGCTTCCGCAGCTCCAGCGCCGTCGCGGGATCTGTCACGGCGACGCAAAGCTCCCAGTCCGGATAGAGCTGCGCGGCTACTGACCCGATTGTCTCCAGGGCTGCCGGGGCACTGGCATTGCCGACGGGGAGCAGCAGTGAAATCCGGGGGCGGTGAGAAAGGGAGGCGATGTGCTCGCGAATCGCGGCGACATCCGCTCCGCTCAGCGTGTCGTATCGTTGGATCCACACCTCATAGCTGCCTCCTGCGGGTCTCAGGACCCGCAGGACCCATCGCGCGATGTGCCGCAGCCCGTGGCTGGACCGATATCGGACGCCACCCGATATGATCTGCGATTCGGTCACGACAGGTCAGGGGCCCCTCTGTACCCAGCTCGGCTGGCTCAAGATCGGACAAGATAGCATAACACCCGAAGGCACAATGCAATTCCCCGCAAGCGGCCGCTGTCGCGCCGATGGATAAACATAAGACTCACTATGATGTACGCTGCGCCGGCAGAGGAAACCGCCATGACCGTTGATCGTGAGCACGGCTGGGCACTGTGTCTGACCTCGGTCCTGCGTCCGCCCTGGGATCGCGAGGAAGCGTCAACGGCGGGTTGGCCGGTGGCCGCCATTCGCGATCGTTTCGAGGCCGGGGCGGCGCAAGTTGTCCTGCTTGCATTGGGGCCGCCTCCGGGCGACGTTGCGTCGTTGCGGCGCTTGCTTCCCGAAGACGAGCAGGAGCGCGCGGATCGCTTCACCGCCCCTAGCGCCGCCTGGCGATTCGTCGTTGGTCGCATGCTCATGCGCTCGGTGCTGGCCGCAGCCCTCGGGGTTCTTCCGCGGGAACTCCATTTTCGGTACAGCGAGCACGGCAAGCCCTCTCTGACCGACTCGGATGGCCTGACTCCCGGGTTCAGCCTGACCCACACCGAGGGGCTCGCGGGCTTCGCGTTGGTGCGGTCCGGCCGGATCGGCATCGATATTGAGGCCATGCGGCCACTGGCGGAGCGGGAGCGGTTCGCCGCCCGCATTTTCAGCGCGACTGAGCTTGCCCGCTTCAAGGCGTTGCCGGGGAGGGACCAGAACGCCGCGCTTCTGGATGCCTGGACGGCCAAAGAAGCCGTATTGAAGGCGATCGGCACTGGAATTTCCGGTGTCATGAGCACTGTCGAGCTGCAGGCTGATCCCGGCGAGGAAGGAACTGGGATAGCGATGGTCGCCGGTAAGAGTGGACCCTCGACGTGCTGGACGTTTCGCCGGCTGCCGGTACCGGAGGGCTTTCATTCGGCTCTTGCCGTGGAAGGGACGGAGCCGGGACTCCTGGTGTGGCGGTCCGCCTTCATGCGCGGGTGCGCATGATCCCACGTAATACGGTCAATGGGGCGGCCTGCGACGATCGTGGAAGAAACCAATCGGCGACGGTGTTTCGGACGGCGCGGTCGACTCAACCGCTGGGCAACGCGGCCGCCCGTCGCCGTGGCGTTGATCTGGGCGAAGGACCCGGGCTACTCTGCTGATTGCGATTTGATTTCTGATGGGCACGGGTTGCGACAGCGGCCCGTTGGCGGGTGCTGTCGCGAAGGGCGTTGTGCGGATCGGGGAACCGGCATTAGCCGGCGATGCATCGACGAAGTGGGGGCTTAGTGAGCGACAACAATCAGTCGGCCGTGTCCTTTCCTCGCTGGCGACGTTTCACCGCTTGGCAGGAGATGCGGCTGAAGCCCCGGGGCGTCGCGGTCAGCGAGACCTCTCTGCTGATGCTGCTGTGCACGGGACTTCTTGTCGCTCTCCTGGTTCGAACCGCCTGGCAGGCCGATGACGCTTTCGCGGCGTGGCGTCTGGTCGACAATTTCGTTCATGGCTTCGGTCTCAGGTACAACATCGATGAGCGCGTGCAGACTTTCACGTCGATGTTGTGGACTTTCCTCAATGCCGGTGTCTACGCGTTCACCGGCAACATCTATTACACGTCCATCCTGCTTTCCATCGGCATTACGGTGGCGACGGTCAATCTCGTCGTCTGGCCGTATCGTGGGAATCCCGTCGCGATCGTTTTCGCCTATGTCGCCTTCCTGCTGTCGATCAGCTTCATGGATTTCTCGGCGGCGGGCTTCGAGAATCCGCTGAGCCATCTCGTGCTCGCCAGCTTCGCCTACCTCTATTTCTGCGGCGACCTGAATTCTAGGCAGACGCTCCGGATGCTGTTCTTGCTGGCGGGCCTCGCCGGCCTCACGCGGTTGGATATTTTGGCCTACTATGTCTTTCCGCTTGGGCTCGCGGTCTGGATCTCACCGCTGCCGCGTGCGGAGAAGCTCAAAGCCCTGCTCTTCTGCGTGGTGCCGCTCTCGCTGTGGCATGGCTTTTCGTTATTCTATTTCGGCTTTCCGTTTCAGAACGCCGCTTATGCGAAGCGCTTCAATACCGTCCCGCTTTCGGCGTTCCTGCGCGCGGGAGCCGATTACTACCTGAATTCCGTCAGCCGCGACCCGATTACGCTCACGGTTATCTTCAGCGCGATTTTCATGGGACTGAAAAGCGCTGACCTGAAGTTGAGAGCATTTACCCTGGGCATCGTCTTCTATCTGGCGTGGGTGCTCTATATCGGCGGCGACTTCATGAGCGGCCGCTTCTTCAGCGTGGCATTCGTCGCCGCCGTGATCGCTCTGCTGAGGTCTGGCATCGTCAGTGAGATCCGACTTGCGGCGTTGGTGATTACCGCGGTGGTCCTGCTGGGGTGTCTCGGCGATCAGCCGACATTCACGACGGGAAAGAGCTACGGTACGGCGCGTGAGCTCAGCCCCACATCGGAATGGGGGCAACGCGGCATCGCGGATGAGCGTGCGTCCTGGTACCAGCATTCGGGCCTGCTCCTGTCCTCGAGGTTCTACGACATGCCCAGGCCGCTGAAGGAATGGGATTTCGTGCAGGCGGCTCGCAACTTCGTGGCAGCCATGGGGGGCGGCCCCTGCGTTGGCGTGGCGCTGCCAACCGGTTATTTCGGCTATGTCGCGCCGCGGGAGTGTCACATCTACGATACGAATGGCCAGGTCGATCCGCTGATGGCAAGATTGCCGATCTCGCCGGCGAAAGACTGGCATCAGGGCCATCTCTTCAAGCCGGTGCCGGCAGGCTATGACCAGACGCTGCGCGACGGCGTCAATCACATCGCGGATCCCGATCTGGCTGTCTATTACGACAAGCTGCGCCTTATCACCCGCGGCGATCTGTGGTCGGGGGAGCGCCTCGTCACCATCATCAAGATGAATCTCGGTTTCTACGACCATTATCTCGTGGCGTACGGAGCTCGTCAGGGGGGCTAGGGCCGCTACACTCGGGAATGCGAAGCCCGCTTGTTCGGCGGCTAATTAGCGAGAATTCTACAAGTCTTTGAGCATAGCCCCAATTTTGCCCCTCACGTTGACGGCTCGCTTCGCGGTACTTCGACAGGGCGGAAGCGGGAAACAGAACGGGGGCCGGACATGCAAGGCGTAGCAGCGCTGATCTCGGTATTCGCGATCCTGCTTGTCGTCAATGTATTCGCATTGATGCGGCGACTTTGAAGTAGTGCCGATAAGGCCCGGCTGATTCGCGCCCGACGGAGCGATCACCCCTGTCGAATTTCCTGCGGCGGTACGTCAACCTCACCGCAACGCCTGCAACAGCTCCAAATTCGCCGCCCGCGCCGCTTCCGCTAAGCCGCGATACGGCACATCCGCCACCGACACGAAGCCCACATGGCCGTTCTCGCCATCGAGGGTGCGGCCGGTGAGGGGCTCGTCCGCATACATGAACCAGTGGGCGCCGACGAAGTCGGGGTTGCGCAGCACCGATTGCAGATAGGCACCGTAGGCGGCGCCGCGCTGCTGCTCCACGGTCACTGTGAAAAGGCCGGGCCAGAAGAGGCCGCGGTCGGCGGAGCCGAAGTGGAACTCGCCGATGAGGGCGGGCTTGCCGAGATCGTGGAATGAAGCCCACTCCGCGCCGGCGAGGCTTTCCTCGTAGACGTTGAAGCTGACGACGTCGCAATATCTGGCACAGGCGGCGACCGCCTCGGGCGTGCGCCATTGGAAGCGGCTGCCGAGATAGAGATGGTGCGGGTCATGGCGGCGGATCGCCTCGGCGACCATCCGATAATAGGTGTCAGTGAAGAGCTCGCTGAAGGCACGGAGATCCGCGACGACCGCCGGCCGGCTCAGATCCTCGGCTGATAGCGTGAAGCCGGCACGAGGCAGGCTCTCCGCGCGCTCTTCCGGCATCCCCCAATCCGCCGCGAGCCGCGCGCGGTCGCCGTGGCGCTCGCTCAGTAGGCGGAGGAAGGCCTGCTTCGCCGGGCTCTCCGGCCCGAGGGCAAGCGCCGCGATCGCGAGGCCGTAGCGCTTCTTGTCGTCGGTCGGCTTGTCGTAGGCCCAGTGCAGCTCGTTGTCGACGAAATAGCCCACCAGGAAGGGATCGTCGCGATAGCGCCGCGTCGCCTCGGTCACCGCGCGCTCGACCGCGGCGGCGTATCTGACATCGAAGACGTCGGGCATCGGCGTCCACCAGTCGGAGACGCCATTCCCCATATGCGCGAATTCGCCCGCGGGCTCCACGGGAACCGTGAAGGGCATGGCGTCGCGGGCCACCAGATGCGGGTCGCTCCAGTTGCCGATGGTGTTGAAGCCCCAGCCCTTGAGTCGCGCGAGGGCGCTGTCCTGCCACGCCCGGCTGTAGTCGCGGCCGTATTTCCGCTCGAGGTTGGCGGCGTAGAAATCGAAATACTGCCCCTTGTCGTAGCGACGGTCGGCCTGGCCCGGCCGCGTTCCCGACAGTGTCTCGCTGCCGTAATGGGACGCCAGCGGATCCTGTGGCGCCGGCAGCTGCTCGAACATGAACCTGCGGCCGGTGATGTAGGTGCCGCCCACATCGGCGCGCACCACGTCGACGCCGAGCGAGAAGAAGCCGTGCCCCTCCGGCGTCACCAGCCACCAGCGCCCGTCGCGCCGCTCGGTGCGGAAGAAGCCGGTGGCGGTGAAGGGCGGCATGTCGATGAGGCCGCCGAAGCGGTCCGTCTTCGGCAGCTCCGCGATCCAGGTCTTGAGCTCCTGCGCCTCCTGTCCGCCGCGGGCGCGGATGTCCTCGGCCGAGGCGACCTTCTCCGGCCACTCCGCCAGCGCATATTGGCCGTAGGCATCGACGATGCCGTCATAGGCGTTGCGGCCGGGCTCCGCGCCGGCGATCGCCATGGGATCGCCGATGATGAGCGTCCGCGTCGTCTCCGGATGCGGCACGATCAGCCGGATCGCGCGCACCCGGCGGCGGTCGATGCTGCCTCGGGAGCCCGCGATCACCGTCGCCGGCTCGCCGAGCGCCGGCGGCACGGGGAGCGGTCCCGCCACCATGCCCATGCTCATGCTGTCGAGGGTCTGCAGCGGCAGCACCACCGCCGTCTTCTGGTGCGGCAGGATGCGGGCGCCGCCGGCGCGGGACGGCGGCCCGTCGCCGCCGGCGGCATCCTGGTCGACGCGGATGACGAGATCCACCGGCTCCGCTTCCGGGTTCTCGACCGGCACCGCCAGCATCTCGGCGCCGGAGAGGTCCCAGCTCCGGGCGGCGGCGCGCAGGATCACCTGCGGCCATTGCGCGGCGTTGAAGGCGACCAAGGCCGCGGGATTCTCCTGATCGAGCGGTCGCCCGGCGGCGATCTCCAACTTGGCGTTCTCTGTGATGACGAGCGTGCCGGCCGACGGCGCGATCAGATGCGCAAGGGGTGGCTGCGCGTTGTCGGCCGCCATCGAAAGCGGCGTGCGCGCGAAGATCAGGGCACCGGCGGCAATCGTCAGCGCAACAATGCGCGTGAAAGCGGACATGAGAGACGAGCGTGCTGGAAATTCTTGTTCCGGATCTTGCAAGGAAGAGATTACCGGATCGTGACCGTGGACGATAGCCAGCGGAATGCTGCCGGACGCATCACGCTTCGGCCGGTCAAGAAAAAGCCGGAGCGTCGTGCGCTTCTCGCCCTGGTCACGACGATGGCAATGTCGTGACCTGCGCCTTCAGCGTCAGTGCTCGATCACGGTGCTCAATACGTACCGGCGATCTTGCTGGCGCGAACCTTCTCCATGAAATGATCCCAGGCGCGGACCGGCGCGTATTTTGGCGGCATCTCCTGGGATCGGCAGGTCGGCAGACACTCGATCATGGAATCGTGGTTGGGACCGGTGAAGAGCGCGATCGACAGGCGCCGTGCCGACCGTTCGAGATTCAGCGGCGGGTTCACCACGCGGTGCACGTTGGACTTCCAGCGCCCGTTCGTCCAACGCGAGAGCAGCTCTCCCGCATTGATGACGAAGGCGTGCGGAACCGGCGCGACATCGATCCAGCCGCCGTCGGGGAGCTGGACCTGCAGCCCGCCGGGGGCGTTGTCCTGACGCAGTATGGTGAAACCGAGATAGTCCACATGGGCACCGGACCGGACCTGACCGGGCAGGGGCGGCGGGTTCTGATCGGGATAGTCGACCAAGGCCAGCTGCGTGGTCATGCGCGCATAATAGGGAACGAAGAAATCCTCCGGCAGATCGAGGGCCAGCGCGCCGATGCGCATGAGGGTGCGGGCGAGCACCGTGACCTGATCGAAGTAGCTCTCGATGAGCGCGCGCAGCTGTGGCGGCTCCTCGGGCCAGAGATTGGGACGGAAGACCTGGCTGTCGAGGTCGTTGGTCGGCCCCGTGGGCTCCCAGTCGATATAGTTGAACGTCAGCTTCTCGCAATAATCGGGTGGCGTCGGCGGCGCGTCGGCGTTGAGCGTCGCCGCCAGCGCCTCGGTCCCGAGCTCGGCAAATCCTCGGGTATCGACTTCGGCCGGATGCACGCAACGGCGCTTCACTTCCAGCGGCTGGTCAAAGAAGCGCTGCGCCTCGGCATGGAGATCCTCTATCAAGGCCTCCGGCACCGAATGGCCGACGATGGTGGCGAAGCCGATCGTCTCGAAGGCGCTGCCCCATTGCTCGACGACTTCCTTCCGGCGTGCCTCGTCGCCGGAGAGGAAGGCGGAGATGTCGATCTGCGGAATCATCATCAGCATGCACTCCTCGACGCGTGGCGTCGGCTGTCTGCCGATGAACGGGATTCTGCAAGCGGCGTGCCACAAGGAAATCCGCGCGAAGCGGGCGATTCAGCACGTGGACGGCGCGGAATGAGCATTGGCATGCATGCGGGGCAAGCAGCTTGCAGACAAATCATGCAAGCGCGCTGGCGAAAATACGCGACGCTCGCGTGTCGAGCCGATCGCGGACCCGATGCGGCGGAGGGCGCGCTTGGCTTGGAAGCCCCGGCATCTGTATCTGCATCCAGGCGGCTCATCCGGCAGGAAAATCCTGACAAGGCGCGGCTCCATCGGGAGCTGCCGAGACGGGCCGTGCCGCAGGCGGCGGCGCGTGCCATCCGGCTTCCTCGGGTCCGCTGGCATGCTAATTGCGTTTCCGTCATGCAAGTGAGTTGCGTGGTAGTCGAATCCATTTGCGTCGGGAGTGAGGCTAAGTCGTGCGACCGCGTTCGGTTGCGGCCCGGGCCGACGTCGGACAAAGGAGGCTGGTCAATGCGGCATTCCAGGGTTCTTCTCGCGACATTCCTGGTGGCGGGATTGCTCGCGGGCTTGGCGGACGCCCGCGGTGCGTTTGCCGAGGGCGCGCCGAAATGCGAGCCGGACAAGCTCGCCGCCAAGTATCCGAGCCTGGCCAATCGGAAGATCCTGGTGGGAGAGGACGGCGAGAGCCCTCCCTACAGCATGCGCGATCCCGGCAATTTCGAGCGGATCATCGGTGTGGACGGCGATCTGATCCGAGCCGTGTTCAAATGCATCGGCGCCGACTTCGAGTTCAAGGTCGGAGCCTGGTCCGGCCTGCTGCCCGCCGTCATCGCCGGCCAGAGCGACGCCATGTGGTACCTCTACTACACGGCCGAGCGCGCCAAGCAGGTGGATTTCATCGTCTTCATGAAGGCTGGAACCGGCGCCCTCGTGAAGAAGGGCAATCCCAAGAACATCAAGAGCATGGATGACACCTGCGGAACCACGGCGACCGCGGGCCTAGGCACGGTCGAGGAAGCCGCCTTCCGCGAGCAGAGCGGCAAGTGCCAAGCGGCCGGCAAGGCGCCGATCACGATCCTGACCTATCCGGACATTCCCTCCGGCACGCGTCTCATCCAGAACGACCGCGCCGACATCATGATGAGCGACCTGGCGCTGGTCGATACGCTCGCCTTCGACAATCCCGCCGTCTTCGAGCGCGGCTTCAAGATCGTCAGCGACTTCAAGATCGGCGTCGCCGTGAAGAAGGGCAACGACGACGTGCTGAAGGCCATCGCCGACGCCATGAAGATCCTGCAGGAGAACGGCACCGAGAAGCAGATTCTGGAGACCTACAAGGTCGATCCATCCCTGATCATCCCGGTGGCGGTTCTCCGGCAGTAGGAACGGGCCGCATCCGAGCGGCTCGATGAGGCGATCATGGTCCGTGCGCTCGATCTCGGGATCTTTCTTCCGAACGCCAAAGGCGGCGCCATCATGGCCGACGCGGCGCCACCACAATACATGCCGAGCTGGGAGCTCAACCGGCTCAATGCGGTGATCGCCGAGGCGGCAGGCTTCGATTTCCTGCTCTCGATGGTGAAATGGCGCGGCTTCGGCGGCGTCACCAATCATTGGGATTATTCCCTGGAATCCTTCACGCTGATGGCGGCCCTAGCCGCGGCCACGACGCGCATCCAGCTCTATGCGTCGGTGGCGATCCCGACCATCCACCCGGCTGTCATCGCCAAGATGGCCACCACCATCGACGACATCAGCAGGGGGCGGTTCGGCGTCAACATCGTCAGCGGCTGGAACAAGCTCGAGTACCAGCAGATGGGGCTCTGGCAAGGCGACGAGTATTTCAAATACCGCTACGAATACGCGACCGAGTATCTCGAGGTCCTGCGCAAGCTTTGGGCAACCGGCCGCACCTCCTACAAGGGACGCTTCTTCGAGCTGGAGGATTGCAAGTCGCTGCCGCGGCCATCGCGGGAGCTGCCGATCATCTGCGCCGGGCAGTCGGAGCGCGGGCTCCGCTTCACGGCGCAGCACGCCGATTACAGCTTTCTCGGCGGCCAGGACGACACGCTCGCCGATCTCGGCCGCCTCAATGCGAAGCTCCAGGGGGTGGCCGCGGAGTTCGGCCGCAAGGTCGGCGCCTATGTGCTGCTGACGGTGATCGCCGAGGAGACCGACGCGGCTGCGCTC
>DATJLS010000039.1:0-55160 GCA_035509315.1 Acetobacteraceae bacterium | reverse complement strand
CTGGCTGGGGAATCGGTTCCCGTTATCTGCAACGCGGATTGGCGCCATTGCTGCCGCGCTTCAAGATCGTCTTCATCACCACACGTGGCAGCGGATCCTCCACGCGGCCGGCGGACGCGGCGCAGATGGGCAGCGCCAATATGGCGGACGATATCGACCTGCTGAGGCAATATCTCGGACTGTCGCACATCGACCTGTTTGGCCATTCGAACGGCGGGGCAATCGCCATCTCATACGCGGCGCGGCACGGGGCGAATCTGCGCAGACTCATCCTGACTTCCAGCCAGCTCATCGGATTTGACACGGGCAAATCGATCCAGGCCTTTCTCGAGCGGGTAGCGACCGACCCTCGCTACCGCCAGGCCGTCCCTTATGTCGGGAAACCGAGGCCGGAGGATGATGCCGGGTTCCGCCAGCATTTCCTGAAAACTCTGCCCCTGTATCTCCACGATCCGGGGGCCAATGCCGCAATTTTCGAGAGCGACATGGGAGGGCCGTTTTCCGCCTGGGCGTTTCACGCGCAAGCGAAGCGCGATCGATCGCCGGCGGCGGATCAGACTTTGGAGCTCGCCAATATCAGCGCCAAGACTCTCATCATCGTCGGCAGACATTGCTGGGTGTGCCCGGTGGTCGTCTCCGAACATCTGCACGCAAAAATTCCGGATTCGAGGCTCGAAATCTTCGAACGCTCCGGGCACTTCCCCTGGATTGAGGAGCCTGAGCGATTCTTCCCTGCGATCACCGGCTTCCTCGGCGAAGGCTAGAGCGGAATAGGTTCGCTCGCGTTCATCCATCCCGCTCTCGGTCATTGTTCTCTCGCGTGATTCAGACCTTCGGTAAGTCCACCTTCACTCATCACGTTCCAAGTGCGGCGCGGAGCGCGCTCACCTCGCTTCGCAGGCGCTCGATTTCGGCCCGCTCGTAGCCGAACGCCGCGCGGGCGGCGAATTCTCCGAGCAGCGCGCGCTCATCGGCATTGATGTCACTGCCCGAAAGATGCGGGCCGAAAAGGGCAATGGCGATGCCTTCGGGCTCGCCGCCGCGAACGGGCACGGCGAGGCAGGGTGCCTGATCATCCGCCGGCAGGCCCGGGCGCTGCCACTGACCGCGCGGCAGAGGAAGCGGCGTGCCGCGGGTGAGGCTCGCGAAAATCGACGCGTCCTTGTTCCGGTCGAGCGTGGCAAGCCCGTCCTCCGCCCAACCGATCGAAGGGCCGGTGCGATGGAGCGCGCCATCGATCCAGCGGAAAACGGCGGCTGAGGAAAGCCTGAGCCCTTCCGCCGGGACTTCGGCGAGCAGCCGGTCGATCGCGGCGAAATCCTTGCCGTGCAGGGCCGCCTCGCCGGCCCGGCGCAAGCCTTCCCGGGCGCGGTGATAGCGCCGGTTGAAGACATGGTCGGCAAGATCGACCGAAAGCTCGTGCGTGCGTGTGAGGACGAGCAGCGTGATCGGCCCGGCAATGAGCGCCCATACCCATCCCGGCAAATCCAGCGCTTCCCCATAGGAAGCGATCGTCTCGTGCAGATAGAGGACCGGCACGCCCAGGGCGAGCGTGAACGCCGTGAGAATTGCGCCGCGGCGGAGCGGAATCGCGACGCTCACGACGCGGCGGCGGCGTACCGCGGTGCCGACGAAATAGGCGATGACGCCGTGAAAGAGATAGAGAAGGCCGACCGCGACCTGCGAGGGCAGAGCACCCCAGAGATCGTAGAAGAGGCCCGAGGATTGGCTGATCTCGGCGAAGATGAAGGCGGGCAGGCCGATGGCGCAGCCGGCGATCGCCCAGCGCATGCGCTGCTCATCCTGCGGATTGAGGCCGCGCAGGCGCAGCGCCAGCACGAGGATGACAGCGAAATCGAGGACATAGCCGCCGAGGAAGGCGGCATCGGTGAGCCTCTCGGTCCGGAAGCCGAAAAGATTGCCGGCGCAGATCAGCATCACGATGGCGATGGCGGCGCCGAGCCAGGGCAGCGCCGGCTCGAGACGGCGCCAGAACGGATCGGGTTCCGCGGTCGGGAAGCGGAGAGCAAAGGCGAAGAGCCCGGCATAGGCGGCGCCCTGCGCCAGCGCCTCGAGGAACTGCTCAGCGAGCAAGGCGGGCGGCGAGAGCTGGAGCAAAGCGTAGAGGGCGTAGGTCTGCCCGGGATTGAACCAGATGGCATAGAGGAAGAATCCCCAGGTCATCCGGCTGGGTCGTGTCCAGACGAGATGGAAGGCGACGGCGATGAAGAGGGCGCCGACGATGGTATCGGCGAGCAGCACCAGCCGTGCGGGCCATCCGAGCGGAGCGGGCGCCGCGGCAAGAAGGACCGTGCGTGCGCGAGCGCCGGGTGAAGGCAGGATGGCAAGCCTGACGTTCCGGCCGGGCCATGCATATTGCAGCCCGCCAAGGCCGCCGAGCAGCGGGACGAGGCTGGCGCAGGCAGGGCTCATCGGCGCGATGCAGCGCATGCGCGTGAGGTCGAGTTGCTCACCCGGAACGAGCCCGGCCCGGGCTGCCGGTGAGGCGCGTTCGCTCGGGAAGGGCGTGATGACGTCGAAGATGACCCCGTCATTGTCCGCGGAGAGGCCGAAGGCGGAGAGCGGCTCCGCCACCCGGTAAAGCTCGGGCAAGATGATCGCCAGCGCCCATCCGGTGAGGACGAGGAGGAGCAGCCGGCCCAGGAAGCGGGGGAAACGGCGCTGCGGCATGGCCTGCCGATCCGGAGCAGAAACGATCTCCGCCACTCTCGCGCTTCGGGCAGGCTAGGGAAAGCCGGACGTGGAATCACGGCCTGTCCGAATCAGGCGAAAGAACAGAGACCGAGAGCGGGATGGGGGAGCGCCAGCGATCTTATCCCGCTCCCGCGCGCGAGCGGAACGGGGAAAACGGGGCGAATATGCCAATGCTTCGTTCATATTTCTTTTGTAGCCATCTATTTCTCGCCTGACATCGGGATGTAGCCGCCTCCGTTCCATTTTTGTCAGTTTGGGGGATGGAGGAAAACGCATATGGGCGTGATATTGGGCCTTGTCCGACCCGGTGACGGGGCTCGCGCAAGCCGGAAAACCGGCATGCCCGGCTTGCTTGCGGATATTTTCGCGCCCTCCGGCAGGCTCGCTTTCGTCAAGGATGGAGAGCGCTGGTCCGGGGCGCGCCTGGTGGCGGAGGCGGACCGGCTTGCCGCGGGGCTTGCCGCCGCGGGCGTGGGCGTCGGCGATCGGGTGGCGCTGCATCTTCGCAATGGCCCGGAGATCGCGCTTGCCTATCTCGCCTGCTTCCGGCTCGGCGCCATTGCCGCGCCGCTCTGTCTGAGATTCGAGACGGCGGAGCTCGACGCCCTGCTGCGGCGGCTGCGGCCGCGCCTCTATATCGGGGATGCCGAGCCTTACCGGCGGGTCGCGCCGATCGGGACCGGGGTGCTTGGCGCAGGCGCGCGCTATGTGCTGGGAGAGCCCGAGGATAAAATGGCGCGGAGCTGGGCCTCGCTGCATCTCGACCCTGCCCCCGAGATCCTGGGCCGGGTGGATCCGGATGCGCCTGCCGTTCTTCTCCCGACCTCCGGCATCGGCGGAGAGCTCAAGCTCGTCGTGCACAGCCAGGCGACGCTCGCCTGCATGGCGGCGCGAATGGCGAACTTCCCGATCCTGAAGGGAGATCTCTGCGCTTTCTTTCTGCCGATGACGCACGCCGTGGGCCTGTTCAGCTTCATTGCGAGCCAATGGGCGGGGGCCGCGCTCATCATGCTGGATGCCGACGATCCGGCCGCCATCCTCAATGCCATCGAGACCCATCGCTGCACCTATTTCATCACCTTGCCGATGCCCCTCGCGCGGATCATGGAGCGTCAACATATCGACCGGCGCGATGTGAGCTCGCTCCGTTTCTGCGCAACGGTGGGTGACGTATGCCTGCCCGGCCAGCAGCGGGCCTTCCCTTCCCTTTTCGGGCTGCCGCTCCGCAGCTTCTGGGGCGCGACAGAGGCGGTCGGCTCCTGCACGTACGGGTTGCAGGCGGGAGCGGTAAGTCGCCCGATCCCCGGTGCCGAGATCCGGCTGGTCGATGAGGAGGACCAGCAAGTGGCGCGCGGGGAGCCAGGGGAAATGAAGCTGCGCGGCTCGCATATCGCCCTCGGCTATTGGAGCGGACCGGGAGAGTGGGGCGGCTTCACGGATGGCTGGTATCGGACCGGCGACATCATGCGCGAGGACGAGGACGGGAATCTCTGGTTCGTCGCGCGGGCGAGGGATCTGATCCTGCGCGCGGGGGCGAGCATCTCCCCGGTTGAGGTGGAGCAGGCGCTGGCCGAGCATCCGGATGTTCGCGATGCCGGGGTGGCGGGCCTGCCGGACCCGGTTTTCGGCCGGAGAATCGTGGGGTTCGTGCAGCTGAAGAAAGGGGCCGGCGTGGAGAGGTTGGAGGATATCCTGCGCGCGGCCTCCACCCGGCTCGCGGATTACAAGATGCCGGAACGGCTGTTGCCGGTCGCGACGATTCCGCGCAACAGCCTCGGCAAGATCGACCGCGCAGAGCTCGCCCGGATGGCCTAAAGCGTGATGACCGGAGGTGGGAAAGCCGGAAGTCTGAATGACGCGAGAAAACAAATGGATAGAGCGGGATGGGTGAGCGGGAGCGAACGCATCTCGCTCTAAGAGACTGTTTGAGAATGCGACTGCGGTGGTCGTCCGACGCGTCTTTCTGCGCTTCCGGCGCTCACGGCCCTCGAAGGCCGCTCCGCTCCGGTTCTCGAAAGCCGCGCCGGCCGGCCCCTGCGGCACCCCCAACTTGGAACGAACCAGACTCATCACAGCCCATTCTCAAACAGTCTCTAAGCACGGCATTCGGCCGCGCGCGCCGTGTTTCCAACGTAGTCGTTCCGTGTCTTGTCCGACATCGGGCTGTAGCCCCTTTTTCCTAAAGCGCGATCGCCAAAGGTGGAACGATCGAAGGCGTCAATCAGGCGATGAAACAACGACCGAGAGCAGGATGGTTGAGCGTGAGCGATCTCGTCACCCTCTTGCCTTGTCTTCTCGATCAATTTCATGGCTTTCCCTCGGGCTTTGGGGATCACCCGGCTTGTCCGCCGGAAGCCATGTCGATCTGACCCTTCACCGTGAGCAAAGGCAAGAGAGGCGTGCCCATGGCTAGAACGTCAGAATTCGCCTCGCGAAGAGACGCGGTTTCGCCGCGCCGGATCAATCGATTTCGATCTTTGATCGATATGATATCGCCGTCCGAGAGGCTGGCTTTCGTCAAGGACGGCGATCGCTGGACACGGGCCCGCCTGGCAAGAGAGGTGGACCGGCTTGCCGCAGGGCTCAAGGCCATGGGTGTGGGCATAGGCGATCGGGTGGCGCTGCATCTTCGCAACGGGCCGGAGATCGCGGTTGCCTATTTCGCCTGTTTTCGGATCGGCGCGATTGCGGCCCCGCTCAATCTGCGATTCAAGACGGCGGAGCTTGATGACATGCTCAGGCGGATTCTGCCGAGTGTCTATATCGGGCATGCCGAGCTTTACCGGCTGGTCGCGCCGATCGAGACCGCTGTGCTCGGTGCGGCTTCGCGCTATGTCGTGGGCGAGCCCGAGGACGGGATGGCGCAGAGTTGGACGGCATTGCACCGGGATCCCGCCGGGATGGTCTTCGAAGAGCCGGACCCGAATGCGCTCGCTCTTCTCCTTTCGACCTCCGGCACCACGGGGAAGCCGAAACTCGTGACGCACAGCCATGCAACCATGATCTGCAAGGCGACAATGTTCGTGAACGGGGAGATCCAAGAAGGGGACATCAATGCCTTCTTCCTGCCGATGGTTCACGGCTCGGGCATAACGTTTCTCCTGTCCGACCTGCTGGCGGGCGCCTCGCTCGTCATGCTGGACGCCAATGACCCGGATGGGATTCTCGACGCGGTCGAGACCCATCGCTGCACGCATGTCATCTCCACACCGACGGGGTTCGCGCATCTCATGGAGTGCCAGCGCCGTCGTCCACGCGATGTGAGCCCCCTGCGCATCTGCCTGACGGGGGGCGATGTTTGCCCTTCAAGCCTGCAAGAGGTTTTTCCTTATCATTTCGGCCTGCCTCTCCGCACGTTCTGGGCATCGACGGAAGGAGGAAGCTCCTTCACCTATGGGCTCCAGCCTGGGCCGGTGAGCCGCCCGCTCGCCGGTGTCGAGATCCGGCTGGTGGATGCGGAGGACCGGCCCGTTCCGCGGGGCGAGAGCGGAGAGATGATGCTGCGCGGCCCGCATATCGCGCTCGGCTACTGGAACGGGCCAGGAAAATTGGAAAGATTTCCGGATGGCTGGTACCGGACCGGCGATCTCATGCGCGAGGACGAGGACGGGAATTTCTGGTTCGTGGCGCGGGCGAAGGACCTGATCGTGCGCGGGGGATCGAACATCTCGCCGGTCGAGGTGGAGCAGATCCTGGCCGATCACCCCGATGTTCGCGATGCGGGGGTGGTGGGGGTGCCGGACCCCGTTCTCGGGCAAAGAGTGGTCGGCTTCGTTCAGCTGGCGGAGGGTGTGGACGCAGACCGGCTGGAGGATATCCTGCGCAGGGCTTCTGCGCGGCTCGCAGATTACAAGATGCCGGAGCGGCTGATCGCGGTCACCTCGATTCCACGCAACGGTCTCGGCAAGATCGACCGGACAGAGCTCGCCCGGATGGCCTGAGCGCGGCGCGTTCGAGACCAGGACTCTATTCATTGCCGGACCGCGGCTTGCCCCACCACGCGCAATCGAGACTCGCGCCTGGAACGTGATGGCCGAGGGTGGAATCACCGCGGGTCTGAATCACGCGAGAAAACAAATGGCTGGAGCGGGATACGCGAGCGGGAGCGAACGCATCCTGCTTTAGACCTCGATGATTTCAGGTCATCACACTCTGCCGCCTGCCGCAGTGAACTGCGGCCATGTCGCTCTTGCGCCATTACATGACGCGCGTGCGCAAGACAAAGCCACTCATGGCGACGCCGAGCAGCAGGAACGCGATGATCAGAAATGCCGTGGAGAGACTCTCTGCATGGGCCAGGAAACCGATTGCCGCCGGGCCAGCGAGTATGCCCGCATACCCAAGCGTGCTTACCGCGGGCACGGCGACATGTTCCGGCATATCCTTCTGACGGCCCGACGCAGTGATGAGGATCGGCACGAGATTGGCGCAACCGGCGCCAACCAGGGCATATCCCAGGAACCCGATCGTCCAGTCCGGCACCAAGGCAATGAACGCCAGGCCGCCGGCCCCGACGAGCCCGCCCACGACCACGATTTTTCCGCGCCCGAACCGTTGCGCGATCGTGTCTCCACCCAGCCGGCCAAGCGTCATCATCGATGCGAAGGCGACATAGCCAAGGCCAGCATAAGCGGGTTTCACGCCGCGCACGGATGTGAGGAAAACGGCGCTCCAGTCGAGGGCCGATCCTTCCGTCAGAAACACGACGAAGCAGAGAATGCCGATGAAGAGCACAATCCCCCGCGGGATTGCGAAGAGCGGGCCCTTCCCCGCCGCCCCGTAACGAAGAAAATGAGCTTCCGCGCGCGACAAGGCCAGCACGATGCCGATCGCAACGCCGAAGGCCGACAGGAAAGGGCTTGCCCCAAGGGAAAGCAGGACACTGACCGTGGCCGCGCCCACGATGCCGCCGATGGAAAAGAGCGCGTGGAAGCCGGACATCATGGGGCGGCCGGATGCCCGCTCGACAATGATGGCCTGAATATTCATCGCGCAATCCATGGAGCCCGCGCTCGCGCCGAACAGGAACAATGTTGCGGATAAGAGATAAACGCTGCCGACGATCGTGAGCAGCGGCAAGGTGAGACACATCAGGCCCGTCGCCGCGAGGAGCACGGCCCGACATCCGAAGCGGCCGGCCGCCATGCCGGAGAGCGGCATCGCCATGATCGAACCCGCGCCGAGGCAGAGAAGCACGAGGCCCAGGGTGGCGTCCCCAAGGCCGACCCGCGCCTTTGCGAAGGGCACGAGCGGAGCCCAGGCGGCGGTGCCGAATCCCGAGATGAAGAAGGCGATCCGCGTGGAAACGCGTTCCATCCGACCAGGAGAGCTGGGAAAGCCCGCACGACGCCAGGTCATCAATGTCCTCAATAAGGCTGCGGACCACCGCGCGAGCGCAGCTTGCGTCCACGGTCTGCTTCGCGACTCTTGCCTGGCAGCACGGCTTGCGGACGGCGGGCGAAGACAAAACACGGAACTCTGGACACTTGATGGCAAACAGCGATTGCCGGGACATTGACCGGTGACGGCGAACCCGGACATCGCTGCCCCGGTGGCGCCTTGCGGAAACCCGCGTCAGACGAGGCTCGATCGCATGGCTACGCGGTGCCGATCCTCCGCCTCTCCATCGTTGACGGCGATCGAATCCCCCCTGGGGGAAGTGCTGGGCGCGATGGGTTGGAGCGGATCGCGATCCGCCGGAATCGGTTGATCATGTGACGATGTCCGCGAAGCCAATCCGCCGATTGGCCGCCGATCGGCCGGCGTGAGCTCATGCGAGCGCATGCCCCTCCAGCACCGGCCAGGGCGATTGTTCCCGGGCCCGCCGTTTGCTGGCCGCCAGCGAGAGCGGGACAGATGAGCAGAAGCGAACCGATCCGGCTTCGGCGGCTCAGCCCAATCCGCGGCTGCGGGCGGTTTCCTCGATGGCCTGGGCGGTGACGGCAACGGCGCGATCAAGCTCGTCACGGGTCACGATGAGCGGCGGCGCCATCTCCATCGCGGTGCCCATGGCGCCCGCAAGGACCCCAAGCTCGCGCATCCGCCGCACCACCGCCCTCACCGTGTCGTCAGTGAAGGGCGCGCGCGTCTTCTTGTCCGCCGTGAAGTCCACCGCGTGCCAATGGCCAAGACCCCGCACGTCGCCCACGATCGGATGCTTGCCGACCGCATCCTTGAGCGCGGCCAGGAAATATTCGCCGTTCTCCCGCGCGCGAGGGATCAACCCTTCGCGCTCCTTGATGGCGATCACCGCATTGGCCGCGGCGCAGGCGACGGCATGGCCGCTGAAGGTGTGGACATGGCGGAAGAGCGGAATCGCGTCCGCGATCTCGTTGCGCGTGATCACCGCGCCCATGGGGGCGTAGCCCGCCGTGATCGCTTTCGCCATCGTCATGATATCCGGCTCGATGCCGAAATACTCCGACACGAACCAGTAGCCGGCACGCCCGAATCCGCAGATGACCTCATCGACGATCATCATGACGCCATATTTGGTGCAGATCTCCCGCACCCGCTGCCAGTAGCTCTTGGGCGGGATCTGCACGCCGTTCGCCTGCATGATCGGCTCGCCGATGAAGGCTGCCACCAGGTCCGGCCCCTCGAACTGGATCTGCCGCTCGAGATGCTTGGCGCAGAGCTCCGCATACGCCTCATCGTCTTCCATGCCATAGGGGTTGCGGTAACGGGAGGGATTGGCAACGAAGCTGTGACCCGGCACGCGGGGATCGAAGACCTCGCGCACGCCGAGCCAATCGGTCACCGAAAGCGCGCCCATCGTCGCTCCGTGATAGGCGTTCCAGCGCGAGATCGTCTTGTAGGCGCGCGGCTTGTTGCCGCTTTGCTGCTGATATTGCTTGGCAATTTTGAGCGCGGTCTCCACCGCTTCCGAGCCGCCGCTCACAAACATCATCTTCGAGAGCTGCCCGGGCGCCAGCGACGCCACCTTGGAGGCGAGCTTGATCATGGGCTCGCTGAGCGCGCTTCCGGTGCCGACATAGTGCGCGCGCCGTGCCTGCTCGTACATGGCACGCGCGACCTCGTCATTGCCGTAGCCGAGAGAATTGGCGCGCGAGATGGAGCCCATCATGTCGAGATAGAGCTTGCCGTTGACATCGCTCAGCGTGGCGCCCGATCCCTCCGCGAAGATGGTCGGCCCGTCCTGGGCGAGCTCCGCCATATTCGTCAGCGGGAAGATGCAATGCGCAAACGCCTCGCTCAGCAACGCGGGCGCGTTCGGGCGGGCAATCTGGTCAATGGAGTTCATGGGGGAGTTCATCGGGGAGTTCATGGGCCGGTTCTCGCAATTTGGATGCGCCGCAAGCCGAAGACTTCATCCCCGCAGCCAGGCGGCTGCCACCGATGCCTGCTCGTGCCAGCCGTGCCGGGCGGACACACTGCAGGAGGGCGAGGGAACGGTGTACGTTCTCGCGCGCATTCCGTGGGAAGGATCGTGAAATTGGTTGAGTAATGTTAACGACGTGGTGAATACTCGATCCAGGTCCAGTTGGGCCGAAAGCGAAGGGACCACTTCCTGGATGGGAGACCTGCTGTTCGACGGCTCGGTGCTCGATCGCTCGGCGGCAACGCCGCTGCATCGTCAGCTTTACGACTATATCCGGGACCTCATCGCGCACCGTATCCTGACCCCGGAGACAAGGCTGCCCGCGACAAGGCAGCTTGCGGAAAATCTCGGCATCTCCCGCAACACTGTGGTTGCCGCCTATGCCCAGCTTGAAAGCGATGGGCTGGTGGTTGCCCGTCACGGAAGCCGCTGCCAGATCCTGGCCTCGCTCAGCACGCCGCCGGAGAGTGCCTCTCAGATGGAGCCCCACTTCGGCACGGCGGATTTGCTGTCCCGTCGCGGGACTTTGATGGCCGGCCAGATCGTCCACACAGCCATCCCTGGCCAGGTTGCCTTCCATCCCGGCACACCGGATCTCCGCCAGTTTCCGTTCAAGACATGGCGCAAGCTCCTTTCGCGCCAGCTTCAGGCGACGACGCAGCATTATTTTGGGTATCATTCGATCTCGGGCCACCCTCCGCTGCGCGCGGCGATCGCCCGCAACCTCGCGACGTCCCGCGGCGTGCGGTGCGAGCCGGAGCAGGTGATCGTGACCACCGGGGCCCAGGCCGCGCTCGATCTGCTGGCACGGTTGCTGCTCGATCCGGGTGACACGGCGTGGATGGAAGAGCCGGGCTATCCGGGCGCCCACAATGCCTTCGCCGCCGCCGGCGCCTCCGTCGTCGCGCTGCCGGTGGACGAAGAGGGGTGGCATGTGGATCGCGTTGCCGGGGCGCCGCCGCGCCTCATCTATCTCACGCCCTCCTGCCATGCCCCCCTCGGTGTCACCATGACGGTTGGGCATCGGCGGCAGCTTGCGGAGGTGGCGCGGCGGAGCGGTGCATGGATCATCGAAGACGATTTCGATGCCGAGTACCATTTCACCGGCCCCGTGCTGCCGGCCATCCAGGGCTTGGACGCAGCCGGCCGCACCATCTATCTCGGGACTTTCGCGAAAGCGGTGTTTCCGGCACTCCGCATCGGCTTTGTCGTGCTGCCACGCGCGCTGGCCGAGCGCGTGGAGAGCGCCGTCTTCTATGCCGGCGCCTATGCTCCTCTCGTATTGCAGGGAACGCTGGCGGCGTTCATGGATGACGGACACTTCGCCCGCCATCTCCGGCGCATGCGCCTTCTTTATGCCGAACGGCGGCGAATATTTTGCGATCTCTGCCAAAGCTATCTCGCCCGCTGGCTGGAGCCCATCGAGGGCTATGCCGGGATGCAGACGAGCTGGTGGCTGCGCCGGCCCGTCGAGGACCGGCTCCTCGCGCAGGAAGCGCGGCGCCAATCGATCGTTCTGACGCCGCTTTCCGAGTTCTATCATCACGGCCGACCGCGCCAGGGGCTCATTCTCGGCTTCGCCGCCCTGCGCGAGGCCGAGATGCATCTCGGCCTCAGGACTTTGCGCGATCTTCTGGAAACGATTGCCGGCTAGAGCGCGATGCGGAGAAACCATCATGCTCCAACCCGCCATGCGCGCTCTGATGAGGAACGCCGTGTCTGCCCGCGCCGCTCCCGCGCGTCGGAAGGTTCGGGCGCCGGCGCCTCAACTGGTCCCTTCATTTTCGCAACAACTGGCTCTGTATCGGGCGATCCCGCGTCACTAGCGTACCGTAGGGGAACACGTCTTCCGGAATGCGCGCGAACAATGCACGCGGCTTGATTTTGTCGCTGCGGCGAAGCCGCGCTCGCCTTCGGGCTGCGCGGAAAAGGCGGTCTCATACGCCTTCGCCAGGGAACGACAGGCAAGTCGCAGCGCGTTCCACGTCTGGGAAGGTTGATGAGATCAATCGGGCAGAGCAAGCAAACAGGATGTCGCGGGCGTCTCGCCGATGTCCGCCCGGCATATCATTCCTCCCGCTTCCTCTCATCTGACGGGGCACGCGATGGCGGCCGTTGCGATTGAGCAAGTCTGGCGACGCTTTGGTCCGCACGTCGCCGTGTCGGACCTGAACCTCAAAATCGCGGATGGAGAATTCGTTGTCCTGCTCGGTCCTTCCGGCTGCGGCAAGACGACATCATTGCGGATGCTGGCGGGGCTGGAACGCCCAAGCTCGGGGCTCATCAAGATCGATGAAGCCGTCGTCAACGACGTGCCGGCCGGCAAGCGCGACATCGCCATGGTGTTCCAGAGCTACGCCCTCTACCCGCACATGACCGTGCGGCGAAACCTCACCTTCGGCCCGCGCATCCGCCGCGAGGACAAGGCGGCGACGGAGAGAGCGCTCCGCGAAGTCGTGAACGTGCTCGGGCTGGAGGCGCTGCTGGATCGCCGCCCGAACCAGCTCTCCGGCGGCCAGCGCCAGCGTGTCGCGCTCGGCCGGGCAATGCTGCGGCGGCCGAAGCTCTTTTTGCTGGACGAGCCGCTTTCCAACCTGGACGCCGCGCTGCGCGGCCAGGTGCGGGCCGAGCTCGTGCGACTGCATCGGCAATTTCCCATCACCACCGTCTATGTCACGCACGACCAGGTGGAAGCGATGACGATGGCGGACAAGATCGCCGTCATGTTCCATGGCCGATTGCAGCAGGTCGGCACGCCCCAGCATGTCTTCGACGACCCCGACAACCGCGCCGTCGCAACCTTCATCGGCTCGCCGCCGATGAACATACTGCCGGGAACCCTCTCGGCGGACGGCGACGGTCTCAGCGTCACCTGCCTCGGGAAAACCATTCCACTTCCGGCATGGGTTGCGTTGCGCAGGCCGCAACCTCTGCCGCTGCCAATTTCCCTGGGCATCCGCGCAACCGATGTCGCGATCACAACGGGCCCCTCGGAGGCGATGATCTCCGGCCGTATCGATGTCGTCGAACCGATGGGCGCCGAGATCTTCCTGACGATCGATTGCGGCTCGCAGAGCCTGATCTGCCGTGCTCCGGGCCGCTTCCGCCTGCGGGCAGGCGAGACTGTGAGCCTCGCATTCGACGCCAACCATCTCTACGCGTTCGACCCGGAATCGGGCGAAGCGCTGATAGACCGATCCGGCTGGAACGTCGGCGATTTTCAGCGCAACGACAGATTGGAGGTAACACATCATGGGTAAGCATCGTCGCAGACCTCTCTATGCCATCGCGCTTGCCGTGGGGGTGATGACAGTGATCAGCGGCACATCTCGCCCGGCGCGAGCCGCGGACAAGACAGTGATCTCGTGTGCCTACAGCGAGACCTACGTCTTCGACAACGAGGACCTGACGAAGAAATGGTGGGGTGGCATCAAGGCGGAATTCGAAAAGATGCACCCGGACGTCACGGTGCAGCTCGTGCAGATCCAGGGTGGCTATGACGACATCGTCAATAAGCTGAGCCTGCTCTACCGCTCGCCCACAACCGCGCCGGACATCGCCCAGATGGCGACGCCGACTGTCGATCGCTTCGCGTCCTCCGGCTATCTGCTGCCGCTCGACAAATATCTTGTGAAGACGGATTGGTGGAAAAAATTCCCGCCCGTGATCCAGGGCGAAGGGGCCTGGCAGGGCAAGACCTACTCGGTGAACACCGGCGAAAACGATTCAATGCTCTACTATAACGTCGAGCTGTTCAAGAAAGCGGGCCTGCCGGTACCATGGAAGCCGACCTCCTGGAACGATATCCTGGCGGCCGGGCGCGTGATCAAGGCCAAGCTGCCCGGCGTTGTTCCCATCTGGATTCTCGCCGGCACCGGCTCGGGCGACAACACCGTGCTCATGGGCGTCGATACCATGCTCGCAGGCTCGTCCACGCCGATGATCTTCGATGAGAAGACGCAAAAATGGGTGGTGGACAGCCCCGGCCTGCGCGAGGTCTTCAGCTTCTATCATTCGGTCTTCAGCGAGGGTCTGGGCGCGAAGCTCAGCGATCTCTTCTCGACGTCCGGCGTCACGGCTCCTGTCTTCATGATCCCGAAAAACCAGATCGCGATCACGTTCGGTTCCAACTTCTACGGCGGCAACTGGTCAAAGCTGGTCAGCACGCCCTATTGGCCGCAGGCCTCGCAGGTCGCCGCCGTCGTGCCGGTGCCGACGGTGAACGGCAAGGCGCCGAACATTTCGACGACGATCGGCGGCTGGGATCTGGCCATCTCGGCAACGACCAAGCATCCGGATCTCGCCTTTGAGCTCCTCGACTTCATGATGAACAAGGAGAACCAGATCAACGCCGCCAACTGGGCCGGGTTCGTGCCCGCAGATACCGACTATGTGAAGGACCCGTCCTTCCTCAACTTTGCTGCGCCCTACAATGAGCTTTCGGCGGTGGTTCTCCCCGATGGCGTCATCGAGCCGCCGAGCGGCGACTACCTCGTCTGGTCGCGGGGCGCGCAGGAGGCGACAGGAGCCCTCGCTCAGCATCCCAACACGACGGTTGACCAAGCCATTGGCATCCTTTCTGACTATGTCAAGAACCAGCTCGATCCGTCGCAGACGGAGGTGTTGAAGTGAGCGGAGAGCGTACGCAATCTTCGCGCGATGTATCAAAAATGCCGGTGTAGAGGAGGCGGGAGATGGGAGGGGACGCTACGGAAAAGCCGGACGGCGTTGCCTTCCTTCTTCTGCTGCCGACAGTGATCCTTCTGCTCGCCCTCTTCGTGGGGCCCGTACTTTATGCCTTCTATCTCGGGCTCACCAACATTGCTCTGATGGGCCCGACAGCGCGGAATTTCCACTTCACCGGCATGATCAATATCCACCGGCTCATGCGCGACTCCCTCTTTTGGGAGTCGTTGAAGCTGACGGCGATCTTCGTTGCCGCCTCGGCCATCGTCGGCGTGACGGTGGTCGGCATGGCGCTGGCCGTTCTGATCCAGCACGCGGTGGCCTGGCTGCGGGCGGTGGTGGGCGCGATTGTCGTCGTTGCCTGGATGCTGCCGCCGCTCACGGCGGCGCTGATCTGGTACGCTTTCAGCACGACGGGCGGCACGCTGAGCCTGATCGGCGGCTCGCAACTCGACGTGCTCAATACGTTTCCGATGTTCGTTGTCTGCCTTGCCAATATATGGGCAACGGCCGGTTTTTCCATGCTCGTGCTGTCGGCCGGGCTGCGCAGCGTGCCGACGGAGGTTCTGGAGGCAGGGCGGATGGAGGGGGCATCCCGCTGGCGCGTGTTCTGCTCGCTGACGATCCCGATCATCCAGCCGACCATCGTGACCAACATCCTTCTGGTCACACTTCTCAGCCTTGCGAACTTCTCCCTGATCTACATCATGACGGGAGGCGGTCCCGGCAACGCGACCAACATCCTGCCAATCTATTCTTATCAACAGGCTCTCGTATTCGGAAAACTCGGCTACGGCGCGCTCCTCGGCGACGTGGTCGTAATCATCGCCACGATCTTCGCCTATCTCTATGTCCGGGTATCCCGCAGCACGAGGATGGCCGCCGCATGACGCAAAGCATCGCCGCCTATTCGCCCTCGAGCACCGCGCAGCCAATGGCGGATGTCGTGCCGGAGGAGACGCGCTCGGCATCCGCGCGCCGGGAGAGCCTCATCGTCAACGGTCTGCTCGCTCTGCTCGGCATCCTGTTCCTGGCGCCGCTGCTCTGGATTTTCTTCGCTTCTGTGGACGTCAATGCGAGCTGGGCCCTATCATGGCCCCACTTCACGCTCGCTCATTTCCGCGAGGTGACACGCGGAGACTTCCTCGTCTCGCTCGTCAATACGCTCCTTCTGTCTCTCGTCGCCTCGGCGGTTTCGACCATCGCCGCCATCCTCGGCGGCTATGCCCTGTCACGGCGCCGCGTGCCGCTCGCGGATGGACTGATGGTCACGATCCTGTTCCTGACCGGGATTCCGCTCGCGATCATGATCGTGCCGGTCTTCCAGGTCTATGCGCAGTTCAACCTGCTCAATCTCTGGGCGACAGGCGTCTTTCTCGGCGTATGCAGCCTTCCCTTCGCACTGTGGTTGATCAAGACCGGGATGGACGCGGTCCCGAAGGAGCTCGAGGAAGCGGCGCGGATGGAACAGGCGAGCATCCTCCAGATCATTCTCTATGTCACTGTCCCGGTTGCGCTTCCAAGCATCTTCGCAGCTTTGATCTACAGCTTCATCAATGCCTGGGGTGCCTTCCTGCCGCCGCTCGTGCTGATCAGCGATCAGAACCAAATCACCGGGCCAATCAAGATCTATGGGCTGATCGGCAACTCCGATGTCCGCTACGGCGACATCGCAGCATTTTCGCTCATCTACTCGCTGCCGGTCGTCATTCTTTATATTCTGATGTCGCGGCCGTTCAGCGGCGGCTTCTCGATGGGCGGCGCCGTCAAGGGGTGAGCGCCATGGAGAAATGCGACCGTTACGTTTCGGGCGTGCTCAGCGCGTCGAGCGATTCGGGGAGGGTCTGGCCGCCATCCACGATCAGGGTCTGGCCGGTGATGTAGCCGGCTTCGTCGCTCGCAAGGAAGAGCGCGGCATTGGCCACATCCGCCACGCTGCCGAGGCGGCCAAGCGGGATCGCACGGGCCATGCGGGTAAGATAATCGGCGCCGAGCGCATCGAGCCCCTCAGTCACGATATTGCCGGGCAGAACGGCATTGATCGTGATGCCGTCAGGGGCGAGCTCGATCGCGGCGGTGCGCATGAAGCCGAGCTGCGCGGCCTTGCTCGCGCCGTAATGCGACCACCCGGGATAGCCTGTGACCGGGCCGGTGATCGAGGACGTGATGACGATGCGGCCCTTTCTCTGCTTCCGCATCACCGGGAGCACCGCGCGCACGGCAAGGAATGTGCCCTTGAGGTTGGTTGCCATAACCGCGTCGAACGCGGCCTCGCTCATCGCCGCGAGTGGCGCGGAGGGAAAGATTCCGGCATTGGCGATGAGAATGTCGATGCCGCCATGGCGCGCCACGGCCATTTCCGCCATCCGCGCCATGGCGGTTTCCTTCGTCACATCGGCTTCGCAGGCACTCGCCGCGCCGCCTGCCTCGCGCAAGGCGGAGGCGGCCTCCTCCGCAGCTGCGCCGTCACGCGCGACGAGGAGGACCGAGCCGCCGTGGCGGGCGAAAAGGGATGCGATGCCGCGGCCGATGCCGCGGCTCGCGCCGGTCACGATCACCGATCGGCCGGCGATCGGGGTGAGCACGGGGGGCGGACGCTTCGCGGTTAATCGCCGGCGCGGCCGCCGAAAGCGTAACCCGGCGCTTCCTCTCCGGTCGTCTCCGGTTCGCCTGGCAGGCCCTCATAGATCAGCCGCCCAATCTCGGAGAATTTCGCGGGGTCGGAGCGCTTGATGGCCAGTGCGGCAAGGATGCCGAAGATCACCACCCCGAGATCGATCCAGGGAATCCAGCTCGCGAAGGCGAAGCCGCCACCGACGAAGGCAAGATTGTCGATGCAGAGATAGATCACATAGGCCTGGGCGACGAAGGCAAGCGCCGGCGCGATCAGCGTGCGCCACCAGTGATGATCATCCGGATGCTCGCGGCGGAAATAGCGGATGATGGCAAGCGAGACGATCGCCTGGGCAGCGAGGATGAGGATCGTGCCGAGCAGGGCCATCAGCCCGTAAAGCTCGCCATAGGCCTGGTTGGTCGGGTTGTTGGTGCCGGTGAAGATCGCGAAAAGGATGATGATCACCGCGGAAACCGCCGACTGCGCGAGCGAGGATGTCGAGGGTGTACGGTATTTCGGATGGGTGCGGCCGAAAGCGGCGGGCAGCAGACGCTCCCGCCCGAGCGAATAGAAATAGCGCGCGGCCGTGTTGTGGAACGCCATGCCGCAAGCGAAGGAGCCGGTGAGGATCAGGTAGCTCATCAGCGCGGCAAGCCAGGGCCCGATCAGGCGCGTGGCGGTGCCGAAGAAGAAGGTCGCGGAATTGTTCTGCGCCTCGTTGATCGCCTTGCCGATATCCGGAAAGCCCGATTGCGCCGCCCAGCAGGTGAGCGTGTAGAGCACCCCGAGCAGGATCACCGAGATATAGAGCGAGAGCGGAACGATGCGCTTGGGATCGCGCGATTCCTCGGCATAGTTGGGCGCCATCTCGAATCCGACCCAGGACCAGAAGGCGAAGAAGAGCCCGATTCCCGCGAGCCCTTCGGTAAGTTTTCCGACCTTGGGAAATCCCTGGAAGGCGCGCGTCGGGTCGAGCGCGGAAAGCTGGACGATCGCGCCATTGCCGCTATGGGCGAAGACGCCGAGATCGAAGACGATGAGGCAGATGACTTCGGCGACGAGCGCGACGCCCAGCACGGCAGAGGAGAGTTTCACGTCGAAATGCGCGAGGATGGCGATGCCGGCGACCATGGCGAGCGCCAGAACCGGCCAGGGCACATTGATGCCGAAGAGCTGGCTGATCTTGAGATTGAGGAAGTAGGCGAAGCCGCCGGTGAGCGAGGGCTCGAACACCGAATAGGCGAGCACGGCGGCGAAGCCCATCGCCATGCCGAGCTCCTGCCCGATGCCGTGGCTGATGAAGGAATAGAACCCGCCAGTCGCGGTGACTTTCCGCGCCATCGCGGCATAGCCCACCGAGAAGATGGTGAGGATCACGGTGGCGACGAGGAAGGCGGCCGGCGCGCCAAGGCCGTTGCCGTTGCCGACCACGATCGGCACATTGAGCAGCATCGCGGTGATCGGCGCCGAGCCGGTCAGGGTAAGGAAGAGAACGCCGATCAGTCCGACCGCCTTCGGCTGAAGCAGATGGATGCCCTGGCGCTGCGCGACATCCAGCGTGGGCGAGGAAGCGTTTTCGCTCATCGGCAGGGTCTCCTTCCTTCGGTCGGCACAGGCCCTTTCAGGACACGCAGCAACTGTGCGTGGGAACCGGCGGCGGCAGGTCCATCGCCGGATTGGCATCAAAGAAGCCCGCCGGGCGCAGCATGAAGCCGGCATGGGCAACCGGCATCACGGGCCAATCCTCCGGTCGGGGGATATGGTGCACGCCGAGCGTGTACCAGAGCACAAGGTCGGCAGCCTCAAGCGGGCGATCCTTCTCCACCCAGGCGGCCACGCCGTCCGGCCTTGCATTCTGATTGATATAGTCTCCGGCAGCATATTTCTCCTCCGGGTCATGGCGTGTCACCCAGAGCGTGTGGCGGATGAAGCCGGCGCGTGTGAGCAGGCTTGAGCCGGGATAGGCGAAGGGATGGACCGTGTCCGCGCCCGGCATCAGCTTGTATCCGGGCGGGCGGCCGACCGCGTTTCGCCGGTTCGGCGCGGCGATGAACCAGGTGCGCCCGCGCGCGGGATCGGCATCACGCGCGCCCTCGCGCTCGGAGCGGATCGGTGTCGTCACGGCACGGTAGGAGCTGCCGTACAGATTGCCGGGCCCCTCCGGATCGCGCGCGGTATCGATTTCGAAGACGCTGTTGCCCTCGCCGTCGATATTCGGATCAAGACGGAACGAAAAATAATGCTGATGGATCGGCGCATAGAGCTGGGGGGCGACGAGCGTGCCGTGCGTCGGCTCCACGCCCGCCGGCAAGGCGCCCACCGAGAGGCAGCCGGTCAGTTTCACCTCCACCGCGATGTCGCCATTCTGGTAGAAATACCAGAAGAATCCATAATCGTAATTGCCGACGGTCGCGAAGAAGGAGACGACGAGGCGGCGCGAGCGCCGCACTTCCGTATGGTTGGTGCGCCAGTCGGTATGTTTCCAGAGCACGCCGTCATCTTCCTCATGCATGCAGATGACGTTCCTGAGCTTCTCCGGCTTGCCTTCCATCGTCAGCACATGCGCATCGAAGTAATGAATGACGCCGAGACAGTCGCAACCGAGGGAAAGCGTGTTCGCCATCCGCCCGATTCCGTACTCGCCGACATCGAAGACGTTCTTCTTGTTGTGCGTGGGCGTTGGATCGCCGTACGGAACCTGCATCTCGGAGAGCGAGGCGCGGCGCAGCACCGGCCGCCATGTTCCGTGATCGCAATAAGCGATGTCGCGCAGGACAAGCCCTTCGCGCGAGGTGAAGCCGACATGGAAGCGCCAGCGCTGCCATTCCACCTGCCGACCGCGGACCGAGAAGCTTGGCCCCTCGGGCTGGACGATCTCGAGCGGCTTGAGATCCGTGCGCAACGGCCCGACCGACGTTGCCGTGTAGTTGCCGGTCAGGGGCGGCAGCGGATAGGCGACGTCATCGATCACTTCGAGCACGCGCATGGTGATGAGATCGACCCAGGCGATCACACCCTCGACCGGGCGGCCGTAGCCCACATCGTCATCGCTGCCGCGGATCCAGGTGAGCGCCTGGGCAAGCCGGGCTTCGGGAAATTTTTCGTCGCCATAGGCGCCGGCGGACCAGGGATCGACGATCGCCTTCTCCCATTCGGTGATGCCGCGGCGGGCCAGCGCGTCGCGCCAGCGCGGATCCTGTTTCACCACCTCCTCGCAAAGAACGAATTCCTCGAGCGCGATGCCGGGCTGGACGCGGGAAGGCAGGCGTATGAGCGAGAGAAGCCGATCGGAAGCGAGATCCACACGCGCTTCGAAACCGCCACGGGCCTCGAGGTCGAGCACGACGACGAGCACCTGCCGGGTTGGTTCCGTGCCCGGAACGGGCTCGATCAAATTGGCGGAGATGAAGCGGAGATTGGGAGAAAGCTCGGGGCCTGTCCGCACGATATGCGCGGCGCGCGCAAGTTCATCGGGATCGAGCGGATCGCACGGATCCGGGATGTTCCCGGCATGCTCGGCATAACCGGCATCGATCGGATGGTCAGGCATCGTTCGCTCCCTGTCCTGTTCGGTTGATTACATTTTTGCACGACGCGAAGTCGATAAGAATCATGAAATGATCAGTGACTCATCAGTGCATGGCACAAGTGTATGCATATGGCGCAAATTTGCGCAAAGGCCGTGTCTTGTCTCGACCCGGCAACATGGAATAAGGCCCTGGCGCGGAAGCGGTTTCTCTCATGCAAGGAAAGAGCGGCATGAATTCGCCCGAGCAGACACGCGCCATCGTCGTTGACGGCAAGATTCCGGGACGGCTCGCGATTCATCCCGTCGCGCTCGCGCCCTCCCTCCCCTCCGATGTCACCGTGCAGGTGAGCACGATCTCGCTCAATCGCGGCGAGGTCAGGCGTGCGATCTCCGTAGCGGAAGACGGGTGGCGGCCGGGCTGGGATTTCACTGGCATCGTCGAGGAAGCGGCGAAGCAGGGCGGCGGCCCGAAATCCGGCGCTCGGGTTGTCGGGCTGCTGGCCGAAGGCGCCTGGGCCGAGCGTGTCCGAGCGTCATCCGATGCGCTCGCGGTCATCCCGGACGGGGTTTCGGACCTGGAGGCAGCCACGCTGCCGGTTGCCGGCCTTACCGCGCTCCATGCGTTGCGCCATGGCGGCCTGCTTCTGGGCCAGCCGGTCCTGGTCGATGGCGCAAGCGGCGGCGTCGGGCATCTCGCGGTTCAGCTTGCCAGGGAAGCGGGCGCGATCGTCTATGGCCATATCCGTCGCGAGGAATTGCGCCCGATGGTTGAAGCCTCCTGCAATGGCGGCGTGATCGTAAGCCCGACGATCGAGGCCGCGCGCGCCTCGGGCCCCTACCATCTCATCCTGGATTCGGTCGGCGGCGCCACGCTCGGCGCGGCGCTCGCCATGCTGCGCGCCGGCGGCACCTGCGTGACGTTCGGCGCCTCCGAAGGGCCGAGCGTGAGCTTCGACAGTGGAAGTTTTTTCCGCCTGGGCGGCGCCTGTCTTTACGGCCTGATGCTGTCTAACGAGCTTCGGCGAGGGAACCCGGCCTGCGAGGGCCTGGCCACGCTCCTGCGCCTCGTCGCGCAAGGGCGTTTGAAGCCAAGGGTCGAGGTGGAAGCGCCCTGGACGAAGATCGGCGACGTGGCGCAACAGCTTCTCGACAGGAAATTCTCCGGCAAGGCGGTGCTGCGCCTTTCCTGATCTCCTGACGAAATCTCTTCAAGACGGAGGGGCCCATGCAGACATTGCTGGAGGCGGCGCAGCATCTGGGCGGGCGGCTCTCCGCCCGCGCCGAGACGGTGGCGGTGGCCGAATCCTCGGCGGGCGGGCTGATCGCCGCCGCATTGCTGGCGCAGCCCGGTGCCTCGGCCTTCTTCCTTGGCGGGGCCGTCATCTATACGCGGCAGACGCGGGAGGGGCTGCTCGGGATCACGCCCAAGGATATGGAAACCATTCGCCCCGCAAGTGAGCCCTATGCGCTTTTGCTCGCCCAACGCCTGCGCGCCCGCATCGGCGCCACCTGGGGGCTTGCGGAGACGGGAGCGGCAGGGCCCGCCGGAAACCGCTACGGCGATGCGCCGGGCCATGGCTGCTTCGCGATTTCCGGCCCGGTCGAACTCATGCGCACGATCGAGAGCGGCACGGCGGACCGGGTGGCGAATATGCGGATCTTCGCCGCGACGGCGCTGGCGCTGCTGATCGGGGCGCTGTGATCCCCAAAAGCGCATGATGACCGAACAAGGATCACCGCGGGTCTGAATCACGCAGGAAAACAAAAGATGCGCTCAATAGCCGATGGCGGCGCCGGCAGGGCGGCGATCATCGTTCGCGCCATAGAGAAGGCCCGACCTCAGCGCGTCGCCACGCTCCGAGTCATTGCCGGAGGAAGTGGGGCCGGAGGAAGTGGGGCCGGAGGAAGCGGGGCCAAAGGAAGTGGGGTCTTGGGCGCTGCCGGGGGGCCCGACCTCGATCAGCTCGGTTGCCCCCCATGGCGTCTGTTCGCGCAAGGCGTAGCCCATCCGTTCCAGCAGCGCTTGCGTATCGGGTGAAAATGCGAACGGCTCGGCATAGACGACATCCGGCAGCCATTGGTGGTGAAAGCGCGGCGCGTCCACGGCCTCCTGCGGGTTCATTCCGTAATCGATCACATTCATCAATGTCTCGAGTGTGATGGTGATGATGCGCGATCCGCCGGGCGAACCGAGCACGAGGAAGACGCGGCCGTTGCGTGTCACGATCGTTGGCGCCATCGAGGAGAGCGGCCGCTTGCCGGGGGCGATCGCGTTGGCGCTGCCCTGGACCAGCCCATAGGCATTGGGCGCGCCGGGCTTGGTGGTGAAATCGTCCATCTCGTCATTGAGCAGAACGCCGGTGCCCGGGGCCATCTCCATCGCGCCGAAATAGCCGTTCAGCGTGTAAGTGAGCGAGACGGCGTTCCCGTCGCCGTCGATCACCGAGATCTGTGTCGTCTCGCGCCGTTCGGGGGGTGCCGCGGCGGCACGCAGGCTGGATGAGGGCGTGGCGCGATCAGGCAGGATAGCGGCGCGGATCGCAGCGGCATGGCGGGGAGAGAGCAGCAGGCCGAGCGGATTCTTGACGAAGCGCGGGTCGCCGAGATCGGTGTTGCGATCGAGATAAGCGTGGCGCATCGCCTCGACCATCAGGTGAACGGCGGCGGCGGAATGGAATCCGAGCGCCCGCATGTCATAGAAGCCAACGACGTTCAGGATCTCGCACATCGTCACGCCGCCCGAGGAAGGTGGCGGCGTGGAAACCACGCGATAACCGCGATAGGCGCAGGCGAGCGGGGCGCTCTCGGTGATGCGGTAGGAGGAAAAATCCCGCGCTGTGAGGATGCCGCCATGGCGGGACGAATCCTCGGCGATCGCGGCTGCGATGGGGCCGTCATAGAACGCGCTAGCGCCATCGCGGGCAATCGCCTGCAGCGTGTTCGCAAGATCGGTCTGGACGAGACGATCGCCGGCGCGAAGTGGCATGCCGTCAGGGCGGAGGAAGAGTTTCGCAAGAATCGGGTCGGCGCGGAAATCAGCCTGATTATTGTCGAGAATATCCGCATCCGGAGCGGTGAGGCGGAAGCCCGCGAGAGCAAGGCGGATCGCCGGCGCCATGACCTGGCCTCGCGTCAATCGCCCATACTCGCGGAGTGCCGTGTCCAGGCCCATCACGGTACCGGGGACGGCGACGGATTTGTACCCACGCCAGCTGGCGCCGGGAATCAGATTGCCATTCTTGTCCTGATACATCGTGGGGCTGGCAGCGGCGGGCGCAGTTTCCCGGAAATTGATGAAGGTTTCCTTCCCGGAAGCGAGATGGATCACCATGAAGCCGCCGCCGCCGAGATTGCCGCAGCAGGGATTGACCACCGCTTCGGCATAGGCTGTGGCAACGGCGGCATCGATGGCGTTGCCGCCTTCCTTGAGGATGGCGATGCCGGCCTCCGAGGCACGGCGCTCGGCGCTCACCACCATTCCGTGAACCCCGATGGCGGGCGGGGGCGAGGCCGCGTGCGCGACACCGGCCAGGGCAAGGAGCGCCAGGATGAGCGTGAATGCGCGCAGATAGGCCACCACCTGCCCTCCTCTCCCCACGTATGGATATGCGATGGGAATTTCTACTGTAGATTTATATATCGAAGCAGGAAAGCGTGGCGCCGAGACTGACGAACGCCATGGCCCGTGCCATGCCCTCCGCCGTTTCTCCCTGGGACCTTTTCCGCCCCTTGCCGACGCTGGCAGCCGCCCGCCATGGGCGCCGGCAGGGCGAAGCCTCCGGCACCGCGACAAATCCGGGCGCGGACCGTGGGCGCGCCCGAAACCGACATCTTTCGCGTGATTGCGGGACGCTATCTCTTCCAGGCGGACAGCGGATGATTCAACGCCGCAGCCGGCGGTCTCATCGGCGGGGTGCAAGGAATTCCATATGATTTCGAAAACGCAACAGGCGATCCGGCACCGCAGCTCACGGTGACTCTGCCCGGCTGGATGCCGCCGCCTTCTTCACGAGGCCCGACGCGGCCATGAAGGAGGGAATTCCCGGATCAGGACGCTCTTGCGATCTTCGGGAAGTCATGCGGGGCCGCGTTCCGCGGGCCACCGCTCAAACCCGCCTGAACCTCGCGAACCAGCGTCCGCGTCCCTTCTTCGGCCTGCCGCAGGCGCGCCGCGCCAGCCTCCTCGCGAAGGGCGGTGTAAAGCTTCAGGTAATCCTGTGCCATGCGCTCGGCCGTGAAGCGGCGGTCAAATGCGCCGCGCACGATGTCGCGGGGAAGCTCCCCGATCCGCTCGACCGCGCGCGCAGCCTCGGCCACAGTCCGCACGATGCGGCCGGAGACGCCGTCCTCCAGAACTTCCGGCACCGAGCCCGCGGGGAAAGCGATGCAGGGTGTGCCGCAGGCCATCGCCTCGATCATCACCAGTCCAAATGGCTCGGGCCAATCGACGGGAAAGAGGAGAGCGAGCGCATCGCCAAGGAAGCGCTGCTTCTCGGTCTCGTTGATCTCGCCCAGATACTCGGTTCGCGGCGAACGCGCGATCAGCGGCTTGACGACCGCGTTCCAATAGGCCTCGTCGGCCTTGTCCACTTTCGCTGCGATCTTGAGGGGGACCCCCGTGCGCTCGGCGATCTCGATCGCCTGCTCGGGTCCCTTCTCCGGAGAGATGCGGCCGAGAAAGGCGAGATAGCCGCCCGCGGCGGCCGGGTTGAAATGCAGCAGGTCGCGCGGCAGGCCGTGGGGCACGGTGCCGAGCCAGCGCACCGGCGGCATCGGCCGGCGCTGGTTTTGCGAGATCGAAACGAGCGGGAGGTCGTCAAAAAGGGAATAAAACGGCAGGAGATCGGGCAGATCGAGCCGGCCGTGCAGGGTGGTGAGCGCGCGGCCTGGCCAGAGAGCGAGCAGCGGGAACTGAACGAGATCGATATGGAAATGAAGAATATCGAACTCATCGGCGCGGCGGCGCACCTGCTCGAGCTCGATCGCGTGCCAGGGCACGGGGTCCCGCACCAGCGGATTGAGCCGGAGCGCCTCGCTGGAGCAGGGGACCAGCCGTGCCGAAGTGAGAGAATCTCCGCTCGCGAACAGGGTTACGTCGTGGCCGTCGGCGACGAGCGCTTCGGTGAGATAGGAGACGACACGTTCCGTGCCGCCGTAGAGGCGGGGCGGAACACTCTCGAAAAGAGGAGCGATCTGCGCAATTCTCATAGGTGAAGTCTCGCCATGATTTCGGGCGATAGCAAGGCGGGTTTGCCTTCGTTCTGCCGCTGATTCCAAAATCTTTCGGGGCCGGACAAAGGCGATCATTCGGATATAAAAAGCAACTATAAATTAATGAAGCTCACACCCCCTCTCGTGAACCGGCCCGCCGCCGGCCGGTTCACGAGGAGGAGGTCTCCCTCCCCTTGCCCGCGCCGATATCAGGCCGCCATGCTTGCCGCGCCGTTCGCGTCCTTTTCCGGCTTCGGCGCCTCGGCCACGAGCGCCTCGGTGGTGACGAGAAGCCCGGCGACAGAAGCCGCATCCTCGAGCGCGGTCCGAACGACCTTGGCCGGGTCGATGATGCCGGCCTTGACGAGATCCTTGAACTGGCCGGTCTGGGCATCGAAGCCCCAGCCATACTCGTCCTTCTCGAGCACCTTGCCGGCGATCACGGCGCCATCCTCGCCCGCGTTCTCGGCGATCTGGCGGAGCGGAGCCTGAACCGCCTTGCGGACGATATCGATCCCGAAACGCTGATCGTCGTTCTCGCCCTTGAGCTTGGCGAGCATCAGGCTCGAGCGGGCGAGCGCAACACCGCCGCCCGGCACGATCCCTTCCTCGACCGCGGCGCGGGTCGCATGCATCGCGTCCTCGACACGGTCCTTGCGCTCCTTCACCTCGACCTCGGTCGCGCCGCCGACGCGGATCACGGCCACGCCACCGGCGAGCTTCGCCAGCCGTTCCTGCAGCTTCTCGCGGTCATAGTCCGAGGTGGTCTCCTCGATCTGCGCCCGGATCTGGCTGCAGCGGCCGGTGATGTCGGTTTTCTTGCCGACACCTTCGACGATCGTCGTGTTCTCCTTCTCGACGATCACCTTCTTCGCCCTGCCGAGCATGGCGAGCGTGACATTCTCGAGCTTGATGCCGAGATCCTCGCTGATCACCTGACCGCCGGTGAGCACCGCGATGTCCTCGAGCATGGCCTTGCGGCGATCGCCGAAGCCCGGCGCCTTCACCGCCGCGACCGCGAGCCCGCCACGCAGCTTGTTGACGACGAGGGTGGCGAGCGCCTCGCCCTCGACATCCTCGGCGAGGATCAGAAGCGGCCGGCCCGACTGCACGACACTCTCGAGCAGCGGCAGCAGGGGCTGCAGCCCGGAGAGCTTCTTCTCGTGGATCAGGATGTGCGGGTCGGCGAGCTCGGCGATCATCTTCTCGGCATTGGTGATGAAGTAAGGCGAGACATAGCCGCGGTCGAACTGCATGCCTTCGACCACGTCGAGCTCGGTCTGGATGCCCTTGGCTTCCTCGACCGTGATCACGCCCTCATTGCCGACCTTCCGCATCGCCTCGGAGATCATTCGGCCGATCTCCGCATCGCCGTTCGCGGAGACAGTGCCCACCTGCGCGGTCTCCGCCGGCGTGGTGATCTTCCTCGAGCGTTTCTTGAGCTCCTCGACGACCGCGGTCACGGCCTTGTCGATGCCGCGCTTGAGGTCCATCGGGTTCATGCCGGCGGCCACGGCCCGGGCGCCCTCGCGGAAAATGCTCGCCGCCAGCACCGTCGCCGTGGTGGTGCCGTCACCGGCCACGTCGCTCGTCTTGCTCGCGACCTCGCGGACCATCTGGGCGCCCATGTTCTCGAACTTGTCGGGCAGCTCGATTTCCTTGGCGACCGTCACGCCGTCCTTGGTGATGCGCGGCGCGCCGAAGCTCTTGTCGAGCACGACGTTGCGGCCCTTGGGCCCGAGCGTCACCTTGACGGCATCGGCAAGGATGCCGACCCCGCGCAGCATGCGGGTTCGCGCGTCCTCGTGAAACCTGATTTCCTTGGCTGGCATTGTTCCTCTCCCTCGTTCGCCGATCTTGCCGGCGCACGCCGGGGCGGCATCCTACACCCACCGCCGGGAGGGGTTCCAAGGGCTGGGCTCCCCCGCCCTGCGCGCGGGGAGCCCCTTGGTCTTAAGCCCTTGGCCTCAATGATCGGCCTTGGTGGCGAAGTCGTCGTCGATCGCGGCTTCGTAATGGACCTCTCCCGGCTTGATATTGCCGATGAAGACCTGCAGGGCCAGAGCATTGGCGAAAGCCTGCTGGGTGATCGTGGTTCCGGCCGGGTAGACATCCTCGGCGACCATCCGCTGCACGGCGGCGCGGATGACGGGCTTGGGCAGCGTCGGGAACTCCTGATAGGCAACGGCGAGCGCAGTTTCGGGCGAGCGGTGCATCAGCCGCTCGGCCGCGGCAAGGCCGGAGACGAAATCCTGCACCAGCGCGGGTTTGTTCTTCACGGTCGCACGCTGGGTGTCGATGGTGGAGAAGGCATAGCCGCCTGGATAGTGGCTCGTGAAGGCGTAGATGATGCGGCTGCCCGCCGCGAGGCTCTCATCGAGCTGGGGCTCATAGAGGGCGGCGGCATCGGCGCGCCCGGCCAGCATCGGCGCCGGCTCGGTTCCGATCTGCACCGTATCGAGATCGGCTTTGATCTTCTGCGCCTTGAGCAGCCGTTCCAGCAGATAGGTGCTGGTGGAAGGTGGGATCGCGGTCGAGATCGTCTTTCCTTTGAGATCATCGATGGTTTTCACCGGCGTGCTCCCCGGCGCGTTCCGTTGCGTGACGAGCCAGACCGGCGCGCCATTGACCACCAGCGCGACATTCACAAGGTCCGCGCCCTTGAGATTGGCGAGCACCGCGGTCATCGGGTCCTGAAGCGAGAACGTGGCGTTGCCGCCGATCACGGCGGCGACGCCGGCGGCACCGCTGTTCGCCGTGACCTTCCGGACATCGAGACCCTGGGCGGCAAAGAGACCTTTGTCGATGCCGACATAGAGCGGCAGGTAGAGTAGCGACTGGAAAGCCTGATAGATCACCACGCGTTGGGGTGCCGCGGCATAGGCGGGCGCGGCCGCAAGGAGCGCAAGCGCGGAAGCCGCGGCGCAAAGCCACCGCCGAAGGTGAAGAGCGGGCTTCAGGATTCTGATTTCCAACGGATCAGCCTTTCCTCGACAAGACGGACGAAAGTGGTGAGCAGCATCGCCATCATCGTCAGCACGATGATGCCGAGCCAGACGGTGTTGAGATCGAAGAGGGAGCCCGCGACGAAGATCTCGTGGCCGAGCCCGTTCTGCGAGGCGATATATTCACCGACGACGGCGCCGATCAGCGCGAAGCCGATGTTCATCCTGAGCGCCGAGAAGATCCAGGGAAGCGCGCTCGGCAGGATCAGCTTGCGGAGCACGGCACCACGCCGCGCGCCGAGCGTGCGGAAGAGATTGAGAAGATCCCGGTCGAGTTCGCGGACTGCGGCGGTCGCCGAGATCATCGCCACGGCATAGGTGGAGATGGCCGCGAGCCATATCTTCGAGCTCACGCCCGAGCCGAACCAGATGACGATCAACGGGCCGAGCGCGATCTTCGGCACACCGTTCAGCAGGATCGAGAATCCTTCGGCCGGTCTCGAGATTCGCGGCACGAACCAGAGCAGGAGGCCCGAGGTCGTGCCGGCGAGGCTGCCGATCGCCAGCCCCGCGAGCGTCTCGTAGAGCGTGATCGCCGTGTTGGAGATGAGATCCCCGGATCGGAGACCCTCCCCCGCCGAGATGACGATGCCGGCGGGCGAGCCGAGCAGATGGCCATTGATCAGCCCCGATGCGGCCGCGCCCTGCCAGGCCGCGATGACGAGCGCCGCGAGGAGAAAGCTCGGGAGATGCTCGCCGAACGCCGAACGCGCGGCCGAAGCGGCATTGCTCATGTCTCGGGGCTCATGTCTCGGGGCTCATATCTCAGGTGCCGCCGTTTCTCGCGCATTGGCAGTTTCTGGCGCTTCGGCCGTTCCTTTCAGGGCTGCCCAGAGCCGCCGGTGATAGGCGCGGAATTCCGGCGCTTCCCGGGCATTCGCGGCATCACGCCGGCCGTGGGTGGTGAGGCGGACCGGGATGTCCTCGACGATCCGCCCCGGCCGCCCGCCGAGCACGACGACCCGGTCACCCATGGCGATCGCCTCCTCGATGTCATGGGTGACGAGGATCACGCTGATGCCGCGATCCGACCGCAGCGCCATCACGTCATCCTCGAGCATCAGCCGCGTTTCATAATCGAGCGCGGAGAAAGGCTCGTCGAGCAGCAGGATCGAGGGCTCGGTGAGCAGAGTCCGGGTGAGCGCGACGCGCTGGCGCTGACCGCCCGAAAGAGCGGCAGGATAGGCATCGAGATGCGCGCCAAGGCCGTAGCGCTCCAGCATGGCGGCGGCATTCGCCCGATGCGGTGCCGTCACCGTGCCGCGAAGCTCGAGCCCGAGCAGGGAATTCTGCAGGACCGTCCGCCAGGGCAGCAGCAGGTCCTTTTGCAGCATATAGGCAACGAAGCCCGCCGCGCCCCCGCGTTGATTCCCGATCTCGATCCGCCCGGCGCTCGGCGAAAGGAGGCCCGAGACCAGGTTGAAGAGCGTGGTCTTTCCCGCCCCGCTGCGCCCGACAATGGAGACGATCTCGCCGGTGGCGATTTGGAGCATCAGCCCATCGAGCACGGGCCGCCTTCGGCCGTCCGGCGCGATGAAGTCGTGGCTGAGGTCGCGGATCGAAAGCGCCACGGAGGTCTCCATGGCGTACATCGTCAACTCGTCCATGAATCCACCGAGGGCCCTTCGATTCTATCTCTGCCGCGCCGATCCTGCTTTGCACGACCCGTGCCAAATGGTCTGTCGGAGGGAGAAATCAAATTTTGCCTGGATGTCTGACAATTATGAGAATGTTGTTGCTGAGCCTCGTCCTATCAGTCGCCTATAATTTCATCATTTGATTGGAAATTGGTCTTTCCCGGCAATGGAGGCGCGATGTCGGGCCGGGGCTTCGCCCCCAGACACGGCCATGTTATCGCGCTGGCCGCAAAGGAGAGGAAGACGCGCATGACACTCGAAACCGTCAGCCGCTCCCGCTGCTTCGGCGGCATGCAGCTCGTCTATCGGCATGCCTCAACGGAGACAGGCACGGGCATGCGCTTTTCCGTCTTCATTCCCAAGCAGGCGGAGCGCGGGAAACTGCCGGTGGTGTGGTTCCTCTCCGGCCTCACCTGCACCGAGGAGAATTTCACCGTGAAGGCGGGTGCCCAGCGCGTCGCCGCCGAGCTCGGGCTGATGGTGATCGCGCCGGATACCAGCCCGCGCGGCGAAGGTGTGCCGGACGATCCGGCCGGCGCCTACGATTTCGGCCTCGGCGCGGGGTTCTATCTCGACGCGATGATCGCGCCCTGGGCCCGGAACTATCGCATGCGATCCTATATCGAGAACGAGCTGCCGGCGCTGGTGGCTCAGGAATTGCCCGCGGATCTCTCCCGCCAGGGGATCATGGGCCATTCGATGGGCGGGCACGGGGCGATCACGATCGCGCTTCGCAATCCCGGCCGGTTCGCCGCCGTCTCGGCCTTCGCGCCGATCGCCGCGCCGATCCGCTCCCCCTGGGGACAGAAGGCGCTGCTCGGCTATCTGGGGCCGGACCGCGCGGCCTGGCGGCAATATGATTCCTGCGCCCTGATCGAGGATGGCGCCCGGCTGCCCTCACTGCTCGTGGACCAGGGGACGGCGGACAATTTCCTCGCCGAGCAGCTCCATCCCGAATTTCTCGAGGAAGCCTGCCGGGCCGCTTCCATCCCGCTCACGCTCCGCCGCCAGGAAGGCTACGACCATTCCTATTTCTTCATCGCGACTTTCATCGAGGATCATCTCCGCCATCACGCCGCCGCGCTCGGGATCGCCTGAGCGCCGCTGAACCAAGGCGGTTTTCGGCCAGGATGAAGAGGGTCTCTGTTCGGTTGCGGGCCGTTCAGTTGTACGGCGGCACCGGGACCGTCCAGCCGAACGGATCCGGCGCAAGTCCGTACTGGATCGCGGTCAGGGCTTCATAAAGACGGCGCGTCACCGCGCCCGGCTGCGCGTCGGCGACGCGGATGCGTTCACCCCGCCAGCCGATCTCGCCGACCGGCGAAACCACGGCCGCCGTGCCTGTGCCCCAGACCTCGGCGAGCGTTCCGTCCTTCGCCGCGGCGATAAGCGTATCGATGGCGAGCGGCCGCTCGCTGACCGTAAGCCCCCAGGAACGCATGAGCGTGAGCGCGGAATCCCGCGTCACGCCGGGCAGGATGGTCCCGGCGAGCGGCGGGGTGATGATCTCTTCGCCGATGCGCGCCATCAAATTCATGGTGCCCACTTCCTCGACGAAGCGATGCTCGATCGCATCGAGCCAGAGGACCTGGGTGAAGCCCCGCGCGATGGCATGCTCGGCGGCGAGCAGGCTCGCCGCATAGTTGGCGGGGGTCTTCGCCTCCCCGAGCCCGCCCGGCGCGGCCCGCACGAATTCCTCGGTGGCGAGGATGCTGACCGGGTTCGACCCCTCGGCATAATAGGCGCCGACCGGCGAGAGGATCAGGAAGTAAAGATAGGAAGAGGCGGTGTGCAACCCGATCGCCGACTCTGCGGCAATGATCGTCGGGCGGAGATAGATCGCGGTGCCCGGCCCGGCGGGCACCCAGCGGCGATCGATATCGACGAGGCGGAGAAAGGATTCCACGACCCAGCGATCGGGAATCGGCGGAATGGCGAGCCGCTCGGCCGAGCGGCGCAGCCGCGCGGCATGCGCATCGGGACGGAAAAGGCGGATCTCCCCGTCGGCGGCGCGGAACCCTTTGAGCCCATCGAAGATCGCCTGGCCGTAATGCAGCACCGACGTCGCCGGGCTGAGAACGAGCTTCGCCATCGGCGTGATCTGCGGATCGTGCCATCCCTCGCCGTCATCATATTCCATGAGGAACATATGGTCCGTGAAGATGGTGCCGAAGCGCGCGGTGGCATCTTCCGGGACCGGCCTCATTTCCTCCGCGCGCCGGACGACAAGCGCCTCGATGGAATGGATCATGCCGAGATGTTCCTCTCCTTCTGGTTTCTTTGCTCGAACCGCGCCCGTTCGGCCGGGGTCAGCCGCACACGCACGCGGATCGCCGCCTCCGTATCATTCCGCGCGATCACCTCGCCATGGCGGTAGAGCCAGGCAAGCCCCGCGCCATCCTGCGGCGCGAGGCTGAATTCCGCCTCCTCCAGGGCAGCGCCGATGCGCGTGTCGATCAGCGTCTTCAACGTTGCCAGGCCCTCGCCCGTCAAGGCCGAAACCGCGACCGCGCCTGGCTCGCGCGCAGCAAGATGGCCGATGCCGCCGAGGAGATCCGCCTTGTTGAGCACGAGGATCGCGCGTGCCCGCCAATCCCCGTCGAGCATGCCGGCCTCGACCATCCCGTCCAGCACCGAGGTCACGTCGGCGCGCTGCACCACGGTCTCGGGATGGGCCGCGTCCGAGACATGCAGGATCACGTCGGCTTCCGCGACTTCTTCGAGCGTGGCGCGAAACGCGGCGACGAGCTCGGTCGGCAGATCGCTGATGAAGCCCACCGTGTCCGAAAGGATCGCCTTGCGCCCGGAAGGAAGCTGAAGCCCCCGCATCGTCGGGTCAAGGGTCGCGAAAAGCTGATCACCGGCGAAAACGCCAGCGCCGGTCAGCGCATTGAAGAGCGTCGATTTGCCGGCGTTGGTGTAGCCGACGAGCGCGACCACCGGGTAGGGCACGCGCCTTCGCGCCTCGCGGTGAAGCGCGCGGGTGCGCCGCACATCCTCGAGCAGGCCGCGCAGACGCGCGATGCGCGCGCCGATCAGCCGTCGGTCCGCTTCGATCTGTGTCTCGCCCGGGCCGCCGAGGAAGCCGAAGCCGCCGCGCTGGCGCTCGAGGTGGGTCCAGGACCGCACCAGCCGCGAACGCTGATATTCGAGATGCGCGAGTTCGACCTGGAGCGCGCCTTCGCGCGTGCGCGCGCGCTCCCCGAAGATATCGAGGATGAGCCCGGTGCGGTCGATCACCTTGCACTTCCAGGCACGCTCGAGATTGCGCTGCTGCACCGCCGAGAGCGGACCATCGATCACCGCGACCGCGATCGCCTCGTTCGCGATCACCGCGCCGAGCGCCTCCACCTGCCCCTCGCCGAAGAGGGTGGATGGACGGCGCTCGCGGAGCTGGATCACTGCCTGATGGACGATGACGAGACCGATGGAGGCGGCGAGGCCGACCGCCTCCGCAAGACGGGCGGAGGCCGCGCGCGCCTCCGCGCTTCGTTCCCACGGAAGAACAACCGCGGCCCGCACGGGCCCGGCCACTCCCTCCGCGGGGACGACGCGACCGTTCTCAGTTGTCGGCAGTCACGGTCTCCCGCAACGCGTTCATGCCGGCACCCGGAGACGCTCCCGAAGCGGCATCGCTGCGGCTTGCGTCGAAGAGCTGGATGGGTGCGCCGGGCATCACCGTGCTGATCGCATGTTTGTAAACGAGCTGGGTATGCCCGTCCCGCCGCAGCAGGACGGAGAAATTGTCAAACCAAGTGATGATGCCCTGGAGCTTGACGCCGTTGACCAGAAAGATGGTCACAGGCGTCTTGTTCTTCCGCACATGGTTCAGGAAGACATCCTGAACATTCTGCGACTTTTCATTGGCCACCGCGAAGATCCTTCTTGTTGTTCGTGGCGTTGTGTCATTGGCTCCGGCAAAGAAAAAAACGGCGGAACGGGCCGCCGCCTGCCGCCGCCCAGGCGGGAATGTAGCAGCGGCGCGGCCGGGTGCAAGTTGCCAGGCAACCACTCCGGAAACCGCCCTTTTTCTTCAGGCGGTTTCCGCCTCAGGCGGTGTTGCGCGGCGCACCCTGCACATGGCGCGCGAAGAGCGCGAAGAGCCTGCGGGCAACGGGCCCCACGCTCCCCTCGCCCACCTTTTGCCCGTCGAGCCGCACCACCGGCCGGACAAAGCTCGAGGCGCTGGTGAGGAAGATCTCGCGCGCCCGGCCGAGCTCCGTTTTGCTGAAGCGCCCTTCCTGCCAGGCGATGCCGCTCTCGCCGAGAAGGTCCGCAAGAGCTCTGCGCGTGCAGCCGGGCAGGATTTCATGACCGAGTTCCCGCGTCCTCAGTCGTCCTTCCCGATCGACGATCCAGACACTGGTCGAGGCACCCTCCGTCACCATGTCCTCATCATCGATCAGGATGGCTTCGGCGGCTCCGGCGCGCCGTGCCGCCTGCTTGGCGAGCACGTTCGGAAGCAGGTTGACGCTCTTGATGTCGCAGCGTGCCCAGCGCTCGTCCGGCCGCGTGATCGCAGCCGTCGCCCAGGCCTCGATATCGGCGGGATAGGGCGGCAGCCGCCGCACCGTCACGATGAGCGCCGGATGCGGGCCCGGCACGGGAAAGGCATGATCGCGCCGCGCGACGCCGCGCGTGACCTGCATGTAGAGCAGGCCCTCGCGCACACGGTTGCGCCGTACCACCTCGGCGAGCACACGGCGGAGTGCCGCGCGTGCCATCGGCATCGCGATCTCGATCTCATGCAGGGAGCGCTCGAGCCGGTCGAGATGAAGGTCCTCATCGATGAAACGGCCGGCATAGAGATGCACGACCTCATAGACACCATCGCCGAACTGGTAGCCACGATCCTCGACATTCACCTCGGCCATGCGCTGCGGCCGGTAGCGTCCATTGACATAGGCAATGCGGCTCATCGCTCACTCTCTGATTTTCCCAAATTGCAAGATTCCAGGAATGCGTCTTCGGAGACCGCTCGAGAACGCGCCGCGATGGGCCGGACGAGACCGCGACAGTCGCATTCTCAAGCCGTCTCTCTCAGGCGACGCGATCCTCGACGCTCACCCCGAGTTGCTTGAGCTTGCGGTGCAGCGCGCTTCGCTCCATGCCGACGAACTGTGCCGTGCGGCTGATATTGCCACCAAAGCGCAGGAGCTGCGCCTGCAGGTACTGTGTCTCGAAAAGATCGCGCGCCTCGCGCAACGGCAGCGCCATCACATCCTCCCCGGGATCGTTGACGGGGATCTGCGGTGCGCCGGACGCGATCTCCGCGGGCAGCATCTCGCGCCGCAGTGGCTCATCAGGCCGGCCCGGCGCCATGATCAGCAGCCAGTCCATCAGGTTGCGCAGCTGGCGCACATTGCCCGGCCAGTCATAGGCGACGAAGGCGGTCAGCGCATCGACCGCGAGCTCGCGCACCGGCATCCCCGCGCTCTCCGCGGAGTGGGCGAGGAACTCGCGCGCCAGCAGCGGAATATCCTCGCGCCGCTCCCTGAGGCTCGGCATGTCGATCGGCACCACGGCGAGGCGGTAATAGAGATCCTCGCGGAAGTGACCCGCCGCGATCTCGGCATTGAGGTCGCGGTTGGTCGTCGCCAGCACGCGCACATCGACCTTCACCGGCGCGGCACCGCCGACACGCTCGAACGCATGGTCCTGCAGCACACGCACGATCTTGCCCTGAGTCTCGAGCGGCATGTCCGCCACCTCGTCGAGCACCAGGGTGCCGCCATGCGCGCGCTCGAGCACGCCGGCGCGGCGCGGCGCGGAGACGGCATCCAGCCCGGCCTCGACGCCGAAGAGCTCCGATTCGAACCGCGACGGGCTCAGGGTCGCGCAGGTGAGCATCACGAACGGGCCGCCGGCCCGGCGCGAATGGGCGTGAATCATTCGCGCCGCAACACCCTTGCCCGAGCCTGCGGGGCCGCGGATGAGCACGCGAGATCCGGTCGGCGCCGCCTTGGCGATTTGGGCGCGGACCGCCGAGATCGCCGGCGAGGAGCCGGTAAGCTCGGTCTCCGCACCGGCGCGCAGGCGCAGTTCCGCGATCTCGAGCGAGAGCCGCGCCGCCTCGAGTGCCCGGCGCAGCACATGCAAGAGGCGGCTCGAGGTGAATGGCTTCTCGATAAAATCATAGGCGCCTTGCTGGATCGCGGCGACCGCCATCTCGATCGTGCCGTGCCCGGAGATCATCACGACCGGCACCTGCGGCTCCTCGGAGTGGAAGATCTCGAGGATCTCAAGCCCGTCGCGCTTGGAGCCCTGCAGCCAGACATCCAGGATGACGAGCGAAGGGCGGCGCTGGCGGAAGGCCGCCACCGCCGAGTCACCGTCATGCGCCTGGCGCGTCTCGTAGCCTTCGTCGCGCAGGATGCCGTCGATCAGCAACCGGATATCCGGCTCGTCATCGACGATGAGGATCTCATGCGGCATCGCAGCATCTCGATCCGCTCGCCGCGAGAGCGTGATGAAGTTCGATGGTCACGCCCTCACTTTTTCCCTGGCGACCAATCCCATGGCATTCGCGGACAGCGGCGCAATGCCGCTGCCTGACCCATTGATCTAGCACTCCCGATGACCGATTCGCGGGAAAAATGCGCGGCCGCGCAGAGCGCCCCCCGCAGCCGCCCGATCATTCGGTCCGGTCATTCGACCGATCACTCGACCCGATCACTCGACCCGGGCCTTGAGAGGAAGCGAAAGCATGGCGATAGCGCCCGGACCATCCGCGCGATCCTCGAGATCGAGTCCGCCGCCATGCTCCTCCATGATCTTCTTGACGATCGCAAGACCAAGCCCGGTGCCCTTGGGCTTGAGCGTGACATAAGGCTCGGTGAGACGTGCCCGGTCCTCCTCGGGCAGTCCGATCCCGTCATCCATGACGGCGATCCGCACGTCGCTCTGCTCCGTCGTCACGGCAACACCGATATGCCCCGCGCCGGCGCGCATCGCGACCGCGTCGGCGGCGTTCTGCAAAAGATTGGTCAGCGCCTGGCCGACGAGCCGCCGGTCACAGGGCGCGAACGGCCCACGTTCGGGGATCGCGGTTGACCAGGCGATCTCAGGATGGGCGTTCTTCTGCAACACCAGCGCTTCGCGCGCCAGCCTCCCGACATCCTCTTTTCGGATCACGGGCTGGGGCATGCGCGCGAAGGCGGAAAACTCGTCGACCATGCGACCGATATCGCCGACATGGCGGATGATTGTGTTGGCGCACTGGGCGAAGGTCTCGGGATCGGATTCGATCTCCTTGAGGAAGCGGCGCTTGAGCCGCTCCGCCGCGAGCTGGATCGGCGTCAGAGGATTCTTGATCTCATGGGCGATGCGGCGCGCGACATCCGACCACGCGGCCTGGCGCTCGGCGGCCTTGAGCTCGGTGATATCGTCGAAGGTAACGACGAAGCCGTCCGGCCGTCCGGCCTTGAGCTCGGCGGCGATCCGCACGAGCAGGCGCCGGCGCCGGGAGGGCGGCCCGATCTCGATCTCTTCGGTCAGCGCCCGCTCCGGAGCCGCGCGGGCGGCCGCAAGCAGGGGTGCGACGGCGGGAACCAGAAGACCGAGCTCTTCCCCGACCCCGGCCATCACGTCGATTCCGAGAAGCTCGGCGGCGGTGCGATTGGGGAGCTCGATCCTTCCTTCCGCATCGAGCCCGATGACGCCGGCCGAGACGCCGGAGAGCACGCTTTCCGTGAAGCGTCTTCGTTCGTCGATCTGGCTGTAGGCATCCATCAGCTCGCTGCGCTGGGCGGCGAGCTGGCCGGTCATCCGGTTGAAGGCACGCGAGAGGCCGGCGATGTCATCTCCGGTAGGAGCTTCCGGCACGCGCACGCCGAGATCGCCGGCGCGCACACGCTCGGCCGCGGTGATCAACCTTCCCACGGGGCGGGCGATCTGGTTCGCCATCACGAGCCCGATCAGCACCGCCGCCGAGAGCACGAGCAGGGCGACCACGGCGAAGATCAGGGCGAAAGTGATCTGCAGGCCGTAGCGGTTCTGATCGAGCTGCTCATATTCGGCGACCGCCTGCTCGACCTCCGCCATATGCTCGAGAATGGTCGGATCGACCGGACGGCTGATCATCAGCATCAGGGTGGGAATCGAATCGAGCCGGACCACCGCCTCGACCGAGGTGCCGTTGCCGGTATCGAGCACCGCGACACTGCCGGCGCGCGCGACATCCACCGCCCAGGAAGGCGGCAGCGGCGTTCCGAAACCCGCCATCACGCCGGAGGAGGCGATCACCTGGGCGGTCACCGGCTCGAAGATCACCGCCTCGGTCAGTCCGCGCAAGGCCGTCTGGGTCGCCAGCACCTGGCCGAATTGCTGCGGGGCATTGGCGAACACCTCTCCCGCGCGGGTCAGGTCGTTGGCCATGGCGAGCGCGTCGGCGCGGATGGCGTTGCGATGCTCGTCGAGATAGCCGCGCGAGACCTCGAGGCTCTGGTCGAGCGCGGTCCGCACGCGGTCGTTGAACCAGGCCTGGATGCCGTAATGGAAGAAGGCGGTGGCAAAGACCGCGACCAGGATTGCCGGCACCGCGGCGACGACACTGAAGAGCAGCACCAGCCGGACATGCAGCCGCGAGCCGGCCGAGCCGCGCCTTCGCTCCACCCAGACCCGCGTCAGCCGCACGGCGAGCAGCAGGCCGAGCAGGAGCAGCACGATCAGGTTGGCGAGCACCATGCTCACCACCCAGTCGGGCGAGACGCCGAACTTCACCCCGCCGGCGAGCACGGTGAAGGTGGCGATGCCGAGGGCCAGAGCGCCGACCGCGAAAACCAGCGTGACCACCCGGCCGAGCACCACGTCGAGCACGCGGGCGAGCCAGGAGGTGTGGCGCCCGCTCCCCGGCGCGCCCGGTTTCTCCAGCGGGCGCTCCTCAGGCTCCTCCCGAGGACGGTCGGGCGGGCGGAGGATTGAGCGGCTGAAGACGGTATTCATCAGCCGCCTTTCTTACGCCCTCAGCCGACTCCTCGCAGCACGGGAATTTCGAGGTCGCGGATCTTCTTGCGCAGCGTGTTGCGGTTGAGGCCGAGCATCGCCGCAGCCTTGATCTGGTTGCCGCGGGTCGCGGCGAGCACGGCGCGGATCAGCGGGCGTTCGAAATCCGCGAGCACGCGGTCATAGATGGTGCCGGCGCGCGAGACCTGGGGGTCGGCGAGAAGATCCTGGAAATGCCGCTCGAGCATCCGCGTGAGCGGCTCGCCATCGGCTGCGCCCGTCTGCGCCGGCGCGCCTGCCTGGGTGGTGCGCAGCTCGGCATCGATCGCCTCGGCAGTGATCGTCTCGCCCGGATTGAGCACGGCGAGGCGGCGCATCAGGTTCTCGAGCTCGCGCACATTGCCGGGCCAGCGATGCTGGCGCAGCCGCTCCACGGCGACCGCCTCCAGCACCTTAGCCGCGAGCCCCTCGGCGCGTGCTTGGTCGAGGAAATGGCGGGCCAGCGGACCGATGTCCTCGGTTCGTTCCCGCAATGGCGGCAATCTGAGCGGCACCACGTTCAGACGGTAGTAGAGATCGTCGCGGAAGAGACCGCGGCGGATCAGCTCGTTGAGATCGCGGTGGGTGGCGGCGATGATGCGCACATTCACCTTGATCGGCTGGCGGCCGCCGACGGAGGTGAACTCCCCCTCCTGCAGCACGCGCAGGAGGCGCGTCTGCGCCTCGGGGGGCATGTCACCGATCTCGTCAAGGAAAAGCGTGCCGCCGTCCGCCTGCTGGAAACGCCCCGGGCTGCGGCCGATCGCCCCGGTGAAGGCGCCGCGTTCATGGCCGAAGAGCTCGGCCTCGACCAGCTCGCGGGGGATCGCCGCCATGTTGATGGCGACGAAGGGGCCGCCGCGGCGGCGGCCGTAATCGTGCAGGGCCCGGGCCACCAGCTCCTTGCCGGTGCCGGACTCGCCGCTGATCATCACCGTGAGGTCGGCGGTCGTGAGGCGGGCGATGTTGCGATAGATCTCCTGCATCGCCGGACTGCGGCCGATCAGCGGCAGCCGTTCTCCGCTCCCCTCCTGCTCGGGCGGCAGGGCGGGCGCGGCGAGCGCGCGGCGCACCACGGCAAGCAGCTCGCCAAGGTCGAAAGGCTTGGGCAGATATTCGAAGGCGCCGCTCTGTGTCGCCTTGACCGCGGTCAGGAACGTGGATTGGGCGCTCATCACCACCACCCGGAGCTCAGGGCGGAGCCTGCGGATGCGCGGAATGAGATCGAGCCCGTTCTCGTCGGGCATCACCACGTCGGTGATGACCAGATCCCCCTGCCCGTCCTCGACCCAGCGCCAAAGCGTGGCGGCATTGGATGTGCAGCGCACATCGTAGCCGGAGCGGCCGAGCGCCTCGGCGAGGACGGTGCGGATCGAGCGGTCGTCATCGGCGACCAGCACGGTCGCCTGGGCGACGCGGGTGGTCTCGACCACGTTCATTGGGCTTCTCCGCCGGTCACCACCGGCAGGCGCAGGCGGAACTCGGTTCGGCCCGGTCGGCTCTCGACATCGATCAGCCCGTCATGCTCATCGACGATCTTCGCGGCAAGCGCGAGGCCGAGGCCGGTGCCCGCGCGCCTGCCCGAGACGAAGGGCTCGAAGAGGTGGGGCTTGAGCCCCTCGGCGATTCCCGGCCCGTTGTCACGCACCGCGACCACAAGAGGGACGTGCCGGCGATCTTCCTGCGCCGTGCCCCCGGCTCGTCCTCCCCCAGGGCCTGTCCCAGGGCCTGCCCCTGGCCCTCCCCCTGGACCCGCCGCCCGATAGATGCCCGCCTGAAAGGCGGTCGAGAGCGCGATCTCGCCGCCGCCGGTGCCGCTCTCATTGATCGCCTCGGCGGCGTTCTTGACCAGATTGAGGATGACCTGAACGAGCTGGTCGCGGCTGCCGAAGACCGGGGGCAGAGAGGGATCATAGGCCTCGACGAAGCGGATATGCCTGGCGAAGCCGCTCATCGCCAGCCGCCGCACATGCTCCAGCACACGGTGGATATTGACCGCCCCGCGCTGCTCGGGCGGTTGCTCACCGAATGCCTCCATCTGCTCGACGAGCGCGCGGATGCGGTCCGCCTCGTCCCGGATCAGCACCGCGAGCTCGCGGTCCGCAGGCTCGAGCGTCGCCTCCAGCAGCTGTGCCGCCCCGCGGATTCCCGAAAGCGGGTTCTTCACTTCGTGAGCCAGTACCGCCGCCATGCCCGCCACTCCGCGCGACGCGGGGGAAATGCCCATTCCATGATCGAAGGCGCGCGCCGCCGATCCTTCCTGCAATTTCAGTACCACCGCGCCTTTGACCTCCGGCAAAGGCGCGAGATGCACACCGACGCTGCGACGCGAGAGGCGCGGGCTCTCGAGGATCAGGTCGTGGCCGGCGATCGACACCCCCTCGCCGCGGACCTGCTCGAGCAGGCGGAGGAGCGCATCGCCCGGAGCCACGAAATCCGCAAGGTTCATCTCGGAGAGCTGGGCGGCGGAGGCAAGAAAGAACTGCTCGGCGGCGGCATTGGCGAAAAGGAAGCGGCCGGCCTCATCGAGCACGACGATGGCGAGAGGGAGCGCGCCGAGCACCGAGGCCGGGTCGACCGGCGTTGGCTTCTCGCGCCTTCCGAGCACCGTGCGGAGCATCGCCCGCCTCATGCGGCCCACTCCGCTTCCCGCTCCAGGCAGGCGATGTCCCCCGCGATCAGGGGCGCGAAATAACCCGTGAGCTGCCGCTCGACCTCGGCCGCGTCCTCGATCCGGTTGACAAGGGCGCGAAAGGCTGCGGCGCCAGGCAGACCGCGGACATACCAGCCGAGATGCTTGCGGGCCATCCTGACGCCGGCGAGCGTGCCGTAATGCGCCAGCATGGCGCGAAAATGGGCGATCACCAGCGTGCGCCGACGGGCGAGCGGCGGCGCTGGCCGGCGCTTTCCTGTGCGCAGAAACTCTGCCACCTGGCCGAGGAACCAGGGGCGGCCATAGGTGCCGCGGCCGATCATCACGCCGTCCGCGCCTGAGCGGCGGAGCGCTTCGGCGGCATCCGTCTCGGTAAGAATATCGCCGTTGACGATGACCGGGATGCGGACGGACTCCTTGACCGCGCGGACGAAGTCCCAATCGGCGCTGCCCTCGTAGAATTGCTGGCGGGTGCGGCCATGCACGCTCACCATCCGGATCCCGCATTCCTCGGCGATCCGGGCGAGAAGAGGGGCATTGCGGTTCGCCTGATCCCATCCCGTGCGCATCTTGAGCGTGACCGGATGATCGACCGCCCGCACCGTTGCCGCGAGGATCCGTGCCGCATGCACCTCGTCGCGCATCAGCGCCGAGCCGGCCTGCTGGCCGAGGGCGACCTTCTTCACCGGGCAGCCGAAATTGATGTCGATGAGATCGGCGCCGAGATCCGCGGAGATGCGCGCCGCCTCGGCCATTGCCTCCGGCTCGCAGCCAGCGAGCTGGATCGCGTTCGGTCCGCCGGAAGCGATCTCCGCCATGCCGAGCGTGCGGCGATTCTCGCGGAGCATGGCCCAGGAGGCGATCATCTCCGAGATCACGAGCCCTGCCCCTTCGACATGGACGAGACGGCGAAACGGCAAATCGCTCACGCCGGACATCGGGGCCAGGATGACCGGCGGATCGATCACGACCGTCCGGCCCGATCCTTCGAGACGGATCGGCTCGAGGTTCATGATCACATCACTGCCTATCATTTGGGCAAAATACCCGATCCAGATTTGCTATGCAATTGGGCACAATTTGATATCTCCTTGATCTCTCTGCTTTCCATTTTGTCTTCCAATCGATTCATCATTTGTCATGCTGCGAAGCACAATAATATTTTCTTGATTCTCTTCACAAATTTTGCCGTGCTCCGTGGCCGGATCGGTGTGCTTTTAGAGCCTCCGCCAATTGACTGACTCTGCCCAGTTGACCTCCAGTTGACTCCCCTGGGGACGGCACGGCAAAGCCGCCCTCATGCCCGCCAGCCCGAACGCCGCCCTGCTGGTCGCTGCCGGAACCGGAAGCCGGTTCGGCTCCGCGATCCCAAAGCAGTTCCTCACGCTGCTCGGCCGGCCAGTGATCCGCTGGGCTGCGAAGGCGCTTGCGACCGAAATCCCGCTTCTCCAGCCTGTCGGGCCGGCGGAGCCGATCGCGGCAGCCCTCAAGGGGTTGCCCCATCTTCCTCCGGTGCCCGGCGGCGCCACCCGCCAGGCGAGCGTGCGTGCCGGGCTCGAGGCGCTGGCACCCCACGCGCCCGCGTTCGTGCTGGTTCATGATGCCGCCCGCCCCTTCATCCCACCGGGGACAGTTCCAGCCCTGTTCGCCGCCCTTTCCCGCGCTGAAGGGGCGATTCCGGCCGTGGCTGTGGCCGATACGCTGAAACGGGGCGACGGCGCGGGCGCAATCGCCGCGACCGTGCCGCGCGAAGGGTTGTTTCGCGCCCAGACGCCGCAGGCCTTCCGCTTCGCCGAGCTGCTTCGGCTGCACCGGATGGCGGTGGATGGCGGAGCGACCGACGATGCCGCCCTCTTCGAGGCCGCCGGCCTCGCCGTCGCCCTGGTTCCTGGCTCGGAGGACAATATCAAGATCACATTGCCCGAGGATCTCGCCCGCGCCGTCCGCATCCTCGCCGCGAGCCTCGTGCCGCGCATTGGCTCGGGCTTTGACGTGCATGCCTTCGCCGCCCGGAGGCGGCTGGTGCTATGCGGGGTCGAGATTCCCTACGATCAAGGGCTTGCCGGGCATTCCGACGCCGATGTCGGCATCCACGCCCTCTGCGACGCGATCTACGGCGCGCTCGCCGAGGGCGATATCGGCCGGCACTTTCCGCCGTCCGAGGCGACCTGGAAGGATGCCGATTCCGCGCGCTTCCTCGTTCATGCCGCCGGCCGCATCGCCGCCCGTGGCGGGATCCTTGCCAATGCCGATGTGACACTGATCTGCGAGCGGCCGAAGATCTCTCCCCATGCCGGGGCAATGCAGGCCCGCCTTGCCGAATTGCTGGGCGTCGCCGCGGGTTGCATCTCGGTCAAGGCGACCACCACCGAGAGGCTCGGCTTCACCGGCCGCGGCGAGGGCATCGCCGCGCAGGCCATCGCGACGGTTCTCGTCCCCTCGACCGGCCTCGCTCCCGTATTCGACCTCACATCTGGCCTCGGGCCTTGATCTCGCCGGGTGCCGCGCGCCAATTCTTCTCACACCACCCAAAGGAACATGCACGTGACCGAAGACGAAGTCCGCCGCAACGCCTTCGCGATGCCCCTTACCAGCCCGGCCTATCCCAAGGGCCCCTATCGTTTCATCGACCGCGAGTTCCTCATCATTACCTACCGCACCGACGCCGAACGGCTGCGCGCGGTGGTGCCGGAGCCGCTGGCGATCGACCCCGCCAATCCGCTCGTGAAATACGAGTTCATTCGCATGCCGGACTCGACCGGCTTCGGCGACTATACCGAGACCGGCCAGGTGATCCCCGTGACCTTCCGCGGCCGGGCCGGCGGCTATACTCATGCCATGTTTCTCAACGACCATCCGCCGATCGCCGGTGGGCGGGAGCTTTGGGGCTTCCCCAAGAAGCTCGCCGCGCCCACGCTGCACAAGGAGATCGACACGCTGGTCGGCACGCTCGATTACGGCCCGGTGCGGGTCGCCACCGCCACCATGGGCTACAAGCATCATGTCGCGGACCATGCAGCGGTTGCCGCCTCGCTCGCCGCTCCGAACTGGCTGCTGAAGATCATCCCCCATGTCGATGGGTCGCCGCGCATCTGCGAAATCGTCGAGTACTATCTTGAGGACGTGACCCTGAAAGGGGCATGGACCGGACCGGCCGCGATCGAATTCTTTCCCCATGCGCTGGCGCCGGTCGCGGACCTGCCGGTGCGCTCGATCGTTTCAGCCGTGCATCTCGTGGCCGACCTCACGCTCGGTCTCGGCAAGGTCGTGCACGACTATCTCGCCTGAACCGGAAAAAGGGAGAAAGAGCAATGCGTCGTTTGGTGCCGATCGCCGTGCTGCTCGCGGGTGGATTGGGGCTTGCCGGCTGCGCGACCGGGAATCCCTATCCTCCGGTGCCGCCGGCCCGAGCCGAGACCGTCCCCCTCCCTCCGGTCTCCGGCGTGTCGCAGCTTTGGGAGCCCGGCCACTGGGAATGGACCGGCCAAGGCTATGAGTGGATCGCCGGGCAATGGATCCCGCGCGACGGCCACTCCGGCACCTGGATGCCCGGCTACTGGGCGCAGAACCGTGAGACCGAGAACTGGGCCTGGCAGCCCGGCCACTGGGTCCAGTAACCACTGGATCCAGCAATTGATCCCGTGATTCCCTGGGCAAGGCAGCCGCGGAGATCGCGGGGGCGGGTGAGCCGCGCCACGGTCGGATTCCTTTGGGCCGGTCTCGCCCTCGCGCTGGTGGTCGGCACCACCGGCCGCGCCAACGCCCAGCCGCCCCCGCCGCCCTATCCCCCCGTCCCGCCGCCGCGCGCCGAGGTGATTCCAGGCCCGCCGGCGCCACCGGGAGCCTTCGTCTGGATGCCCGGCCACTGGTACTGGGATGGGGCATCCTATGTCTGGGTGCGCGGGCATTTCGTCCCCCGTCAGCCGGGATGGGTGCATTGGGTTCCGGGACGATGGGTGTTTTCTTACGGACGATGGGTCTGGGTTCCCGGACATTGGGGTTGAGGCCGGTGGGGATGATCGACCGCCAATAGATATACTTTACGTATCGCGAGGCTCCGGTCCCGGTTCCGGCCTCCCTTCGGGCGTCATGCGGTGCACTGCCTCGGGAAGCGCGCGGGAGAGGCGCTTCAGAAATTCCCTGGCCTTCAAGCCCGTAAGGGTCGCGAGATCCTTGACGCGTTCATGCCCCAGGATGCGGCCAAGATCCTCGGGCGCGATGGGAAGGTTCGGTCCGCGGCTGATCCAGGACGCCATGACATAGCCGAGCCCCGCCGCAGTGAAACGGTCGGCAAGCTCGGGCAGCGACCCGCGCTGGCCGCCAAGCAACGCCTCAAGGGCCGCCCCAAGCGGCGTGATCTCCTCGTCGGGCTGGGTTGCCGCTTCTTCGATCACGTGATGAATGAGCCGCATGGAAGCTCACCTCTCTCGTTTGATTTGTTTCAAGAATGATCGGCATTGCGCGCCGCGAGCGGAAGGCGTTCGCTCGCGCTCGCCCATTCTGCCCTCGGTCATTGTTTTTTCCTGTGATTCAGACCTGCGGCGCGTCCACCTCCGGTCATCACGCTCTAGCCGCCATCGCGGCAGGCGCGGATTGCCTCGGCGATCGGCTCGCTCGCATCGAGCAGGGTAAGCCGGCGGCGGGCTTCGGCGCCGAGGCGGAAGGGCGGCACCGTGTCGGCGACGATGAGCGCATCGATCGCCGGACTGGCGAAAAGCTCCGGCGCGCCACCGATGAAGAGCCCATGCGTGGCGGCCGCGATGACGCGGGTCGCGCCGGCGGCGCGGCAGGCTGTGGCGGCGCGGACGAGCGTGCCGCCGGTGCTGATCAGATCGTCGACGATCACGGCCGCGCGGCCGCGCACATCGCCCGCGAGGATCGAGCCCGAAACGATGCCGCCGCTGCGGAATTTCTCCATATAGGCGCTGCTCACCTCGCGCGACGTGAGCGCTTCGAGCACCCGGCGGAAAGCCTCAGCGCGCTTGGCGCCGCCGGCGTCGGGCGAGACGGCGGAAGAGGGTGCGCCGCCGAGCAGGGGCGCGATGTGCGCGGCGAGCAGCTTCGCGCTTTCGATGTGCCAGGTCGGACAGCGAAACGCGTTCTCGAAGGCGGCGAGATTGTGCACTTCGAAGGTGATCACGCAATCGACCCCGAGCGCTTCGAACATCGCGCCGAGATAGCGTGTTGTAACCGGGTCCCGGGGCTTGGTGCGGCGATCCTTGCGCCCATAGCAAAGATAGGGCGCGACGGCGGTGACACGCGCCGCGCCCGCGTCCTTGAGCGCGCCGCAGAAGAATAGAAGCCGGCAGAGCTTGTCGTTTCCGCTCTCCGCCTCATCGCCGTAAAGTGCGTGGAGAACAAACGCGTCGTGCCCGCGCACATCCTGAAGCGGGCGCGCCTTGTGCTCGCCATCCTCGAAGCCGCGCTCCTCGTGCGGCGCGAGCGCCACCTGCAGCCGCATGGCGACACGCTCGGCAATTTCGCGGCTGCGCTCGAGCCCGAAGAGGGAGAAAGGCCTCATTATTGTTGCAGTTTCGAATTATTCGGAAATGGATACATATGAAAGCACCAGTGATGGCCGAGGCGGCGAGCGTGGAGGCGGAAGCGAGCATGTTCGGACCGAAGGCAAGGCGACGCCAGGGTGGGCTTTCGAGGCAGGGAGGCCGCCGGCCGAGCCAGATACCGACGAAGCGCGCGCGGCAATGCTACGCCGGGCCGGCGGCACAGCTGCGTTCGCCTGCGGAGAAGAAAGCGCCTTCGCGGAGCACCGAGCCGTCGGCATTGAGGATGGCCTTGGCGGCCTGCCGGATCGGTCTGGCGATTTGGCCAAGATAGAGCCGGCCGGCGCCGCGAGAAAGGGCGCCGCCTCGTCGATCAGGCCTGATGGGGCGCAGGCCCATGGCGAGCGCGCTCACGCGTGCGCACTGCGCAATCCGAAATCCACGAGCGTCCGACCCGGCGCGGTGACAACCCAGCACGCGGCCTTGGAGGCGATGACGCTCTCAAGGTGCGGCAGGTTCATCAGGCGGATCTCGACGAGCTGCGCCTCGGGCAGCGGCACCGTCACCCGCAGAACGGGTTCGTCCGCGAAGAAGATTGTTCATTCCAACATCGCATTGGCCCCGCCGGGGAAGCGGAAGCCGGTGAGACTGTCCACGAAGCGGGGCGAGAAGTGGCCACTTTCGCGGAGCCAGGCCAGCGCATCGTCTTCGAAACGAAAGGTTTCGAGAAAGAAATAACATGCTCGAGTCCCGCGGCGGGCAGGAAGCGGCGATCCCGCGGCAGCTTGCGGACGAAGAACTCGAAGACCGCAGTCTCCCCATCCCAGACGTCGCGTAGGCTTCGAGCATCGCCAGCTCATGGAGATCCGTAAGAAGAGGATCTTCGCGCAAAACCATTCCTTCATGCCCCGGCAGAGGGCAATCGTTCCTTGATGCCGATCAATCCAGACGGCAACCCGAATGGAAGGCGAGAAATGCCCTGCCCGCCTACGCCTTGCGCGCCGGCGTCAGCAGGCCGAGCGCAGCCCCGGTGCTGTCCGTGATGAAGCCGAGCCGCCCGACATCAGGCACATCGAAAGGCGGACGCATGATCGTCCCGCCATTCTCCATCGCGACCGTGAGGCGCGCATCCACGTCATCCACCTCGAGATATTCGAACCAATGAGGCGGGACATGGGCTGGCATCTCCTGCGGCATGGCCATGATGCCGGCCACCGGCTTGCCTCCGACCTCGGCAAGCCAATAAGTGCCGCCATTGACCATCGGCACGGGCTGAAAGCTCCAGCCCACGAGGCTGGCATAGAAGGCCTTCGCGGCTTCGACGTCGCGCGTCAGCAGCTCGTTCCAGGCAAATGTTCCGTGACCCATCGGAAAATCCCTTCTCCCGTGCTGGTGGCCAAGCCAGCCTAAAGATGATTGTGTCCTTTGCGGAAGGAATCCGGCGCTCGGCCCGGCGGAGCGGGCGCCGATCCGGGCACCGATGGAGTACTCCGATCCGCCGAGCCGGAAAATTCGCGAAATTGTTACAATCATGCAGGGCATCTCAGCCCCTGGTTGGGACGATCCGCAAAACGTGATCGCCCGAATGCAGCAGGCCACACACTTTTGCGTGCAGGCCCTGGATTGGAGGGCCACTCCGGACCAGCCTCAGTACCCCGCTTGCATGGGTGCAAATGCGGCTGGGCAATGGGGGATGGATGAGAGAGCTTCCGCCTGGAGCGTGGGGGCCGAACGCGGACGGGCCGTATCTCCATGGCGGGGCGCGCTTGCGCAGGAGGCGCGAGCGCGCTGCCGTGGATCCGCGGGACTGTCATCCGATATGGAAATGAACGGCGGCGAGAGCCTGCTCAGGACGTTGCTCGCCGGAGGGATCGAGGTGTGCTTCACGACGCCTCATGTCGCCGGAACTGGATTCGCCGCGTCCTTGCGGCGCGTTCCGGGGATTCGTGCGGTTGCGGCGATCGATGAGCAAATCGCGACGGGGGCGGCGAACGGCTATGCGCGAATGGCGGAGAAACCCGTGGCGACCCTCCTTTTCCCCGGGCCGGGCCTCGTGCTGGGTGAGGCCAACCTGCGCAATGCAGCCTTTGCCCATCTTCCGATCGTCAATCTGGTCGGCGATCCGGCGCGCGAGCGGCGCAGGCGCGAGCGCGGGTCCGCGCCCGCGATCGAGGAGATGGTACGCGGCTACTCGGGATGGCTGCGCGTCTCGGCCGGACCGAAGGATCTCGGGCGGGACGCGGCGGATGCGGTGCTCGCCGCGCGCACGGCGCCGGGATGCGTGGCGAGCCTGATCGTGCCGGAAGAAGCGCTGGCGAGCGAAAGCGGCCGGCCGGCCGCCATCTTCAATCCGCCGCGGGCGCCGATGCCGGAGGCCGCCACCATCGCGCGGGTGGCAGCGGCGCTGCAGCGGGGAGAGCGAGCCGCCATCCTGCTCGGCGCGGTGGCATCCTGCACGGCTGCGCTGATCACCGCCGGGCGTATCGCCGCGGCAACCGGGGCAAGCCTGCTGGTGCCGGCCGAAGTCCGGCGCATCCGGCGCGGGGCCGGTCTCGCGACGATCGAGCGGATCCCGCCAGGGCCGGGCGCGGCGCTGCGATGCCTGAGGCGGTTTCGCGTGCTTATCCTCGCCGGGGCGCAGGCGCCCTCACCTGATCCAGCTGATTCGCCGGCGAACGAGGCAAGGGCTGCCGAGACGGTCACGCTCGCCGCCCCCGAGGAAGACGCCGCAGGTGCGCTCGAGGCGTTGGCGGTTGCCCTATCCGCCCATGCCACCACCCCCTTTGTCGAGGCGGAGCGGAGGCCGCCGGCGACGCGCGGCCCGATCACGGGTGCCGGGATCGCAGCCGTGATCGGATCGCTGCTGCCCGAATGGGCCGTGGTTGCGGACGAGGCCGGCCCAGCGGGCCGCGAGATTTTCCGGGAATGCCGGGGCGCGCCGCCGCATGACTGGGTGATAGGCATGGATGAGCCGGCCGGACTCGGGGTTGCGCTTGCGGCGGGCGCTGCCATGGCTTGCCCGGACCGGCCGGTTCTCTGCCTGACCGGCGAAGCCGGGGCGGTGCGCGCCCTGCAGGCCCTCGGCTCCGTGCTGCGGGAAGGACGAAGCGTGACGGTGCTGGTGCTCGCCGATCATGGCAAGGCAATCCCGGGAATGCCGGAAGCCGAAGAGCAGGCGCCCGCTCCCGCCGCGAGCGATCCCGAGCCGGATCGAATCGCGCTCGCCGAGGAAATGGGAGTGCCGGGACGGCGCATCGAGACGCTCGAGGCGTTGGCCGAGGCGCTTCGCGGCGGCTTTGCCGGGGGCGGTCCGAGCCTGATCGAGGTGCCGCTCTGATTCTATTCTGATGCTACGGGCGCAGATTGGCCGTATTCGCGCCGCCAAGGATTTCGATGCCGGTGATGCAGCGCAGGAACGCCGTCGTTGCCCGGTTGCTTCCATGCAGCGAAACCTTCTGCGGTGAGGCGATGCCGGCGGTGACTCTCATGACGCTCACCGTTTCCATGGCCGAGATCATGTCATCGAGCTGCCCGCGCGTGACCGAAGCGATGGCCGTGTCCCGCGTGTTCGAGGTGACCGCCACAACGGAATGATAGGGGCCGATATCGAAAACCAGGTTTCCTTTCACGTTGTCGGGAAGAACCCAGTTGTCCTGTGAGTAGCGGACCTCGAAATCGCGCGGCCCGGCGCGCAGCCCGAATCCGTTGTCCACCCCTACCGTGAAGGCGATGCAGACATTTCCATCAGGGGAGCCCGAGAGCTGCTCTTCCTTGGCGATCCAGTCCCCGCTGACCATGAGCGTACGCAACGAATCATCGGCATGCGCACGGGCCGCCAGGAGCGACAGGAGCCCGGCCAAAACACATGCGCCAATCGTGGCGAAACCCGCGCGCCGCATTTACATGTCCGCTCCGAAGGCCAAAGAGAGCACAGTGAACATTGAAGACTCTACACTGAAATAATTTCGGTTCCAATAGAGTTCAGTATGCGGCTGCCACCGTTCACGTCAAGCAGCCCGCATGGCGCGGCGATTGCCGGCGAGATCAATATGGCTGCTGGCGGATCATGGAGCGATCCACCAGAACCATGAAGTTGATACAAGAAATAAAGGGACAGTGTGACGATCTGAAGTCGTCACGCTCATCGACGATAAAGAACCGCCGGCGGCGGCTGAGCGCCATCCGGCGGTGAAGTTGGCGAACCCTCGAAGGCTGGGAGATATCCTTCGCTGAGGCCATCACTTCTTAGACGAAATGCGGCCGCGCCGATGTGGCGCAGGTCACACAAGCGTGCGGCCGGGGACCGTTTTCGCTCATTCGTTTGGCATGCCGGCGGCGCGCATGCCCGCGAGAAAGCGCTCCGTCACGGCAGGGTCGCGGAAGAACATCGTCTCCCGCATATTGCGCATGGTCAGGCTCGGGCTGATACGGAGCAGGGCCTGCACGGCTCCCCCAGCTTCCTCTGTCCGGCCAGTCTCGATGGCGGCAACGGCCAGTGCGCGATAGCAGGGGCCATAATCCGACAATCGGGCGGCACACCAGCGCAATTCCGAAAGTGCCTCTTCCGGCTGGCCGGACAGTAGCAGGGCCTGTCCGAGCAGTGCTCTACGGCTCGGTGAAGAGAAGGGATCGAGCGAGACCGCAAGCCGGACTTCCCGTGCTGCGTCGACCGGCTGGCCGGCATAGACCAGGACATTGGCATAGCTGGCTCGCACTTCCGCGGCGTAAGGATTGGCGAGCACCGCGGCGCGCCCGATATCCAGCGCCTCATCCCATCCTTCGTTCAAGAGCAGGACATAGGCAAGCCGCGCCAGGCACACGGAGGATTCGGGCTCCAGCTCCACGCTCCGGCGGGCGAGCTCCAGCGCCAGGACCGCCGCAGGCCGGCCCCGCGGCTGACCCCAAAGATGGGTGAATCCGCGATGGACCGTATAGGCCTTCCATGCATAGGCCGCCGCGTAACGGGGGTCTCTCTCGATTGCGCGGGAGAACAATTCCCGGGCCGCGAGTGTGTCCGCTTCGGTTGCGTGCATGATCAGATCGCGGCCGCGCAGGCAGAGATCATAGGCATCCAGGTTCGCGGGCGGCCGGCGCTGCGCCCGAAGCGTTCCCTCACGCGTCAGCCGAGAGGCCAGATAGGCCGGCAGGCGCTCGGCGAGTTCTTCCTGGACCGAAAAAAGATCATCGAGAGGCCGGTCGAATCGCTCGGCCCAGAGCGTGACCCCGGTTCGGGCATCGGCCAGTTGGACGGTGATGCGGATGCGGCCGCCGGCCCGGCGCACGCTGCCGCTGCAGACATAGGCGGCGGCGGCAGGCATCGTCCAGCCTGGCGGGCCCGGCGCAGCTATGCCTGGGCCGAGGCCGCGAAGTTGCGGGCTCACGATGTGCAGATCGCGGAAGCGCGCAAGGTCCGTGACGAGGTCCGCGCTCAAGCCGTTGGCGAAATAAGTTTGTTCGGGATCACCGCCGATGCTCTCGAAAGGCAGCACGACGACCATCGGGCGGGCGGTCGTTGGGGTGGGCGGACCCTGCGGCGATGCGCTGGCCGGGTGGGGCGCCGGGTGGGGCTGCGGAAAATCCGCCGCGCCCGCTTCCTCGCGGTTTTCTGCGCCGAGCGTGACTGTCGATGCGTCAAGGACCCTCGCCATTGCCGGCGTGCTCGCGGCCCCCCCGACGAAAGCGTCCGGCGTCGGATCCCCGGTCTCACCGCCAACATCTTCGCCCGCCTGGGTGCTCTCCGGCGGCTCCAGGATTGAAAGCCGGGTAAGCAATTGATTTACGGCATTTTCCCAATCCTCAAACATATTGAACCATTGCCGAGTAACGAGCTCGAATGCGAGGGCATCGTCCGGCATGATTTCTTCCATGCGCAGCGGAATGACAGGGAGTTTATTCTGGCTGGCAAGAGCCAATTCTTTCTTTATTCCTTCGGCCCTGTTTGTATTTTCTGTAAAGACCAGCAGCACAATCCATGATTTTCGAATCGCCCGGACGATCGCCGTCTGGAAGTTCTCGCCGGGCCGGATATCCCGCCGCGCGATCCAGCATCTGAAGCCGCGGCTCTCGATCGTTGCGCAGAGTGTCTCGGCAGTGCGCCAGTCTTGTGACGCGTGGCTCAGAAAAATCAGGGTTCGAGGGTCGGGCATAAGATCATCAGCCGAAGAGGACGAAAGATAGCCCAACGGAAGACGACCGTCATCTGTGCCATGGCCGTCCGGACGATCCGACCTCGTGACGGGGCAAATGGCCTGCCTGGCACGACAATGATTAGCGCCCGCGCGCCTGTTCCGCCGCCACTTTCCCCAAAAGATCGATCACCGTTCCCGCCACCGAGCCTTCGACCGAAACGACGATCGGATGCTCGTCTTCCATCGGTTCTTCGAGGGTCTCGAACTGGCTGCGCAAAAGCGATGTCGGCATGAACCAGTGACGCCGCTCTGCGATGCGCATCGCGATCAGCGGCTCCGGGCCTCGCAGATGGACGAGCATGACCCCCTTTCGGCTACCGATCGTCATCCTGCGATAGCTGCGCTTGAGATTCGAGCAGGTGACGATGCCCGGCGTTCCCGCGGCCAGATGTTCATCGATCCAGCGTGCCACGCGTTCCAGCCAGGGCCGGCGATCTTCATCGCTCAGCGGATGGCCGGCACGCATCTTCTCGACATTTGCAGACAGCTGGAGATCGTCGCCATCCGCGAATTGCCAGCCCAGCAGCCTTCTGAGCTCGAGCGCGATGGTCGTCTTGCCGCTCCCGGACACACCCATCAGCAGCAGGATCGTATCACGCACACTTTTCGCTGCGGCCGTCTCGGCGCTGGTGGCACTCTTGCCCTGTGCCCGAGGGCCAGTCGATGCCGATGTTCCTGTCACTCATGCTCTCCATCCCGTGACCCCGATTTGCCGGTGGCACGATTTTGGTTCGCCTACTCTAGCAGGATGCGGAAAAGCAGTGTGGATTATGGCGTCTCCAACGATCCGATTCCGTCTGCGACGCTCGACCTGCCGCCGATCGTTCCCGTGAGGCCAGCGTCCAATCGGCGAAGCTCTTGGCTGGCGGCCTACAGCTTAGAGACTGTTTGAGAATGCGCTGTGATGAGTCGGTTCGTTCCAAGTTGGGGGCGCCGCAGGCGCCGGCCGGCGCGGCTTTCGAGAACCGGAGCGGAGCGGCCTTGAGATCAATATGGCTTCTGGCGGAGAAGCGCAGCGATCCGCCAAAGCCCAAGGGGAAGTCATAAAATTGATCGCCAAAACAAAAGGGCCGTGAGCACCGGAAGCGCAGAAAGAC
>DATJLS010000038.1:0-73221 GCA_035509315.1 Acetobacteraceae bacterium | reverse complement strand
AAAAAACGATTCCGCTGTCCGCCGGGGCGGGCGAAAGCTCCATCTCGAGCCGGACGCCGGAATGCAGGCCGACGCCGGTGCACCCGATCGGCTTCAGCAGCGTGCGCTGCCTGGCCTGGGCGTGCGGAACGGAGGGGAAGGTCCCGTGCATGCCGGAAGGCTAGGCGGCGATTGCGCCGCCGCAAAGTCAAGGTTTATTTCAGCATATTACCGTGCAAGATATTGATATTAGAGTATTTTATGCCTTGATCGAGCTTTCTTTGCTACGAGGTCTGCTTGCGCAGGAAGGCCGGAATGTCGAGCCCGAGCTCATCACTGCCGGCAAGCCGCACCGAGGCGTGGGGCGATTCGGGCGCCGGGGCGGCCGGCTGCGGCGGATGAGCGGGTTCCGCGCTCGCCGAGGGGCGGCGGAGTGCCGAGGTGACCACCTGGAAGATGCTGGTCCGGCGCGGGGCGGGCGGCGCCGGGGGCGCGGGCGGCGGGCCCGCGACCGGGGTGTTCCAGGAGACCGGGGCCTGGTTGGGCTCGGTGAAGAGGCTGCGCCCGCCTTGCGGGGAGATGGGCATAGGGGCGCCGGGCGCCTGCGCGGCGGGCATGGGCGGGGCCATGGCGGCCGGCGGATAGGATGCGGCGGGCAGGGCGTGGGCGGCCTCCTGGGTCGCGGGCCCGTGGGTCATTGGCTGCGTCATCGAGCCTTGGGGCATTGGCCGGGGCAGTTCCGCCGAGACGGCTGCCGGCTCGACGGAATGCGACCATTCGGATGCCGGGCGCTCCGCCGCGAGGCCCGCAGGCGCCGTAAGGCCGGGATTGGCGATCGGGCGGGGCGGGGCGACCGGCCCCCCAAGGGGATTCACAAGGGGGTTCACATGCGGGCTTGAGAGCGGGCTTGCGGGCGCCCTGGCGGGCGCGCGGACCGGCGCGTGGGCCGAGAGCGGGGTGGCGAAGGGGGCGGCGTGGGTCGGCGCGAAGGCGGGCTCCGACGTCGGCACGATGCTGAGTGGGCGGGGCTCGCCCACGTTGGGGAGCGGAGAGCCCGCCGCGTGCAGGAACGAGGGCTGGGTGCCGGCGAGGCCGCCGCCGACCGCGACCAGGCGCGGGCGCTCGGCCGCGGGGCGGTCGATGCCGGTGGCGACGACGGAGACGCGCATGCGGCCATTTGCGTTCTCGTCGATCGAGGAGCCGAAAAGGATGTTCGCCTCTTCGTCCACCTCCTCGCGGACGCGGTTGGCGGCCTGGTCGACCTCGAAGAGGGTCATGTCGTCGCCGCCGGTGATGTTGATGAGGAGGCCCTTGGCGCCCGACATGCTCGTATCCTCGAGCAGCGGATTGTTGATGGCGGCCTCCGCGGCGCGCGTGGCGCGGTTTTCGCCCTCCGCCTCCCCGGTGCCCATCATCGCCTTGCCCATCTCCGCCATCACGGTGCGGATATCGGCGAAATCGAGATTGACGAGACCGGGCGAGACGATGAGGTCGGTGACGCCGCGCACGCCCATGTAGAGCACGTGGTCGGCCATCTTGAACGCTTCGCGCCAACCGGTGCGCTCATTCGCGAGTCGAAACAAGTTCTGATTGGGGATGATGATCAGCGTATCGACATATTGCTGAAGCTGGTCGATTCCGCTCTCCGCGGAGCGGCCGCGGCGCACGCCTTCAAAGTTGAAGGGCTTGGTGACGACACCGACGGTGAGGATGTTCCGCTCGCGGGCCATCCGCGCGATCACCGGCGCGGCACCGGTGCCGGTGCCGCCGCCCATGCCCGCCGTGATGAAGAGCATATGCACGCCCTCGAGATGCCGCTCGAGCTCGTCCGCCGCCTCCTCGGCCGCGGCACGGCCGATCTCGGGATTGGCGCCGGCACCGAGCCCTTGCGTGAGGTGCGGGCCGAGCTGGATGCGCCGGTCCGCCTTCGAATGCATGAGCTGCTGGGCATCCGTGTTCGCCACCACGAAATCGACGCCCTGAAGATTGAAGGCGATCATGTTGTCGACTGCGTTGGTGCCGCCACCGCCCACGCCCATCACCGTGATGCGCGGCGTGAAGTCGGTATGGACCTGTTTCGGAATGGTGAGGTTGAGGGTCATCGGCGTATCTTTCTTGAAGCGGGGGCGCTGAGGCGCAGGTTGCGGGGGAAGCCAGGCATCAAAGGCGCTGGCGGAAAAAATCGATCACGCGGCCGACGACACCGCGCGAGGCTTCGGGCGTGAGGTCGATGTCGTGCATCGTCTGGCCGGCGCCGGCTGCCCAGGCGAGCAGGCCGGACGCGGTCGCGAAGGCCGGGCCGGACGCGGCCTCGGGCAGCCCGCGCAGGCCGTGCGGGCGGCCGATGCGGACCTGTCTTCCGAGAATGCGCGCGGCCATCTCGCGCGCGCCGGCGAGCTGGGCCGCGCCGCCGGTCAGCACGACGCGGGTGCCGGCGACGCGCGAAAGGCCCGTCGCCTGCAATCGTTCCTGGACCATTTCGAAAGTCTCCTCGAGGCGCGGACGGATGATGCTCACCACCATCGCCCGCGGCACGCGCGCGATCTGGTGCTCCTCTTCGCCCACCAGCGGGACGGGCAGCATTTCGCGCTCGTCGTCGGGGCTCGATTCGGCGTTGCCGTAAAGCGTCTTCAGCCGTTCCGCATGGGCAACCGGTGTTGAAAGGATGCGGGCGAGATCATTGGTGACGTGCATGCCTCCGACCGGCAGCATCGCCGTGTGCAGGATCTGGCCCTCGCCGAACACCGCCATGCCGGTGGTGCCGCCGCCCATATCGATCACGGTGGCGCCGAGCACGCGCTCATCCTCGACCAAAACGGAAAGCCCGGCGGCGAGAGGGGCGGAGACGAGCCCGGCGATGTCGAGATCGGCGCGCGCGAGGCAGACGCCGAAATTGCGCAAGGCCGAGGTCGCGGCATCGACGATGTGCAGCCGCGCGGTGAGCGTGTCGCAATAAAGCCCCCGCGGGTCCGCGACATCGGCAGTATCATCCACGGCGAAGGAGAGCGGCAGGGCGTGAATGGTCTCGCGCCCCTCGGACAGTGCACGTGCCCGCGCCTCATAGACCACGCGCTGCACATCCTCGGCGGCGACCGCCCGCCCGCCGACCGGCCATTGCACGTTGAAGAGCCGGCTCTCCGGCTGGCCGCAGGAGAGATTGGCAGTGACCGAGCGCAGGCTCGTATCCGCCATGTCCTCCGCCTGGCCCACAGCGGCACGGATCGCCTTCTCGGCATCGGCAAGATCGGTGACGCCGCCGCCGCGCACGCCGCGGCCTTTCTGCCAGCCGAATCCGATGACGCGCAGCGCACCATCGGATTCGGCCCGCCCGATCAGGCAGGCGATCTTGGTCGAGCCGACATCGAGCACGCCGAACAGGCCCCCGCGCGCGGGCCGCCGTGGCGGCTCGGCGGCGCCGGGTTCCGGAGGCAAAGTGCGGCGGGGCGAGAAATCATTCATCGCATCTCTCCCTCACCCTGGTTCCCTGGCCGCCGGCTCTGGCGGCGAAGATGCGGGTTGCGGCCAGGGACGCAGCACCAGCCGGTCGCCGAGACGCATATCGACGATCGCAAGCGGCCGATCGAGCAGCGCATATTTCGCATCGAACGCGGCGAGGCGCGTGAGCGCCGCCGGCGCATGATCATCCGGCAGCTCGATGGTGGTTCCGTCCTTGAGCACAAGGTTCCATCGCCGTTCGCCCACGCGCACAGCAGCGGCCACGCGGCGGGCGATATCGGGCAGCCCGTCCAGCGCATCGAAGAGCTCAGCCGTATGCGCCGGCGCGCCGGGGCCGACGACGAGCGGCAGCAGACGAAATTCGCGCACATTGCGCGCGTCAACGACATCGCCGTCACGGTCGATCACCGAAAACTGCCCATCATGCTGCCAGAGCGCGAAAGGCCGCTTCTCCGTCAGCACCACGAGGACCGTGTCGGGCAGGCGGCGCTCGATCACCGCGCTTTGCACCCAGGCCAGGCTTTCGATCCGCTGCCGCGCCGCTTCGAGGGAGAAGCCGAGGATCGGCTCGCCCGGCATGATGCCGAGAGCCTCGCGCAGCAACGGCTCAGGCGTATTGTGCTGGCCGCGAATGATGACGTGCCGCACGCTGAGGCCGGCAATGCCGGTGAATGCGCCGATCCGCTCGCGCAACCCGACGAGGCTCGAGCCGGGCGCGTTGGCGCGAATGATCGCGGAAAAGCCGGAACCGATCACGGCCAGCACGCCGACGATCGCGACCGTCTTGAGCCGGCCCTTCTGCCGGCGCAGCAGCAGCGCCCAACGCCCCGGCCGGTCCTTGACGCTGCTGCGGGGCGTGCGTTTCACGCGCGGCATGCGGCGTTCTCCACCATCCAGGCGCAAAGTTCGGGAAAGCCGATGCCGCGATGAGCGGCCTGCTCCGGCAGGAGCGAAGTGGGCGTGAGGCCGGGCTGAGTGTTGATCTCGAGCAGCACGAGCCGGCCCGGCTCGCCCGCGGTATCGTCATAGCGGAAATCGGCCCGCGAGGCGCCGCGACAACCGAGCGTCCTGTGGGCCGCCGCCGCGATCTCCAGCGCCTCCGCGTAGGCTGCCGGGTGGATCGGTGCCGGAATGATATGGCGCGAGCCGCCCGGCCCGTATTTGGCTTCATAGTCATAGAACCCGTCGACCGGACGGATTTCGGTGACGGCGAGCGGCTCGTCTCCCATCACCCCGACCGTGATCTCACGGCCCGGAATGAATTCCTCGACCAGGGCGAGCGGGCCGAATTTCCACCCCTCGACAATTTCCGCGATTCGGTTGTCGCCGGAATGGATGATCGCCACGCCCACCGACGAGCCCTGGTTCGGCGGCTTGACGACAAAGGGCCGTTTCATCGGGTCTTCGCGCGCGAGGGTTTCGATATTCGTGAGCACATGCCGCGCGACCGGAAGCTCGGCGGAAGCGAAGGCCGCCTTGGCCGCGACCTTGTCCATGGCGAGCGCCGAAGCGCGCACGCCGGAATGGGTGTAGGGGATGCCGAGCCAGTCGAGCACGCCCTGGATCGCGCCATCCTCGCCGAAACGTCCGTGCAGCGCGTTGAACACGACATCCGGTGGCGGCGTGAGTGCTGCGATCAGCGCCGGAAGATCCTCGCCGACCGTGATCGGCACGACATCGAATCCCGCCTCGCGAAGTGCTGCGATCACCTGCGCCCCGCTCGAAAGGCTGACCTCGCGCTCATGCGAGATGCCGCCCTGAAGAACGGCGACGCGCTTCATGGCGCGCGTTCCTCGGCAGGGATTCCGAGGCGGCGGATCTCCCACTCGAGCGTCACGCCGGTCGTTTCGCGAACGCGCCGGCGCACCTCCTCGCCGAGCCCTTCGAGATCGGCTGCCGAGGCTCCTCCGGTATTGATGAGGAAATTACAATGTTTCTCGCTGACCACGGCGCCGCCGCGGGCAAGGCCGCGGCAGCCGGCTGCCGCGATCAGCTCCCACGCCTTCATGCCAAGCGGATTGCGGAAGGTCGAGCCGCCGGTGCGCGCGCGAATCGGCTGCGTCGCTTCGCGCGCGGCGCGGATCGCGGCCATCCGTCCTGCAATCGGCATCCGCTCGCCCTGGCGGGCGCTGAAGCGCGCCCGCACGACAACCGCGCCCGGCGGCAGCGCCGAGTACCGATAGGCGAGCGCGAGCTCAGCAGCCGAGAGCCTGCGCGTCTCACCCGAACGGCAGACAATTTCCGCCCAGTCGAGAATCCCCGCGACATCGCCCCCATAAGCACCGGCATTCATCGCAACGGCACCGCCGACCGTGCCGGGAACCCCCGAAAGAAATTCGAGACCCGCCAATCCTGCCTGGGCCGCATGCTCGGCAACCGTCGCATCGAGCGCTGCGGCGCCGGCGACGATCCCGCCTTCCTCGACCGTGATGCCGCCGAAGCCACGGGCCGGAAGACGGATGACGATACCCGGAATTCCGCCATCTCGGATGATCAGATTCGAAGCCGCACCAATGACCGTGACCGGCACTTCGGTCGGAAGCGCGGCGAGAAACACAGCAAGATCTTCCGCATCCGCCGGCCGCACCATCACTTCCGCCGGGCCGCCGACGCGGAACCAGGTGAAGCTCGCCAAAGCGGCCGCGGCTGTTGCCCGCCCGCCGAGCGGCGGCAAAGCCTCGAGAAGTCCGGCCGGGGTTCGCAAGGCCGCGCTCATCGGGAAGTTCCGCCGGCACGGCGAGGCGCCGCCTGCAAAAGCGCGAGCTCGCTCGGCAAAGCATTGGCCCACTGGGTGATGCTGCCGGCCCCAAGGCACACGACATAGTCCCCCGAACGGGCGATCGCGTGCACCATCTCGGCGAGCTGGTCCGGCCCGGCCAGCGGCACGACACTCTTGTGCCCACGGCCGCGCAGCCCCTCGACCAACGCATCGCGCGTGATGCCGGCAATCGGCGCCTCACCGGCAGGATAGACATCGGCCACGATCACCGTGCCGGCATCGTTCATGCACGCGCAGAACTGATCGAAAAGCGAGGCGAGCCGCGTATAGCGGTGCGGCTGCACGACCGCGATCACCTCGCGCGCACCCGCCTGGCGGGCCGCCTTGAGCACGGCCGCGATCTCGACCGGGTGGTGTCCGTAATCATCGATGACGGTGATTCCGCCGACCTCGCCGGTCTTGGTGAAGCGGCGCTTGACGCCACGGAACCCCGCGAGTGCCGTCTGCAGCGTCGCCTCCGGAATCTCCATCTCGAGTCCGACCGCGAGTGCCGCGAGCGCGTTCTGGACATTGTGGCTGCCGAGCATCGGCAGGCGGAACGGCCCGAGCCGGCGCGCGCGGCGAGTTTGCCGGTCGGTCACAGAGACCTCGAAGGTGGCGCCAAGCTTGTCGGTGATGACGCGTTCGGCGCGCACATCCGCCTGCAGCGACATCCCATAGGTCACCAGCCGATGATCCGAGAGGGAAGGGATCATCTGCTGCACCGCCGGATGATCGATGCAGAGCACCGCGAAACCGTAGAACGGCACATTGGCGACGAACTCGCGATAGCCCTCCAGCATCGCCTCGTTGCTGCCCCAGTGGTCGAGATGCTCGGGATCCATGTTGGTGACGACCGCGATCACCGCGGGCAGGCGGAGAAAACTGCCGTCGCTTTCATCGGCCTCGGCGACCATCCACTCCCCGGCGCCGAGCCGCGTGTTGGTGCCGTAGGCATTCACGATCCCGCCATTGATGACGGTCGGGTCGAGATTCGCGGCCTCGAGCACGGCGGCGATCAGGCTGGTGGTGGTGGTCTTGCCATGCGTGCCCCCGATGGCGATCGACCAGCGCAACCGCATCAGCTCTGCCAGCATCTCGGCGCGGCGGACAATCGGCAGGAAGCGGGCGCGGGCGGCCGCGACCTCGGGATTGTCGCGCCGGACCGCGCTTGAGACGACCACGACCTGCGCGGTCCTCAGATTTTCCGCTGCGTGGCCGACGGCGACGGGAATTCCCGCCGCGCGGAGGCGCAAAACATTGGCGCTTTCGGCAATGTCGCTGCCCTGCACCGCGTAGCCGAGATTGTGCAGAACCTCGGCGATGCCGGACATGCCGATGCCGCCGATGCCGACGAAATGGATGGTGCCGATGGAAAGCGGCAGCGCCCTCATGCCCCGCCCCCCAGAGCCTCGACCAGATCGGCCAGACGCTCAGCGGCATCCACGCGGCCAAACCGCGCCGCCGCCTCGGCCATTGCCGCAAGCCGCGCCGGATCGGCGCGCAAAGAGGCGATCGCCGCGCCCATCCTTGCGGCGGTCAACCCCACCTGATCGAGCACGATCGCCGCGCCCGCCGCCGCGAGCGCCCCGGCATTCGCGCGCTGATGATCGTCGATCGCGCTGGGCAGCGGGACCAGAATCGCCGGCCGGCCACTGACGGCAAGCTCGGCAATGCTCGAGGCGCCGGCGCGAGCGATCACCAGATGCGAAGCCGCGAGCCTTTCCGGCACATCCGCAAAAAACGACGCGAGTTCCGCCCTGATCCCGGCCTTCGCATAAACCTCGGCGACCCGCTTGAGATCTTCCGCCCGGCATTGCTGCACGACGCGAAGCCGCGTCCGCTCCGCAAGACCGGCCAGCGCCTCGGGCACGAGATCCGCCATCACCCGTGCGCCCAAAGAGCCGCCGAAAATCAGAATGGAAAACGGTCCCTCGCCCGATGGAGCGTAAGCCACACCCTGCACCTCCGCGCGTACGGGATTGCCCGTCACCACCGCCGTTCGCGGCGCATGAAGCGTGCCGGCGAAACTCACCGCCAGGCGATCCGCGAGCAGCGCCAGCACGCGGTTGGCGCGCCCCAGCACGGCATTCTGCTCGTGGAGCAGAATCCGCGGCCGCCGCGCCATGAGGCGTGCCGCCAAGACGGGCGCTACGGACGGATAGCCCCCGAACCCGACCACGACCCGCGGCCTGAGCCCGACCATCCTCCGCCGTGCGGCGCGCATACCGGCCGCCATGGCGCCGAATGCCGCCAACCCACGCCACAACCCGCGCCCGGCAATGCCTGCGCCGGCCAGCACGTGGCGCTCTGCGCCACCGAAACCATGCTCAATGGCACGCCGATCCGTGAAAACCACCGGCCGCCAGCCACGCCGGCGCAAGGCTTCAACGAGAGCCTCGGCGGGAAAAACATGCCCCGCCGTGCCCCCCGCCGCGACGATGACCGTGCAGGGGCCAGGGGGACTCTGCCCCCCTGCACCCCCCGCCAGGGGCTGAGCCCTTGGAACCCTTTCTTGGCTGCGGCCAAAGGCCGCCTGGGCCTTGCGTGAAATACGCAAAGCCCAGGCGGCCTTTGGCCGCAGCCAGGATGGTGGGGTCCAGGGCCTTGGGCCCTGGTGGGGGGGGCAGGGGGGCAGAGTCCCCCTGGCCTGGATCGCGCTCATGGATCGGCGTGATGCCGCCGGCGCGTCAGCGCCAGCAGCATTCCGATTTCGAGCCCGATCGCGAGCATGGAGGACCCGCCATAGGAGATGAACGGCAAGGTCATGCCCTTGGCGGGAATGAGGGAGAGGGCAGTCGCCATGTTGATGAAGGCTTCGAGCCCGAAGCTCATCAAGAGGCCGCCGGCGGCGAGCAGGGTGAAGAGGTCGTGCTCGGCGAGCAGGCGCAGCAAGCCGCGCAGCACGATGAAGGCGAAGATGCCGATCACAAGCAGGCAGATGAGAAGGCCAAATTCTTCGCCAGCGACGGCAAAGACGAAGTCGGCGTGCGCGTCGGGCAGGATGTCCTTGATCCGGCCCTCCCCCGGCCCGGTGCCGAAGAGACCGCCATTGCCGAAGGCTTCGAGAGCCGTGTGCACCTGATAGGCGCCGGCGGCGTTGGGATGGAGGAAGTCGGCCACCCGTTCGCGCACATGCTGGAACAGCATGTAGGCCCCGACGCCGCCGAGCGCGAGCAAGCCCGCGCCGATCGCAACGAAGATCGCGTTCAGCCCGTTGAGATAGAGCTGAGCAAGGAAGATCGCGCCGATCAGCCCCATCATGCCGACGTCCGGCTGGGATTTCAGCAGAAAGACGATGATGACGAAGAGGCCGAGCGCGATGGCCGTGCCGGGCAGGCGCGGGGTGCGCCGCTGCTCGGAGAGCAGCCAGGCGGTGACGACGATGAAGCAGACCTTGAGGAACTCGCTCGGCTGGAAGGAAATCCCGGCAAGGTCGATCCAGCGTCTCGCCCCCTTGATCTCGACACCGTGCACGAGGGTGAAGGCGGTGAGGAGAAGCGCGATGAGGCCGCCGAAGAGCGCAATGCGGCGGATGGTCTGGGCGGAAAGGAGCGAGACGGCGACGATCTCGATCCCGGAAAGAGCGAGGAAGATGATCTGCTTGACGATCAGCAGGTCGCGCGGATCACCGATGCGTACAGCGACCGACGGGCTCGCCGAGAGCACCATGACATAGCCGAAGCCAAGCAGCGTGGAGACGGCGATCAGCGTCCAGCGATCGACCGTCCACCACCAGCGGCCGAGCAGCGAGGTATCGGCGCGGGAGGGCGCGGCCATCAGGCGGCCCTTCCCTCTTGCGGACGGGTGGCGAGCGCGCGCGCGAGGCCGGCAAAACGCTCGCCACGCTCCGGAAAACCCTGGAACTGATCGAAGCTCGCCGCCGCGGGCGAAAGCAGCACGACGGGGACGGAACGGGCGCGTGCCGCTTCGTAGGCGGCAGGCACGGCGTCCTCGAGCCGGCCAACGATACGGTACGGAACGCCGCAGCGCGCAAGTGTGGCGGCAAAGAGCGGCGCATCACGGCCGATGAGAAGCGCTTCCGCAAGGCGCGGAAAGAAACGCTCGAGCGATTCGATCCCCCCTTCCTTGGCGATGCCACCGGCGATCCAGACGACGCGCGGATAGCAGGCGAGCGCGCGTGCAACGGAATCGGCGTTGGTGGCCTTGCTGTCATTGATGAATTCGATGCCGCCGATGCGGCAGATCGATTGCTGGCGATGCGGCAGGCCGGGATAGGAACGAATCGCGGCGGCAAGCGCCGGGCGCGCGACGCCTGCCGCAAGCGCGACGGCTGCGGCAGCGGCGGCGTTCTGGGCGTTGTGCGTGCCTGGCAGCGCGGAAGCCTCATGCATCGCGAGAATGGGCCCGATACGATCGCAGAGCGTCCCCGATTCGCACCAGACATCTGCCGCGCTTTCACCGGAGATCCGCGCGAGAGGTGGTGCGAGGGAAGCGGCAATCTCGCAGGAGAGTTGATCATCGATGCCGATGACGGCGAGACCCTGTGGTGTCCGCTGGGCGAAAATCCTTTTCTTCGCAGCGATATAGCCTTCCATTCCGCCATGGCGGTCAAGATGGTCGGGCGAGAGGTTGAGCAGGGTCGCGATCTCGAATCGAAGCTCCGAGATTCGCTCCAGCATGTACGACGACATCTCGAGAACGTAATATCCGGCGTCGGGCAGCAGAGGCAGCGCGAGCGCGGCGGGGCCGAGATTGCCCCCGGCCGCGAATGAGACCCCGGCGGTCTTGAGGATATGCGCGATGAGGGCCGTCGTCGTCGATTTGCCGTTGGTGCCGGTGATGCCGATGAAGCCCGCCCTGGAGCCGGCGGCGCGCACGGCCTGAAACAGAAGCTCGGCATCGGAAAGAATCGGAATGCCTTGCTCAGCGGCGCGCGCGGCAACCGGATGCGGCGCGGGGAAAATATGGGGGATGCCCGGCGAGAGGATGAGCGCATCGACCGCGAGCATGCCCGCGAGGGGATTTGCGAGATGGATGCCATGGCGGGATGCCGTATCGCGGGACGCCCCATCATCGTCCCAGGCGCTCACCTCGGCGCCCATCGCAACCAGCGCCTCGGCGGTCGGCAGTCCATTGCGGCCGAGTCCCATGACGGCAAAGCGCCGTCCCGCAAAGACGGGAGGAAAGGCAAGCGTGCTCATCGGATTTTCAAGGTGGCGAGACCGACCAGCGCCAGGATCACCGAGATGATCCAGAAGCGGATGACGATCGTCGGCTCGGCCCAGCCTTTCTTCTCGAAATGATGATGCAGGGGCGCCATCAGGAAGACACGCCTGCCGGTGCGCTTGTACCAGAAGACCTGGACGATCACCGAGACGGTCTCGAGGACGAAGAGTCCACCCGTGATGGCAAGCACGATCTCGCTCTTGGTCGCGACGGCGACGGCGCCGAGCGCGCCGCCGAGCGCGAGCGAGCCGGTATCGCCCATGAAGACGGTGGCCGGCCAGGTATTGAACCAGAGAAAGCCGAGGCCAGAGCCGATCAGAGCCGAGCAGAAGACGGCGAGTTCCCCGACACCGGGAACGCTGTCGAGCTCGAGATAGTCGGCGAAGATGCGATTGCCGACGAGATAGGCGATGAAGGCGAAGACACCGGCGACGATGATCGTAGGCACGATGGCCAAGCCATCGAGTCCATCGGTGAGATTGACCGCGTTCGAGGCGCCCATCATCACCAGCGTGCCGAAGACGGGAAAGACGGGCCCGAGCGGAATCAGAACATGTTTCAAAAGCGGCACGGCGACACCCGTGCCGAGCGTCCCGCCAGTCGTGCGCGCGATCGCGTAGGAGGCGAGAAGACCGATCGCAGCCTGTGCCGCGAGCTTCATGCGCGGCGACACACCATGATGATCGCGGCGGACGAGCTTGCGATAATCATCGGCGGCACCAAGCAGCCCGTAACCGAGAGTCACCGCAAGGACTGCCCAGACATAGATGCTTTTGAGATCCGCCCAGAGCAGCGTCGAGACGGTGAGCGCGATGAGGATCAGCAAGCCACCCATGGTGGGCGTGCCGATTTTCTCGATCAGGTGCCGTTCGGGACCGAGCGCGCGAATCGGCTGGCCGTTCTTCTGCAGCGCGCGCAAGCGCCGGATCAGGCCGGGGCCGAGGATAAAGCTCACCACGAGCGAGGTGAGACAGGCCGCGCCGGAGCGAAAGGTGAGATAATGCAGCAGGTTGAAGAACAGAACCTGATGCGCATAGGGACGGCTGAGAAGGTAAAGCATCAGCCATGGTCCCTTTCATGGTCCGCCGACCGCCGTGCCCGTGCCAGCGCCGCCACCACATGTCGCATGCGGCTGCCGAGACTGCCTTTGACCAGCACAACGTCGCCGGGTGCGACGGCGGCCGCGACCATAGGCGCGAGCGTTTCGGCATCTGCGGCATAGCCGCCGCGCAAGCGCGCGGGGGCAAGATCGAACAGGCGGCGCATCTGCGGCCCGCAGGCAAAGAGAAGATCGGCCGATTGGGCGAGCGCCGGGGCCAGGCCCTCATGCTCGCTCGCCGCCGCCTCGCCAAGCTCCAGCATGTCGCCGAGGACGGCGACCCGCCGCCCTTCCCCGCCATTCAGCGCGAGCACCGCAAGTGCCGCGCTGACCGAGGCCGGCGAGGCATTGTAGCTCTCATCGAGCAGGATCGCCTCTCCGCCGGGAAGCGGAATGGCCGTGCGCGCGCCGCGGCCGGCCAGGGCAGCGAAACCGGCGAGCGAGTCCGCAGCATGGTGCGGAGAGAGGCCCAGGGCCATGGAGGCGGCGAGTGCCGCAAGCGCGTCGAGCGCCATGTGCTGTCCGGCGGCCGCAAGGCGGAAGCGGATGGTCTCACCGGAGAGATTGGCCGTCACTTCGCTGCCGTCGCCGTCCGCCGAGACCGCGATCAGCCTCGCCTCGGCGCGCGGGTCCGCCCCGAAGGTCACGATCGGGCAGCCGGGCGGGACGCGAACTTCAAGACGGGGCAGGAAGGGCGAGTCGGCGGGCAGGACGGCGGTGCCGCCGGGTTCAAGCGCGGCGAGCAAGGCGGCCTTCTCATCGGCGATGGCCTCGAGACTGCCGAGATGGCCGATATGGGCATTGGCCACAGCCGTGATAATGGCGACATGCGGCCGTGCCAGGGCGGCGAGGGGGGCGATCTCGCCCGCGTGGTTGGTGCCGATCTCGAGGACGGCGAAGGCGGTGTCCGGCGGCAGCTCGGCCAGGGTGAGCGGCACGCCCCACTGGTTGTTGTAGGAGGCGCGTGCGGCGTGGGTTGGGCCGGAAGCGGAGAGAATCCGCCGCATCATCTCCTTGGTCGTGGTCTTGCCGACACTGCCGGTGACGGCAGCCACACGTGCCCCGGCTCGGGCGCGAGCGAAGGCGCCGAGACGGGCGAGGCCGGCGAGCGTGTCGGAAACGACAAGGAGCGGCGCTTTTTCGGAAAGGCCGGGCGGAATGCGGCTCACCATTGCGCCGGCGGCCTCGCGGTTCAGCGCGTCCGCGAGATAGGCATGACCGTCGCTCCGCTCGCCCACCAGGGCGATGAAAAGATCCGCCGGGCGGAGCGTGCGGCTGTCGATCGACACACCCGAGGCGGAAAACGGAACGGTTATCCGCCCGCCCGTGGCGGCGGTGAGCGCGGAAGCCGGCCAAAGCGTGCTCATGACTGTCCGACCAGACGACGGATCACCGCAACATCGTCGAACGGCAGGACGTGATCGCCGACGATCTGGCCTGCCTCGTGCCCTTTGCCGGCGACCGCGAGCACATCGCCCGGGCCGAGATCGGAAAGCGCGGCCGCAATCGCCTGCTCACGATCGCCGATCTCACGGGCTCCCTGACAGCCGGCGAGGACGGCACGGCGGATCGCCGCCGGATCCTCGCTCCGCGGATTGTCGTCGGTGACGATGATCTCATCCGCGGCAGCGGCCGCCGCCCGGCCCATGGAAGCGCGCTTGCCCGGATCGCGGTCGCCCCCCGCGCCGAAGACGATGAAGAGACGCCCGGTGGTGTGCGGGCGGAGTGCCGCGAGCAGGTTTTTCAGCGCATCCGGCGTATGCGCATAATCGACATAGGCGCACGCGCCATTGGCGAGCACTGCCGCGCGTTCGAGCCGACCACGCACCGGCTGAAGCTGGCCGAGACGGGAAAGGGCGGATGCATCGCCAAGCAGCATCGCGAGGCCGGCAGCAAGCAGTGCGTTCTCGGCCTGGAAACGGCCAGGCAAGGGCAGAAGAATCTCCGTGCCGGCAATCGTCAGAAGCTGGCCTTCGGGCAGTGGCGTCACCTGCTTGAGACGGATCAGGCTGCCCCCCTCGCCCGCTGTCTCGAAGCGAAGGTGCCGGCGGCGGGCGATCGCCCGGAGCGCGCGGAGCGTCGTCACGCCGAGAGACGAGGCGGCGACCGCAGGCGCGCCTTCGGGGAGAAGCGCATCGAAGAGCCGGAGTTTCGCCGCCCGATAGGCCGCCATGCCCGCGTGATAATCGAGATGGTCGCGGCTGAAGCTCGAGAAGCCGGCGGCGGCAAGGGCCAGCCCGTCGAGCCGGAACTGGTCGAGGCCGTGCGAGGAGGCCTCGATCGCCACCCGCTCGATCCGCTCGCGGGCAAGGCGGGCCATGGTCTCGGCAAGCCCCACAGGATCCGGCGTGGTGAGGGCGCCGGGCTCGCGCCCCGAAGCGGTGACGAGGCCGAGCGTTCCGAGGCTTGCGGCCGGGTGGCCGGCGCGCTGCCAGAGCTGGCGGAGAAACTCGACGGTGCTCGTCTTGCCGTTGGTGCCGGTCACGGCAACCACCGTCTTCGGTGCGGCCCCGGCGAAGGCGGCAGCAAGCTCGGCAAGCCGTCTCCGCGGCTCGGGATCCTCGATCAGCGGCCGCGGCGGCACGCCCGGTGGCCAGGCAGTGCCGGACGGGGCAAGGACAGCGGCGGCACCGTTGGCGACCGCATCAGCGATGAAGGCACGCCCATCCGCGTGCCCCGCACCGCCGCCGAGGCCGGGCAGGGCGGCGAAGAGAAAGCCAGGCCGCACGCGGCGGCTGTCCGCGGCGATGCCGGCAAGCGGGATGCCGCCGAGCGCCCGCCAGCCCGATGCGTTGGGAGAAGGGCGGCGAGCGGGCGCCAGATGCTGCATCAGCTCAGCGACTCGAAGCGAGTTCATGGGAGGCGGCGTAGCGCTGGCCTGCCACCGGCGGGAGGGGGTACGAGCGCGATGCAGACGCGCCTGCCTCGGCCGGCGGCGTGGGCTGGTCCGGGCCGAGAACGATCGCCCCCGCCGGCGCGCTCGGGTGGAGCGGGAGGGCGAGCTCGGCATCGATCGCCTTGATCTCGTCCTTGTCCGTCACCGGCAGGAGGCCGAGCATCGGGGCAATGCGTGCGATCGTGCGTGCAACCGGCTTGGCGGAGACCTCGCCGCCGGTGCTGAATCCCTGCGAAAGCTTATTTGCTTTCGGCGAATCGACCATGATGTAAATCGCGTAGCGGGGCGCATTGATCGGGAAGGCGGCGATGAAGCCGGCGCGGTTGGTGTGCAGGCGATAGCCGCCCATCTTGCTCACCACCTGCGAGGTCCCGGTCTTGCCGCCGACGAAATAGCCGGGAACCTTGGCGAAGATGCCGGTGCCGTAGAGGACGACGTCGCGCATCATCCGGCGCATCAGGTCCGAGGTATATTCCGGGTGCTCCATGACCAGGGTACCCGGCCGCGGCGTGGCCGGATCCTGATAAAGCAGGGTGGGCGCGAACATCACGCCGCCATTGACAAGCGGGACCGTCGCATTGAGCAGATGGAGCGGCGTCATGGCAATGCCGTTGCCGAAGGCGACAGTCATGACGGTTGCTCTGCCCCATTCCGCGTCGGTCTGGACGAGCGGCATCGCCGCCTCGGGCAGCTCGATCGGGCAACGGTCGAAGAAGCCGAGCCGCTTGAGCCAGGCGCGCTGACGCTCCTTGCCGACGACCAGCGCGATGCGAGCGGCACCGATATTCGAGGAATAGGCGAGGATTTCCGGCACATAGAGCCAGCGATTGGCCGGCTCGTAATCAGTGATCATGAACCGCCCGATCGCGATCGGGTGCGTGGTGTTGAAACTGTCCCAGACATGGACACGGCCCGAATCGAGCGCCATCCCCATCGTCTGCAATTTGAGCGCGCTTCCTGGCTCATAGACACCAGTGGCAACGCGGTTGAAACGCTCGGCCGGAGGCGCGATGGGAAAATCGTTGGCGTCGTAATCGGGCAGGCTCACCATGGCGAGCACCTCGCCGGTGTGCACGTCCATGATGACGCCGGCGGCCCCCCTGGGCTGAAAATCTTGGTAGGCCTGAGCCATCTCGTCGCGCAGCACGGCCTGGACCCGCACGTCGATCGAGAGACGGAGCGGATTCGGATTCTCGTTCAGCCGCGCATTCTCGAACTTCTCGATCCCTGCCACGCCATTGTCATCGACATCGGCCCAGCCGAGGACGTGGCAGGCCGTGCGGCCGAGCGGGTAATGCCGCGACTCGGCGGGCAGGAAATTGACCCCGGGAATCCCGAGATCGTTGATGCGTAATTCCTGCTCGGGCCCGACATTGCGCGCCACATAGACGAAGCTTCGCCCGGGTGTGTTGAACTGGGCGAGGAGCGAATCGGCGTCGATATCGGGCAGCACCGATTGCAGGCGCCGGACGGCATCCGCCGTGTCCATGATCTGCCGGGGATCGGCATAGACCGATGCCGTCGGCAACGAGATGGCCAGAATCTCGCCGTTTCGGTCAACGATCGTTGCCCGCGAGCGCCGCGCGAGAAGGGTGGGGCCAGTGCTGCCGGCAGTCTCCGGAGGCAGAGGCGGCGGCTTGATCGGGCTGATCACAGTGGCGTCCGTGAGCTTGACGCCGAGGGCGGTGAAGAGGGTAGCGAAGCCGGTCGCGGTCGCGAGCAGCCGGCGCCGGCTGGTCTCGAGCGCTGCGCGGCGGGCAAGGTCCGGCGCCGTGACACGGACGGTTTCGAGCCGCGGAATGGCGCCGGCGCGCGGCGTGCCGGGCGGCTGGGAGGGCGCGAAGCGGGCATCGGCCCGCAAGGGCAGGGAATCCTGGGGAGACGGGTTGGAAGGGTTTTCGCGCATCGCGGCTTCGGCCTCAGTGCACGCCATTAAGAGGGGTGGGCGGCGGAAGGTTCGGGTAATCGCCGCCGAGCGCCGTCGCGAGCACGGGGGTTGCGGTCGGCACAGCCTGACGGCGGGGAGACGGAGCCGGCGACGGGACCGTCCTGGAGACCGGCACGGGCGCAGGCACGGGCGCAGGCACGGGGACTGCCAAGGGAACGGTCGCCGGACGCCGTGGCGGAGGCAGGGACGATGTGGCGACGGCGACGGGTGCCAATGTAGGCGCGGGTGGCGACACCGACGCGGGTGTCGCTGCGGGTGCAGGCGCAGAAGGCGGCGGGGCCTGCGGTGTGATCGAGGCGACCACAGAAGCGGGCACGGCAGCGGCGACCGGTGTGGCGGGCACGGGCACGGTTGGCGGCGGCGTGGACCCCTCGATCAGCTCGAGGCTCGCGAAGAGCGCGAGCGTGGGAAGTGCTGCGAGCACCGGCAGTGTCGGCGCTGCCACGCCGGCCGGCGGCGCGGGCAGAGTGCCGGGCGGCGCCGGTGGCGGCAGGCGGGAGGAAAGATCCGCGAAGGTCAGAGCCTGGGTCGGCTTCATCGGCTGGAGGCTGAGATAGCGGGCTGCGAGGTCGGCAAGACGGATCGGCGAGTTCTCGAGCGCCCACTCGGCCTGCAAGAGCGAGATGCGCGTCTCTGTCGTCTGGATGTCGTTCTCGACCGAGGCGATCTCGCCATCCAGGACGGCCGTTCGGTGCTTGGCCTGATAGAGATAGAGTCCGCTGCCGGCCGCCAGCAGCGCGGTCAATATCGTCGCCGGGCGGATCATCTTGCGTCCCCCACCCGCTCGATGGCACGCAGCCGCGCCGAGGCGGCGCGGGCGTTGGCAGCGATCTCGGCAGTGCCCGGACGCACCGCCCGCGGGGTGAGAAGACGAAAGCGCGCAGCCTCACGAGGCGTGGCCGGCAGATAGCGCGACGGCAGCGGCGTGCGGCCGGCGGCCTCGGCCATGAAATGCTTGACCAGACGGTCCTCGAGCGAATGGAAGGCGATCACGATCAACCTCCCGCCCGGGGCGAGAAGGGATGCGGCCTGTTCGAGTGCACTTGCGATTTCCCCAAGCTCGTCGTTCACGCGGATGCGCAGTGCCTGGAAGCTACGCGTTGCTGGATCGATTCGCTCCCGTGATGGCGGCATGGCCGCACGAATGATCTCGGCAAGCTCCGTGGTGGTGGCGATCGGACGCCTGGCCCGGGCAGCGAGAAGATGGCGGGCGATACGGCGCGCATGCCGCTCCTCTCCGAACTCGGCGAGCAGGGAAGCAAGCGCCTCCGCCGGCAGCGTGTTCACGAGATCGGCCGCGGTCGGGCCATCCCGGCCCATGCGCATATCGAGCGGACCGGCAAAACGGAAGCTGAAGCCGCGCGCTGGATCATCGAGCTGGAAGGAGGAGACGCCGAGGTCCATCACAATCCCGTCGAGACGATCGACGCCGGCGCGACGGAGCAGCTCCAGCATCGCGCTGAAGCGCCCTTCGATGAGTGTGAGCCGGTCGGGATAGCGCGCGGCGAGCGCAGCCCCGCGGGCGATGGCGGCGGGGTCGCGGTCGATCGCGAAGAGGGTGCAGCGTGCGGCGCCGAGGATGGCGCCGGCATGGCCGCCGCCACCGAAGGTGGCGTCGAGGTACGTCCCGCCGTCGCGGGGGCAGAGAAAGGCGAGCATCTCATCAAGAAGGACGGGGATATGGCTCATGTCGCACCTTCCGCCGACAAGGTGAGACGCGAGATGCGGGTACGCTCGCGTGCGTCGACGCGCCGACGCTCGAAAGCGACCGGCTCCCACACCTGGAAGATCTTGCCGAGACCCGCGAAGGTGACCGCGCCATCGAGCGAGGCGTGACGGACCAGCATATCGGGCAGGAGAATGCGCCCCTCCTTGTCGCACTCGATCGGGAAGGCATCCGCATAGAGGGCGGTCGCCAGATCCTCGTGCTCGTCGCTGAACCAGTCATAACGCTGGACCGGGCCGGCCAGACGCTCGAACGCCTCGACAGGCCAGGCCTCGATGCAGGGATGCTTATGCGAGGCACGCAACACAACCGTAACGATTTGATCGGCCTCCTTGCCCTCCCGCAATGCGGCGCGAAAGGACGCAGGGATCGAGACACGACCCTTGCCGTCGCGCTTGTTCTGATGCGTGCCCCAGAATTGACTCATCCGGCTGGGCCCGTTCGCTCCTAGGGATTGGCCTTGTCTCTGGGCCGGTTCTTCCCGAACGTGGAACTGCGTTTGGGAAGACATGGGATATCATGGCCTGATGTGGGGGGTAAAGCAGATTCACGGCCGCACACCTGCCGCGAGGTGGGATTCCGGTCCGTTACGTCGATCTGTTCTTCAGTGTTGCTTGGAAAACGCGTCCGCATCTCTTTGCACGGAATCTCTTTACACGGGCTGGGCACAGGCCAGCTTTCGCGTTTTGTTCCGATAGCAGCGCAACCATTTCGAGAATGTGACGAATAGCGTGGCCAAATGGGAAAGGAATTGCCAGACGGCCTGTAAGCCGGGTTCTGTCCGCCCGCGAGATTTCTCCCAGCGGGCGGGACGGCCATTCCTCTAGGGCGCGCCTTGCGGCGCGTCTCATGCGACCAACCCGGGCGGCGGGTCGGGAACACCCTTGGCGGCTTGCGCCGCCGGCCGCCCCTATTCGGTCTTGCTCCCGGTGGGGTTTACCCTGCCACGCCCGTTGCCGGGCGCGCGGTGCGCTCTTGCCGCACCATTTCACCCTTGCCGACAGCGCCCGAAGACGGTGCCGGCGGTATGTTTTCTGTGGCACTTTCCCTGGGGTCGCCCCCGCCGGCCGTTGGCCGGCACCGCGTTCCCGTGGAGCCCGGACTTTCCTCCCGCGCGAACCCTGTGGTACGCGCCGGCGACCGTCCGGCCGTCTGGCGGGCAGAGAGATGCGGCGGCGGCGGGGTCGCGTCAATCGGTATTTGCGGCGATGGGCAGAGTTTGTTCGTACCGGACGGATATCGATAGGGTGCGGTGATGGAAGCGAGCGCGGGAGATGAGACTGTCGAGACGATGCATGTCGATGCGCTGCGTGCGCTCCAGTTCGCGCGGCTGAAGACAGTCATCACGCGGGCCTATGAACGGGTCCCGCATTACCGGAAGATATTCGCGGAAGCCCATGTCCATCCCGACGATCTGAGGCATCTCGACGATCTCGAGAAATTTCCGTTCACGACGAAGGAGGACCTGCGCGCCACCTATCCGTTCGGCATGTTCGCGGTACCGATGGAGGAGATCATCCGTGTCCATGCCTCGAGCGGAACGACGGGCAAGCCGACCGTGGTCGGCTATACAAAAGGCGATCTCGAGATTTGGGCGGGGCTCATGGCACGTTCGATCCGCATGGCGGGCGGGCGGCGGGGTGACAAGATCCACAATGCGCTGGGATACGGGCTCTTCACCGGTGGGCTCGGCTATCATTATGGCGGCGAGCATCTTGGGGCGGCCGTCATTCCCGCGGGCGGCGGTTTCACCAGCCGGCAGGTGCAGCTCATTCGGGATTTCCGGCCCGATATCCTCACCTCCACGCCCTCTTACGCACTCACGATCGCCGATGAATTCACGCGTGAAGGGCTCGATGCGCGAGAATGCAGCCTGCGGATCGGGATCTTCGGCGCCGAGCCCTGGAGCGAAGCCATGCGCGCGGAAATCGAACGGCGGATGGGGATCAAGGCGCTCGACCATTACGGGCTTTCGGAGGTGATGGGGCCGGGTGTCGCGCAGGAATGCGGCGAAGCGAGAGAGGGGCTGACGATCTGGGAGGACCATTTCTTCCCCGAGATCGTTGAACCGGAAAGCGGGCGCGTGCTGGGCGAGGGTGAGCACGGCGAACTCGTTCTGACCACCCTGACGAAGGAGGGCATGCCGGTTATCCGCTATCGCACGCGGGATTTGACGCGGCTGCTGCCGGCAACGTCGCGGCCGATGCGGCGGATGGACCGCGTGAAAGGCCGCAGCGACGATATGATGATCGTGCGCGGGGTCAATGTGTTTCCGACCCAGATCGAGAGCGTGCTGGCCAGGGAGGCGCGGGTGGCGCCGCATTATCGGCTGGAGCTCCGCCGCCCCGCGCAACTCGATGAACTCGATGTGGTGGTAGAGGCGCAGACAAATGAAGGCGAAGCGGCGCGGAACGAGATCGCGCGGAGTCTGGAGCATCTCATCAAGGAGTTCGTCGGCGTGACGACGATGGTGCGGGTGGTGACACCCGGGACGATCGAGCGCTCCGAGGGAAAGGCCAAACGGGTGATCGATCTCAGGCCGAAGAGCTGACGGGATGAGCGTTCGGGAAGCGGAGGCAAGCACGGGCGTTGCGGTGCTCGCGGCAGCGAGGCTTCCGGAGGCGGAGGTTTCGGCGTGGATTGGGCGGGAACCGCAGGTGGTGGGCGGTTTCGCGGAGGATTGCGAACGCTATGGACATTTCTGGCTGCTGAGCGAGCAGCTCATCGCGCGCCTGCCGAAGAAGCAAGCGCGCACAGAGAAGGAAGCGCAGGCCGCGGAGATGGTCCGGACTCGGGCGCGCGGAGCGCGCGCGCGCTTTCTCGCGGCACATTCGGAAGCGGTCTATGCCGCGCTGACGGAGGAATTTTCGCGCTTCGTCCGGCTCGAAGCGCTCGTTCTTCTGGCGGCGGAGCGGTTTCCGGGCCTGGTGCCGAGCCGAAATCAGCTTGCCGCAGAGGCAGGGACGTTCCAGCGCGACAAGGATGGGCTGGAGATCGACCAGGGGATTTTTCTCTCGGCGATGTTCGCGCATGAGCGGGCGGGGCTTCATCTCTGCCATGCGATGCTGTTGCCGCGGGCGGAAAGCTTGGAGCGGCTGGAGACGTTCGTTGCGCGCGGCGTTGCGGATTTCGGCGCGGCGAGGCTGGAGCGACGGGACCGGGCCGTACTGCTGGAGACTGCCAATCCCCGCTTCCTGAACGCGGAGGATGAGACAACGCTTCATGCGATGGAGATCGCGGTCGATCTCGCGATTCTCGACCCCTTGAGCGAGATTGCCGTGATGCGGGGCGGCAGGGTCCAGCACGCGAAATATCGGGGGCGGCATCTCTTCGGCAGCGGCATCAATCTGACGCATCTCTATCAGGGGCGGATTCCGTTCGTCTGGTATCTGCAGCGCGATCTCGGCTTCGTTCACAAGCTCCTGCGCGGCGTGGCACGGCCGGAGGCGCTGCCCGACGATGTGCATGGTGAGGGGATCGAGAAACCCTGGATCGCCGTGGTGGATGGATTTGCCATCGGCGGTCATTGCCAGATCCTCCTGGCGGTGGATTACGTTCTGGCGGCGGACAACGCCTATCTCAGCCTGCCTGCACGCAAGGAGGGCATCATTCCGGGATTCGCCAATCTGCGCCTGCCGCGCTTCACGGGCGAGCGGCTCGCGCGCCAGCTCATTCAATATGAGCGGCGGCTCGATTGCGCGGGCCCGGAGGGGCGGCTTTTGTGCGATGAGATCGTCCCGGCGGCAGAGATGGATGCGGCGATCACGCGGATCGTGACGGGGCTTACAAGCTCGGGCGCGGTAAGCGCGGTGGGCAACCGGCGGGCGTTTCGTGTGGGCGCCGAGCCGCTCGACCTCTTCCGGCGCTATTGCGCGGCCTACGCGCGCGAGCAGGCGGAATGCCATTTCAGCCCGGCGCTCATCGCCAATCTGGAGCGCTATTGGGGTGCGCAGAACCGGCAAGGGTAGATCACCTGGCTGTGGCGGGTCGAACCGAATCGGCCAGGCGCGGTCGCCGTGCCGCGATCGCCGTGCATGGCGGTTACTCCGGCTCACGCGCCTTGTATGTCATGCCGCCTGAGCGAGGTTGAGCACGACGCCCTTGCCTCGCACTTCCGCCTCCTCGAATTCGGCCGCGGCAATCGCCCGATCGAGAGCGGCGCGCAGTTCCTTGGCGGTCTCCAGCGTCAGCTCGATCCCCGCCCGCGCACCGGGATCGAGGTTCGTGTTGATGAAGTCGAGCGTGATGACGTCGCCCAGCGGTGCATGGCGCGCATGATCATAGGCAACCACCGACCGCGATAGCGGGAACCATTCGTCCCCACGCTTTGCCATGCCTTCCGCGCGCGCGATCTCGATGATGGATGTGCACATGTCCGGACCTCCTACTTCGCCAGATGCTTGCCGAAGAACCCGAATATCTTGCTCCAGCCGTCCATGGCCTGCTCTGGCCGATAGATTGGCCGGTTCCAATAGAAAAAGCCGTGGCCCGCGCCGTCGTAGCGATGGAACTCGTATGTCTTGCCGTGCTTCCTGAGTTCGGCCTCATGCTGGTTCACCTGCTCCGGGCTCGGGGCGCGATCCTCGTTGCCGAACAGGCCGAGCAGCGGGCAGCAGAGGTCTTTCGTCATGTCGATCGGCGCGACGGGCGTCTTGGCATTGAGCTCTTCCTTGCCCATCACCACGCGACCGCCCCACAGCTCGGCGCAGGCATCGACGTTCTTCCTCTGGCAGGCATAGAGGAAGGCGTGCCGACCGCCTGAGCAAGAGCCGAAAAGGCCGACCTTGCCGTTGTGATTGGGCTGGGCGCGCATCCACTTCACGGCGCCTTCGGTATCGCCGACCATCTGGGAATCGGCAATGCCGCCCTCGGCGCGCACCTTGGCGGCGACGTCGTCCGGGTTGGCGTCGCTTCCTCCACCCTCGCGCTCGTAGAGGTTGGCGCAGATTGCAAGATAGCCGTGATGCGCGAACCGGCGCGTCGTCTCGATATAGAGCTCGCTCCAGCCCGGGAGATGGTGGACAAGCACGACGCCCGGAAAAAGGCCGGCGCCAGATGGCCTGGCCACGTAAGCCGTTATCGACGTTCCCTTGTCTCCTTCGATGGTCACGTTCTCGCAGGTCATGCCTCGGTAGAACGACATCAATCTTCCTCCATGGGCGTCGGCTCTGGCCCTCCGTCAGTATTCGACGATCGCATGCTGCGCGCAATAAGAGGAGGCGGACGTCGGACGCGATCCGCGAGGCGGCCGTCATCGGTCGGTACTGCTCGGCGCCCATGGCGGTTGTCAATGACAGCGCATGACTGGGAAGTCGCTCGGATGCCGGTCCGGCTGAGCCGCGATGTCGAAAGGGACTTCGCCAAGAGGATCGGCCGGATCGACATGATCCGGCCGATCAGGTCCAAAATGCTGTCCAGCCGACGAGCGCGAGCAGGACAAACACGATGAAAGGCGGCGCCGCGCGGTGATATTCGCGATGGCGAACAACCGTGGCGATGGCCACGAGCATGATGCCGAGCCCGAGCGCGAGGCCGAAGGGGCGTGTCACCGCCATCGGCAACAGCAGTGCCACCATGAGCTCCAAGCCGCCGGACACGAAATGAAACCAGTCGGGATATCCCCATCGGCGGTACTCGGGGCCGACCAGCTTCACGGCGAAAGTGTTGATGACGAACCCGAGAGCGAAGAAGGCGGCGAGCGCCCAGCTCAGAGCACGAATCCACGAAATGCCGCTCATTTTTCCACCTGCCGGGCCTTGATGAAACGGGCGCTTTCCTCGATCGACTCCATGCCTTCCTCCAGCATGGGGGCAAAGAGCTGCCAGCCGTGACACATTCCCTCGAAGATTCGGAATTCCGTTTCCACACCTGCCGCCCGCATGCGGGCGACGAGTGTGATCGAGTCATCGCGCAGCCGTTCCCAGCTTCCGACATGCACGAGGGTTGGCGGCAGGCCGCGGAAATCGGCATGGAAGGGGGTTACCAGGGGCGACGCGGGATCGCCATCGCCGAGATAGGCGCGCTTGAAACCGTCGAGCAAGGGCGGCGGCAGGATGGGATCATCGGTGACGGTGCGATAGGTCTCGCCGCTCTCGGCGAAATCAAGCCAAGGTGAGAAAAGAACCACCGCGCATGGAAGCGGCAGCCCGGCATCTTTGGCGCGGACGACCGTCGCCAGCGCAAGATTGCCACCCGCGGAATCTCCGCTGATGGCGATTCTGTCCGCCGCATAGCCTTGCTTGAGTGCCCATTGATAGACGCCGAACGCATCGTCGTGCGCGGCCGGCGCGGGATGCTCCGGCGCGAGCCGATAGTCCGGCGCGAACACCGCTGCCCCCGACACACGCGCCAGGTTGGTTGTGGTGACGCGATAGGTGGCGCTGGAAAAGAGGAAGAATCCGCCCCCGTGATCGTAGATGACGAGCCGCGACGGATCACCCCCATCGGGCAGGATCAGATCTCCCTGGTAGGGACCAAAGCTGGAGCGGGTGATCTTCACATGCTCAGCGAGCGGTGTGTGGCTGGTGATCCCTTCCGCCCAGGACCGCATCATCTTGGGCGTGGTGTTCTGCGGCGGGGGATTCTGCGCGCTGATTTCGAGAATATCTGCAAGCTGTCGTGCCGACATGATCGATCTCCCGGGTTTGAGTGGCACGGCCATGATGCGCCACGCCGCGACTCCGGTTAAGATGGACCTTCGACAAAACGGATAAATCTGGTATTTTGGAAACGACCATTCCACTGATGAGAATATCGGCGTGCCAGCCCGATCGCCTGCGCCATTCGACCTGCAGGATATCGTCTTCTTCGTTGAGGTCGCGCGCGCCTTGAGCTTCACCCGCGCCAGCAACGCTTCGGGCATTCCGGTGGCCACGTTGTCGCGGCGGATCGCGCTGATGGAGAAGCGCGCGGGGGTCAGGCTGCTTCAGCGCACGACACGGCGCCTCTCCCTGACCGAGCCAGGCCGGCGCTACTTCGAACGCTGCGAGCGCATCGTGCAGGACGCCGCCGCCGCGCAGGAGGTGCTCAAGGAGGCGGCCGAGCGGCTCACCGGACATCTGCGTGTGTCGATGCCGATCGAGTTTGGCCTGACACTGATCGCGCCGATCATCGACGCGTTTGCCCGGCGCTATCCCGAGATCACGATCGAGGCGGAATTGTCGCCCCAACCGGCGAACTTCATCGACGAGACGATCGATGTCAGCATCCGGCTGGGAGAGATCCGGGACCCCTCGCTCATTGTTCGCCGCCTGGGCAGCGCCGCGAGGCTGTTCTATGCCTCACCCTCCTATCTTGCCCGGCAAGGCACGCCCGAGCAGCCGAAGGATTTGAGCCGGCACGAATGCATCTTGCAGTCCTATATGGCCCGGCCAGGCATCTGGCGCCTGGTCTCGGGGAAGAAATCCGCTGAAGTGAACGTGCATGGCCGCTTCGCGACCAACAATGTCTCGATGACCCTGAGATTTGCGGAGCAGGGCTACGGCATTGCCGCACTTTCACCTGCGATCGCGCGGCCGTCCTATGATAGCGGTGGTGTCCATCAGGTGCTCACGGATTGGAGCTTTCCGCCAATGCCCGTCCATGCCGTGATGACATCTCGACTCGTGCCTGCCCGGGTACGCACCTTTGTCGATTTTCTCGCAAGCCGTTTGATCGTCATTTGAGATCGGAATTTGCTGAAGCTGTTTCGAGGCTGAACGACAACGTGAAGCTCATGCCCATGCCCGCTCGCATGAGCTGTTTCCATCGCCTGGCCGCCAGAAGCCATATTGATTTGAGCGGCAACCCTTTTCCGCCTGGTTTCCATCCGTTTCGGTCATTCGCAGCGCTGAGGCTGATCGGGTTTTCACCCGGGAGTCCGCGATTTGACTCGTTCGGGCGTGGAGCGTCACATCGCGTTTTGAGCGTGGATGCCCGGAGATCATTCTCCCGTTGGAGGGAACGAAATTCATGCTGACGATCGATGCGCAAGTGCATGCCTATGAGCGCAATCATCCGGGCCGCCCGTGGCTTGCTGCTCTCGCCGGGCCGCCGGCCGTCACCGGGGATGACATGGTGGCCGCGATGGATGACGTCGGCGTCGATGGCGCGCTGCTGGTCTCGCCCTTTACCGTGTACGGCTATGATGCGCGCTATGCGACCGAGGTTCACAAAGCCCATCCCAATCGTTTCGGCGTGATCAAGCCGATCGATCCGACCGATGCCGAAGTGGCCGACGCGATCGCCGATTGGGCGAGGACAGAAGGCGCGGTTGCCATCCGGGTGATGCTGAACCGTGCGACCGAGGACCCGGCCGACCCCGGCCTCAACCGGGTTCTCGCCCTTGCCGCGCAGCATTCCCTGCCGGTCAATCTCCTGGCCTGGGGACGGCTGGAACAGGCCAGGATACTGGCGGCGCGGAACCCGAATACAAGGCTCGTGATCGATCATCTGGGGTTGCAACAGCCTTTCGCACCACCCCCGCCGACGGAGCCTTTCGCCGAGCTTCCGAAGCTGCTGGCGCTGGCGGCGCATGACAATGTTGCCGTGAAGATCACCGGCGCCTGCACGCTCTCCCATGAGACGTTCCCCTATCGGGACATATGGGACAAGCTGTTTCGCATCTTCGATGCGTTCGGCCTCGATCGCTGCCTCTGGGGCACCGACTGGACGCGAGCCGTGGCGCTGCTGACTTACAGGGAGGGCGTGGAGGCATTCCGCGTCATGGATCGGCTCTCCGAGGCCGACCGGTCCGCCCTGATGGGAGAGACTCTGACGCGGGTATACAACTGGGCCCCGACGAAGGCCTGAGACGGCGGAAAGCAGGACGATTCTTGATCATCACGCTGCCGATTTGGCTCTGTGATCATTTTCGTGACGTAGGCGGATCGCTTCAAGAGTCTCGCAAAGGTCATATTGGCTGGGGAACGCAGCCATTTTTCGAAGAGCCATCACGAAGCTTCTGAGAGCATGGGCAACTCACTGAGAAACCGCTGATTTCTGGCGCGATGCCCAGTGTGCCGGAGACGCGATCCCCGAAATTGCCGTGTAGAATAGTGCAGAGAAGGAAGCCTTTCCGATATTCGGCTCCAGGTCTTTTCAATTTTGTTGAATTCCGAAAACGGAAGGCATTGGCTAGAGGCCCCGTCCATGAAGCCCGTGGCCGGGAGACATGCCGTGGCACCAGAGAGGGTGCACCAGAAAGCCTGTCCGGTAGCCATCTCTTCTCGCGCTAGGCGGCAGCTGTTCCTTCTTCTTTTCGTGGCCTTCGTTCCTCCCCGGCCGCCTCCCGGCGGAACCTTCAGCGCCGGCGTGACTGCGCAGGGCGGAGGCACCATAACCTTCACAGAGTGGGCGACGACCATCACGACAAGCCAGGGCGGAGCGATCCTGCTGCTCGCCGACGGGAGCGGCAGCACAATCACGGCTCAGACCGGCCAAGTCATTCTGAATGCCCAGAATGGCGGCAAGATCGTTCTGGACGACGGCACTCGAGTCAATCTTCTTGGCGGCGGCGGCAATGATTCCGCGGCGCGTGCGACGCTCGGCGCGAATGTCCAGCTGACCGATAGCACGGTCAATATCGCGGCCAACGGTGGCGGCACCACCGCCCTGCAAGCGGATGGGCAGGCAACGAACGGCACGGCGAGCACGCTGACCGCGACGGGCACGACGGTGAATTTTGCCGGAGGCGATGCGCCCGTTGGGGCCCGGGCACTCAGCAATGGCCAGGTGACCTTGACGGACAGCACCATCTCCCTCACCGGCAGCGACGGCAGCAAAGTGGGCGTGCTGGCCAATTCCGGAATGCTCACGGCGAACCAGGGCACCACGATCACGGTGGCCGGCACGGGCAATGATGTGGGTGCCGAGGCGACAAGCAGCGGCACGGTGACGCTCTCGGGCGGCAGCGTCACCATGCCGTCCAATGTCAGCAATGAGCGTGCATTGTTGGCGAGCGGCGCCGGCAGCACCCTCACCGCGGATGGTGTGACCATCTCGGTGCCGGCGAGCACAGGTGGCGTCGGCGCGCGGGCGGATACAGGCGGCACGGTCACGCCGGGCGCTGGCACCAGCGTCAGCACCGGCGGCAGCGGGGCCTTGGGACTCCAGGCGACCGGTGGCAACAGCGCCATCACCGCGACCGGGAGCATCACCGTCTCGACCAGCGGCGCCAATGGGGCTGGCGTCGATGCGGATACGGGGGCGCGGTCTCGCTGAATGACGGCGGCAAGGTCACCACGACGGGGGCCGGATCCGCCGGCTTCAATGCTTCCGCAGGCACGATCGGCGCGACGAACGTTACCACCGAAACTTCCGGCGCCTCGGCGCCCTGCGGCGTTGTTCAAAATGGCGGCGCGTCAACGATCAATGGCGGCAGCGTGACGACCACCGGTGCGGGCAGCTACGGTTTTCTCGCGCAAGGATCGGCCGGCGCCACAAACACACTGCAGATCGGCTCCGCGACGATCAGCTCCGCGGCGGATGCGTTCTGCATCCAGGGCACGCATGAAGACATCACCGTGAACGGGTCGAGCGTCTTCGGCAACAACAGCCTTCTGCTCACCACCGCCGCCCCCGCCACCGCCCCGGAAGAGCCGCTCCCGCCGCCAACGCTGCCCGACCCAATCCCGCCCGATTCCGGCCCGTCGGCGGGGGATCCGTCATTCCCGGCGGACTCGCGCCCCGAGGTCGCGCCCCAGGTCCCCGCCTATCTCTCCACGCCGCGTGCGCTTTTCGAGACCAATTTCCTCGATATCGACAGTCTGCACCGGAGGCTCGGGGAAATCCGCGATGATCAGACCCTCAGCTATGATCCTGAGGCCGAAACGTTCGTGCGCGTCTATGGCGGGCTCCTCAACTGCACCACCAACCGCAGCTTCCAGGCCTTCGGATATGATTTCAGCCCCGACTACAGCGCCGTTCAGTTCGGCACCGACTGGATGCTGGTACGCAACGATGACGGCACGCTCCGCATAGGCCTTGCTGGCACGCTCGGGCGGCTCTGGATGCAGCCCTCCGCGATCGACGGCGAAAGCAAGGCGCTTTTCGACACCGGAGCGTCGCTGGCATCGCCACCCGGAAGGCCATTTCCGGCTGGTATGTGGATGGCATCGTCATGGGCGGCATGTTCGATGGCCGCTACACCACGGCGGACCGTGGCGAGACCACAGGAATGAACGGCACCTCGGCAGATGTCTCGATCGAATCCGGCATTCCCTTCGCCCTGCCCTGGTGGAAGCTTTCCTTCGAGCCGCAGGCGCAGCTCGTCTGGCAGCATCTCAACTTTCCCGCCCGCACCGACGTGGACGGCATCGACGTCGATATGGGCAGCCCCTATCAGGGCGTGCTGCGTGTCGGCTTCCGGCTGAAGGGGCCGTTCGAAAACGACAACGGCATGCTCTTCACCCCCTATCTCCAGGCCAATCTGCTGCAGGGGATCGGCGGCTCGAGCGATGTCGTGCTGAGCGGGATTCCCTTCGGCACGGGCCAGCCCGGCACGGCGCTGCAGGTGGGCGGGGGCCTCACCGGAACGCTGACGTGCCACCTCGCGGTCTATGGCGATGCAGCCTGGCAGAGCAACGTGACCGTCGACGGCTTCCGCGACTGGGTGCTCAATGGCGACATCCGTCTTTCCTTCGGCGAGCCGCCACTCCCTGGTCGCAGCGACCCCGACGCTACCCCGGCGCCTTCTCCCGTGCGCACCTATCTCGTGTTCTTTGATTGGGATGATGCGAACTTGATCGACCGTGCGCGTCAAGTGATCGCCAATGCCGCCGCCGCGTCCACCCGCGTGCGCTATACCCGCATCGCGGTGAACGGCCATACTGATTCTTCGGGAACGCCGAGCTACAATCAGGGTCTTTTCGTCCGTCGCGCCCAGACGGTTGCCGAGGAGCTCGTGTGCGACGGCGTGCCCCCCAGCGTCATCGCCATCCACGGCTTTGGCGAGACGCATCTTCTCGTTCCGACCGGGCCGGGCGTTCGCGAAGCGCAGAACAGGCGCGTTGAAATCTTCATCCAGTGAGGGGAGGCGCGATCGGCCCCGAAAGAGAAGCGTCAGCCGGGAAAGCGGTCGCCGAACATGGGCAGACCGCTTTTCGATTCCGCCTCGGTTGCCTCATCCTGGAGCACATCCCAATGTTCGGCGAGGCGTCCGTCCTCAATCCGGAGGATATCGGCAGCAATGAATGCCGCTGGACGTCCGTTGCCCGAGAAGCGCCCATGGACGATGACGTAATCCCCCTCCGCGAGGATCACGCCATGCTCGTAGCGAAGGGTTTCGGGGAGGCCGCGCACGAGGGTGAAGAGCCCGTCGCAGCCCGGTGCGATATGCGCGCTGTGCTGGATATATTTGTCCGACCAGAAGCGGGCGGCCACATCATAGTCGCGCTTGTTGAAGAGCGCGTCGAAAGCTTCGAGCACGAGCGCCTTGTTCTGCTCGGGTGTGGTTCTGCTCATGGGATCCTCCGTTCATTTCTTTCTGGGTGGTCAAGCCCGAAAGCAAGTGGGTTCGTGGCTTTACGGTTGTGCCGGGGAGATGCTCACAATTTCGAGCCGCCATCGACCCGGATTGTATCACCGTTGATCCAGCGCGCATCGTCGGACGCAAGGAAGGCGACCACACCGGCGAGGTCTTCCGGCTGGGCAAGGCGCTTCAAGGCCTGAATGCCGAGCGCATATTCCCGCCCCGCATCCGTCTTCGTGAAGTTCGACATCTCCGTCGCGACGACGCCGGGAGCGACGGCGTTGACACGAATGCCGCGCTCGCCGAACGCGGCGGCGAGGTGCCTCACCAAAGTATCGATAGCGCCCTTCGTCGCCGAATAGGCCGGAAGCGCGCCGACAACGGCGTGCGCTGCGAGCGAGGAAAGTAGGATCACACTGCTGCCATTGCCTAGGATCGGCAAGAGCTGTTGCACCAGAAAGAAGGGCGCGCGGACATTGACGGCGAAGAGTCGATCGAAATCCTCGACGGTGGTTTCCTCGATCGTCACCGCCTTTGAGGTGCCGGCATTGGCGACCAGCACATCCAGGCGATCGCCGACGATGCCGCGCACCTGCCTGGCGAGCTTGTGCGGCGCGTCCGCCACCGTGAGATCGACCCCGGCCGTGTCCGCGCGGCCGCCGAGGCGGCGGATTTCCTCCGCGACCTCCTCGGCCTCGGCCGCGCCGCTGCTGTAATGGATGAGCACCTGCGCCCCCGCCCTGGCGAGCGCGAGCGCGCTGGCGCGGCCGATGCCGCGGGAAGCGCCGGTGACGAGCGCGGTTTTTCCTGAGAGCGTGGGCATCGTTTCGTTTCCTCCTGCGGAATGATTGACGTTTCGGGGCCGGCCTTCGTGTCGTGGAGGCGGGATGTTGCGAGCCTGTGTGCGCAATCGATCACCCTGCCGTCTTGCCGCCATCCACCGTTACGATCTGGCCGGTCATGAAGGAAGCGTCGTCCGAGGCGAGGAAGAGGATTGCGCGCGCAATCTCGTCAGGCTTGCCCAAGCGGCCGAGCGGAACCGTCGCCATCAAGGCCGCCCTGTTCTCGGGATTGCCGGTGAAGCGATCGAGCATGCCAGTATTGGTCGGGCCGGGCGCAACGGCATTGACACGCACGCCGGACGCGGCGCCTTCCAGCGCGGCGGACTTGGTGAAGCCTTCGACCGCGTGCTTGCTGCCGGCATAGACGGAAGCACCGGCGGCCCCTTCATGGCCATAGGTCGAGGAGATATTGATGATGCTGCCATGGCCCTGCGCCTGCATGACGCGCAGCTCGTGCTTCATGCTGAGCAGCGTACCCAGCACGTTCGTCTCAAAGGTGGCGGCGTAGCTCTCGGCAGTCTGGCTGACGACGGGGCCGGGCTGGCCCTCCGTGCCGGCGTTGTTGACGGCGGCATCGATCCGCCCGAAGCGCGCCACGGTCTCGTCGATCAGTTTGCCGACCTCGCCGTCGTGGCGGACATCGGCTTTGATGAAGACTGCATCCCCGCCGAGACCGCTCAGCTCCGCCTCAAAAGCCTTCCCCTCCGCCTCCCTGCGACCGGAGACGACGATACGGGCGCCATCCCTCGCGAAGGCAAGGGCGGTGGCCCGGCCTATGCCGGTCAGACCGCCAGTGATCAAAACGACTTGGTCGCTCATGGTCCTTGTCCTCACGGTTTGGCCAAATCTGCCTTCTGGGCATGATTGCCCTGGCGTTTCGTTGCTAGGTAGATATCGTCAAGCTTCCAAAGCCAAGCTATGCCGTGCGAATTAGGTCTTCCTTGCCCTTTCGAAAAAGACTTTGTAGGTTGGCGGATCATACCTCGCAGGCATGGACCGAGTATGGAGCTGCGCCATCTCCGCTATTTCGTTGCGGTCGCCGAGGAAGGGAGCCTCACCGTTGCGGCCGAGCGCCGGCTGCACACGGCGCAGCCTTCGCTCAGCCGGCAGATTCGCGATCTGGAACATGAGGTTGGCGTGCAGCTTCTGGTGCGGAGCGTGCACGGCGTCGCGCTGACCGAGGCGGGGCGCGCTTTTCTCGACCATGTGCGGCTGGCGCTCAGCCAGACGGAAGCCGCGGTGGAGGCCGCGCGGCGCCTGTCTCAGCCTGCCAAGGCGAAATTCGCTCTCGGATTCCTGACCGGGCAGGAAATGGATTGGATGCCCGAGGTCATGAAGCTCCTGAAGGATGAGCTGCCCAATATCGATGTCACGGTCTCGAGCGATTACTCGCCGAAGCTCGCCGATGCGCTGATGCGGGGCAGGCTCGACATCGCCTTCCTGCGGCCGGAGCCGGAGATGCCCGGCCTCGAATACAAAATCGTCGCGGCCGAGCCGCTCATCGTCGTCCTGCCGAGCGACCATCGTCTGGCATCGCGCGATGCCATCGCGCTCCAGGAGCTCTCGGGCGAGGTCTTTCTTGGCATGTCCGGGACGGCGCCTACATTGCGGGCGGTTATCGATGATTATCTGAAACGATCAGGGATCGATCTCCGGCCGACGCATCTGGTCGACAATCTCGCCATGGCGATGTCCCTGGTTGCATCGACGCGTGGCGTGACGCTGGTGCCCGCCTATGCGAGGAACCTCCTGCCGTGGTCGGTGACCAGCCGCCCTCTCGCGGGAGATGCGCCCAGCATCGATCTCGTGGCCGGATACAACAGGGCGAACACGTCTCCGACACTGAAACTGTTCCTTTCCCGGCTCGACGAATTGATCGCCCGCAGGCGAAAGCGATCGGCAAGGGCCGCAAGCTCGCAGCGAAACGACGGGGCGCAATTCTGAAATCAAAGCTCGCAGGAATCCCGCTTAAAAACCCGTGCGTGTGGGTGCGACGACGAGGTCGCGGATGGTGATGGACTGGGGAAGCTTCCAGCAGAAGAGCACGATGTCGGCGAGCTCTTCGGCGGACATGAAGTCCGGGTTGCCGAGGAGGGTGCAATATTGCTCGAAGCTGATGCCCATCGTGGCATGGATGTTGGTTTTCACGTAGCCGGGCGCAATGTTGATGACGCGCACGCCGTTTCTGCCTTCCGCTTCACGGAGTGATTCGGTGGCGGCCCGCACGCCGTATTTGGAGGCGGTATAGGCGATCGCGACCGGGGAGGTTTTACGGTCGCTGACCGAGCTGATATTGATGATGGTGCCGGATTTGCGACCAGACATGCCGGCGATCACCGCTTTCATTCCGTTGAGCGTGCCGATGAGGTCGACTTCGATCTCACGGGCGAAATCGGCAGACGCCACATCGAGGAAGCCGCGGGCATCGGCGAATCCCGCGCTGTTGACGAGGCATTCGGTCTCGCCCCAGCGCTGCTCGGCGGCGCGGATCGCGGTTTCCACACTCGCATAATCCGCGACATCGGCCGCCTTATAAAGGATTTCGGCGCCTCCGAGCTCGGCCACAGGCTCGATATGCCGCGCGATGAGCAGCATCGGGTTGCCCTCGCGCGCGAAACCCTTGGCAATGGCAAGCCCGATCCCGGAGCTCGCGCCGGTGATGACGACAAGCTTCCGCGTCATGATCAGTTGCCCATCCATTTATAGAGTTCCGGCGTGGTTGGCGCCCTGTCCACGTAGCCGAAACCGCCCTCATCGCGCACCTCGCGCGCGGCGGCGGCCAGGGCGCCCATGGCGACGCGATAGAGGGAGGTGGCGAGGCTGACGCGCCGGACACCAGCCTCGGCAAGCGCCGCGACCGGAAAGGACCTTCCCTTGATGCCGCCCGTGAAGCTGAAGGGACGCGAGAGCGAAGCGCAGACAGTCCGGACAGCGGCGAGATCAGGCAGGCCGGGCGCCATCAGCACATCCGCGCCGGCCTTCTCATAGGCCTGAAGGCGCTTGATCGTATCGTCGAGATCGGGCCTGCCGCAAAAGAAATTCTCGGCCCGCGCGGTAAGGATGAAGGGGAAAGGAAGCTTTCGTACCGCCGCGACCGCCGCGGCAACACGTTCCGCAGCCTGCCCGAGCGGAAAGAGCGGCTCGGCTTGATGGCCGGTCGCGTCCTCGATCGAGGCGCCGACAAGGCCCGCTCCGACGGCGAGACGAAAGGTGGCAGCCACGGCCTCGGGCGAGTCAGCGAATGCATGCTCGAGATCGGCCGAGACCGGAAGATCGGTTGCCGCGACGATCGCGCGCGCGTTGGCAAGCGATTCGTCACGGGTCATCTCACCATCGCGCTTTCCGAGCATCGCGGCCGCCGCGCCGCTCGAGGTCGCGAGCGCGGGAAAGCCGAGTGTGGAAAGGATGCGGGCGGAGCCGGCATCCCACGCATTGGCAATGACGAAGGTGCCGGGTCCGTTATGCAGGGCGGCGAATCGCTCCGCCTTCTCGCTTTGACTCGTCGTCATGACGTTCCCCTGTTTCGTTGACCCCCATCTCGCTGGCCCGGATCTTACGGCTTCAGGAGCCGGATGAGGGAAGCAAGGCGCGCGCGCGTGCCGCTGTCGGCTTTGCCACTGATGATCTCCGGCCGCCAATGGCGCTGGAAGGCCGCGAGCACCGTGCCGAGACCCGGGTCCCAGGCCCCCTCCCCTGCAACGCCGTAGCCAATGGTGGCGAGGGAGGCGCGGACCGGAGCAAGGCCGGATGCATCTGCGACGATCTCGCCCGCGCCGAGATCCGGTGCGCTTTCCGGAAAGAGTCCGATACCATGCCGCGCGAGGAGAGAGAAATCGAACAGCTCGCCCGGGTCCTGCTTGCGGTCGGGCGCGATATCGCTATGCGCAACGACATTGCGGGCCTCGATCGGGTGGCGGGCGAGAAGATCGCGGCAAAGCGCGATGACCGAATCCATTTGGCCGGGTGGAAAGCGGCGATAGCCCCATTCATGGCCGGGATTGACGATCTCGATCCCGATCGAACGGGAATTGATGTCGGTCTGCCCACGCCAGAAGGAAGGGCCGGCGTGCCAGGCACGGCGCTCGTCCGGGACGAGCTGCCAGACCTCGCCATCCTCCTCGACGAGATAGTGAGAGGAAACACGCGCCTCTTCGCAGCAGAGCCGGTCGAGCGCGGCTCCGGCGCTCTGCATGCCCGTATAGTGCAGGACCAGCGTATCGATGGGCGTGCCGGTGAGGCGGTCGTTGTGGTTGGGGCTCCAGCGCTGCCTCAAAGGCCGCGCTCACGCATGACGCGGTCCCCGCCGCCGGCAGGCGACAAAAAACGGCGTGGGACCGCAGAGGGAAAACGGCTCACAGGCCACGCTCTCTCTTGATGCGGTCCCACGCGGCGTTGATGCGCGCCACCTTCTCGCTCGCCTTGATGATGAAATCCTCCGGCACCCCGCGCGCGGCAAGACTGTCCGGGTGGTTCTCGCGCATCAGCTTGCGCCAGGTCGCGCGCACTTCGACATCGGTCACGGTGGATTTCAGGCCGAGCACGGCATAGGGATCGGAGGTCTCGGTCCCGTGCCTTGGGGTGGTGCCGCGCGCACGGTCCCAGGCGGCCGAATCGAGCCCGAAAGCCCGGTGCACGCGGGCGAGATAGGCTTCCTCGCGCGCATTTGTTGGTCCGTCCGCCCGCGCGATGACGAAGAGCGCCGCGAGGACCTCCTCGAGCGTGCCGCGATTGTCGGCGAAACTTTGGGCGAGCTGCCCGGCGAACTCCTCGTATCCGGAAGCATCCTCCCGCGCCTGGTCGAAAAGGCGGCCAACCTGGTGGACCGATTCAGGAGGGATGCGGAAGTGGCGCTTGAAGGCCTCGATCTCGGCGCGGTTCACCGGACCATCGCATTTGGCGAGCTTGGCCGCGAGCACGACGACCGAGATCGCGAAGACTTCCTCGCGCCGCCCGAAGAGCGCGGCGATACGCGCCGGGCCGAGGGGCGAGCGCGGCCCGCCGAACGTGCCGCCGAACTGGCGGCCCATCTGGCGGCGAAGATCGCCGAGCGCGCCGGTATCCGCCGCATGGCCGAGCGCCGCCCCGACGACGAAGCCGAACGGCCCCCCCATGGCGAGGCCCGCCATCCCGCCGATGATCTTGCCCCAATATCCCATGCCGCCCTTGCCGCAGAGCTTTTCAACGTAGCATGCGGCGGCCGAGCGCAGCAAAACCGGCCGGCTTCGCGGATTCCGCGCAGACCCTTGCCCCAGCCCGCCTGCCTCTCCATCCTCCGCACCCTTCACGGGGCAACGGACGGGACAATGGCCGGCTGGCAGTTCTGGATCGATCGCGGCGGCACCTTCACCGACATCGTCGCGCGCGATCCGGAGGGCCGGCTCAGCACGCGCAAGCTCCTGAGCGAGAATCCACGCCAGTATCGCGACGCGGCCGTCGCCGGCATCCGCGAGATGCTGGGGCTTGCGCACGGCGTGCCGATCCCGACCGGTGTGATCGCGGCGGTGAAGATGGGCACCACGGTTGCGACCAATGCGCTGCTCGAGCGGCGGGGCGAGCGGACTCTGCTCATTGTCAATCATGGCTTTGCCGATGCCTTGCGGATCGGAAACCAGGCGCGGCCACGTCTCTTCGATCTCGCGATCAAGCTTCCCTCGATGTTGTACGAGGAGGTGATCGAGGTCGGAGGCAGGATCGGCGCCGATGGTGCCGAGATCGAGCCGCTCGACGAGGAAGAAGCACTTGCCACGCTCCGGCATGTCCGCGCACGGGGGATCGACGCCTGCGCGATCGCGTTCATGCACGCCTGGAAATATCCCGCGCATGAAAAGCGCCTGGCATGGCTGGCACAGGAGGCCGGCTTCGCGCAGGTCTCTGTGAGCCATCGCGTGAGCCCGCTTCTGAGACTGATCCCGCGCGCCGACACTGCCGTTGCCGATTCGTATCTTTCCCCCGTCCTCGGCCGCTATGTGGCCGAGGTGGCGGGAGAGCTTCAGGGAACGAAACTCTATTTCATGCAGTCGAACGGCGGGCTCGCAGCGGCCGAGGCATTCCACGGCAAGGATGCCGTGCTCTCCGGACCGGCCGCGGGCATCGTCGGCGCGGTGCGGACCGCCACCATGGCCGGGTTCGACCGGGTGATCACCTTCGATATGGGTGGCACCTCGACCGATGTCGCCCTCTATGCCGGGAGCTTCGAGCGAACCTTCGAGCGGGTGATCGCGGGGGTGAGGATCGCGGCCCCCATGCTTGCCATCAATACGGTGGCGGCTGGCGGCGGCTCGATCCTGGGTTTCGATGGCGCGCGGCTGCGTGTCGGACCGGAATCCGCGGGCGCCGATCCGGGTCCGGCTTCGTACCGCAAAGGCGGGCCGCTCACGGTGACGGATGCGAATGTCTGTCTTGGACGGATCCAACCGACACATTTCCCGGCGATCTTCGGACCGGGGGGAGACGAGAGGATCGACGCCGAGTTGGTCTCCAAGCGGTTTGCCGCTCTCGCCACCGAGATGGCGAAGAGCCTTGGCGAGGCGCCGCGCGAGCCGGCCGCGCTGGCAGCCGGGTTCGTGGAAATCGCGGTTGCCAACATGGCGAACGCGATCAAGGAAATCTCGGTTGCCAAGGGGCAGGATGCGAGGCGCTTCACGCTCGTCTGCTTCGGAGGCGCGGGCGGGCAGCATGCCTGCGCGGTCGCCGATGCACTGGCGATGGAGACGGTGACGCTGCATCCGCTCGCCGGCGTGCTTTCGGCCTATGGCATGGGGCTCGCGCCGCAGACGCAGCTTCGCGAGCAGGCGGTGGAGATCCCCTTCAGCGAGGAGGCGCCGACGAGGCTTGCCGAGCTTGCCGCGCGACTGGCGAAGGAGGCGCGCGCTTCGCTCATCGAACAGGGAGCAGAAGCCGGATCGATTGCGACGGAGGCGCTGGTGCATCTTCGCTATGCGGGGACCGACGCACCGATCCCCGTGCCGCTCGGCGCTTATGCCGAGATGGTCGAGACCTTCACCCGGCTGCATCGCGCGCGCTTCGGCTTTGCAACGCCGGAGCGGCCTTTGATTGCCGCCTTGGTCGCGATGGAAGCACGCGCCGGGGGCGAAGCGGTGGCGGAGGCGAAGCTTGCGCGGCGTGAGGCGGGCGCAGCCGAGCCGATCGACCGGGTGAAGATGTGGAGTGACGGCGCGTGGCACGAGACGCCGGTGTTTGCGCGGAGCGGCCTGCTTGCGGACGACAAGATTGCGGGGCCGGCGCTGATCGCGGAAGAGAACGCGACCACGGCGGTGCTCCCCGGCTGGCAGGCGGAGATCACCGGCACGGGCGCGCTCGTGCTGCGCCGGATCGCGCCGCGCCACGGGCGAACGGCGCAGGATCCGACACGGCCGGACCCGGTGCTGCTCGAGCTCTTCAACAACCTCTTCATCAATGTGGCCGAACAGGCCGGAGCGGTGCTGCAGAACACCTCGCTCTCGGTAAACATCAAGGAGCGGCTCGATTTCTCCTGCGCGGTGTTCGACGGCGAAGGGAATCTTGTCGCCAATGCCCCGCATGTGCCGGTGCATCTCGGCGCGATGGGCGAGAGCGTGAAGACCGTGCTCGCACGGCGGGGGAACAGCCTCCGTCCCGGTGACGTGATTGCGCTGAACAATCCCTATAACGGAGGCACACACCTACCCGACGTCACCGTGATCACACCGGTCTTCGACGAAGAGGGAAAAGAAATCCGGTTCTTCGTCGGCGCGCGCGCCCATCACGCCGATATCGGCGGGATCACGCCGGGATCGACCCCGCCGCATTCGCGCACCCTTGAGGAGGAGGGGGTTGTGATCGATGATTTTCTCCTGGTGACGGAAGGGCGAATCCGCGAGGCCGAATTCCGCGCCTTGCTCGGCGCCGCCCGCCATCCGGCGCGGAGCCCTGATGTGAATGTCGCCGATATCAAGGCGCAAATCGCGGCCAACGAGAAGGCCGCGCAAGAACTGCTCCGGGTCATCGCCGAGCAAGGATGGGAGACCGTACAGGCCTATATGCGCCACGTGATGGACAATGCCGAGGAGAGCGTGCGCCGGGTGATCACGCGAATCGGCGATGGGTGCTTCGAATACCGGATGGATGACGGATCCCCGCTCCTCGTCACGGTCCGCGTCGATCGCGAGAGCCGGAGCGCGGTGGTGGATTTTTCCGGCACGGGGCCCGAACGGGACGACAATTTCAACGCCCCCGCCGCGGTCACCCGGGCAGCGGTGCTCTATGTGTTCCGCACCCTGGTCGGCGAGGACATTCCCTTGAACGATGGCTGCCTCAAGCCGATCCGCCTCGTCATTCCGCCGCGGACCTTCCTTTCGCCGTCGCCGGGCCATGCGGTGGTGGCCGGCAATACGGAGGTCTCCCAGGCGGTGTGCAATGCGCTGTTCGGGGCGCTCGGCGCGATCGCCTGCAGCCAGGCGACGATGAACAACTTCCTTTTCGGCGACGCAACACACCAGTACTACGAGACGATCTGCGGCGGCACCGGCGCTGGCCCGGGCTTCGACGGTACCTCCGCGGTGCAGACCCACATGACGAACACGCGGATGACCGACCCCGAGATTCTCGAGCTCAACTACCCGGTGCGACTGGAGCGCTTTGCGATTCGCCGCGGCTCGGGCGGCTCGGGCGGCGCGGGTCGGCACCGCGGCGGCGACGGGGCGATCCGCAAGCTCCGCTTCCTCGCGCCGATGACCGCCGTGATCGTCGCCTCGCGCCGGGAGGTGCCACCCTTCGGGCTCGCGGGCGGCACGGATGGCGCGCCAGGGCGGCAATGGGTCGAGCGGACGGATGGCCGGGTCACCCCGCTTTCCGGCACCGATTCGGTCGAGCTCGCGGCGGGCGATGCCTTCGTGATCGAGACGCCCGGGGGAGGTGGCTGGGGGAGTGGTTGGGGCGGCGGCCATGGCGCTCCAGGCAAGGCCTGAGACAGTGCGATTGGGGCGCATCCTGCTTCTGGCCGCGGCGACGGTGATTGTCCTCATGGTCGCCGCGGTGGCTGTGCTGCCCTCGGTGCTCGACTGGAACCGCTATCGCGGCACGCTCGAGCTTTTGGCGGGTGACGCGCTCGGCCGGCCGGTGACGATCGCCGGCCCCGTCTCGCTCTCGATCCTGCCGGAGCCGATGTTGACCGCCTCGCGGGTGCGCGTCGACGGCGGAGAGGACGGGACACGCATCCTGGTCGCCGAGCTTCGCCTTCGCGTCGCCCTGGTGCCGCTTCTCTCCGGGCGGGTAGACGCAAGCGAACTCACGCTGCGCCAGCCTAATCTGCACCTGCCCTGGCCGCCGCGCCTTGGCCTGCCTTTTGCCACGCCGCCCTGGCTTGCCGCCCTTTCCGCACGCATCGAGGACGGGGCGATCGAGGCCGGGGGCCTCACGCTCACGCATGTGAACGCGACCCTGACCGCCGGCCGGGGCAGCGAGGCGCTGGTGCTTTCTGGCAGCGCCGCGATGGGCTCGAGCCTCTGGCAGCTCTCTTTGCGGCTCGGCGATCCGGAGCAGGACGGCAATGCCCCGATCGAAGCGAACCTGGGCGGCGCCGGCGCGGCGGTGGGTATCGCTGCGAGGCTGGTGGGCGTGCTGCAACCGGACGGGCGGATCCGCGGGCATATCGTGGTCGAAGGACCAGACCTCGCGCGGCTGATGGAAGCACCCCCTCTGCCCTTCCATGCCGACGGCACGATCCTGACCGGTGCGGAGGCCGTGCGTCTCACGGATCTTGCACTGAGGCTCGGAGGGGCGTCAGCCCTCGGCAGCGGGGTGCTCGCGCTCGCGCCTGGCCTCAGGCTCAATCTCGCGCTTTCGGCAGTGGACGCGGTCCCGCTCGATCCCTGGCTCACGGTACTGCGCACAGGAGGAGAGAGCCGCCTGCCGATCGGGCTCACGCTTGACGCTTCGCGCGCGACACTGGCACGCGGGTTGCTGCAAGACGTGCGGCTGGCTGCGGTTTTCGCACCCGAAGGCGCGCGCATTGGTGCCTTCCAGGCAGTGCTGCCCGGCGGAGCCCGTTTCGCGGCCGAAGGGCAGCTCACTCCCGCCCAAGGCCCCGCCTCAGGCAACGCGCAAAGCGGCAATACTGCGCAAAGCCATGGCGGCGGGTGGCAGTTCATGGGGACCGCGCATCTGCTCGCCCCGTCGCTCGATACGACGGCGCACTGGCTGGACGCCGCGGCACCGGGCGTGGTGCCGCGCCTCGCCCCGCGCCTGCTGCGGGCGGCCAATCTCAGCGCCCGGGTGACGATCGACTCGAGTCGGATCGCGCTTGAGGGCATCGCCGGCACCTTCGATCAGAGCCATGTCGGTGGCGGTCTCACTCTCGGGCTCGGCGGCACGCCTGCGATCAGCGCCGGGCTCACGCTCGACCGGCTGGACCTGGGGCCGTGGCTAACCTGGTGGCGGGATGAAGCGCAGCCGCTCGCCGCGGTCCCCCACCTCTTTGCCGGGATGGCGGTAGAGCTTCGGCTTTCCGCCGGACAAGCGACGCTGGGAGAGACGACGCTCAGCAACCTCAGCCTCGATGCCGCGGCGGAAGGGGGAGAGGTGATCCTGCGGCGGCTGGACACCGCCATTGACGGGATGCATGCCATTGCGTCCGGCGCGCTCGGCACTCGCGGCGTGGTGACTGCGGGACAGCTCGCGCTGACTGCGCCGGGCACGGAAGCGGTGGCGGCGCTGCTCCCCATGCCGTTCGAAACGGCGCTCAAACACTGGCGGGCGCCGATTTCCCTGAATGCGACGGCCGCAGGAGCGCCGAACGCACTCCATCTCTCCATCGATGCCACGCTTGGTGACCTGCGGGTGACGGCAGACCCGGTCGTCAATCTGCAAAGCGGCGATTGGCAGGGGCCGGTGACGCTGCGCCATCCCGGTGCCGCCGAGCTGATAGCCGCGACTGGCCTGCCGGACCCGACACCGTGGCTGGGCCCGGGCTCGTTTTCCCTGATCGGTCAGGTGACGGGCAGCACGCAGGCCTGGACGATCGAGAATTTTCGCCTGATCGCCGGCTCACTGGCCGCGAATGGCAGTCTTCATCTCGTCATTGAGCCGAATGGACCGGCGATCTCCGGCACGATCCGGGCAAGCGCGCTGCCTGTGCCCGTGCCGGCGCCGAACGGGCGGCAGCTGCTGCCCTTGGCGCTTCTTACGGGATGGCGCGGCAATGTCCGCTTTGCAGCAGGGAAGGTGCTGGGCGGCTTGCGTCCGCTGCTCGGCAATGCTGAGGGCAGGGTGAGCGCCGGGGATGGGGCGCTTTCGCTCGAAGTGACCGGAAATCCGCCCGGCGGAGGCACCCTGACCGCGGTCCTCGGCGTCGACGCCAAGGCCGAGGTGCCGCGCTTCCGGCTTGGGGCGGCATTCGGCGATGTTCGTCTTGCCGGGGGGGTGTTTCACATGCCGCTCGATCTCTCTTCCGGAACGATTTCGGGAAAGCTCGGCTTCACCGGCGAGGGCTATGGCCCTGCGGCGCTGCTTGCGACCTTGAGCGGGCGCGCGGAGCTCACAGGAGAGGACGGCACGGTCACGGGCTTCAATCTCGCCAGTGTGCGAGCGGTGATGGCGGGCCACGGGGTGGACGCGGGGCCCGCGTTCGGCAAGGCGTTGGGGGGCGGCACGAGTACGTTCCGCCGGATTGCGGTTGAGGCGAAAGGGGCTGCCGGCCGGTTCACGCTCGATAAGGCCGTGTTGAGTGGTGATGACGGGACGATCCGGGCGAGCGGGAATGTCGATCTGCCGGACGGGACCGAGGATCTGCGCCTTGCGCTTGCATCGCTGCCGGCGGGATCGCCGGAGATCATCCTGCGACTCGCGGGATCGATTTCCGCGCCGCAAAGGCTGATCGAGATGACCGACGCTCTCGATTGGCTCGCGAAAAAAAATCGAGGCAAGGCGGGACATTAGTGGAAAAAACGGGCGATGTGGGCGTACCGGAGGCCGTTCAAAAGTCCGTCTCAGGAATTGGACGGTGTCGGCGGCCCTTCTCCGACCGCAAAGGCAAGCCGCACCAGGCAGCCGGCGGCTCCGTTCATGCCAGCGCGATCCGCCTGTTCGGCCAACGTGATCAACCGGTCGATCAGCACGAGCGGGCTGAAGCTGGGGCAAAGCTCTACCGTCACGGGAAGAGGCATGGGCACTTCCGCCGAGATTGCTCGCAATATCTAGTGTCCCGACTCGGGAATATCGTCATCATGCGTCGGGACACTCGCTCTTTGTTTTCAGTGGCCTGCTGGCAGCTCATCCGTTGGCGAAGGGTTAACCCGCCTCCGGCGAATCCGAGCGTTCGCGCAGGGCCCGGACACGCAATGCCGAAGCGAGGGAGCGCTTGGGCGGGCGGGCAGCATCGGTCTCGGAGACAAGGGCGGATAGGGACCGCCCTCGCAGCGCTGCGAGGGCGGCGAGAGCTGCCCAGAATTCGGGCTCCAGCGCCACGCTGGTGCGATGCCCGGAGAGGGTGAAGCTGCGCTTCTCGAGCATCAGGTCGTACTTTCGAGCTGCGCGACGGCCCAGCCTGCCGCCTCGGCGACGACGGGATCGGGATCGGCGCGCAGGGGCTCGGCGGATGGGGCGAGCCTTCTGTCGCGCGAGTTGCCGATGGCGATCAGGACATTGCGGACAAACCGATTGCGGCCGATCCGTTTGATGGGCGAGGCGGGGAAGCGGGTGCGGAAGGCGGCATCATCGAGGGCCGCAAGCTCGGCGAGCATGGGTGCGGAGAGATCGGGCCGGGCGGCGAGCTTCGCCTCACGGCCGGAGGCGGCAAAGCGGTTCCAGGGACAGACGGCGAGGCAATCGTCGCAGCCATAGATGCGGTTGCCGATGGCCGGACGAAATTCCTCCGGGATCGGGCCGCGATGCTCGATCGTGAGATAGGAGATGCAGCGCCGCGCATCGAGCCTGTAGGGGGCAGGGAAGGCATCGGTCGGGCAGGATTCGAGGCAGCGGCGGCAGGTGCCGCAGCGATTCGCGTGCGGCGGATCGGGCGTGAGAGCGAGCGTGGTGAAGATCTCGCCGAGGAAGAGCCAGCTGCCGTGGCGGCGCGAGACAAGGTTGGTGTGCTTGCCCTGCCAGCCGAGGCCGGCATGCTCGGCCAGCGGTTTTTCCATCACCGGCGCGGTATCGACGAAGACCTTGACGGAGGCGGCGAAGCGGGCGGCGATGAAGCCAGCAAGATGCTTGAGCCTACCCTTCAGGATCTCGTGATAATCCCGCCCGCGGGCGTAAACGGAGATCGCGCCGCGGTCTGCCTGAGCGAGCGCGGCAAGCGGATCCTCCTTCGGGGCATAGGAGAAGCCGACGGCGATGACGCTCCGCACCTCGGGCCAGAGCGTTCGGGGGTCTGCCCGCTCGGGCTCGCGGCGGGCGAGCCAATCCATCTCGCCGTGGCTGCCGGCGGCGAGAAAGTCCCTCAGCGCGGCGCGCTGCCGCGGGGCAAGCACGGGGGCAGCGAAACCGACGGCATCGAAGCCGAGGGCGCGGGCGCGGGCGCGGATGAGCTCTTCGCTACCCGCGGCCACGGTAGGGCGCGACCGCCTGGGAGGGCAGGAAAAGCCCGGCCGGCGGCTCCCCGGTTTGCCAGAAGACATCGATCGGGATGCCGCCGCGCGGATACCAGTAGCCGCCGATGCGGAGCCAGCGCGGCGCGACGGCGGCAACGACGCGGCGCGCGATTTCCATCGTGCAGGCCTCATGGAAGGCACCATGGTTGCGGAAGCTTCCAAGGAACAGTTTCAACGACTTGCTCTCGAGCAGCCATGAGCCAGGCACATAATCGATGACGATATGGGCGAAATCGGGCTGCCCGGTGATCGGGCAGAGGGCGGTGAATTCCGGACAAGTGAAGCGGACGACGTAGGCGGCCCCTTCATCCGGGTTGGGCACACGCTCGAGCACGGCTTCATCCGGGTTTGGAGGAAGCCTCGCTTGCCGGCCGAGCAGGGTGGGTTCGTTCATCACGTTCGCTCTTCCCCGCGATCGTCCTTCCGGTGCGGGCCGGGATCTCCGCGCGCCCACGCCGCACGCAGCGAAGCTTCGCTGGCGGCGAGATCGCCACTGAGAATGGCCGCGCGGAAGCTCCGCATCAGGGCCTGATAATAGTGCAGATTGTGCCAGGTGAGCATCATTGGACCGAGCATCTCGCCGGCCTTGAAGAGATGGTGGAGATAGGCGCGGGCATGGCGGCCACAGGTGGGACAGTCACAGGCGGGATCGAGCGGGGCGGGATCGGCGGCGAAACGGGCATTGCGAAGATTGAGAATGCCGGCGGAGGTGAAGGCGCGGCCGGTGCGGCCGGCGCGTGTGGGGATGACACAATCGAAGAGGTCGACGCCGCGCGCGACGGCTTCGAGGAGATCCTGTGGCGTGCCGACGCCCATGAGATAGCGGGGGCGGTCGGAAGGAAGGGCAGGCAGGGTGGCATCGAGCGTTGCGAGCATGCTGGCCTGACCTTCACCGACCGCGAGGCCGCCGATCGCATATCCGTCGAACCCGAGGGCGGTGAGGGAGGCTGCCGATTGCAGGCGGAGCTCGGGATAGGTGCTGCCCTGGACGATGCCGAAGAGCCCGTAGCCGGGACGAGGCTCGTAGGCCGCCTTCGAGCGGGCGGCCCAGCGCATGGAAAGCTCCATCGAGCGGCGGGCGGCGGGAAGTGTCGCCGGGAACTCGGTGCATTCATCGAGCACCATGGTGATGGTGGAATCGAGCAAGTGCTGGACGCGGACGGCACGCTCGGGCGTGAGATGGATGCGGGCGCCGTCGATATGCGAGCGGAAGACGACGCCCTCTTCAGAGATTTTCCGCAAGGCGCCGAGGGACATCACCTGGAACCCGCCGGAATCGGTGAGAATGGGGCCGGGCCAATCCATGAAGCGATGCAGGCCGCCGAGCGCGGCGATGCGCTCGGCGCCAGGGCGGAGCATGAGGTGATAGGCGTTGGCGAGCACCATCTCGGCGCCGATGGCGCGAACGGAGGAGGCCGTCATGCCCTTGACGGTGGCCTGGGTGCCGACCGGCATGAAGGCGGGCGTATGGACGGGGCCGTGGGCGGTTTCGAGCACGCCGGCGCGCGCGGCGCCGGCCGTGGCGGCGAGGCGAAAGGGGAGGATCATGGAGCGGTGGGTTTTTAGATCAATATCGCGTGCGGTGGAATCGGGACACCCCGCAAAGGGGGTCCCCACCGGCACGTCGGCCGGCACGTCGGCCAGCACCCTGGCGCGCGGCGCCGTGAGGCGAGAGGGAGAAACGAGTTCCGTCACCGGACTTCGCCGATGATCCGCAATTTCTCCGATCATGCAGCCAATGAGCGGACATTCCTGGCCTGGGTGCGGACCGCGATTGCCGTGATGGCCTTCGGATTTCTTGTCACGCGCTTCAACCTGTTCCTGAAGATTGCCGTGGGGTCCATGGAAGGCGGCGCTCAGGCGGCTTCGGTGCCGGGCGGCGGGTTCGGGGGGATTGCCGGAATCCTGCTCATTCTCGCCGGCACGGCGATGGTGGCGATTGCGGCGGTGCGCTTCCTTCGCACCGGCCGGGCAATCGACCGGCAGGAAAGTGCTGTTGAGAGCGCGCGCGTCGATCTCGCGCTGGCAGGGCTAATGGTCATACTCGGCATCGCGCTGGTGCTATATCTTTCCCAGACGCTGGTGGCGGAGCTCTGAGCCCGGATCGTTCCAGATCGGGACCGTTTCCGCGGGCGCGGAGCCTGCACCGCCAAGGGAAGGAGACACCGACCGTGGATCGCCGGAGCTTCCTCAAATCCGCCGCCGCCGTGGCTGCGGGGGCGTTCGGCCCGCTTCCCGCCCGCGCGGATGCGCAGGCGGGGACCAACCCCACCGTGCTCATGCTGGAAAGCCGCGTCATCGAGGTAAACGGCAAGGCGGCCTCCGTGCTCGGGATCGCTCAGCCGGACGGCACGCGGGGGATCTTCATGGACGTTTCGACCCCGTTTCGCGTTCAGGTCCGGAACGGTCTCGATACCGACTCCCTGATCCACTGGCACGGCCTGACGCCGCCCTTCCGCCAGGATGGCGTGCCCTATGTCTCTGCGCCGCCGATCCCCGCCGGCGCCCGCCAGGACTATGATTTCAAGCTCGATTTCGCGGGCACTTTCTGGATGCACTCGCATGTCGGCTTCCAGGAGCAGCGGCTGCTCTCCGCCCCGCTCATCATCCGCGACGGAGCTTCCGAGCACGGGGGGGCGCAGGAGGTGGTCGTCATGCTGCACGATTTCAGCTTCCGGAGTCCGGACGAGATCTTCGCGGCTTTGCGGCAACGCAAAGAGAGCGCCGGCGTGGCAATGGCCAGCATGAAGATGCCGGGCGCGACGGGCCAAGGAACGGTGGCCCAGGGGGCGTCGGGCCAGGGCATGTCGGGCCAGGGCATGTCGGCGACGGAGGCGAAGCCCGATCTGAACGACGTGGACTACGACGCCTTCCTCGCCAATGACCGCACGCTCGCCGACCCGGATATCGTCGGGGTGGAGCCGGGAGGGCGGGTGCGGCTTCGGATCATCAACGGCAGCGCCGCGACCAATTTCTGGATCAGCCTTGGCGCGCTCCGCGGCACGCTCATCGCCGTGGACGGCACGGCAATCAAGCCGATGACGATCGGCACCATACCGCTTGCGGTGGCGCAACGCGTGGACATCCTGCTCGACCTCCCGGCGGGCGCAGGCGCCTTTCCCATCCTCGCCCAGGTGGAAGGCAAGACCGACCGCACGGGCATCGTGCTCGCGACGGTGGGTGCTAAGGTCGGGCGGATCGCGGAGAACGCCGCCACGCCGGCCCCGGCGGTCACGCTCGATTTCGAGCAAAGCCTGACCGCGGCAGAGCCGCTTGCAGAGCGTGAGCCCGGGATCGTGCGCGATGTCCTGCTCACCGGCGATATGCAGGCCTATGTCTGGTCGATGGACAATCAGGTCTATCCGAAGATCACGCCCATCATGGTAAGCGCGGGCAAGCGGGTGATGTTCGTCATGCGGAACGAGACGATGATGTCCCACCCGATGCATCTGCATGGGCATCGATTCCAGGTATTGGCGGTGAACGGGCGAAAATTCTCGGGGGCCGTGCGGGACACCGTGCTGGTGACGCCACAGGCAAGCGTGACCATCGCCTTCGATGCGGACAATGTGGGACGCTGGGCCTTCCATTGCCACAACCTCTATCATCTCGAGGCCGGGATGATGACGGTGGTTGACTATGAAGGCGTGAAGATGCCGCAGATTCCGGCGAGCGCGGGATAAAAAGGAACGCTGATGCCGGATATCGGAGTTTCGCACTTGGGTTGACGGATAGCCTGACGCAAACTCATCCGATGAACGAAGAAGCGGGTGTCGCGTCTGGGCGAGCAGCGATTTTGCGCGCCTCGCGCACGGAGGATGTCGCCGCGATCACGGCGATCTACGGCTTTCATGTCCTCACCGGGACAGCTTCCTTCGAGACGGAGGCCCCGGATGCGGCCGAGATGGGGCGGCGGCGGGCGGAGCTGGTCGGGCGCGGCTATCCCTATCTTGTTGCGGAGGACGCGGCCGGCATTGCGGGATATGCTTATGCCGGGCCCTACCGGGCGCGGCCCGCCTATCGCGAGACGGTGGAAAACTCGATCTATCTGCGTCAGGACGCGATGAGACGCGGCCTGGGGCGGCGTCTGCTTGATGCGCTGATCGAGGCCTGTACGGAGCAGGGCTTTCGCCAGATGGTCGCGGTGGTGGGAGATAGCGGCAATCTCGCCTCCATCCGGCTGCACGAGCGTGCGGAGTTCCGCCTGGTGGGGGTGCTGCGCTCGGTCGGCTACAAGCACGGACGCTGGCTCGACACGGTGCTGCTGCAGCGCACGCTCGGCGCGGGCGACAGCCTGCCGCCACCGGCACGTTAAGCCCCGTTCGGCGGGCTGGGCATCGCGGCCGGGGCAAGCATCGTGCGCGCATGAAGGCTGAACATGATCCAGATCTCGCCGCCGACGATGAGGACGAGGATCAGTGCCGTGAAGAGAAGGGCGGCGCGATTCCAGCGTTGTTCTGAAGAGCCGTCCAAATGGAGGAAGCAGCGCAGATGGACCAGGATCTGCGCCGCGGCTACTGCGAAAATGACAATGAAGGTCTCTTCGGGTGAAAGCACCCTTGTCATCACCGGCAGAAAGGCGGCCAGGGTGAGGAGGATCGCGAGGACGTAGCCGGAAAGATAGGAGAGAGCCGAGCCTTTCCCTGCGCCGGCAGCATCGATCGCGTTATGCGGCATCAATAGACCCCGTTCAGATAGACGACCGTGAAGACCCCGACCCAGATGATGTCGAGGAAGTGCCAGAACATGCTGAGGCGCAGCAAACGGGACTGAACACTTGCCGTCAGTCCCTTGGCGAGGATCTGCACGATCATGAACGCCATCCAGACGAGGCCGATGGCAACGTGCGTGCCGTGGGCCCCGACAAGCGTGAAGAAGGCGGAGAGGAACCCGCTGCGCCATGGGCCGCTGCCGATAGCCGCCATGTGCAAAAACTCCCTCACCTCCATGACGACGAAGCCGAGCCCGAAGAGAAAGGTGACGGCGAGCCAGGAGATGACCCCTCCCCTCTCCTCCCTGTGCAGAGCGAGCATCGCGAAGCCGCAAGTGACGCTGCTCGTAAGAAGGGAAAAGGTCTCGAGGAGCGTCTCGCGAAGGTCGAAGAGCTCACGTCCGGTTGGACCGCCCGCGTAGTTCCGGCTCAGGACGACGAAAGTCGCGAAGAGGGCCGCGAAGAGGATGCAATCGCTCATGATGTAGAGCCAGAAGCCGAAGGCGGTGCTGGCGACGGATTCCGCTTCCCCCTGTCCCTCGGCGGAGGCGAACATGTCTTCGAGAATGTCTGTATTCAGAACCTCGATGGCCGTATCAGGCATGGACAAGGCCCTCCCCTCGACGGGCCTCCTCGGTGGCAGGGGCCATGGCGGAAATCAAAGCGCGATAGCGGCGATCTTCGATCTCGGCGACCTCCTCCGCCGGCACGTGCCAGGACACATCCTCGCTCCAGGCGCGGGCGAGGATGCAGCCGAGGATGCCAAGCAGGCTGAGTATGGATGCCCACCAGATGTGCCAGATGAGGGCGAATCCCAGAACGAAGGCAAGAATGCCGATAACAAAGGCAATGCCGGAATTCTTCGGCATATGGATGTCATGATAGGCGGCGGGGCGGCGATAGGCGATGCCCCGCTCCTTCATATCGGCGAAGGCATCGATATCGTGGACCAACGGGATGCGGGCAAAATTGTAGAATGGTGGAGGAGACGCGAGCCACCATTCGAGCGTGCGGCCACCCCAGGGATCACCGGTGCGGTCACGGGCCTGCGCACGGTCACGAATGCTGACAACAAGCTCGGCGATCTGGCAGGCGATGCCGAATGCAATGATCGCAACACCGGCAGCCGCGATTTCGAGCCATGGATGCCAGGCCGGGTTGTCATAATGCTGCATGCGGCGCGGCATGCCCATGAAACCGAGCACGTAGAGTGGCATGAAGGCGACGTAGAAGCCTATGAGCCAGGCCCAGAAGGCACGCCTGCCCCATTTCTCGCTGAGGCGAAAGCCAAAGGCTTTCGGAAACCAGTATTCATATCCGGCAAAAAATCCGAACAGCGAGCCTGGGATCAACATATTGTGGAAATGGGCGACCAGGAACTCGCTGTTGTGGAGGACATAATCCGCCGGTGGCAGGGCAAGGACGACGCCCGAGACGCCACCGATGACGAAGGTGACGATGAAGCCGAGAGTCCAGAGAATCGGCGGCGTGAAGCAAAGCCGGCCGCGGAACATCGTGAACAGCCAGTTGAAGATTTTCACCCCTGTCGGGATCGCGATCAGCATCGTCGCGATGCCGAAGGCGGCATTGACGTTTGCGCTCGCTCCCATGGTGAAGAAGTGATGGAGCCAGACCACGAAGGAAAGGACCGTGATCGCGACCGTGGCATAGACCATCTGGGCATAGCCGAACAGCCGCTTGCCCGAAAAGCTCGCCGTGACCTCGGAATAGATGCCGAAAGCCGGCAGGATGAGGATGTAAACCTCCGGATGTCCCCAGGTCCAGAAAAGGTTGGTGTACATCATCAGGTTGCCGCCCGCGCCGGCGGTGAAGAAATGTGTGCCGACATAACGGTCGAGCGCGAGGAGGGCGAGGGTGACGGTAAGCACCGGAAAGGCCAGGACGATGAGCATGCTGGTGCAGAGCGCCGTCCAGGCGAAGACGGGCATGCGCATCAGCGTCATCCCGGGCGCGCGCATGCGGAGGATGGTGACGAGGAAATTGATGCCGGTCATCAATGTGCCGATGCCGGTGAGCTGGAGCGCCCATATCCAGTAATCGACCCCAACGCCCGGACTGAACGGCAGCTCGGTGAGCGGCGGATAGCCGCTCCATCCTCCTTTCGAGAATTCACCGACGCCGAGCGAGACCATGACCAGCATGGCACTGATCACGGCAAGCCACAGGCTGACGGCGTTCATGAATGGAAAGACCACGTCCCGCGCACCGATCTGCAGAGGAACCGCCACATTGATGAGGCCGATGAGGAAGGGCATCGCCATGAAATAGATCATGATGGTGCCGTGAGCCGTGAAGATCTGGTCGAAATGCTCCGGCGGCAGATAACCGTGATTGGGGCCAAAGGCCATCGCCTGCTGGGCGCGCATCATGATCGCATCGGCGAAGCCGCGCAGCAGCATGACCAGGGCGAGGATGATGTACATCACGCCGATGCGCTTGTGATCGACGGACGTCAGCCATTCTCTCCAGAGATAGGTCCATTTGCCGAAATAGGTGATGGCGCCGATGACGATCACGGCCGAGATGACGGCGATCGAGACTCCACCCATGATGATGGGATTGTGATAGGGAATGGCGGAAAGAGTGAGCCTGCCGAACATTGCCTCAGACCCCCTTCCCCGCGCGTGGCTTCCCGTGTCCGGTACCCTCGGCCAAGACATCGCCTATGATGGACTTGAAGAGATGAGGGGGGACGGCGGAATACCACCTGACCGGGTTGTGGAGGCTCGGCCGCGCGAGACGGCGCAAGGAGGTTCCGTCGAGCCTCTGCGAAGAATGCCGGACCCGACCCATCCAGCTTGCGAACCGCTTCCGTGAAGTGACGAGAACCTTGAAGGTCATGCCCGAATAGCCGGCGCCGCTATATTGGTAATTGCGGCCGGAATAGGCGCCGATCTTGTCCGCGACCAGATTGAGCTTCGTGCGCATACCCGGCATTGCGTAGATCATGGTGCCAAGGCGGGGGATGAAGAACGCCGTCATCACCGTTTCGGAAGTCAGGCGGAAGCGTGCGGGCACACCGCGCGGCAGAACGAGCTCGTTCACGGCCGCGATCTCCTGGCGGGGATAAATGAACAGCCACTTCCAGTTCATCGCGACGACATCGATATCGATCGGCGCTTCGGCGGAGTTGAGCGGGCGATAGGGGTTGAGTGCGTGCGTCGTCCCCCAGGACAGGATGCCGAGCCCGGTTACGATCAGCGCGGGAACCAGCCAGACCATCAATTCGATGCCAAGGGAACGGTCCCATTTCGGCGCGTAGCGGGCCTTGCCGTTGGTGGCGCGATAGCGCGCGGCGAACAGAAGGGTCATGACGAAAACTGGGATGACGACAATCATCATCAACCCGAATGCGATCAGGATGACCGATTTTTCAGTCGCACCGATGGGGTTCAAGGGGTGCAGCAGGACGAGGCCGCGACTGCAGCCCCCGAGCGAGAGAGTGGGAACGGCCAGAGCGACGGCACCCACGGCAATCCGCAGGATATGAGCATATTTTGAAGGATATTTTCTGGCGGGCTGATGTCCATTCATCGACTCGATCCGTGCCTGGGCAACGCCCAAGCACCGCGGCATCGCACGCGAACGCGCACTGCCGACGATGAACGCCACAAGGAGAGGAGAAACGGGCGCTTGCGGGCTTACACGCAGCGCGCCCGTGACGTCCGATCGCGGTGCAGGGGCGAGCGTGACGAGGATGATGGACGATCGCGGCATCCAACTCCCGTCTTTCTCGCGAGTTGGTGCGTATGCGAAGAGTGTCAACGCAGGACGGCCAGCAAATTCCATGGTCTTGCCATGCGCGATGGGGGAAGCGCGACCGCGGCCGGCCCCGCAGCCGGGGCGATGCCGCGCCACTCCATTCCGTACCTGCATGGTTCCCATGAAGAGAGGCGCGTTCACCAACGGGAGCCGGATCACGAATTGTGGAACGATGGGAGGGGTCCAGCGAGTGGGATTGGGAACGATGGAGCGCCGCAAGGGTCTGTTGAGGCTGTTTTCGCATGCCGTGGGGGTAGGCGCGCTGGTTGGGGCGGTGGCTGGATGGATGCTGCTCACGCCGGCCGCCCGGGCGGGCATGTGGCAGGAGATGGCAAGGACACCGGTCGGGACCTGGATAACCGCCAATGGAAACGCGGTGGTGCGGATCGCTCCGTGCGGAGACTCGGGCTCGAGCGAGCTTCTCTGCGGCTGGATCGTCGGGCTCCAGCGTCCGCCCGGCGCACCGGTGCCGACAGACGTGCATGGAGGCTCGCAATGCGGGCTCGCCATCATCGCGGATGAAAGGCAGCGCGGCGATGCGTGGTTCGGCACGGTGGCCGACCCGCGCGACGGCTCAACCTATGGGGCGCGCCTCAGGGTGGATGATGCCGGCGATCTCAAGCTGCGGGGCTACCTCGCCATTCCGCTGCTTGGCCAGACAGAGACGTGGCGCCCCTACAGGGGAGAGCTCGGCCCCGAATGCCGCATGACGTGAACGGGAGAAGGTTTTTTGGAGTTCAGGTGCGATGACATCCACGATGATTCGGTCTCCACGCAGTTCCGCCGGACGTGAAGCGCCCACCGAAGATCCCCTGGCAGGGCGTTTGAGCCAGAGTCCCGAAACGGCGCCGACGGCGTCACTCTTCGGACGTGCCTCGATGAGCGGCCGGCGTGGCCTGCTCGGGCTCGGTCTTGCCGGGCTCGTGAGCGCAGCCATGCCATGGCGGCCAGCGATGGCGGATGCCGCCGCAGACGCGCCGACGGCGCCGATCGAGCAGCTGGATACGGCGCTGCTTGCGGCGATGCGGGCCGGCAGCGGCAACGCGCCGTTTGCGGCACGCTATGCGGCGCTCGATCCGGTGATCGCGCAGGTCTTCGATCTCGGTACCGTGCTTGCGGGCGCGGTCGGATTTTCCTGGCCGACTTTGGGGACCGCCCAGAAAGCCGCGCTGGCGGCAGTGTTCCGTCGCTACACCGTTTCGACCTATGTCTCCAATTTCGACAGCTATGATGGCCAGAGCTTCGCGGTTTCGCCCTCCGTGCGCAATGTCGGCAATGGCGAGATCGTGGTGAAGACGCAGCTTCTGCGAAGGAGGCAGTCGCCGGTCGAGATCGATTACGTCATGCGTCTTCGTCCGGACGGATGGAAGGTGGTGGACGTTCTGACGGACGGCTCGATCAGCCAGGTCGCCGTGCAACGCTCGGATTTCCAAGGACTTCTGGCGAGCGGCGGCGCGACGGCGCTGGTGGCCGGGCTCGAGCGCAAGATTGCAAACCTCTCGAGCGGGGCGACAGGCTGAACGGCGCGGGGGCGGTGAGGCCGGACAGGGGCCTTCCATTACCTCCAAGGTTATTGGAAAGCTGCGGCGGGCGAGGTTAGGCTCGCCGAATGCTTGACCGTCCGCGACCTGTCGGAGGCCTTCTGCGCGAATGGCGCCAGCGCCGGCGCCTGAGCCAGCTCGAGCTTGCCTGTGAAGCCGATATCTCGACGCGGCATCTGAGCTTCGTCGAGACCGGGCGTGCGCAGCCGAGCCGCGAGATGCTGTTGCATCTTGCCGAGCAGCTCGAGATTCCGATCCGAGATCGAAACGTACTGCTGATCGCGGCGGGCTATGCGCCTCTCTTTCCCGAGCGGGCGCTGAAGGACCCCGCGCTTGCGGCGGCGCGCGCCGCCATCGACCTCGTGCTGGAACGGCAAAAGCCCTACCCTGGCTTCGCGCTCGACCGGCATTGGCGCATCGCCGCCACCAACGCGGCCCTGCCAGAGCTTTATGAGGGTGTCGCGCCCGAGCTTCTGGAGCCGCCCATCGACGCGATGCGGCTTTCCCTGCATCCGCGGGGCCTGGCGCCGCGGATTGCCAACTTCGGAGAATGGCGGGCGCATCTTTTGTTTCGCCTGCGCCGCCAGGTCGAGCTGACCGCGGATCCGGTGTTGATCGCGCTGCTGCACGAGGCGAGCCTTTACCCTGCGCCGGCCGGACCGGCGGTCGCCGCAACCGGACTCGAGCATGAAGTGGCGGTGCCGTTCCGGATCCGGATGCGGGAAGGGATCCTCTCCTTCCTCAGCATGACGACCATCTTCGGAACGCCGGTCGATGTGATGCTCTCCGAGCTCGCTCTCGAATTGTTCTTCCCGGCGGATGACGAGACTGACCAGGCCGTGCGGCGAATGGCGAAGGGCGTGGCCGATGTCATGGCCTGAGATGCGCGTTTTTCTTACCTCCCAGGTTATCGCTTCTGGTCTTTGAAGGAATGAAATTCGATGCACGGTCAGCGAAGGCCGGCAACCGAAGCCAGGAGAAGCGCAATGAGCAACGTCAACGAAGCCGTCATCCGTTATATCTCGGTCTGGAACGAGCGCGATCCGAAGCGTCGCCGTGCCCTCATCGCCGAGACCTGGACCGATGACGGGATCTATATCGACGCGCACCGCAACGGCGCAGGGCACGAGGAAATCGATGCCCTGGTGGAGGCCGCCCAGGAGCAGTTTCCGGGGTACCGCGTCAACCTGATCAGCGGTATCGAGACGCATAATGATTTCGCGCGCTTCCGCTATGCCGCGGGTGGAACGATGGAGGCGCCGCTCTATATCGGCGGTACCGATTTCGTGACCGTCGCACCGGACGGGAGGCTGCGGGCAGTGGTGGGTTTCATCGATGAAGCGCCGGCACCGATGAAATAACGGTGCATGTCCGGGGGCCTTGCCCCCGGACGACACCCCGCCTCCCTCATTTCGATTTGCGCCGAGCCGCCTATCGCAGCAGCAGCTTGAAAGCGTGGCCCGTGGGCCCGAGCCCCTCCCGATAGCCAAGATGAATCCAAAGCATGGCCATTGGCTCGAGGTAGCGCGCGGTCATCAGCGGGCCCGTATCCACGACATCGAAGCCAAGCTCCGCGGCGAGCGATCCGACGATCGCTTTGGCCGGCTTGTCGTCACCGGCAATGAACATGCTTGCATTCTCCGCGCCGAAGCGCGGGGCGGCGAAATTGCCGGCGCCGGTCGTGTTGAAGGCTTTCACCACTTTGGCACCTTTTGCCCATTTCGCCACCTCCTCCGCCGCGGAGGTATCGGTGCCGATGAGAAGGCCCGAGAGGTCTGCCCGCAGGGGATTGATGCAATCGACAAGGATCTTCCCGGAGAGATTGCCGGCGGAACGGACAGCCTCCTCTGCCGCGGGCCAGGGCGTGGCCAGGACGACGATGTCGGCGCTCGCGGCCGCTTCCGCGACGCTTGTCGCCCGTACGCGGGCGCCGGCGGATTTCACCACATCCGCGACCTTGGCACTTCGCGGATCACGCACGCCGAAGGTGACCTCATGCCCCTTGGCCGCCCAGAGCGTCCCGAGCGCGCCGCCGACATTGCCTGCACCAATGATGGCGATCTTCATCGACTCCTCCTCCGTTTTGGTATGAAGCGGCTCTGAAGTTTAACCTTTTCTCGGCTTCCAACCGTGGGTCTTCGGCGCTTGTCAGGGGGGGTCAAAACCTGCGCCGACTCGGAGCTGGGAAGGCGCAAGAGGCATGGCAGGCTTCGGCTGCGTGACGGGGGACGGTCTCAGAGGCCGGCGAGGGAGGGAAGGCCGAAAGTCGCGGCGGCGGTGCCGAGCACCAGGCCGGCAACGATCAAAGGCTCGAGGAGAGAGCCGGTCCTGCAGAGGGGAAGCGAAAAACGCCGCCTGAGAGGCCAGGCAAGGGGCAGGCCACCCGGTGTCAGAAGATCGGCCAGGAGATGCGAAAGATAGCCGACGACCAGAGGCGCGGCGAAAGCGCGGCTTGCGCCCTCGCCACGGAGCAAAAGGAGGCAGGCGGCGGCAGCGAGGAGGGAATGGGTGACGCCGCGATGGCCGAGCGCGGCGGCAAGCGGCCGCGAGACGATGCCGAGGCGGAGCCCGACCCAGGAGCGCGGATGATCGATATCGGGCAGCAGTGCGCCCACGCAGGCGAGCGCCAGCGCGGCCGGGTCGAGCGGCGGGAGACCGAGATGCGGGGCGACCCAGGCCCAGGCGGCGACGCCGATGACCGCGTGCGAGCCCGCCATCATGAGCGTGTGCCGGTCAGAGACCGATTGGGAATGCGGCTTGCGGTTTTGCCGAAGCGCCGCAGGCGCTGGCCGGCGCGGCTTTCGAGAACCGGAGCGGCCTCGAGATCAATATGGCTTCTGGCGGATAAGCGCAGCGATCCGCTGAAGCCATGAAATTGATCGCCAAACAAACCTGGCCGTGAGCACCCGGAAGCGCAGAAAGACGCGTCGGACGACCACCACAGCCGCATTCTCAATGGTCTCTCAAGCCACCTGGACGTCTTCCCAGAAACCAAACCGTCCGCCGACTTTCTGCATGGAGGGGCGGGGGGATTCATAGGACCAGGCGGCGCGGGAATGGCGCTCGCCATCGACCACCACGTCGTAGAACTGCACGCCGTGCGGACAGGCAAGGTCGGATTCGGTTTTCGCCGCGCGTTCCAGCCAATCGGTGCGGACGGACGAAGGCGGGAAATAGAAATAGCCGTCGGTTTCGACGATATCGTCGCTTTCGGCAATCACGCGGCCTCTGAGGGTTGCTTGCATGGGACCTCTCCGAAGATCGGCGGCCGGAATCCTCGCCAAGGGATAGGCGATTTTCGGGCAGAAGAGCCGATTGGGCCACCATTATGCCCCATTCGGCGGAGAGAGTCCCGGCTGGGAATCAGCCATGCATATCCTTCTTCGCCTTGCGGCCGTGCTGGCGCTGAGCGCGCTCGCAGGCTGCGGCCTGGTCGCGGCGCCGTGCCGGGTCACCTCCGCCGGACTGAAGATCGTGCCTGTCGTCGGGCCGGTCGCGGCGGCGACACCGGATGCCTGCGCCAACGCAATCGACCCGACGCCGACGCGCAGCTGAGCCGTTCTCTACGCCTCCTGGCTATCCGGGTCTTCCGGGTTGCGATGGAGGAGGCAGGCGTCGCCGTAGGAATAGAAGCGGTAGAAGCTCGCGATGGCGTGGCGGTAAGCCGCATGCATGCGCGCGGTGCCGGAGAAAGCCGAGACGAGGACGAAAAGGCTCGAGCGCGGCAGGTGGAAATTGGTGAGCAGAAGATCCGCCGTGCGGAAGCGATAGCCGGGCCGGATGAAGAGATTAGTTTCACTATCGAACTGATTAATCCGGCCCGCCGGATCGGAAGCCGATTCGAGCAGGCGGAGCGTGGTGGTGCCGATGGCGACGATGCGCCCGCCACGGGCACGGGCCCCATTGATGGCGTGGGCGGCGGTTTCCGAGACATGACCCCGCTCGGCATGGAGGCGGGTTTGCGAAATATCCTCGGCGCGGAGCGGAAGAAACGTGCCGGCGCCGACATGCAGCGTGATGGTGGCGGTGAGGATGCCGCGGGCGCGGAGCGCCGCCAGAAGCTCCGCGGTGAAATGAAGCCCGGCGGTGGGCGCGGCGACGGCGCCGGGACGGGCGGCGAAGATGGTCTGGTAGTCCTGCTCGTCCGCGGGCAAGGGGCCGGCGGGACGCGCGATATAGGGCGGCAGGGCGAGGCGGGCGGCGATGGTGGGATCGGGCGCGCTGAAGCGGAGGGTCACGCTGCCATCCGGCATCCGGGCGAGGACGGTGGCCGAAAGAGAAGACGTGAAGGCGAGGATGTCCCCCGGACGGAGGCGGCGGGCATTGCGGGCGAGCGCGAGCCAGGAACCGTCCGGCAATACGTGATCGAGGGTGAGGGAGACCCGCGCCTTGCCGCGATGCGCGGCAAGCGCGGCCGGGATCACCCGCGTGTCGTTGGCGACAAGAATGTCCCCCGGCATGAGAAGGGACGGAAGCGCGCCGACCATGTGATCGGCGAGCGAATCGGGCGTGACTTCGAGCAGGCGCGCCGAACTGCGGGGATTGGCCGGGTACTGGGCGATGCGCTCGGGCGGAAGCTCGAAGGAGAAATCCGAAAGGCGCAAGGCAAGGCTCAGGCAGGGGTCGGCGCAACGCGGCGCAGAAGGCGGATGCAGGGAATGCTGAAGAGGACGGCCCAGGCCTTGCCCACGATCTGGCCGGGCAGGAGGGCGAGACTGCCGAAGGCAAGCCAGAGGAAGACGATGGAATCGACGACGAGGCCGAGGCTGGCGGAAGCGATGACGGCGAGGACCAGGCGGCGGCGCTGGAGCGGTGTATAGATCGCGAAATCGGCGAGCTCGCTCAGGCTGAAGGCCGTGGCCGAGGCGATGACGAGCACGGCCGGCGCCAGGAGGGCGGAGAGCGCGGAGCCGATGGCGATGGCAAGCAGGCTCGTCCAGGGGCCAAGGCAGCGCTGCACGATATCGCGCAGCACGAGTGCGACGCCCACGGTAACGACGCCGGAGGGCGCCAGAAGGCCGGGCGCAACCCCAGGGGCGACGGGGATGACGCAGGGGCCGTGCGGAGCGCAGCTTGTGCCGATATGTAGAACCATCCAGTTGGCGAGCGGGATGAGAGCGAGGAAGCCTGCGAACGAGACAAGGCCGAGCCGCCGCGCGAGCCTCTGGTCCATCAGCGGTCAAAGGCTGAGATAGGAGGCGATCTCGATCAGGTTGCCGTCCGGGTCACGGCAATAGACGGAGCTCATCGGCCCGAGCGCGCCGATCTTCTCAACCGGCCCCTCCTCGACCGGAACGCCGCAGGCCGTGAGGTGGGCGACGATCGAGGGGGCGGGAATGCCGGTGATGAAGCAGATATCGATCGTGCCGGGGCGGGCGGCGGCGGCATTCGGCTGGAACTCGGCGCCGGCCTGGTGGAGGTTGAGCTTCTGGCTGCCGAAGCGGAGCGCGGTGCGGCGATTCGCGCCGAAGGTCTCGCGTTCCATACCGAGTACGCGCTGATACCAGGAGGCGGTCTTCTCGAGATCGGCGCAGGTGATCACGATGTGATCGATGCGATCGATGGTGAAACGCATGGAAGACTCCGGGCGGGGGGAAACCGGGTGGCGGAATTTCGCGGGCGCTGCTCGGTCAGGAAACAGAGGCCCGACCCGTTGCCTTGAGAGAAACCCCGCGCCCGTGTTTTTGACAAGTAGGGCGCGGGGCTCCCCCCTGCTAGGTCTCAGAAATCGGGCCTCAGAGATAATGCTCGGTCAGCGGGGCGAAGCCGTTGAAGCGCTGGCTCGCATAGGTGGTGACATAGGCGCCAGTGCCTTCGAGCAGCACGCGGTCGCCCGCGGCAAGCGCCATCGGCAGCCGATAGGGTGTGCGCTGATAGAGGATATCGGCGCCGTCGCAGGTGGGGCCGGCGATGGCGACCGGGCCGGCGGGCCCGCCGTCATGCGGGGTGGTGATGCGATAGCGGATCGCCTCGTTCTCGGTCTCCGCGAGGCCGCCGAAGCGGCCGATATCGAGATAGACCCAACGCACCGGATCCTCGTGCGAACGGCGGCTGACGAGCACGACCTCCGAGGCGACGACGCCGGCATCGGCAACAAGACAGCGGCCCGGCTCGATCAGCATCTCGGGCAGCGCATTGCCGAAATGCGCGGTCATCGCGCGCATGATGGCGGCGGCGAAATCGTCGATGCCGGGCACGGCCTCGCGATAGCGGACCGGGAAGCCGCCGCCGAGATTGACCATGCGCAGATTGACGCCTGCCTCGGTGAGGTCGGTGAAAAGCATGGCGATGCGGCCGATCGCGGCTTCGTAGGAGTCCGTGCGCGTCTGCTGGCTGCCGACATGAAAGGAAAGGCCGCATGGATCGAGGCCGAGCGTGCCGGCGCGCAGCATCAGCTCCCGGGCGAGCCCGATCTCGGCGCCGAACTTGCGCGAAAGCGGCCAATCCGCTCCGTCATTGGCGACGAGGATGCGGCAATAGACCTGCGCCCCGGGCGCGTGGGTTGCGAGTTTTTCCAGCTCCTCCGCAGAATCGAAGGCGAAGAGCCGGATTCCGGCCTCATGGGCGGCGCGGATCGCCGCCGCCTTCTTGATGGTGTTGCCGAAGCTGATGGCGGCAGGCGCCGCACCTGCCGCGAGGCAGGCGCGAATCTCCTCGATGCTCGCGGCATCGAAGGAGGAGCCGAGCGCTGTGAGCCGCTCAAGCACCGGCGCGGCCGGATTGGCCTTCACGGCGTAATAGATGTGCGCGAGCGGCAGCGCCCGACGCAGATTGCGGAAGTTCGCCTCGAGCTGCTCGAGATCGAACACGAGGCAAGGAGAAGCCGGCGGCTCCCCAGCCAGAAAACGGGCGATCTTCGGTGTCATGGCACCGGCCTCCCTTTCAGGCCCCCACGGTTCGGGGCCTCCCTCGGTGAACGTCCGTCTCTTGAAGGCGACGGGCGGAGTTGACGAAACGGTCGAACGAACCAGCGACCAAAGCGAGTTGCCAGAACGCTTGACGTCGTTGCGTAACCACGAGGGCCAGAGGCACGTGCGTTGCTGCGTGGGCCGCACATAGGGCCCTCTTGCGGTGGTTGCAAGCGGAAATGCGGGCGCGGTTGCAGATGCGCCCGCCAGGGGCTTAGAGAGGCAGCATGTCCGCCGAACGCAGAGCGGAAGAGGGCCGGGGGAAACGGGCCGCGGAGCGGCCGGCTCCGGCCGCGGCGGGGCGGCGCCGCAGGAGGCTGGTCCGCGCGCTCGCCGAGGCGATGCAGCTCATGGTCTCCGACCGCATCTCGCTCTCGGCGGCCGGATGCGCCTTCTATGCCACGCTGGCGCTCTTTCCGGCGATCAGCATGCTCGTCTTCATCTACGGGCTCATCTTCGACCCGCACACGGTCGAGCCGCAGCTTCGGAACCTGCGCACGCTCCTCCCGCCCCCCGCCTATGCGCTGATCGAGGCACGCGTTCATGCGCTGGTGACGCGCACGGGGGCGAGCCTCCGCCTTGGCCTCGTCATCAGCGCGGCGGTGACCTACTGGAGCGCCTCGACCGGCACGAAATCGCTGCTCTCCGCGCTCAATCTCGCCTACGGCGAGGTGGAGCAGCGTGGCTTCCTGGCCTTTCAGTTCGCCGGGCTCGGCATGACGCTGGCGGCCATCGTCGCCGCGGTGCTGGAGCTTGGGGTGCTGCTCGGCCTGCCGACCGCGATCGGGTTCCTCGGGCTCTCCGCCTATCAAGGCGGGCTGGTGCGGGCGGGCGCGCTTGGCGGCGTGTCGCTCTTCGTGCTGGCCGCGTTGACGCTGCTCTATCGCTTCGGCCCCTCGCGGGCGCCCGGGGCCCGGCACGTGGTGGCGCCAGGTGCGCTCGCGGCGACCATGAGCTGGCTCATCGCCTCGGTGCTTTTTTCAATCTATGTGACGCGGGTCGGGCGGCTCGATGTCACTTACGGGCCGATCGCGGCGGTGGTCGGCGTGATGCTGTGGTTCTACGTCTCAGCCTATGTGGTGCTGCTCGGGGCGGAGCTGAACGCAGCGCTCGAGCGCAATCGATAGATGAAGCTCCTGATCCTCAGTCGAGGGATTTGCGGAAGCGCAGCACGCTGAGAGCGAGCGCGCCGGCGCCGAGCAGGAACATCGCGGCGAAATCGGGCAGAAGCGCCGAGAGGCCAACCCCCTTGAGGAAGAGCGCGCGGATGACGACGAGGAAATAGCGCAGCGGATTGAGATAGGTGAACCATTGCATGATCCGCGGCATCGCGGCGATCGGGAAGGCGAAGCCGGAGAGAATGAAGAAAGGATTGACGAGGAAGAAATTGAGGGCGAAGGCCTGCTGCTGCGTCCGCGAAAAGGTCGAGAGCAGGAGGCCGAGCCCGAGCACCCCGAGCAGGAAGAGCGAGGCGCCGAGCAGCATCAGGAAGGGATTGCCGACGAAGGGCACGCCGAACCAAAGCACGCCGACGATGCCCACGAGCGCGACATCGGCTAGCCCGATCAGGAAGAAGGGGATCGTCTTGCCGAGGATGAACTCGAAGGGGCGGATGGGGCTTACCAGGATCTGCTCGAGCGTGCCGACCTCGCGCTCGCGGACGATGGCGAAGGCGGTGAGCCCCACCACCTGCACGAGCGTCAACGTGCCGATGATGCCGGGGATGAAGAACCAGCGGTCATTGAGGCCGGGGTTGAACCAGGGTTGATCCTGAAGCGAGAGCGTGACGGCACCCGGCGCCGCGCCCGCGCTCACGGGAAGGACGGGCGTGGTCTCCTCCGATTGGAAGATCGAAACGATCTGGCTCATATAGCCGAGCGCGATCAGCGCGGTGTTCGAGTTGGTGCCATCGACGATCACCTGCAGCGGCGCCTCGCGTCCATTCTCCAGATTGGCGGCGAAGCGGGCATGGATGACGATCGCAAGCGTCGCGGTGCCGTCCATCAGATCGCGACTGATCTGGCTTTCATCGCTGGCCACGTCCACGACATCGAAGATGGAGGTTGCGGTCACGTGCGAGATCAGCGCCCGGCTCGCCTCGCTCCGATCGAGATCGAGGATCGCGGTCGAGACATGGTTGACGGTGAAGGTCGCGGCATAGCCGAAGGCGAAGAGCTGCACGAGCAGGGGCACGATGAGGCGGAACATCGCCCAGCGGTCTCGCCGAAGCTCGAGGAACTCCTTCATCAGCATCACGCGGAGGCGCGCGAGCATCAGTCGAGGCTCTTGCGGAAGGCGCGCGCCGCGACCCAGATGATGAAGGCGGCATAGAGCGAGAGCGCCAGCATCGGGAAGCCAAGCTCGACAATGCCGCTGCCCTTGAGGAAAACGTCGCGCAGGATACTGACATAATAGCGCGGATAGACGAGGAATGTGAGGACGCGGACCGCCGCCGGCATCTGGTCGATCGGGAAGGTGTAGCCGGAGAGCAGTGTCGTCGGCAGCATGGTGAGCACGAGCGCGATCTGGCTTGCGCCGAGCTGGCTGCGGATCCGGACCGAGATGAGATAGCCGATGCCGAGCACGACGAAGGTGAAGAGCGCGGTGGTGAGGGCAAGCGTGACGACGCTGCCGAGGAAGGGGACGCGGAACCAGAAGATGGCCGCCGCCAAACAGAAGACGGCATCGAAGAGGCCGATGACGAAATAGGGAACGAGCTTGCCGAGCATCACTTCGATCGGCTGCACGGGCGTGGAGATGAGCTGCTCCATCGTTCCGCGCTCCCATTCGCGCGAGACGGTGAGCGAGGTGAGCTGGGCGCCGACCAGGGCGAGGATGACCGCGACGACGCCAGGAATGATGAAGTTCTTGGAATCAAGCCCCTCGTTGAACCAGACCCGGGGCTCGAAATCGACGATGCCGACGCGCGCCGGCTCGATGCCGTGGGAAGCATTCCAGCGCGCGGCGAAATCCGCCGTGGCAAGCGAGAGCACGCCCTCTGCATAGCCGATCGCGACATTGGTGGTGTTGGTGTCCGTGGCATCGAAGATCGCCTGCACCGGGGCCTGGCCGGTGTCAGCGAGGCGACGCGAGAAATCGACCGGGATCACCAGGGCGCCGATGCACTGGCCGCGATCGATGGCCGCACGGAGCGCCGATTCGGCGGGAAGCGTGCGAGTGATCGCAAACCAGCCGGAGGCGATGAAATCCTCGACGAGGCCACGGCTTGCCTCGCTATTCTCCTGATCCTGGACGCAGAGCGGCACGCGGCGGATATCGAGGCTCACGCCATAGCCGAGCAGGACCATCTGCATCAGCGGCATGAGAAGGGCGACGGCGAGGCTGCGCGGATCGCGCCAGACCTGGAGGAATTCCTTGAAGGCAAGCGCGATCAGGCGACGGAGGCTCATGAAGTTGCCTCCGCGTGCGACGTTTTCGTGACCAGCCGGACGAAGGCATCCTCGAGGCTCGGCGCGATCGGGCGCGGCGGCTCGGCCTCCACGCCGGCGGATGCGAGCAGGGCGGGGAGAGCATCGGCCGCTTTTCCGTCCGTGAGGAGGACATGCAGCCGGTCCCCGAACACGGTCGCCTCGATCACGCCGGGCGCGGCGCGAAGGGCGGAAAGCGCCGCGCCGAGCGGGGCGCAGCCGAGCTCGAACAGCACGCCGCCGAGCGCCTGGCCGCGCAGCTCGCTCGGCGTGCCGATGGCGGCAAGCCGGCCGCGATCGATGAGGGCGACACGATTGCAGTATTCCGCCTCGTCCATGTAGTGGGTCGAGACGAGGATGGTGACGCCGCCGGAAGCGAACTCATGGATGAGGTCCCAGAAGCGGCGCCGCGCCTCCGGCTCGACGCCCGAGGTCGGCTCGTCGAGAAAAAGCACGGGTGGCCGGTGGAGGATGGCGCAGCCGAGCGCGAGGCGCTGCTTCCAGCCGCCCGCGAGCGTGCGGACGAGCGCATCCTCGCGCCCGTCGAGGCCCGCCATGGAGATGGCGAAGCGCATCCGCTCCGCCATCTCGACGCGCTTCACGCGGTAGAGTCCGCCGAAAAAGCGCAGATTCTCGCGCACCGTGAGATCGCCATAGAGCGAGAATTTCTGCGACATGTAGCCGATATGCGCGCGCACCTTATCGGCCTCGCGGGCGACGTCGTAGCCAGCAACGACGGCGCGGCCCGCGCTCGGCCGCAGGAGGCCGCAAAGCATGCGGATGGTGGTCGATTTGCCGGCACCGTTCGGACCGATGAAGCCCATCACCTCGCCGCGAGCGATCGCGAGGTCGATATGATCGACCGCGGTGAAGCGGCCGAAGATTTTTGTCAGCCCTTCGGCGAGGACGGCGGGCGGCGCGGCGTTCATGAAGCCCCCTTCCCTGCCTCCGTTCCGCCGCCGACAAGGGCGACGAAGACATCCTCGATCCCCGGCGCGATCGGAACGATCTCGCCATGCGCGATGCCGCGCTCGGCAAGCCGGGCGGCGAGCAGAGAGGCCGCGCGCATTTCGTCCGCGACGCGCACATGCACGCGATCGCCCATCAGGAGAAGGCCAAGCACAGCCTCGGCGCCGGTGAGTGCCTCGCGCACCGCGCGCGGATCAGGCGTGGGCACGGCAAGCAGGGCGCCCGGCATCGCCCGCTTGAGACGCGATGGTGTGTCACACTGTCGGATCTTGCCTGCGTGCAGCAAGGCGAGGCGCGAGCAGCGCTCGGCCTCGTCCATGTAGGCGGTCGAGAGCAGGATGGTCACGCCCTGCTCCCGCAGATCATAGAGAATGGCCCAGAATTCGCGGCGCGAGACCGGATCGACGCCGGTGGTCGGCTCATCGAGCAAGAGCACGCGCGGCGTGTGGATGAGCGCGCAGATGAGACCGAGCTTCTGCTTCATCCCCCCGGAGAGATTGCCGGCGAGGCGGCGGCGGAAGGGCCCGAGCGAAGCGGCATCCAGAAGCTCAGCGGCGCGTTCGATGCGGCGCGGGCGCGGCACGGCGAAAAGCTCGGCATAGAAACGGATATTCTCGGCAACCGTGAGATCCTCGTAGAGCCCGAAACGCTGCGGCATGTAGCTGAGATGCGGCTTGGTGCGCTCGGGCTCGGCGATGACATCGATCCCATCGAGACGAATGGTGCCCGAATCGGGCGGCAGCACGCCGGCCAGCATGCGCATGATCGTCGTCTTGCCCGCGCCGTCCGGCCCGACGAGACCGAAGATTTCCCCGGGCGCGACACGGAAATCCACATCATCGACGGCGGTGAGCGCGCCGAAGCGGCGGGTGAGGCCGTGGACGGCGACGGCTTCGTCCGATGCGCTTTCCTTCGCGGCGGACATCGTGCTTTCTCATTCCCCCGACGGCAGGAGCGGAATATGCGCATCGGCCGGCATGCCGGGCAGCAGCTCATGGGTCGGGTTGTCGATATCGATGCGGATCCGATAGACGAGGGTGATGCGCTCGGCATGGGTCTCGACCGTCTTCGGCGTGAACTCCGCGTCCGGCGAGATGAAGCTGATGACGCCATGATAGGTCTTGCCGGGATAGGTATCGGTGGTGACGGTGACGCTCTCGCCAAGCCGCACCTTGCCGAGATCCGGTTCATTGACGTAGGCGCGCAGCCATACATGGTCGAGATCATCGAGCGTGAAGATCGCGACCCCCGGGCCCGCGAGCTCGCCGAGCTCCGCCTCGCGCACGGCGATGACGCCGGAGAAGGGCGCGCGCAGCGTCGTGTAGGAGAGCGTCACCTCGTCGAGCCTGAGCTTCTGCGCCGCCGTCGCGACGTTGGCCTGCTGCAGCGTCAGCGTGCGCGAGGCCACCGAGACCATCGCCCGGTCATGCGCGAGTGTGGCCGCGGATCGCGCCTGGGCGGTGAAGGCGAGATCGCGCGCCTGCTGGGTGCCGGTATGGGCGCGCAGCAGCATCTCCGCCCGCCCGTAATCGAGCTTCTTCTCGGCAAGATCGTACTCGTCGCTCGCGACGTTCTGCTGCGCGGCGGCAAGCGAGGCCTGGCTCACCGACAATTGCGCATGAGCGGCGGTGAGATTTGCGCGGTCGATATCGACCTGGCGCCGATAGAGCCGGTCATCCACGCGGGCGAGCACGGTGCCGGCGGCGACGCGCGCGCCCTCGTCGAAGGGCAGGGTGACGATCGGCGCCTGGACCGCGGTGAAGCTCAGCACGCTTTCATGGGCCTCGATATTGCCGGAGACGATGATCGCGGCCGGGCCCGAAGGTGGGCCGAAAACCGTGCGCCAGAGCGCGGGGCGAGCGTGGAGCACCCAGGCCGCGCCGCCCGCGATGGCGAGGACAAGGATGACCGGGATGAGGTGGCGCGGCTTCATGGGGCACCCGGCGCGAGGCCGCGAAAGAACGTTTCGAGATGGGTCTCGAGCAGCGCCCTGGGATCGAGCGGCACGATCCCGTGCCGGGCAAAGGTGGTGCGCCAGAGCAGGATCAGCAGAATCGGGGCGGCGAAGAGCGAAACGGCGGTCTGGATATCGATGGGACGGAACTCTCCCCGCTCGATCCCCCGCGCGATGACACTCGCGATCAGGCTTCGGCCCCGGCCGGCAAGCTCCTCGGCGTAAAGCCGGGCGAGGTTCGGGAAGTTCCCGGACTCCGTCAGCACCAGTCGGGGGATCACGGCAAGATCGCTCTCGGTGATCGCGAGCAGGCGGGCGGCGATCTCGGCCAGCAGCGAGACGGCCGAGCCGTCATGGGCGGCGGCCAACGCCTCCATCGCCGCGATGTTGGGCACGAGGCCCTGGCGGATGACGGCGCGGAAGAGCGCCTCCTTGGTCGGAAAATAGAGATAGATCGTGCCTTTGCTGACGCCGGCCCGGCGGGCCACGTCCTCGAGGCGGGTGGCGGCGAAACCATGCTCGGCAAAGAGCGAGAGGGCGGCGGCGAGGATCTCGCCTGGCCGGGCTTCCTTGCGGCGGGCATGGCGGCGGGGTCGTTGGGAGGAAGCTTGGGCAACCATAATTACTATCTGGTCAGTTAGTAATGGAACCGCAAGCCGCCTGCCCTCTCTTTCCGGCATGCGGACAGACAGACGCTAAGCTTGGGAAGGCTTCGAGGTTTTGATCTGGGTCAAGCGGCCGAGCGTCGGTGCCTCCCGGCCTGCCGCCTCAGCGGATGAGGCCGGTGAGCGGGCTCGAGGGATCGGCGCCGAGCCGGCGGGGAATCCGGCCCGAGAGATGGGCAAGCCGGCCCGCCTCGACAGCCGCCTTCATCGCCTGTGCCATGCCGACCGGATTCTTCGCCTGCGCGATCGCGGAATTGACCAGCACCGCGGTGCAGCCAAGCTCCATCGCGACGGTCGCATCCGAGGCGGTGCCGACGCCGGCATCGACAATCAGCGGCACCTTCGCCTGCGCGATCAGCATATGGATCATCGCCGGATTCTGCACCCCGAGCCCCGAGCCGATCGGCGCGCCGAGCGGCATGATGGCGGCGCAGCCCATCTCCTCCAGCCGCTTCGCCGCCACCGGGTCGTCGTTGCAATAGACCATCACCTCGAACCCGTCGGCGATCAGCGCCTTCGCCGCCTCGAAGGTAGCCGGCATGTCGGGATAGAGCGTGGGCGGGGGCCCAAGCACCTCCAGCTTGACAAGCGACCAGCCGCCCGCCTCGCGTGCGAGGCGGAGCGTGCGCACCGCGTCCTGCGCGGTGTGGCAGCCGGCAGTGTTCGGCAGATAGGTGTAGCGCGCGGGATCGACATAATCCTGCAGCATCGGCGCTTTCGGATCGGCGAGATTGACCCTGCGCACCGCGACCGTGACCATTTCCGCCCCGCTCGCCTCGATCGCGGCCGCGGTCTCGGCGAAATCCTTGTATTTGCCGGTGCCGACGATCAGGCGCGAGCGGAAGCTGCGGCCGGCGACGGTCCAGCCATCCTCAGCCGCCGCGGCGGGCGGGGCAATCACGTCCATTTCAGCCTCCGCCGATAAAATGCACGATCTCGAGCTGGTCGCCGGCGGCAAGCCAGGTCTCGGCATAGAGCGAGCGCGGCACGATCTCGAGATTGCGTTCCACCGCCACCTTCCGCACCTCGAGCCCGAGATGCGCGATGAGCCCCGCGACCGAGAGCCGCTCCGGGAGCATGCGCTTCTCCCCGTTCAGGGTGAGGGTCAGTCCCGCCTCCATGACGCGAGTATGGGGATTGCCGTGCCGTGCGGCAAGGAAGGGCGGGTCGGCCGGTTGGAGCCGCGCACAGGGTGTGGTAGGGGCCGGCCATGGCGCTTCCCCTGATTTCGGTCCTCAATGGACCGAACATGAATATGCTCGGCCTGCGCGAGCCCGAACGATACGGAACCGCGACGCTCGACGATGTCGAGCAGCTTTGCGCCGAGACCGCCGAGCCGCTGGGCCTGGCGATCGATTTCCGCCAGACCAACAGCGAAGGCGAGATCGTCTCCTGGGTGCAGGAATGCCGGGGCCGGGCGGCCGGCATCGTGATCAACCCGGCCGGCTATACCAACACCTCGATCGCGCTGATGGATGCGCTGCTCGCGGTCGAGCTGCCGGTGATCGAGGTGCATCTGACGAACATCCATCGGCGCGAGGAGTTCCGCCATCGCTCCTTTGTCTCGCTTGCGGCCGTCGGCGTCATCTGCGGGCTCGGCGTGCAGGGCTATGCGCTCGCCCTGATGGCGATGGCCGATCTCCTGCGGGAGCTCGCGGAATGAGCGGGCTGCCCTTCGACCCGGAGGTAATCCGCGCGCTCGCCGCCCTGCTCAAGGAAACCGGGCTCACCGAGATCGAGGTGGCCGAGAAGGAAGGGCGCATCCGCGTCGCCCGCCAGCCGGCCGCGCCGGCGTCGCTCACCGTGGCGGCGCCTGCCGCGGCGACTTCCTCTGCCGCCGATCCGGCGCCGGCCGGCGTGCCAACTTCGCCGATCGAGGATGCGGCGAACCATCCAGGCGCGGTGAAGAGCCCGATGGTGGGTGTGGTTTATCTCGCGCCGGAGCCGGGAGCGGCCCCCTTCGTCGCCCTCGGCCAGGAGGTCGAGGCCGGGCAGACTCTGCTGCTGATCGAGGCGATGAAGACGTTCAACCAGATCAAGGCGCCGAAGACAGGGCGGCTCGCGCGAATCCTCGTCCAGTCAGGCACTCCCGTGGAGTATGGCGAGCCGCTGATGATCCTGGAATAGGCAGGGGGAAAACCCCAGGAAATGGCGGCATGTTCCAGAAGATCCTGATCGCCAACCGGGGCGAGGTCGCGCTTCGCGTGCAGCGGGCCTGCCGCGAGCTTGGCATTCCCTCGGTTGCCGTCCATTCGACGGCGGATGCGGCGGCGATGCATGTGCGGCTGGCAGATGAGAGCGTGTGCATCGGCCCACCCCCGGCGCGCGAAAGCTATCTCAACACAGCGGCGATCCTCTCCGCGGCAACCATCACCGGGGCGGATGCGATCCATCCCGGCTATGGATTCCTCTCGGAGAATGCCGAGTTCGCCGAGATGGTCGAGGCGCATGGCCTCACCTTCATCGGACCAAGCCCGGCCCATATCCGGATGATGGGCGACAAGATCGAGGCGAAGCGGGTGATGGCGGCCCATGGCGTGCCACTGGTGCCGGGCTCGACCGAAGCGCTGACGGACGCGGCCAAGGCCCGCAAGCTCGCCTCCGAGCTTGGCTATCCAGTGCTGATCAAGGCCGCGGCGGGTGGCGGCGGGCGGGGCATGCAGGTGGCGCGCAATGCCGGGGAGCTCGATGAGCGGCTCGTGCTGGCGCGGGCGGAGGCGCTCGCCGGGTTCGGCAATGATGCCGTCTATCTCGAAAAATATCTCGATCGGCCGCGCCATATCGAGCTGCAAATCCTGGCCGACGAGGAAGGCCGCGTGGTCCATCTCGGCGAGCGCGATTGCAGCCTGCAGCGCCGCCACCAGAAGCTGCTCGAAGAAGCGGGCTCACCCGCGCTCACGCCTGCCGAGCGCGACCGGCTCGGCGCGCGGGTAACGGCGGCGCTCGGCAAGATCGGATACCGCAATGCCGGCACGCTCGAGTTCCTCTACCAGGATGGCGAGTTCGCCTTCATCGAGATGAACACGCGGCTGCAGGTAGAGCATCCGGTGAGCGAGATGATCACCGGGATCGATGTCGTGCGCGAGCAGATCCGTATCGCCGCCGGCCAGAAGCTCGGTTACGGGCAGGCCGATATCCGCTTCACCGGCCATGCGATTGAATGCCGTGTCAATGCCGAGAATCCGGTGAGCTTCGCCCCCTCGCCGGGGCGGGTGGCGGCCTATCACCCGCCGGGCGGGCTCGGCGTGCGGGTCGATTCCGCGCTTTATGCGGGCTCGGTCGTGACCCCCTATTATGACAGCCTGGTGGCCAAGCTCATCGTGCATGCGCCCGAACGGACGGAGGCGAGCGC
>DATJLS010000037.1:0-6277 GCA_035509315.1 Acetobacteraceae bacterium | reverse complement strand
CGATCTGCTCTAGTGTCCCGACTCGCAAATATCGTCATCATGCGTCGGGACACTCGCTCTTTGTTTTCAGTGGCCTGCTGGTCCCTGAAATGCGAAGGCATTTCAGGGGCAGGACACCAGATCAATATTGCATTTGGATGGCGCCTGGCGAAATCGCCTCGCGATTGCGCCAGGCGCCGTCATGACTCGCCGCTGATCCAGCGTTCGGACCTATCGTCCGCATCTATCGTTCACCGGGGCTCCAGGCCGTGGGCACCACGGTCACGAGAGAGCCTGGAATATATTGCCGGACCTCCTTGGCAACGTTGTCGACGACACGTTGAATCTCGCCGATTTTCCGATCCGCGGTGAAGCCGAGAACCACTTCCACCAAGGGCGTGTTTCCCGACAACCTGGAGCGCACCGATACCAGACCGTCATAGTCATCGAAATGGCTGACGAGCGCCCGGTTGATCATCTGCTGCTGGCTTTCCTCGAGCGTACGATCGAGCAACGATGGCAGGGCCCGACGCCACATGGAAGCGGCCAGATGAAGCATGACGAGCGCGACGAAGGCCGATCCCAGGACTTCGGCGGCCGCGCCGATGGGCCGGTCCGCGAACAGCGCGTTGACGATGAGCGCGCAGAGCACGATCAGGGAACAGACGAGCTTGGCCACCCGCGTGCGCACCTGGCCGAGTATGATGATGGACGAGCCGTCACGCCCGCTCTGCCACAACAGCCATAAGGTCGCAGCATTCTCCATGACATTGATCGCCGCGACTGCGCCGGCGAAGTCGAGCCCGAGGCTCGCCTGGGTCGGCGGATGCCCCCAGCGATAGGCAGCGGTGGCCGCCACCCAGAAGCCGCCGAGCCCCATTGCGGTGCCAATCGCGAAATTGGCGAACTGCTCCAGCTTGCCTGGCCCATAGTCGAAAGAATGAGTACGGCCCCGGTGAATGCGCCGAAGCAGCAGAAACACAATCAGCTCGAACAGGATCAGGAGCAGCCCGCGCAGCCCCTCCGCGATCATGATCAACGAATTTGCCCAGAACGCAGCCACGAACATCCCGAGGAGGATGACTGTGTCGAACGCGCCAGCCACCAGCATCGACCGCTCCCGCTGGCGTGCGGCGGCATCGATGCTGACATGACCCATGGATGGGCCCAGGGATGGAATGACAAAAATCCTCGTCGGCCTCTCCCTGCCGTATTCCCCCCCGCACGGACATCATCGCAGGGCCCAAAGGGAGAGTCTGAGCAGTTTCCGAAGCCGGTTCAACAGGAGTCTTGCTTCGGGCTTCGCCCCATCGAGGCCTTGATGGCGGATGCTCCGCGAGAGCAGCGTTGCTCCGACGCGTCATGATGCGTTCGCAGCGCGGCTCGGCCATCAGGCTGGCCGCCCTCAGAGTCCACCGACGCGCGATCGCGCTACGGAACCGATTTCGGAATGGGCGAGCCGGGCAGGCCTGTGTGTGCGAGCGTGGCCGCGATCAGGCGCTCCGTCCATTGCCGGTCATAGACCGGGGTCGCCACTCCGTCCGGTGGCACAGCCTTCAGCCACGCATCGAGGTCATTTCGGGTGATGACCAGCCATGGCACGACGATACGCTTTGGCACATCGGCCCCGGCCAGGACCTGCTGGGCGACCCAGAAGGCAATGGATGAGACTCCAGGTGTCGAGGAGACGGAAAATGTCGGGTACCCACCCGGTGCTTCGGAGAGCTTCTTCCAGAGCGCGAGCTCGTCCTGCCGGTTGCCCATGATGATCAGCGGCGTGGGACGCCCGGCGGCGGCGAAGGCTTCGTAAACGCCGTAAGCATCGCCCCCCTGCGTCACCACCGCGTCCACCTTCGGCAGCGACGGCAGGAGGTCCACGACCGCCTTGCGGCTCACGGACTCCGTCCAGTCGCCGTATACCGAGCCCACCAGCCTGATGCCCGGGTACTTGGCGAAGCCTTTCATGATTCCTTCGTGGATCCCCTCATCCACCGAGGTGCCGGCCACGCCGCGCACCTCCAGCACATTGCCCGTGCCGTGCAGCTGGTTGGCGACGTACCAAGCCTCCATCAAACCCATGTTCCGGTAGTCGTAAACGATCTTGTACGCGCAGGGCGCGCTGGCGAGGCTGTCGAACGTGACCACAACGATATGGGCATCGCAGGCCTCTGTGATCGCGCTGTTGAGTGCTGTCGGCGAGGCCGCATCGACTGCGATCGCATTCCATCCGCCCTTGATCAGAGTTTGAATCTGGGCTGCCTGCTCCGAAGCGGAGTTGCCGGCATTAAGCACGATCGTCCTTGCAATGACCTTGTCGGCCACGGCTTTGTTGGCGGCAAGGCCCCAGATATGCAGCATCGTCCGGCGCCAGCTGTTGGCGGCATAGGAATTGCTGAGTGCGATCCCGTCCGCCGCCGTACTGCTCTCGCCGGCAAGCGCGGCGCCACCGCCCAGGCTAAGCACGAGCATTGCGGCAATGGTCAGGCAGAAGAGCCGCCTTCCGTAATTCATTACGGTTTCCCCCCATCGAGACGGGCACGCCGGCAAGGCCGTGTGCCGGGATGTCCGTTCGCTTCGGCACGGACCCGCTATCGAAACGATCGTGACCGATCCGGGTCGGCCCGGCAAGGGGAGCCGCCGGGCGGAACCTGCCTGCCGGCAGAAGCGTGAGACTACAACCGTAACTGCGTTCTCGTGCGCCGAAATGCTGCGGCAATGCGAGCGTCGCAAGGTCGATCATGCCCGAAACCAGCGAACACCTGCTCACTGCGATCCGGACCCTGGCGCCCGAAATCACCGCGCGTGCGGCCGAAATCGAAACGGTCCGCCGAATTCCGCCCGATCTCGTGGATAAGCTGAGATCAACCGGTTTCTTCCGCATCTTTGTACCGCCGAGCCATGCCGGGCTGGGGCTCGATCTGCCCTCGGCCCTCGACGTCATCGCGGCGCTCAGCAGGATCGACGGCTCGGTTGGCTGGGCCGTGATGATCGGCTGCGGCGCCAGCCTCTTCGCATCCCTGCTGCCGCGCGACATCTACGAGCAGGTTTACCAGGATGGGCCGGACGTGACCTTTGCCGGCTCCGCTCAGCCTGCGGGAACAGCCGAGGCAGTGTCCGGCGGCTGGCGGGTCAATGGGCGCTGGCCTTTCGCCAGCGGCTGCCAGCACGCCGACTGGATGCTCGGGGTCTGCGTCATGGCCGAGGGCGGGACGCCACTCCCCGGATCCGCCGGCGAAGGCGGGCCCCCAATGATCCGGGGGTTTCTTCTGCCTGCGCATCACTGGCAGATCGAGGATACCTGGCACGTCGCAGGCCTCAAGGGCACGGGAAGCCACCACATCACGCTCGAGGACATATTCGTCCCGGCGGGGAACTTCTTCGACCTCGTGGGCGGCGCTTCGTGCCTGAAGGGGCCGCTTTATCAGGCTCCGCGACAAGTGCTGCCGCTGCTGCACGGCGCCAATAGCCTAGGCATGGCCGAGGGCGCCTTGGACGCTCTGGTCGCCCTTGCCAATACAGGCCGCCAGCAATTCGCGGCTCCTCAGAAGATGCGGGATTCGGAAACATTTCAAGGCGCGCTTGGCGGTGTTGCGGCCGTGGTCAGGGCGGCTCGGGCGTTTCTCGAGATCCAGGCGGCGAGCCATTGGCGCCGTGCGCTGGCCGGCACGCTGAACGACGAGGCGCTTTACATCCAGAATGCCCAGACGGCCGCATGGCTTGCCACCACCTGTGTCGGCGTTGCCGATCGCTGCTTCGCGCTTGGCGGAGCCAGCGCGCTCTATGAGAGTTCCCCATTGCAACGGCGGATGCGGGATCTTCATGCCGCCGCGCAGCATGCGGTCGCGCATGAGCGGCACTATATCGATGCGGGCAAGCTGCTTCTGAACGCGGCAAACTGCGGCGCGCCCGCGCGGTAGTCGCCGACGGGCTCCAGGAGGGGTTCGAAAACGCCGCCTACCTGCTAGATCAATAGAGTTCTGGCGGGATCGGTCGTATGAGCGGATACGCGGTCAAGGAGATTTTTCTCACGCTCCAGGGAGAGGGCGCGAACACTGGCCGCGCCAGTGTCTTCTGCCGCTTCGCAGGCTGCAATCTCTGGTCCGGGCGGGAGGCGGACCGTGCCAGCGCCCAATGCCGCTTCTGCGACACGGATTTCGTTGGCCTCGACGGCACGAAGGGTGGGCGCTACGGGGATGCGGACGCACTCGCCCGCGCCATGGAAGCAGAATGGGGAGCAGGGCAGGCCAAGCGGTTCTGTGTCCTGACCGGGGGAGAGCCGCTTTTGCAGGTGGACGCGGCCTTGATCGCGGCGCTGCACGCGCGCGACTTTGAAATTGCCGTCGAGACCAACGGGACGATCGCTGCCCCGCTGGGTCTCGACTGGATCTGCGTCAGCCCGAAAGGCGGGACGAAACTCAACATTCGCGCCGGCCACGAGCTCAAGCTCGTCTATCCGCAGCCGGATGCAGCGCCGGAGCTTTTCGCCGGGCTTGCGTTCGAGCGTTTCTCTCTCCAGCCGATGGATGGTCCGGACGTGGGCGAGAACACGGCCCGCGCAATCGCCTACTGCCTTTCCCATCCGAAATGGCGGCTCAGCATCCAGACGCATAAGAGGATCGGGATCCGATGAGGCTCTTCCAGAGCTTCACTTTCGAGGCGGCGCATCGGTTGCCCAAGGTGCCACCTTCTCATCGCTGTTATGCCATGCACGGCCATTCCTATCGTGTTGTGCTCGGGCTCGAAGGTCCGGTCGATCCCGAGAGCGGATTTGTGGTCGATTTCTTCGAGATCGAGCAGGCATTTTCCCCGCTGCTTGCCCGGCTCGATCACCATTGCCTGAATGAGATCGAGGGGCTCGAAAACCCGACCGCAGAGAATATCGCTGTCTGGATCTGGCAGCGCATGAAGCCTGCCCTGCCCCATCTTGCCGCCGTGACCGTCTACGAGACGCCAAACTGCTGGGCCGAGTATGACGGTCGTGGATAGGTTTGTGGTCGAGAGGCCTCACGCGGAATCGGGGCACCCAGACTCCGCATGAGGCCATATCGATCGGGGTCGGGGCGTGTGCAATCCGGGCATCACCTCAATCGAGGCAAATCCCGTGCCCCGTAACGATAGAGCTGGTTTCCGATCGCCGACAGCGAGAGACCAGCCAACGGCCCCGAGATTCTGCCTCAACTGCTCTTCATTGCGCGCGCCAATCACGATATTCGCAACTGTCGGGCGGCGCAGGAGCCAGTTGAGCGCGATCTGCGAGATGGATTTGCCGGTCTCCTTGGCAATCATCTCAAGCGCATCGACGACAGTGAAAAGATGCTCTTCCGCGACGGGCGGCCCGCCTTCGCCGCTGGCAGTGGCGATCCGCCCGATTTTGGCGGATTTGCCACGACGAATCTGTCCGGTCAGGCGGCCCCAGCCCAGCGGGCTCCACACCATCAACGCCACGTCCTGGCCGAGGCCGAGCGGCATGAGCTCCCACTCATAATGGCGCCCGATGAGCGAATAATAACCCTGATAAGCGACATAGCGGGGCAGGTCATGCTTCTCCGAGGTCGCGAGCGCTTTCATGAGGTGCCAGCCAGAGAAATTCGAGACGCCGATATAGCCGATCTTGCCACTCCTCACGAGATCGTCGAGCGCGCGCAGGGCCTCCTCGATCGGGGTGAGCGCATCGAACCCGTGCATGAAATAGATCGTGCAGGAAATAGATATCGATATGGTCGGTGCGAAGCCGCTTCAGGCTCGCCTCACAGGCCCGCATGATATGGAAACGCGACGAACCCTTGCCGTTCGGGTCGTCTCCCATCGAGAAGGTCGCCTTGGTCGAGATCAGGACCTGGTCCCGCCTTCTCTTGATCACCTGACCGAGAATCTCTTCCGAGAGGCCCTGGGAATAGACCTCTGCCGTATCGAAGAAATTGACGCCGGAATTGAGGCAGAGATCGACCATGCGGGCAGCCGTCGCGACATCGGGCTCACCGAGATGACGAAAGAACTCGCCGCGGCCGCCGAAACCGGCGGTGCCGAGGCTGAGGACAGGAACCTTCAAGCCGGAACGCCCGAGCTGGCGATGCTCCATGAAACGACCTCGCTATCGGTGGGAACTAGCTGTTGGGCTGGTTGAGGATGGCATCCAAAAGGCCGGGAAAACGGCGATCTGGACTTGCCCCGATTTCGTGGAGAGGTGAGAGCTTGGGATCAAGCTATGTAATCTGATGGCACGTTATCCTCCTGTTTCGTGGCATTCTTTGGTTCGATCCCCGGCGGCGTCATTCTTCCGTCCCGACCCGCGCACTGA
>DATJLS010000036.1:0-3510 GCA_035509315.1 Acetobacteraceae bacterium | reverse complement strand
CGCCGTTGGGGCGGGGCGTGAGCGAGACGCGCACGGTATCGCCGATTCCTTCACCGAGCAGAATGCCCATCGAAGCAGCCGACCACACGAGGCCTTTCGCGCCCATGCCCGCTTCGGTGAGGCCCAGGTGCAGCGGCTGATCGGTTTTCGCGGCGAGGTCGCGGTAGATATCGACGAGATCGCGCGGGCGCGACACTTTGCACGAAATGATGATCTGGTCCTTGCGCAGGCCGGATTCGAGGGCGAGTTCGGTGGATTGAAGCGCGGAAAGAACCATGCACTCGTTGATGATTTCCTCGGAGGTCTTGCCGAGGTTCTTATCCGTGTTCTCCTGCATGCGGCTCATCACGAGTTCCTGATTGAGCGAGCCGCCGTTCACGCCGATGCGGACGGGCTTGCCATTGTCGCGCGCGACTTTGCAGATCGTGGCGAACTGCTCGTCGCGGCGCTGGCCATGGCCGACGTTGCCCGGATTGATGCGGTACTTGTCGAGCGCTTGTGCGCAGTCGGGATACTTGGTGAGCAGGACGTGGCCGTTGTAATGGAAGTCGCCGATCACCGGGACGTCAGAGCCGGCATCGAGCAGGCGCTGCTTGATTTCGGCCACTTTGGCGGCGGCCTCGGGCATGTTGACGGTGATGCGGACCAGCTCGGAGCCGGCCTGCGCCAATTCGAAGCACTGCTGCGCGGTTGCGGCAGCGTCGGCCGTGTCGGTGTTTGTCATCGACTGGACGACGACGGGCGCGCCGCCGCCCACTTGCACCTTGCCGACTTTTACGCCGACCGTTGTGTGTCGCTCGTGCAGCATCGAAACTCTATTCTAACGAAATCGCGGCGCCCCAGGCTAGCGGGCTTAGCACGCAGTTTCGGACCAGCGCGCCAGGCGAAAAGCACGCGCGCCTCAGCCGCCCACCTCGTATTCACTTTGGACGAGGCCGCCCGGGTAGGTGTGCGTTGCTGCGTGACGAAGCGGGATGTCGCGCGGGACGGGACCGAACAGCGGAATGCCTGAGCCGATGAGCACCGGCACTCGTGTGACCACCAGCCGGCTGATGCATGCAGCTGCGAGGAATCGCTGAATCGTGATGCCGCCGTCGACGTAAGCGTGTTTGAAGCCGCGTGCCTCGAGCTGTGCAACGATTTCAGCCGGTTGGCCAGACATCTGGTGGAGGGTCAGGCCGCTGACTGACGGAAAATCGAGCGGGCGGGCGCTCAGCACAATCATCGGTTTTTTGCCGTAAAGCCCTAGATGCCCCAGTTTCAACACCACCTCGAAAGTCCTGCGGCCGAGCACGACGACGTCGACGCCGGCCAGGAATTCCTTGAAACCCTGGGGCTCTTGGGACTGCTGCTCGCCCGCGAATAAAAAGTCGAATGTGTCGTCGAGGCGAGCCAGAAAGCCATCGACGCTGACTCCGCAGAAGACCGAGAGTTTCATAGCGGGCCTCCCGGGTTGTAGCGCCGACGGCGGTGCTTAGAGTTCGGCGCGGTGGTGGGAGTGGGCGCCAGCGCTGGCGTGCGACTTGCCGGTGCGCGCGGGCGGAACGATGGTCGCCATCTTGCGGATCATGGCGAGGACGAGGCGCTTGTCATCGTCCGACAGAGTGGTGGAATAGCGGCGGATATCCGCGAGGAAGCGAATTTCTTCTTCGGAGAGTTCGCCGAGCATCTTGCGAGTCTCGCGGTCCTGGGCGGTGTCGGTGCCCGGGAAGAAATCGGCGAGGCTGATCTCCATGGCTTCGGCAATCTTGGCCAGCGTTTCGAGCGAGGGGACAGTGTGGCCGTTCTCAACGCGCGAAAGGTAGCAGCGGAGAAGGCCGGTGCGGCGCTCGATGTCGCCCTGGGAGAGTCCGCGGTCGCTGCGGTAGGATCGAATCACTTCGCCGATATTCACTTTGGGCTTTTCTTTAGGCATCGTCGTATCACTTCCTGCGAGGGTATCGTTCCGTACAACAGACGGTATCTTACGAGTTACCCCAAAAGGGGCACAAGGCCAATCTGGGGGTGTGTTCCTATCAGCAACCCCTTTCGCCGCGCGTACGCCTTGCCGGTCCTAGTTGGAGGGAGCGGGGAGCGGCGCCGTAACGTCTTGCTGGAGCTTGAATTCGAGCAGGGTCTCGCTGGGGATGCGGACCTGCTCGCCTTTCGTGGATACCTGCACGGCGGTGCCTGCGCCCGCGCCGACGACGCCTCCGATTGCCGCGCCTTTGCCGCCGCCCGCGATGGCGCCGATGATCGTGCCCAGGACGGCGCCGCCGCCAATGCGCTCGGCGCTCTGGGTGCCGCGGCCCTTGCCCGCTACGTCATAGTCGGTGGAATCGACAGGCACGATGCTGCCGTTGATGCGTACGCCAGTGAGTTCGAGGGTGAGCTGCGCGCCGCCCGAAATTTTGCCGGCTTCCTTGGCTTGGGTGAGCTTACCGTACACATCGGCGCCAGCGGGCGCAACCACGGTATTGCCCACAACGAGCGGGCTTTCGAGGCTGGCGCGGAACGGATCGCCGATCTTGTTCTGGGTCGAATCGACGCCGTCGATCATGCGGACGAACAATGAGGTGCCGGCCGGGATGGTGATTGCCTGAGTGGTCGCGGCGGCAGGCGGCGGCTGTGATTGCGAGGGCGAGGGAGACGCCGCATTGGCGTCGGCCGGAGGCGCGGAGTTGCCGGTCGGCGTCGGGGTCGAATTGGAGTCGGCGGCGGCAGGCGGCGGAGGCGGCTGCGTTGCCGACTGGTCAGGCGCGGGCGGCGGAGCCGATTGCTGCGGAGCGGGCTGAGCCGGCGCGGGGGTGGCGCTGGAGGTGTCGGAGGAGTCGCTGAAGCCGATATTCAGCACGTCCTTCGTGGCGAATATCTGCTCCTGGCCGTTTACGCGGAAACGGATGTTCGCGGGCGATCCGCCTACGAACTGGCCCTGGATGATTTGGCCGTCGCGCAATTCGAGGATATCGCCGAGCGCCACGCCTGCCAGAGCACCGGCGAAAATCAGGGACGCGGCCAAAGCGAACACAGAGCGGCCGAGCCTTCGGGCTGCCATGCGGGATTCTGCGAGCGTTTTCATGAGTAGCCTCCGCGGCTCCAATTTAGCGAAAGGCGAGGCGCGTGGAACGGCCTCGCGCGGCCGGGTCAGTCTTGCTTAAATTTTATGATGCGCGGAATCCGGGAAGGTTGCAGCGGATCGCCGGGGCCGAGGCGGACGTGAACGGTAACTAGAGCCGCGTCGAGACGGCGGGCTGCGTTGCGGCGGAATCCTGGGCCATTTGCTTGCCGGCGCGCTTGTTGGCGTAAAGAGCTTCGTCGGCTCGCTTGAGGAGCTCTTCCGAGGTCTCGCCGGCCTTGTAATCGGTCCAGCCGCGAGAGAAGCGGCACGGAATCTTTTCGAGGCCGTACTGGACTTCGAGCCCTTCGACGCGGGCGACGACGTGGCGGACTTCGTCCGCGCGACATTCGGGCAGGAGCACCATGAACTCGTCGCCGCCGAGACGCACCGCCAGATCGGAGCCGCGGATGGCC
>DATJLS010000035.1:0-43640 GCA_035509315.1 Acetobacteraceae bacterium | reverse complement strand
TTGCATAACGCAGACCTTCCCGCCGATACTGCAGGCGAGTGATTTCAGTCCAGGGCATCGTTGGTTCCGTCGCGGCTCGCAATCCGATTGAATCACAACCCGCTGAAATCACTCAACCCTTTCTCAGTCAGACACTAAGAGACTGTTTGAGAATGCGACTGCGGTGGTCGTCCGACGTGTCTTTCTGGGCTTCCGGTGCTCACGGCCCTTTTGTTTTGGCGATCAATTTGATGACTTCCCCTTGGGCTTTGGCGGATCGCTGCGCTCGGGGTCCCCACGAACACGTTCGTGGGGTGCCCCGCCTCCGCCAGAAGCCATATTGATCTCAAGGCCGCTCCGCTCCGGTTCTCGAAAGCCGTGCCGGCCGGCACCTGCGGCGCCTCCCACTCATCACAGCGCATTCTCAAACAGTCTCTCAGCGCCCATACCACTGCGGATCTCGAGGCAGTCGCTGGGGCGCTGAACGCAAGGCCACGCAAGGCGCTCGCCTGGCGAACACCTGCGGAGGCGTTTGACGAGGTGCTGTCCGCAGTTCAAGCAAGTGTTGCAACGACCGCTTGAATCCGCCCAATATACCTCCCCGGCCTTCGGCCGCTGCCGCAAGACCGGCATTCGCCCCTCGATGGGCCTCTGTTGGCGATGCTTTCGACAACGCCATTCGCCAGAGCTTCTTCGCCGCATTGGAGTGCGAACTCCTCGCCCACCGCCGCTTCATATCCCAGGCCGAAGCCGGGATGGCGATCTTCAGCTACATTGAAGGCTGGTACAACCCCACGCGCCGCCATTCCGGCATCGGAAATCTGTCACCCATTGCCTACGAAACCCAGATGCTCAAGGAAACCGAAACGACCTGAGCCCCGGATTGTCCACCAATCCGGGGCACCTCCAGATCGCCCGCCTGATCAAAAACAGCTCTCCACGTTTGCAAGGCAAGTCCAGTGTCAGGATGCCGCCGGATTGAGTAACCAAATGACAGGCCACTGAAGAGCCGCATTTCTTATGTGCTCGGCGTTTGTTCCCGGCGTTTTGCCAAAGTTTTCATGCCTCGCCTCACTCCACGATCATGAAGCGCTGCGCGTTTGCGAATATCTCGCTCGGTGGCTTCCATGAAATAGACCACACTCGGTTTCCGACCCCCGCGATCGGAAACTCGCTCGTCATCCGCAATGATCACAGCCCTTCCTGCTCCAGGATGACCGAAACAGGACGGCGCGGGCTAACGGGATCGACAACAACGCATATAGAGCGTCGCTCATGCCAAGCGCGCAATATGATGGCGACGAGTTCGGCATTACGGGTTTCGAAGCATCGCTCCGTGCCATCCGAAGTCTCAAGCACAAAGCCGTCGAAGTTGCCGCGATCGTCACGAAGAGAAGCGAGAATATGCCCTGTAAGCGCTATGCTGCGGCCGGAGCCTGGCCCGCAGGAAGGCGCGGGACGGGCCGCGCTGTCAGGCGCCGCGGACGACGGCGCGGCGCGAGCGCCGAAAGGCCAATGATTGTCGTGAGGTGCATCCTGCGCCATTATTTCGCAGCCTCCCCTCATTGCCACCTGCCAGGCAGTGGCGCTGGGGCCGTAGAGCCATTGCCGCAGTCCAATTATGATCCAGATCAACTTGTCGTGATAGCCTGTTCTTCGCGCCCGCCTGCACCGTCTCATTCCGGTCTAATTTGATACGTCACCGTCAGAATATTGGCGCCAAGCTCTAACCCGCTTCCGCAGCAATCTGGGGTCGAAGCAACGTCGTTTCTGCTAGCCTCGCCCCGCCAAGGAAGGTGCGGGAGATGCCTGAGATAACACCCAGGCAGGCGGCGGCCGACCTACTGCTCTGGATCGACAGCGACACCAGGTTTCTTGTCGAGAGAAGGCAGGACGTGCCGGCCCTTCCCTCAGTCACCCGGTCATTGCTCGAAGCGGTTGCTCGCGGCGAGGCGGCCGACCCGCAGCAATTCGAACAGGCGTTGGCCGCTGGCCAGCAGTTCCGCCAGCGGTTGAGCTTCATCTATTTGAAATCCTCACCGAAAGCCGAACAATAGGCGGTTCCATGATAACCACTGAACGCGACCTGACGGCTTTTGGGCCGCGCTGAGAATCCCCGACCGCGCCGCTCTGGCGGAGGCGTATCGCGGCTCAGGACTCGCAAGCCGCGGACCGCCGGGAGCCGAAATTCTGCTCCCGGGGTGACGAGGCGATGGTGGGCGCCGCTCCGGCCCCGCGGCGCAACCCATCGACAAAAACATCGACGAGGCGCCGCACGCTCCCCTGCCAGCCCGGCTGGTCGTGGATGATGCACATGCCGATCAGGGTCCGCAGAATATCCTCGGGGCAGATATCGGCGCGGATTTCGCCTGCGGTCACGGCGCGGTCCAGCAACATCCCCACGGCCTTGGTCAGGCGCTCGAAGGAATAGGAAGTCAGTTCCGGCGGGGCATGCGCGGCGAGCGCGAGCGCCGCGGCCATGCCCTTCTTGGTGGCCACGAACTCGATATTCGCGTGCAGCCAATGGCGGAGCGCCTCGGCCGGCGCAGCCCCGCCCTCCAATTCTTCTGCAAGGTCCGCAAGCTGCTCGACTTCGCGCCGATAGACCGCCTCGAACAGCGCCTCGCGGGTCGGAAAATGCCGGTAGAGCGTGCCGATGCCGACACCGGCGCGTCTCGCCACCGCCTCGAGGCTGGCCTCCGCCCCGCCGCTGCTGAACACCGCCTTCGCCGCGGCGAGCAGGCGTTCGCGGTTGCGAAGCGCATCCGCGCGCGGCCGCCGCATCGTCTTCTCGCCGGGATCTCCCAGATCGTCGTTCATGTCTCCGAGGCCCCTTGAAAAGCGGAGGTACCCTCCGAATATCTATCACGACGGGAGATTTCCCGAAACCGCGCCCGGCGTGCTGTCGCGGCGTCTCTTTGTCTATCGCCCAGCCCGTGCGAGCCACAATTTTCTTTGACGAGAGCATGAAACGGAGCACTGCATGAGCGTGTCGGTTTCTCTGAGCGTGAACGGCGTGGCGCGTGAAGTCGCGCTGGACGACCCGCGGATCACGCTCCTCGATCTCCTGCGCGAGCGCCTCGACCTCACCGGCACCAAGAAGGGCTGCGACCGTGGGCAATGCGGCGCGTGCACGGTGCTCGTCGACGGGCGGCGCATCAATTCCTGCCTTGCGCTCGCCGCCAGCTGCGATGGCGCGGAAGTCCTCACCATCGAAGGGCTCGCCAAGGACGGCGAACTGCACCCGGTCCAGGCCGCCTTCATCGCCCATGACGGGTTTCAGTGCGGCTTCTGCACGCCCGGCCAGATCATGAGCGCGGTCGGGCTGCTCAGCGAAGCCCAGGCCGGCGACGACCCCGAGCGCATCCGCGAGGCGATGAGCGGCAATCTCTGCCGCTGCGGCGCTTATGCCGGCATCGTCGCCGCCATTCTGGATGCCCATGATCAACTCACCGAACGCGATCGCGTGGAGGCCGCATGAACCGTTTCGATTATATTCGGCCCGCGACCATTGCGGATGCCGTCGCCGCCGCCGCTGAACCCGGCGCTGCCTATCTCGCCGGCGGGACCAACCTGCTCGACCTGATGAAAGGCGGCCTCATTCGGCCGCGCCGGCTGGTTGACGTCACTCGCCTGCCCGGCCTCGATGCGATCGAGTGGCTGGCCGATGGTGGCGTGCGCATCGGCGCGCTGGTGCGCAATGCCGATCTCGCGCACGATTCCCAATTCGCGCGGCGATTCCCGGCCGTTGCGGAAGCGCTTCTCTCCGGCGCCTCGGCGCAGCTCCGCAACGCCGCGACCGTCGGCGGCAACCTGATGCAACGCACGCGCTGCGCCTATTTCTACGACCCGGCCAGCGCCTGCAACAAACGCGAGCCGGGCAGCGGCTGCGATGCGCGCGGCGGAGAGACGCGGCTCGCCGCGATCCTCGGCTGGAGCGGGCATTGCATCGCGACGCACCCTTCCGACTTTTGCGTCCCACTCGCGGCGCTCGACGCGGTGGTGGAGATCGCGGGCAGGGCGGGTCGTCACGAGGTCCCGCTGGAAGCGTTCCACAGCTTGCCCGGAGACGAACCCGCGCGAGAGAGCGTTCTCGAACCAGGCGCGTTGATCGTCGCCGTCCGTCTGCCGGCGGAGGCCGCAACCTTCGCGGCGCATGCCCGCTACCTCAAGCTTCGCGAGCGCACCTCTTATGCCTTCGCCATCGTCTCGGCGGCGGCGGCGCTCAGGATCGAGCAAGGGGCGATCGCCGCGGCCCGGATCGCGCTCGGCGGCGTGGCGGCGAAGCCCTGGCGCGCCCGCGCGGCCGAGACGGCGCTGGAGGGCGCGCGCGCCGAACCCGCCGTCTTCCGCCGTGCGGCCGAAATCGCGCTCGCGGAGGCAAAACCCTCTGGCGACAACGCGTTCAAGATCGAGCTCGCTCGCCGGGTCACAGCACGCGCACTCGCCCAGGCCGCCGCCGGCACGCCCGCGCGCCTGCCCGCTCTGCCGGCTTCCCCTCTCCTCCCCGCCCCCGGAGCCCTCCATGCCTGAAATCGCCCTCACCACGGTGTCTGCCCATCTCCGGCACGGCTCGAATATCGGTCAGCCGCTCACCCGCCGCGACGGGTTCCTGAAAGTCACCGGCGGCGCCCGCTACGCCGCTGACAATCACCCGCAAGGCATGCTGCATGCGGTGCTCGCGGTGAGCGCGGTCGCGCGCGGCCGGGTGGCCTCGCTCGACGTCGCCGCGGCGAAGGCGCACCCGGGCGTGATCGAGGTGATGACGCCGGACCACAAGCCGGACCTCGCCGAGGATCCGGACGCCAAGACCAACCCCTTCATGTTCCGCCTGGACCTCTTGCAGAACGACCGCGTGCGCTACCCGCATCAGCCAATCGCGGTCGTCGTCGCCGAAACTCTGGAAGCGGCGACGGAAGGCGCCATGCTGCTCGCGCCGCGTTACGAAACCGAGCCGGCGCGGGTGGGGCTCGATGCCGTCGAGAGTTTCGTGCCCCCGGTCGTCGGCCCCGGCTTTCCAAGCGAAGCCGAGCGCGGCGATGTCGAGGCGGGTTTGGCCGCTTCGGCACACCGTCTCGTGGGGGTCTACGAGACGCCGGCGCAATACCACAATCCGATCGAGCCACATGCGATCGTGGCCGCCTGGGACGGCGACCGGCTGACCGTCGACACGCCGAGCCAGGGACTTGCCATGGCTCAGGCGCGCATCGCCGGTCTCTTCGGCATCCCCCCGGAAAACATCCTGATCCGCAGCCCATATCTGGGCGGCGGCTTCGGCTGCAAGGGTCTGTTCGCCGGCCCGCAGGTGCTCGGGATCATGGCGGCGAAACTGGTCGGCCGGCCGGTCAAGCTCGTGCTGCGGCGCGAGCAGATGTTCGGCCCGGTCGGCCATCGCGCGCCGACACGCCAGACGCTTCGCCTCGGCACGGATGCCGCGGGCGCGCTGCGCGCGCTCTCGCACCACACCAAGACGGTGACCAGCACGTTCGACGATTTCATCGAACCGGCCTCGGAGGCCTCGCATACGCTCTATGCGAGCCCCGCGCTCCGCACCTCGCACGAGGCGGTAAGGCTCGACATCGGCACGCCGCTCTTCATGCGCGCACCGGGCCACGCCACCGGCTCGATCGCGCTGGAAAGCGCGATCGACGAGATGGCGGCTTCCTGCGGCATCGACCCGCTCGAGTTCCGCCTGAAGAACTATGCCGAGCTGGAACCGATCTCTGGCAAGCCCTTCTCTTCGAAGGCGCTCCGCGCGTGCTATGCGCAAGGGGCCGAGCGCTTCGGCTGGGCGCATCGCGTGCAAATGCCACGCGCGATGCGCGACGCGGCCGGCCTCCTGGTCGGCTGGGGCATGGGCACCGCGACCTTCCCGGCGATCATGTTCCAGGGCCAGGCCCGCGCCGTGATCCGCAGCAATGGCACCGGCATGGTCGAGACCGGCGCGCACGACATGGGTCAGGGCGCCTGGACCGCGCTTGCCCAGATCGCGGCCGACGGGCTCGGCCTCGATCTCGATCAGTTGGAATTCCGCTCCGGCACGTCGGATTTGCCGGATGCCGGCATCGCCGGCGGCTCGGCACATACCGCGACTGCGGGCACGGCGATCCACGACGCCGGGGCGGATGCGATCGGCAAGCTTGCGGCACTGGCCACCAGCGACGAACGCTCACCCCTGTTCGGCGCCGGCAATGCCGGCGTGATCGCGCGCGGCGGCAGGCTGCTGCGCCGCGACGACGAGACGCGGGGCGAGTCCTATGCCGAGATTCTCGCCCGCGCCGGACTCGCGGAAATCGAGGGCCGCGGCACCGGCGCCGCGAATATTTCCGCCCAGGAGAATTACGCCATGCACGCCCATGGCGCGGTGTTCGCCGAGGTCAAGGTCGATCCCGATCTCGGCCAGGTGCGCGTCACCCGCCTGGTGGGCGCTTTCGCCGCCGGACGAATCATCAATCCGCGCATGGTGCAAAGCCAGTATTTCGGCGGCATGATCTGGGGCGTCTCCTTCGCGCTGCACGAACAGGCGGTGCTCGATCCGCGCACGGGCCGGCCGATGAACGCCAATCTTGGCGAGTACCACGTGCCGGTGAACGCAGACATTCCCTCGATCGAGGCGATCCTCGTCGAGGAGAACGACCCGCACGTCAACGCTCTCGGCATCAAGGGCGTCGGAGAGATCGCGATCACCGGCAGCGCCGGCGCGGTCGCCAACGCGGTCTGGCACGCGACCGGCGCCCGCGTGCGCCACTTCCCGATCACGATCGACCGGCTGATCGAGGCCCTGCCGCGTTGACACCATGGCCGCTTGCCAAGAATGTTGAAGAGATCTCTATCTTCGAGCGGTGTTGGCGGATCGCCGTGCCCGCCAATATCACTCTCTCGCCGCCGCCGCCGGAGTGCCCGGAACTCAATCCGGTGGAGAATGTCCGGCAATTCCCGCGCGACAACCCGCCCTCCAACAGAATGTTCCGCTCCTGCGACCAACATCGTCGATCGCTGCTGCCATGCCCGGGACCGCCTCGCCGCCCAGCCTTGGACAATCATGTCTGTTGGCCTGTGCCAACGGGCATGGGAGCCGGCGTCGGCGCTCCGGACAACACCCCGCCCGGCGCCCCCACCGGGCTATGTGCCAAGAGCATTGCACGACACGGTCAGCTCAGCCCGGAGCAGGGTCTCCGTGATCTCCCGGAGGCACGCGCCCGCCGCTTTCGACTCGTCAACCACGAACGAAGTGATGGAAGCGCAGCCATGGCCGGGAAAGCCCGGGCTCGCCGCTATCCGGGCTTTGACTCACAAATGTGGTTATGCAGCTCAACAGTCAGAGTCGCGATGCGCTCGGCCAACTCCTTGGATGTCTCGGTCAGCTGCGTGTTCTGTTCCAGCATGCGCGTCAGCAGGGCGGTTTGCTCGGCCACGCCGCGCTGACGCTCTTCGCTGATGCGTGCGATCTCCTCCCGATGCTGCGCGTCGGCCATCGCCGTCGCCTTGTCGCGGTCGGCCTGCCGCGTCTGCGCAAGCAGGATCAGCGGCGCCGCGTAGGCGGCCTGGAGGCTGAAAGCGAGATTCAGCAGAATGAACGGATATTTGTCGAATATCCACCATCCCACGATGTTGATTACAATCCATACGCTGACGATCACCGTCTGGGCGACCAGGAACGTCGGCGTGCCGAAGAACCGCGCAAATGCCTCCGCCTTCAGCGCGAACCAATCATCACCGAACACTGACGCTAGATGCGAGTGCGGAAGATGAAATCGGTAGAAATCGTGCTGTCGCGCTGCTGGTCGCCTGGGACCGCTTTGCTCTGGCGTGTCGACGCCACTCATATTCCCTATCCTTCCTGGCATGTCGTCCGGCGACCTGTTGCGCCGGGTCCGTGTGACTTCACTCTAGGCGATCGCCAGGCAATGAAGCCGCACAGCGGAGACGAGTTCAACGCCTGGATATCCGAGGTCCGCGCCAGACAGATACCCCTGCGGGAGCGAAGAGGCGGGGCAACCTCCGTTGCCCCTGCTGGCGGGCGAAGCCCGTCATGCGGCCTTCCGGGTATCTTCCTTGTCCCGGCCGCCGGATCGGCTTCCTTCCTGTCCCCGGTCTTGAAGTCCGGTTGTTCCTGACAGCGCCCGACCTTGATGCCGCCGTGAGCGCCTTCCCTGAGGGTCGGCCGCCCCAGCCGATGCAGGTCCGTCCGGCGCGCCGGCCGCGACAAGGGCGCGCTTCATGGCCTCGGCCGACAGGTTCGGGAAGCGTCCGCGTATCCGGTCGAGCAGCACCGTGACGCCGGTCAACGTTTCACCCGGAACAATCACGACGAGCGCCGCGCCCGCGATGTCGGCGGCGATCATGCGGCCTCGCAGCGTCGCACGGTTCGCGTGATCAGCCCCCGCAAAGCGAACAGAAAGCAGGTCCGCAAATGTGCGAGGCAGCAAGAAACCTCGGAATCTCCCTCGCCATCTGCATCGGCCGACGGATGAGGAACTGCATGGACGGCGCTCTGCCATCGACCGGCGAACAATGTGCCATCGAGGGGACGAAGCGAGCCGGCGCATCCGAAAACGGATCGAAGAGGCGTTCGGTTGGATCAAGGCTATGGCTGGCTCGCGCAAGACCAAACTCCGAGGGCTTGCCAAGGTCGACTGGGCCTTCACGTTCGCCGTTGCCGCCAACAACTTGTCGCGCGCGCCAGCCGGGACAGGAGTCTCCGGGTCCATCGGTCATAATTTCCATAAAATCCATCCGACTTGCGCAAGCAATATTAGGCTGCGAATGTCTCCCAGTCTCTCCCCGACAGTGGGAAATCCATTCAATGCGCACTGCGGCACCCCCCATCAAAGCTCGGGCACGTTCAATTGCCTTTCGGGTGCTGGAAATTTTGCTCGCCCTCGCCTTCTTCGGGGAAGGCTGCGCCAAGCTGACAGGCTTCACGTCCACGGTCGCGGAATTCAACACGGTCGGGCTCGGCCAATGGTTCCGCTACTTCACGGCGATCTGCGAAATCGTTGGTGCCGGTCTGCTGATCGCGCCGCGGATGACGGCATTCGGTGCCGTGCTGCTTGGGGTTGTCTGCGTCGGCGCATTCTTCGCACAGTTGCTGGCTCTCCATGGAGACGTCATTCACACGATCGTTCTTGCCGCGATCCTGTTTGCGGTTGCCTGGGTCCACCGCGCGCAAATCCTGCAGATGACCGGCCGGAGCGAGCCAGTGCGTGGCTAACGTCATGCAACGCCTGTTTTCCGTCCGAATCTCGCCCGAGCCGCCCGGCCAGCTCATGCCAACGCCCATGGCCCGCCGGCATGATGGGCCCGTGTGCCGATGGTACGATTGCCGCCCATGACCCTGAACATCGCACTTTCCGACGCGCCGACGCGGTCGAGGGCGCCCCGGCTCGCCGGCCTCACTCCCGAGCAACGCACTCGCGGCCGACACCTCGCGATGATCCACCACATGCACCTTGACCGGATGTCAGAACCGAGGGCGATCCGCTGTACTCCGCTTGCCTATTCTGATGCATTTCACCCGGCAAAAGGCCCAAGCCTCGGAAATCTTGCCTGAGCCTGCCCGTCTCGATCCAGCTCCTGCTGTTCCCAGAGGCCGCGTCCCTCATCCGCATCCACCCGGAGAAAAGCGCTAGAGCGAATTGCGTTTGCATGGGCTCACGCAATCCGCTCTATGTGTTTGTTTTGCGAGCATCTTCACGCGATCAGCCGATTCCATCTGATCGCGATCTGCTCTAGCGCTACGTTGGCGGAAGATTTCAGTTTTGGAGAGTTTGAGGATTCCCGAAACAGGAATTGAGTGATTGATGGGAGGTCGGCACTGAGCGGGCCGACCATGGCGCACGGTGGGCGGGCCTGGGGCGACGACCTGGAGGGGCGGCTTCTGCCGTTCCTTGCGCGCCTGGGCTACAAGACACGCCAGCGGACGTGCCCGCCCTCTATTGCGGGCCTGATCGGGCCGGGAGATCGCAAGAGCGTGCAGCCGATAGCGACGCAAAGCGAGACGCCATCGGCACGTTCGCCTTCAAGATGCTCGTCAAGCTCGGCATTCGGAATACGCTCCGAAAGCACCCTCTCCGGACCCTCCAGCCGTCCTTCCTTGGCAAATACCGCATTCGGGTCGCGGCCCTCAAGCAACGGATCCAGAAATCCTCTCTCGGCGGCCATCGGGGCATTCCTTCTCTTCCATCATCATCGCTCCCGCATAGAATTCCTGACAGCCGCAACGGATCTGCGATGGCTGCCCTGCCTTCCAGCCTGCCGACGGCGTGCCCACCCACGATGCAGTGAGGACCTGGGCTCGCGGCTTCCGGAGGGCAATGAGACCAGCGCCGACGGATTGGATCGCGCTTGCCAAAGATGCCCGCCACGAGCCCGTCCCCGTACCGCTGGTCGGCTTCATGAAGCCAGGCCGGAGCGACCCCTGTCCATGCGGGTCAAGCTGGAAATACAAACGCCGCTGCAAACAAAGCGCAGTCCATCCCCGCTCGTGATCTCCGGGTGATCTCTCCACACTGCTCGCTTAGAATCAGGTCACGCTCGCGCCGAAGAACCCCGAAATGAGTCGCGATCACCGGATTTTCGCACTAGGCACCTCAAAAAGACAGTTCTTCGAGCGGTTGGCATCACTTGCCGATACCGGCGGTCATTCCACGAACGAAGAACGACTGGCTTCCCAGATAGAGAATGACCAATGGAAGAATCGACAGAAACGCACCTGCCATCACCAAGGGCTCATTGGTCGAGTACCGCCCCTGGAACAACGCCAAGCCCGCCATGAGCGTTCGTTGGGTATTGTTCTGCAGAAAAACGAGAGAAAAAAGCAGTTCGTTCCAAACCCATATCGCATTTACGATGATTAGGGTCGCCGTAGTCGCGACCGAGAGCGGCATCACGATTTGAAAGAGAATCCGCACATGCGACGCGCCATCGATGGTTGCCGCCTCGATCAGCTCAAGCGGCAACTCGCGAAAGAAATTGACAAGGAAGAACACCGAAAAGGGGATTACGAGAATCGTGTAGATCAGCATAACTGAAGGCAGGGTATTAATCAGACCCACCTGAACCATGAACGTGAAGAGCGGGACGATCAGGGCCACCGGCGGCAGGGCCATCAGCGCGATGTTCAGGCTGAAAAACGCGCGCTGTCCCCAAAACCGTCCGAAGACGACCGCGTACGCGGCAAGGACGGCAATCAGTGTAGCTGCCGCAACGGAAATGAAGGAGACAACAACGCTATTGAGCATCCAGCGGCCGAACGGCATGACATCGAACAACGAAAAAAAATTCTCAAGCGTTGGCGCTCGTGGGATACCGCTCGGATCGAGGGCGTATGCCTGGGGTGTCTTCAGAGCCGTTTGAATTGCGAACCACAGCGGATAGAGCGACACGACGCTCAGCAAAATCAACAGGGCTTGCTGGCCGAGCGAGATCAAGGCGCGTTTCATCGTCCAGTGTCCGTCGCGCGTGCCCGCAAACGAAGATAAAAAGCGATCAAAATGCAGGCCAGGACCAGCAAGACGACCACCGCCGCAGAGGCGACACCGATGGCTCCATTCTCGAATCCGTTCTCGAAAATATAGTACTCCAAGACGCTCGACGCTTCCGCCGGCCCACCCTTGGTGAGGACATAAACATAGGTGAAGATGGACGATAGCACAGTGATCGCTTCGACGACGACGAAGAATTCTATTGTGTGCCGAATATAGGGAATCAGGATCATGCGCTGAATCTGCCAGGCATTGGCGCCATCGAGCTGTGCTGCCTCCACCAGCTCCTGCGGGACCGCAAGCAACGCGGCGGCAAACACCACCACCCCGAAGCCGAGCTGCTGCCAGATGATGACGCCGCCGATCGTCGGGACCACGTTGGCGGCGGAGCCAAGCCAGTCCTTTGCCAGCCAGCCCAGCTGCCAACTGCGAAGCTGGGTATTGAGCACACCATTGCGCTCGAGCAGATAGCCGAACACCAGGCCGATCGCCGTTGCGGGCAGAATATAGGGAAAAAACACGATCGCCCGGTACTGCCGCCAACCCCGGACCTGGGCGTTTAGAATCAATGCGATCGATAGGGCGAGAATCGTCATTACCGGGACGGTCGTCAGCAGCTTCAGATTGTTCAGGACCGACTGGAAGAAGACCGGATCCTGCCAAAGGCCCGCGTAGTTTGCGATCCCCACATAGGACAGTGCGCCAAGCGAGCCCGAGTAGAGGCTGAACCAAACAACCTTGGCGAGCGGATAGAGAAACCCGGTGGCGATCGCCGCGACCGCCGGGCCGACGAAGAAATAGGGCCAGAGACGATGACGCATCGTCCACCAGCCTCCGGGGTGCCTCGTCAATCCGGCCACGCCCGTATGGCCGCGCACACGCGAATGGCTCAATGGCATCGCCACTCGGCCGGGAACTCCGTGAACTCGCCCACCGGCACGGCAAAGCCCTCCCGGCGTCTGCCACCGCGCATTCCGATCGTCATGCTCTCGTCTCGGCCGGGAAAATCACCGCTTGGGCAGTCGGGCCGCTGCGCGAGTGCGCCAGCGGCGATCTTGATCGAGGGCCCCGAGCGACGTCCCGGATTGCTCGCGCTCAGCCGTTGCCGCCGGCCCACTTGCGGTACTGCTGGTACTCCGGAATCTGCTGGACGCGCCATTTCTGGATAACCCGGTTCCAGATTTCCACTGCCTGATCGGGAGTACCTGACTTCGATGTGATGAGCTGTCCTGCCGGCAGATCGGCATCGTTGTCGACCTGCGGCGGCAAATAGTTCTCAAGCCAGATCGAGGTCTTTGCGGTGTCGAGCTGATAAAGCTGCTGAGCCAGAGGATCTGTGATCGAGGCGACCGGAAAACGCTTGTCGGCGGGGAACGCGCCCGTCTCGGCGTACAGTGCCTTCATATTTGCGGGGTCATGAAGCCAGACGAGGAAGGCCGCGGCGGCCGCCTTGTTTGGTGCCCAGCTGGTGATGAATTCGTCCGACGATTGCGTCACATCATAGGAATCGGCGAGCTTCCCGTGTCCCCACTTGGGCGGCTCGGCGACACCGATATTCTCCTCCCCGAGTGCCTTTCCCCAGGTGAGAACATTGCCGTCGGTGGTGAAGGCCATGGCCGCCTTCCTCTGGGGAAAGAGCTGCCATCCTTGGTTCAGGTCCAGCGACGCCACGTCGGAATTGAGGTAGCCCTTCTGCACGAGGGTCTGCATCATCGCGTAGAGGTTGCTCAGCAAGCCATCCAGCTGCTCCATGCTGAAGCCACCGATATTGCCGATTGCGGCCTTGATCTCGTCAAGGGAATTGAGCTCCTGGGTGAGATAGATCGCGAACATCCACGCCCCGAAATACCCGTCCTTGTTGCCCATGCCGAAAGGGGTGATTCCGTGGGCCTTGAGCGCGGCGCAATCGGCGAGGAACGCGTCCCAGGTCTTCGGTGGGGTGTTTGGATCGAGTCCCGCTTCCTTAAACAACTGCTTGTTCCAGACCAGCGGCACGCCTATCAGGTAGATGGGCATCGCAACGATCTTGCCGCCCTCCGCATTCTCGCTGGTCTCCAGCCACTGCGACGTCTCGCTTGCGGGCACATAGTCCGAAATCGCAACGGCAGCCTTGTCCCAATAGGGTGTCAACGTCGGAAGCGTCGCCCACTGGGTGTCGATATCAGGTCCGGAACGGCTCTGCGCGGCAAGCCGAAAGGCGCCGATGAGCGTATCGGAGGCCTGGGGAACAAGATTAAGCGTCACCCCGGGATGCAACTTCTCATAGGCCGACACCATGGACGACATCCATTTGTCGATGCCGGGGATATCGCTCTCGCCCCAGAACCAGTAGGTGATCTTCCCCGCATAGGCTTGCCCGCCCGCCATTGCAGCGTCCTGCGCTCGGGCGTGGTAGGGAGATGCGATGATGAGGCCGCCCGCAAATATCGCGACACTCAGTGCCAAAAATCCGCGCCCGCGAACTCCTGCGCATCTTTTTCTGTCGGAGAATATTCGCATCTCGGCCCCCTGCAGGCGATGTGTGGTTGTTGTCAGCCAATCCGTGCGGTCACGCTCCGTAAAGTCTCGAGGTTTTGGCGATCTCTGCTCGGCGAGCCTGCCGCCGTCGATGCGGTCAGTCCGCAACGCGATCAAAGATCTCAAGGACATCCATCCGTCCTTTGAATGCTGTGTAGCCGGCGTCACAGACGTGGATGCCACCGGTCAGGTAACGCGCGCGGTCCGAAAGCAGAAATAGCGCAAGCTCGGAAGCATCCTCGGCCGTCATGATCGGCATCAGATGCATCGCCTCGATTCGAGAGCGCAAGACCGGATCATCGAGGAAGCCGCGCTGATGCGGCGTCTCAACGAAGCTGGGGCACACCGCATTCACTCGTATACCCTCGGGCGACAATCCTGCGGCGATTGAGCGGGTCATCGCGATCACACCACCCTTCGCTGCGGTGTATGCATCGATGCCGGCCTGCCCGATCAAGGCGTCGGACGTCGCTGTAAGCACGATGCTGCCGGCGCGCTGGCGCAGCATCTGTTGGCCGACGTATTTGCAGACGTGGTAAGTGCCCGTAAGGACGAGGGAAAGAATGGACTCCCAGATTGCCTCCGGAAGTTCGGTGACACGACGATCATCTTTGTTGACCAGCGGAACCGACATCGCCGTATGGAAGACGCCGTCGATTCGGCCATGACGAGCAACGACTTCGCTGACCAGTGCTTTGACGGATTCGCTGCTCCGCACATCCACGGTCGCCGCATCGGCACCGCAAGCGTTGGCGACGCGCTTGGCAGCGTCCTCCGCGATATCAGCGACAACCACCTCTGCCCCATCGCGCACCGCAAGCCGAACCGCGGCTGCACCGATCCCAGATCCGCCGCCGACGACCAGGCAAACCTTCCCCGCCAATAGCCCGGACATTGCCGCCCTCTCGACCGCCCGGCAAGCTAAGCTTACCCTTTTGAGGAGTGTCAAGTGGTCGCGTAGGCCGACTCAGAGACGAATCACGTGACAGTAAACCACCGACACAGTCCCTGTCGGATCGGGACGTGCGCATCGCTTCAACCGCCGGCAGACCCAACGACGTCAGGCTCCAGCACAATCAGGCTCCCGTACAAATAGCATGATGAGCCGGAGGCCTCGACTGCGGCAGGCGATGTTGTCGTTCGATCGGGCTGGTAGGACGGCATCGTCGTGGACAGGTGTACGCCGATTTTGGACAAGCAGCCGATTGAGGTCGAACCGTCCCTTGCGGATCCGAAGCAGCAGCTCGATCCCCGCCACAGAGATCGCCGCAATCGTGAGCCGCTTGAACCCGGGCAGCGGGCAGATTTGGGGCTTCACGCCCGGATGATCCTGCTCGATCAGATCGCTCAAGTACTTCGATGACCGCAGCCTGGTATCGGCAGGCTGCGGTCATCGAAGTGGAGAGCATAGTGCCGCTGTGTTTGGTTCATGGAGGCGACCTGCAATTCTCCACTCCGCCGGACGCATGCGGCAACCCTACAATATCTGGCTGAGAAATGCCTGCGTACGTGGATCGCGTGGCGCGGCGAAAAACTCCGCCGGAGGACCATGCTCCACGATCACACCGCGGTCAGTGAAATAGACGTGATTGCACACCTCTCGCGCGAAGCCCATTTCATGCGTCACCAGAATGCAGGTCATCCCCTCCTCCGCCAATTGACGGATGGCGATCAGCACCTCCTTCACCGTTTCCGGGTCGAGCGCGGCGGTTACCTCGTCGAACAGCATCGCGTCGGGATGCATGGCAAGCGACCGGGCGATCGCCACACGCTGCTGCTGGCCGCCAGACAATTCGCCTGGATAGGCGTGCTCCTTCCCTTCCAGGCGCACCTTCTTGAGCAGCGCATAGGCTTCCGCTTCCGCTTCGGCACGCGGGCGTTTCAACACCTGAACCGGCGCCATCATCACATTTTCCAGCGCCGTTCGGTGCGGAAACAGATTGTACTGCTGGAACACCATCCCAACGTGCTTGCGCAGGCGCAGCTTATCCAGATGCGGATCGTTCACCTCGATCCCCAGCACCTTGATCGAGCCCTTCTGGAATGGCACCAGCGCATTCACGCAGCGAATCAGCGTAGACTTGCCGGAGCCGGACGGGCCGATGATGCACGCCACCTCGCCCTTACGCACGGTAAGGCTGACGCCCTTCAGTACTTCAACCTCGCCAAAGGATTTATGCACATCCTCGATCGCGACAAGCGGCTGGTCCGGCGTCCAGCCGGTGGGGGGGTCGAAGCCTCGGGGCATTACGGCATTCTCAGCCGGTCAGATGCGCACGGCGTAGCGGCGCTCCAGCCGCTGCGTCAGCCGTGCGATGGGATAGCAGTAGATGAAAAACAGCAGCAGCACGTAACCATAGAGCGGCACCAGAAGGTCGGTTCGCCCGCCTTCTGCCGCCTGTACCTGGCCGGCCAAGGTCACCACATCGTTCACGCCGACGATCGAGGCGAGCGTCGTTCCCATCACCAAGATCGCATACAGGTTCATCCATGGCGGGATCATTCGCTTGATGCATTGCGGCAGGATGATCTGCCAGAGTTGCTGGTTGCGGCTGAAGCCAAGCGACTCCGCTGCCTCCCACTGGCCCGGATGGATTGACTGCACGGCGCCGCGCATAACCTCGGCGACATTCGCCATCACCGGCAGGCCAAGGCCGATAACGGCTTTCACCCAATCCGGCAGGGCGATGGAAAGCGGACCGATCTGAATACGGAACGGCAGCATATAGATCATGAAAAACAGCAGCACGAGCCAGGGCGCGTTGCGGAAGAACTCCGTAAGGACCCAGGCGAGCGCGCGCGCCGGCCGCCGCAGCGAAACAAGGCCCAGGCCGAGAAATGCGCCCAGAACCGTGCCGATCGCCATCGCCATGAAGCTGATCAGGATATTGAAGCCGAAGCCGCGCAACAACAGCGGCGACCAGCGCACCAGCACCGCCAGCACACCGGCGCGCGGCGCCGGCTCGGTGGCGGCGTCGGCAGCCATGGCCGTCAGTACGACGAAGCCGGCCAGCGCCACGCCGTGCCAGAGCGAGAGACGCAGCCGCGGAAGCGGCGCGTCGCGACGCAACACCTTCGGCAGCGGCGGCATCACGGGCAGCACGCGGGCGGTCATGTGCCCAGACCGGGCCGGCGCAGCGCCCGCTCCCATGCCTTCATCGCCGCGACCAGCAGGCCCACCAGGGCGGTGTAGATGACGAGCAGCACCACCATCATTTCAGGCACGTTCACGCTGTCCGACCAGATCTGGTTCGAAACATACAGCAGTTCCGGCACCGCGATGGCATAGGCCAGCGTGGTGGTTTTGATCAGGTTCACCAGATTGTTGGTCAGCGCCGGCAGACACACGCGCGTGGCCAGCGGCAGCACCACGTTTAGGTAGGTTTGCAGCCGCGTATAGCCCAGCGCCTCGGCCGCCTCGATGGTCGAGCTCGGGATCGCCTCAATGCCGGAGCGGAAAATCTCCACATTGAAGGCACCCGCAAAGAAAATCAACGAAATGCATGCCCAGCCAAAGCCGCTCACCAGCGGTTCCTGGATGCCAAAGCTGTTCTTCATCGTAGGCAGCACCGAGCTCAATCCGAAATAAAAAAAGAACATCTGCACGAGCGGCGGGGTATTGCGGAAGAGCTGGATGTAGACCTGCACGATCCGACGCGTCCACACAAGACGCGCCCCCTGTAGCCAGGCCCCGATGAGGCCGACCAGCACGGAACCCACAATCGTGATCACTGACAGCTCAAGAGTCACCAGCAAGCCGTGCAGGAACCGTGCCCGGTCGAACGGGTCATAGGCAATTGTCAGATTAATGCCGGTGGTTTCATGCAAATGGCGAAACCAGGCGGCGATGCCATGCATGAAAGACGCCCGCAACAGATCGGGTGGCGCGCCGTTGAGTGCCGTCCCGTCCTCTATTCGTATTTCTTGTGCATCTCCTCAGCGAACTTGGAATGCTGCGGGATGCCGTACTTCGTTTCCAGCTTCAGTATCAGGCCGGTCTTGTGCCAATCGGCCACGGTCTTCGCCATGAAATCGTAGAAGCTCTTCTCACCCATGCGCACAGCAAGGCCCCAGGGCTGCGCATCCTGCGAAGGCAGCGGCATCGCATAGGCGCTCCATTCAGGCCTCAGCATCTGCCCCTCGATCGCAGTATCGTCGTAGAGGAAACCGACGCACCGCCCCTGCTTCATCGCCGTCAGCGCCTCGGCCACGCCGGTAAAGGCGATCACCTGGGCTCCGAACTTCTCCGCTACCTGCTTGTTGTAGAATGCGCCCTGAATGGCGCAGACCGGCTTGCCTTTCAGCTGGTCCCAGGCCGTGATCCTGATCGATTTGGGCAGCATCAGGTTGTAGCCTGATGCGTAATAATCGGGTTTGACGATGGCGACGACCCTCGCCCGATCGGGCGTGTCGCTCATGGTGGCGATCAGGAGATCGATCTTCCCCTGCTCCAGGAACTGCATCCGGTTCGCGGCCACCACCGGCACGAACTGCACCTTGACACCCAGGCGCTTCGCGACGTCGCGCGCCAGGTCTGGCTCGATCCCGATAATGTCGCCATTCGGGGCGCGGTAGCCGAAGGGCGGATAATCCGCCTTCACGCCGACCACCAGCACACCCTTGGACTTGATGTCCTGAAGCGCATCGGCGCGGGCGGGCCAGGCACCAGCGGCCATCATCAACCCCGCCAGGAGCGACAGCAAAGTGAGTCTTCTGCGGATCATCTTCCTCTTCTCCCCCCGTCTATCCGTGAGCGTCACGGCCGGACGCCCATTGCAAGAAATGGTCGTGCCCATTTCGGCCCCGCTTGACAAGACGAATCTGAAACCAAGCGCCTTCCACAATGGGTGACGGACAGCGGGCGCGAACCGGCAGCCCGCGCTCCGTGGGCCATGTGGGCCCGGACTGCGCACCGCAACGCGGCGCCTCCCAGCTTCTTCTCCGGGATGAAGAATTTCGATGAGTGACGACTCTCGACCCACGCGCGAGGCTGGGCGCCGCGGCCGCGCCGCCCTTCGGAGGCCCTTCGTCACCCTAATCTGGCCTCGCGAGCCATGGACGAGAAGCGGCCGCTCCATCGAACGGCCGCGCACGAGCCGGAGAAAGAGCCGCCTCGCTCGCGAAGTCGAAGGGCGAGTCGACTGGGGTGATAGCTTGGCTTCACCTTCCCCTTGGGAAGACCGAGGGGAGCGACATCATATGCATGACTGGCGCTCACCGTCACGTCTTCATCAAAGAGTGTCTCAGAATTTTGAATTTCGCCCTGAGCCATTGGATCGCCGGCGCGTCAGACGCTCTCGGATGCAAACGTTCAGCACCTCTCCTCGCCAGAGGTTTCGCGCCGGAAGCGGCCCTGTCCGTCACGGTCGAGGTTCTCGACTGTCACGCCGGTTGCCAAACGATTCGCGGATACACTGAAGGCCACAGCCGCCGGACCTCGGGCGTTTTCGCCATGCGGCCGATATGTGAACGCGTCCCTATCGAAATGCGCGAGCACAAACGGGTTCTGCCGCGGCCCAAGCTCGATGACGAGCCCATTCCCAGCCTGCGCAATTTCGACCTTGCCAAAAAGATCGTTCGCATAGGTTCCGGCCTATGCCCCGGCAGGCAAAGACGGTGATGGCAACATAAGGGGGGTGGCATCGTCGGTCGTCGTGCCGAGATCGGGCGCCGTCGATTGCGCGAACAATTGGCCGCAGAGGATGATCCAGTCCTTCTCGATCATGCCAGCTCTGTCATGCCAACTCTATCGTGCCAGCGAGCGCCGGAGCGAAGAAACTCCGGTTGGCCGCCTCCGCGAGCCCGATCGGCTGCGCATTGGCAAGCGAGACGATGCCAAACTGGTCCGCCGGAAGGAGATTGACCGAGGCCGCGTTGCCGGGACCGAATGCTCCGGAGTGACCCCAGCGCACGCGCCCTTGGTCATCGTAGTCGACATTCCATCCTAGTGTCCCGATTCGCAAATATCGTCATCATGCGCCGGGATACTCGCTCTTTGTTTTCAGTGTCCTGCCCCTGAAATGCGAAGGCATTTCAGGGGCAGGACACTAGAGATCGTCTGCCTGATATTGAGGGCCGGGTCACAGGGCCAAGGCGCGGCCTGGGCAGATCAGGGAAGGCCATGGGCAAGCGGTAGAGGTCGATCCGTCGAACAGGCGCCCTCTTTTCGGATTGTTCGTGACCTCCCTGCCGGCCCACGGTGGCATTGGCGGCTGCTCGGGTACGTTTCGTAGATGCCTGCCATACCACCGGTATGGGTGGGTCTGCCTTGGAAGCATCGAGTTGCACAGGCGAGTCTCGTGAAAAATTTCGTGGAAAATAAAATTGTCGAGAAAATATTTCCACCGAGCAAAATGTCTCCAATGCCGCGCCGATTTTCCAGCACCAAGAAAACTATTGATCATGCCGTCGCTATCGCACCTTGCAGCGAAGAGACGTGCTCACTGCGCGGGCCGCTCGCTCGTTCCGTCCCCCCGTTCCTCTGGCAGTCGGGTCAGTATCACGAAGACATTCGGGTCCAACGGAACGATATGCCCGAAGTAGGTAAGACCGATCACTGCCTCGAACGTGCTGCGCAGACCGTAGGCGAGCCGCCGCCGGCATTGCTTGACAAAGGGACCCGGCAGGATTCGATCGTTAAACGCATGCTCGACCTGCAACCCGAGTGGCTTCGTTAACTGCTGCATCATCCCTGGGGTTAGAACGATCTTGTGCGTGCTGTCACTGAATTGGTGTGGTCCGACGAACGGGCTGTTCCCGTTGGGGAATCGGACCAAATATCTCCCATCGGCTGCCAGATGGGAAATCGTATTTCGAAACAACTCGCGAATTTCGTTTATCGTCAAATGTTCGAGCACATCCAGGCAGACAATCATCTGAAATTGTCGGCCAGGGGCAAGTGTCGAGCTGCTGAAAGGGCCCTTATACACCTCGTGCCCAAGCGCAACCGCCTTGGCAACCGCTGCCTCTTGTATCTCGACGCCGACGGGCGCCAATCCTCGGCTCCGGCACCAATCGAGAAATCGGCCGTCACCAAAGCCTATCTCAAGAACGCCAGCGCCTTTCGCGAATCTCAGGTGGCGAGTGAGGCCGTCATAGTACCAGAAGTGCTGCTCACTTGTGGTTTGACCCCAGCTGCGCGCCTCGAAATAACCTTCGTACTCGCTCTCGGAATTCATCGCCCTCAATCCGCTCAGATTTCCGAATCTTTCCGTGGACGGTCCCTTCACCGGTCTCGAAGGGAAGCGATGGCCGAACTCTCCTCTGGAGTTCGAAGGCGCCATCGCCTTGCAGCCTCTCACCGCATGTGGCGGTGTCGTTGACAGACGTAACCGGGATCCCGCAGATGGTCGTCGATTTCGCCCTTCGGAGCATTGACGGTAGTCTTTGCCCTTGCCTTTCGACAAGGATTTCCTCGGGTACCGCCCGTCAACCCCTCTTTTGTCATGCGGCGAAGGGTCAAATGCCAAGCGTTTCCCAGCAAAAATTATTTGAATAGAATATTTTTTCCGATATTTCCAACTTTTCAAACAGCGTCTTCTTATTTGAACCATCGGTCTTCGAATTCTGTTCAATGGTATTGCAGCGCCGCTGAATCATACCACGTTGTTTTGAAACCGGCGCCAGGATCGTTTGCCACTCACGGCCAGTGTTGACTCCGGCGGAACCGATTTCGCGCAAACAGGTGCAGTCCCATATGAAGAAATCGATCCGGGCAGCGCTCGCTGCCACTTTGCTCGCCGCACCTCTTATGGGATGCGTCGCGATCGCCAACGATGGTCCTGATTCAAGCGCGCAATCCGATCTCTATTATCAAGACGGCACACTGTTGTCGTTGCAGTCTGGGCCTGGTTATGGTGCATATTTCTCTCCATACGATCATTCATATCGATTTATTAATGGAACGGGCGGAGGAGGCTGACGCGTCTTGAATGGCCTTCGGCATGCTCGACTCAGTCGCTTGCCTCTCGGCTCTTTGCTCCGATTGATCTCTCCCGCCCGCCCGCGGCATCAGCCGCATGAACATCGCGCCACTTGTCGAGATCGCGTACCGGGAACTCCGGCAGGCTGACGCGCCCGCGCGGAAGCCGCCGGAAGCGAAGGCTCCGGCGAATGGCAGCGTAGCAGGGCCGGCTGGCTCGATCGTGATCGCTTGGGCCGTGCCGGCGCGGCGTGCGTTCGCATGGGCTCATGCGAAACGTTCCATGGATTTGTTTTGGCGAGCGTCCTTCACGCCATCAGCCGATTCCAATCGATCGCGATCCGCTTTGGCGGCGCGCAGCTGTATGCGCACCGCTGGACAAGGCGCCTTGAGCCTGACAGCGACCGGATCCGAACAAATGTGCGCCGAGAAAGGAAGAACAACGCCCGGACGTGCCAGAACCCTGTCGAAAGACGGCCCCTGCAGGAGGCTGGATTCGGCTGCTCTGATTTGCCCCCATCGGGGCCCTGACGGAAAAACAGCGAAGAGCCCCGAATGTGCTGAGCCTGAATGTGCTGAGACAGTCATCACCTGACGGGCGGTTACACCGGCCGCGCGCCGCTCTTTCCCCCGCTCCGTTCCTCCACGACCGGAACGGCGAAGCGCTCGCCGGCTGCGTCACGATCCGTCCCCCTTGACGCGCCGGGCGAAGACCCGAACCATCGCCGGATGAGCGAGGTTCAGACGCTTCCGCGCACGCGGCGCAATCTTCTCGGCCGGCCCGGCAATGTCTGGCGGCCGGCAGGTTTCCTGATCGCGATCTCGCTGATCGCAGCCCTCCTCTCACCATCCTTCCTCACGCTCCGCAACCTCCTTGCGGTGGCGACGAGCTCGAGCTTCCTCGTCGTGCTCGCCGTCGGCGAGGCGTTCGTGATCCTGGTCGGAATGATCGACCTCGGCATCGAAAGCGTGCTCTCCGCCGGCGGAATGTTCGTGGCCTGGCTCACGGTCCTGCATGCCGTCTCCTGGCCGCTCGCGGTGCTGGCGGGGCTTTTCGCCGGGGGGCTTTCCGGACTCGGGGTCGGCCTTCTCGTCAGCCGCGGCGGAATCCCCTCCTTCATCGTCACCCTCGGCACTTATTGGGGCATCCGCGGCATCGCGCTTCTGTTCAACCAGGGAAACTATATCAGCCCCGATGCCGTGAGCCCGGCGCGCCCCTTCGGCTTCGCCTGGATGGCGGCGAGCGTTCACGGCGTCTCGGTCCTCATCCTCATCACGCTCGTGATCGTGGTGCTCGGCCAGGCGCTCATCTCCTTCACCCCGCTCGGGAGCTGGATCCGTGGTGTCGGCTCGAACGAAAGCGCGGTGCGCGCGGTGGGCCTGCCAAGCGGGCGCATAAAGATCTTCGTCTTCGTGGTCTCCGGCACGCTCGCAGCGCTGGCCGGCATCATGCTCGCCGCCTGGCAGCAATCGATCTACCCGCTGAGCGGCGAAGGCGATTCGCTCTCTGCGATCGCCGGCGTGATCCTGGGCGGCATTCCCTTCACCGGCGGGCGCGGCAGCATCGTCGGCGCGGCGCTCGGCGTGCTGGTGATCGGCGTCATCAATGACGTGATCGTGCTGCTCGGGCTTGCCTCGCTCTACCAATATATCTTCGTTGCCTGCATCCTCATCCTGGCGGGCCTGCAGGCGCGGCTCGCCTACGCGAAGTGAGCCACGCCCAGGCCGGGCATGCGAGGATCAGAAATCGACGTCCTTCGTCTCCGGCCCCATGGCCGCGCCGATCGTCCCGATCACCCCGCCGATGCAGAGCAGCACCGCGGGCGCGAGATGGAAGGAGAAGATCCGGCTCAGCCAGTTCACATAGAAGGCATAGAAGGAGGGGATGATCACCGAGAGGCTGAACCCGACGCCGAAGCCGGTGGCGCGGACATCGGTGACGAAGCGCTCATTGATGTAGGTGATGATCACGCCCCAGGGCGCCGTCACCAGGATCGAAAGCAGGCAGACGAGCAGGATGATCGCCGGCAAAGAGAGGCCCGCGCCGTTGGTGAGCGCGTAGAGGATGCCGGCCCCCACGGTCGCGATCAGCGGGCCGAGAATGACGAAGGTCCGCCGCCTTCCGATCTTCTGGCTCAGCACGCCTGCGCCGATATAGCTGAAGAAGAGGCAGCAATAGGCGATGAGCAGGGTGAAGGTGAGCTCGTATTTCGAGAGATGCAGAACGTGCAACAGTAGTGTGGAGGGCATGAAGATCGTGATGATGTTCTGGGTGGTCCAGAATCCGGTCATCATGATCAGAACCTGAAGCAGGCTCGCCAGGCTGCGGCCGCGGACGAGATCGGAAAGCGGAAGCGGCTTCTGCTCTCCCTTGGTCTCGGTCGTCCAAATCTCCGATTCGGAGACCTTGAAGACATAATAAAGGACCAGAACGAAGGCGAGGACCGCGCCGATCACGAAAGGAATGCGCCAGCCCCATTGCACATAGGGGGAATCGAGCCCGCTCAGGGGGAAGAGCGCGAACATCGCCATCGCCACCAGGGTGATCGCGACATAGGCGGCAGGAAAGGCCGCGATGATCAGGCCGCCGACGAAGCCGCGGCGATGTTTTTCCGCATATTCGATCGCCAGCGGATGCGCCCCGGTATAGCCGCCGCCGAGGCAGATGCCATCCAGGAAGCGGAGCAGGACGAGCAGCAGATAGGAAGAGAAGCCGATGCTCCGATAGCCTGGCAAAAGCGCGATCAGGAAGGTGATGATTCCGAAACCGGCCACCGAGTAGATCGAAGCGAGCCGCCTGCCGATCCGGTCCGCCACCATGCCGAAGATCAGGGCGCCGACCGGTCGGCCGAGCAGCGTCGTGATGAAGACGAGCGAGCCGAGAATCGCCACCGTTGCCGGATCGAGATGGGCGGGCTGGAAATAGAACAGCACCGGCGCGAGCACGATCACCGGCACATAGATATCGAACATATCGATGAATTCGGAGAAGAAGGCACCCCGGATGGCGGTTCGTCTTCTCTCGGCAAGGCCATGCCGCGCCGCGCCCGCGGTCATGGCCTGCGCGGATATCTCCATGGACATCGATCACCCTCCCTCTGTCGCGCCGGTCGTGGCGCGTACGGTTCCTGCCTTGTTCGAGATCAGTACATGGCCATGCCGCCATCGGCGACGAGCGTTGCCCCATGCACATAGGACGCGGAGGGCGAGATCAGCCAGGCGATCGCCTCCGCAATCTCCTCGGCACTGCCGAGACGGCCGAAGCTCGTCATCCCTTCGATGCGCGCGCGGATCGTCGGGTCGCTGAGCGGTACCGCGGCGAAGGGTGTCTCGATCATGCCGGGCGCGATGGTGTTCACCGCAATCCCCTTCGGGCCAAGCTCGCGCGCCGCATTTTTCGTGAGCGCCAGCACCGCCCCCTTGGTCGATGCGTAGGAGACCGTGCCGGCGAGACCGCCGCCGCGCAGCCCCGCGACGCTCGCCACCGTGCAGATCCGCGCCCCGCGCGCCATCATCCGCGCGCCCTCGCGCAGGCAAAGGAACGTGCCGATGACATTCACCGCGAGCAGGCGGCTGAAGATCTCGGCATTCGTCTCGAAGAAGGGTGTCGTCTCATAGATCCCGGCGGCGGTCACCAGCGCATCGAGCCCGCCCATCCTCGCCTCGATATCGGCGAAGACGCGCCGGACATCCGCCTCGACCGCGACATCGAGCGTTATCGTCTCCACTTCCCCCGGCGGCGGGGAGGGCTCGGGATTGCGGTCGAGTCCGACGACGCGCCAGCCCTGCCGCGCCAGGAGCGCTGCCGTGGCCGCGCCGATGCCGCTGCCCGAACCCGTCACCGCCACTCTTTTCGCGCGATTGCTCATTCCCGGGCGCCTTCGGTGACGGACGGGAGAGTGAGCCGCACGGCAATCCCTTCCCGGTCGGATCGCGGCGCCGTCAACCCTTTTCCGCTTCCTGGAAGGCCTCGCGCGCGACCCGGAAGGAATCGACCCCCGCGGGAATGCCGCAATAGATCGCGACCTGGAGCAGAATCTCGCGGATCTCCTCCTTCGTCACGCCGTTCCTGAGCGCGCCCTTGATGTGCATCTTGAGCTCATGCGGGCGGTTGAGCGCGCTCAGCATCGCAAGGTTCAGCATGCTCCGCGTCTTGCGCGGAAGCGTCTCCCGCCCCCAGACGGCGCCCCAGCAATATTCGGTCGTCAGCTCCTGCATCGGCTTGTTGAAATCATCGGCCGAGGCAAGCGATTTCTCGACGAACTCGGCACCGAGAACCGCCTTGCGGATCTCGAGTCCGCGGTCGAAGGTTTTCTGATCCATGGGAATCCTCCGTTCCTATCGATAAGGAAAGCGAGCGTCAGGAAACTTTTACCGCCGCCGGGTCGCCCGCGCGAGACTCACTTCCCTCGCACCTCGACCCCGGCCCAGCTCTCGATCGGGCGCACCATGCAGGTGAAATCGGAATCCGGGCCATAGACAGCGTTGGTGATCGAGAGCATCTGCCGCACCGCGGCACCCACCGGTGTCGGCACCCCCATCGCCTCCGCCTCATCGAGGCAGAGCCGCACATCCTTGTAGGAAAGCCCGGTGGCGAAACCGAAATCGAAGGTGCCGGGAATCACCGAACGCGGAAACTTGTCCTGTGTGGCGCTGTTGCGTCCCGTGCTCACATTGAACACATCGCACATCACGGAGGGGTCGAGGCCCGCCTTCACCCCCATCACCATGGCCTCGGAAGTAATGGCGATCGCCGCCGCGGCAAGCAGATTGTTGGTGAGCTTCATCATCTGCCCGGCACCCGGCTGCTCGCCGATGAAGAAGATCCTGCCGAACACGGCAAGAACGGGCTTCACCGCCTCGAAGGCATCCTTCGGGCCGGAAACCATGAGCGACAGGGTGCCCTTTTCCGCGCCCGCGAGGCCGCCGCTCACCGGGCAATCGAGTGCTGCGATCCCGCGCTCGCCCAAGCCCGCGAACACAAGCTTCGCCACGCGCGGGCCGGTCGTCGAGACATCGATGAAGGTCTTGACCGCCTTGCCGTGAATGACGCCTTTCGCGCCGAGCGCCACCTCCTGCACGATAGGGGGCGATGGCAGGCTTGCGAACACGGTCTCGGCCCGATCCGCCACCTCATGGGCCGTGCCGGCACGCTCCGCGCCCTGACGGATCAGCGCGTCGAGCGCGGCTTCGTTCGTGTCGCAAATGATGACCTTGTGCCCGGCATCCAGCAGGCGCTTGCCCATGCGGCTGCCCATGCGGCCCAGCCCGATGAACCCGATCGCGTGATTTGGCAAAGCTTCCGCTCCCGCTTGGTTCGGCACGGAATTTGGATACCAGCAGAGCGTCTCTCTCCGCTACGTTCAGGCCGTGGATATCAGGTTTCGTCTTTTGGTATGGCCGCTTCCACCAGGGGAGCCTTGCCTGGCCGCATCGTCGCCATCGGCGATGTTCCGAGAGCGGTGAGATTCATGGCCTCCGGAGGGACCCGGGACGTCTTCGCCCGCGGTCAGAACATCGCGTGGACGAGGTCGGCGACCGCGAGCCCCTGGTTCGGCATCACCGTCCGGATGGTGCCGTGGAAGAAGACCGCGATGCGATCGGCCACCGCGAGCAGATCCTCGAGCCGATGGCTCACCAGCAGCACCGCCTTGCCGGCCTCGCGCAGGCGGCGGACGAGATCGAGCACATCGGCCACCTTCTGCACCGAGATGGCCGCGGTCGGCTCGTCCATGATCACCATGCTGCGCTCGAAAAGCACCGCCCGGCCGATCGCCACCACCTGCTGCTCGCCGCCCGAGAGCTCGCCCACGATGTCGTCCGGCTTGAGCTTCGTGTTGAGCGCCTTGAGCACCGAAGCGGCGCGCGCCCGCATCCCGGCGCGATCGGCGAAAAAGCCGAAGCGCCGCGGCTCTTCGCCGAGAAAGAGATTCTCGGCCACGGTAAGATCGGGCGCAAGCTCGAGCTTCTGGTAGATCATCTCGATGCCGAGCACATCACGCGCGACCGCCGGCGAGGTGATCCTCACCGGCCGGCCGCGATAGATCAGGCTTCCCGAATCCGGACGATGGAATCCGGTCAGCAGGGAAAGGAAGGTCGATTTCCCCGCGCCATTGTCGCCGATGATGCCCAGCACCTCGCCCGCCGCGATATCGAGGCTCACGCCATCCACCGCACGCACGGGCCCGAACGTCTTGACGAGGTTGCGCACCGCGAGCAACGGCGCTTCGGCGGATTCTCCCACGCTATTTCTTGACCGGATGGGGAGAGGATTTGCCGTAGGGCAAGGGCGGGATCACCTCGGGCGTGCCCCAGGCCGCGATGCTCGCCACGTTCTTGCCGGTGACCAGCGTCATCGGGATGATGATATCGCCGTTCGGGAATTGCCCCGCCGGCGGCTTCACGCCGCCATCGAGATAATTCTCCATCGCCTCGACCGCCCAGAACGCCTCGACATAGGGCGAATGCGTCACGGTATCGAGCTGGGTGCCGGCCTTGATCGCATCGAGGCTTTCCGGCTGCGCGTCCGCGCCGGCGACCAGCGTTTTCGACCCCGGCGCGACGCCGTGGCTTTTGAGGGCATTGATGACGCCAAGCGCCATCGCATCATTGGCGCAGGCGACGAGCTGGATATTGGTGGTGCGGGCGAGCAGCGCGCCGATCATCGTCTGCGCCGTCGCGGTCTCGAAATTGGCAGACTGGTTCAGTACCATCTTGACCGAGCCGTCCTTCACCAGCGGGCCGAGCACGCTCATCGTGCCGGCCTGCCGGCCGATGGTGACCGAGGCGCCGAGCGTTCCCTGCAGCACGACGACGTTCCAGGGCTTGGGCACCTCGCGCGTCCCAAGCGTTTCGATACCGTAGCGTGTGAGATCCTGCCCCAGCGTGAAGTCGTTATCGCCGATGAAGGCGACGCGCGCCGCCGGATTGCTCACATCCCGATCGACGGTGACGACCGGCACGCCCTGCTGCATCGCCTGCAGCGAAGCGGCGGTCACCGATTCCTGGATCGTGTTGAGGATGATGCCCTTCGCACCCGCCGCGACCGCTTCCTTGAGGTCAGCAATCTCTTGCGCGGCCGAATTGTTGGCGTTGACGATGCGGATCTGGAGATCGGGCGTATAGGCTCCCGCCTCCTTCACCGCGGCGGCCATCGGCGCGAAATAGGGATAGGCGTAGCCGGTGAAGATGAAATAGACGAGCTTTCTGGCCGGCGCGGCCTGGGCCACCGGCACACCCGAAGCGAGCCCCGAGGCAAGCCATGCGAGCGCGAGCAAGGCCAAACAAGCGGCGCGTGCGCTTCTCTTCATCTCGGCTTCCTTTCCCTGGTTCTTGATTTTCGCGTCCTGCTCCCCGGGCGCGAGAGGCATTATGGCCGACATCCCGAAAGGGACAACCAAGGGGGGCGGCAGCCATTACATTATGGCTAGAAAAATATGGCCAATTCGGCCCTACGTTTCACGTGAAACATCAATCGATTCATGGCTTTAGGGGAATAGCCAGCCCTTGCGGCGTGTTCTCTCCCGGATTCGGCGCATGGCGCGGGAGGGAGAGATGGTGCGGATGGGGATGATCGGGGTGGCGCTGGCTCTGCTCATCGGCCTCGCGGGTTGCGATATGCCGGCGGGAGCAACGAACGCCGCTCCCGCAAGCCCCTACAGCTCCTATGGCGGCAGCGCCATGGACGGCAGTGGAGGGGGCGGCGGTGGCAGCGGAATGTAGGGCGGTTAACCGCGGAGGATTGCGGAGATATCCGCGGCCGTGAAGGCACGGCCGAGGGCGGTGAGCATCGCCTCGGCATCTTCACGCGAGAGCTCGCCATAGAGCGCGTTGGCGAGAAATTTCTCGCGGATCTCGGCCGATGCGAGAGGCGCATGGGCGCCGCCGCGCATATGGGGTCGGCGGATCTCGCGCACCGTGCCGTCCTTCAACGTGGCGCGGAGATGACCGGTGAAATTGCGCGGATATTCGTTTTTTAGATCGATAACGTAATGAATTTTTGAGGCCAAGCCGAGCACGGCAGGATCGGTCAGGCGGTCCGGCGCGAACTGGGCGAAGCCGACGCGATGATCGAAAAATGCGACCGCCATGCAATAGGGCGTGCTGAATTTCCCCGCATAGGGATTGGGGGGGTGCTGCTTGGAGGCGAGCGGCTCCCAGAGCCGGTGCACCGTCCCCTCCCCCACCTCGCAGACGATCTCCGCGATGCCGTCGGGCGCGATGCCGCTCTCGCCGAGCGCGATCGCGCAATCGATGTAAGGCTGCGTCATCGTGCCGCAGGGATAAGGCTTGAAGGCGATCGTCTCCATCAGCCAGCGCGTGCCGAGCGCCTCGGTGAGCGGGGAAAAATCGGGACGGACGGAGGGGGCAAAAGTGGAAAAGAACCCGTGCCTGCCTTCGAGCACCGTGCGCGGGCCGAGAAAGCCGGCGCGTGCAAGCAGTGCCGCGCGGAGGCCGGACTGGGCGGCCCAGCCGGCATGCATCCGCTTGGTCCAGGTGCCCTCGGCGAGATACTCGATGATTCCCGAAGCCAGGCTGCCGGCGATGCCGAAGGCCGAGACGGACTGCTCCGCCGAGAGGCCGAGTGCGGCGGAGACGGCACCGGAGGCGGCGAGCGCGCCGATGACGGCGGTGGGGTGGAAGCCCGCGCGATGAATGGCGATGGGGGCGACGAGCGAAAGCCGGCACATCAGCTCCGCCCCGGCGACGAGGCCGCGGAGAAAATCCTGCCCGCTGCAGGCTTCCCGCTCGCAGGCGGCGAGGACGGAAGGAACGATCACCGCGCCGGCATGGATCGGACCGCCTTCGAACGTGTCGTCATAATCCTCGCCATGGGCGGCGGTGCCGTTGAGAAGGGCCGCGTCAAACCCGTTGCGGCGAAGGGAATGGCCGATCGCGATGCAGGGGCCCGCGGAATCGAGCGAGGCGAGGACGGCGCTTACATAGTCCGCGTTGCGCGCGGCGAGGCAGAGGCCGGCGACATCGACGAGGAGACGGGAAGCCGTCTCGATCACGGGCGGGGGCAGGCTGCGCGTCTCGAGAGCGGAAAGCCAGGTACCGAGGTGCTGGGCTTCGGTGGGCGTGGATGTCACGGCGAGAGGACTTCGAGCGCGATTCCATTGGTGCGCGGGCCGAAGATCCCGACGGCGATGATGATCGCGAGCATGGCGAGCCCGATCATGGTGAAGACGCCGGTGGTGCCGTAGCCGGCCAGGATGGCGGCGACCATGTAGCTCACGAAGATCGCGCCGATGCGGCTGAAGGAGAAGGTGAAGCCGACGGCGGCGGCGCGGATGCGGGTTGGGAAAAGCTCGGCCGCATAGCTGTGGAAGATCGCCGTGAGCCAGTTGTTGCCAAGGGTGATGATCGCGCCGGTGAGGAGAAGCAAGGGCACGCTGCGGGCGGAGGCGAAGGCGAAACCGAAGATGCCGATCACGAGCGCGGCGAGCGCAAGCTGGTATTTGCGCTCGAACCGTTCGGCGAGCCAGAGCGCGATCCCTCCGCCAAGCGGCGTGAGCAGGACGATCATGAACGTGTATTCGAGCGAATGGACGATGGGAAAGCCGCGATGGGCGAGAAAGATCGGCACCCACGAGCCGAAGCCGAAGACCGCGATCGTCTGGCAGAACTGGAAGACCGAGATGATGACCGTGCGCGGGAGATAGAAGGCGCTGAAGATCTCGAAGACGCTGCCATGCTCGATCACCGCGTCCGGGATCGCGGGATCGGGCGGCGGCAGGGGGCGGCCGATCTCGGCGCGGATCTTTTCCTCGATCCTCGTCACCACCGCATCGGCCTCGGCGCGGTTTCCATGAACCTCAAGCCAGCGCGGGGATTCCGGAAGGCCGCGTTGAAGGAACCAGACCGCGATGCCGCTCGCGGCGCCGATGGCGACGACATAGCGCCAGCCGGCGATGCCGAAAGGCTGGTGCGGGACGAAGAGCGTCGCGAGCAGGGCCGCGATGGGTGTCGCCGTGAGGATGAAGGTATAGGCGAAGGCCATGTAACGGCCGCGGGAGGCACGCGGGGTCAGCTCGGAGATGAAGCTGTCATTGTTGATGAGCTGAAGACCCACGGCGAAGCCGGCGACGAAGCGGAAGAAATCGATCCAGCCCGGGGAGCTCGAGAAGACGATGAAGAAATTGAAGAGCGAATAGACGAGCATGGCGCCGACATAGATTGGACGGCGTCCGAAACGATCTGATATCGTTCCGAAAAGCACGGTGCTCAGGAACATGCCCGCGAAGAAGGTGGCGAGGAAGCTCGAGAAGCTGTGGAAATCGAGGAGGCCATGGGTGGTGGGCGTGAAGAGATGGCCGCGGATGAGCCCGACCGAGATGAAGCCCGGCATGAAGAGCTCATAGAACTCGAACCAGCCGCCGCTGGCGATGCGCGCGACGAGGCCGAAAAGGGTGCGGGAGGGCGGCAGGCGGTCGATCCGGGCGAGGATCGAGGCGCGCGCCTGGCCGGCGGATTGGCTTGCGTTTCCAGCCCTGGATGCCGCGGTGGCGTTGTTCATTCGGCGTTTCCTTCCGATGGGAGTTCTTGCGCGGCACCTGCCCCGCGGCGAGGTTCAGTGGGGCAGGTTCATGCGACCAGGTTCGGGCTGCCAGGTTCAGGCGAGACGGGCGGAAGCGGAGATCGCGGCGACGTCGGGGAGGGTTTCGATCCGCCAGCAGAGATCGACGAGCTTTTCGATGCGCGGCGCCGGCAGGACACCGGAGGCGAGCGCGGCGAGCTTGGCGGCGAGCGCTTCATCCGACATCGGGCGAAGAAGGCTGCCGATCGCATGGTCGATCTTTTCCTCAAGGCGCGTCCCGTCCGCGAGGACGAGGCTGACCCGGGCCGCATCGGTCGCGAGCGCGGGATCGATCGTGGCACGCACGCGGGCACGGAGTGCCACGACGCGCGGATCGGTCGCAGCCTCGTCGCTGAACTCGGTCTCCCCTCCCCCGCCGCGCACGATCGCGACGGCGGCCGCATGGAAGACGGAGAATTTCGATTCAAGCCCCGTGCGCGGCGCGGTCTTGCCGGTGAGCTCGAGCACGAGGGGATGGACCGCGAGCTCGACGGCCGTGATCCTGTCGGGGTCGGGCGCGTGCGCGGCGCGGAGATTGAGGCACGCCTCGATCACGGGATGGATGACGATGCCGCAGGCATAGGGCTTGTAGGTATTGGAAGCGGCCTCGAAGCGGCGGCCGAGATCCCCCGTGATCTGCTCCGGATCGAAGCGGGTGCTGACGATCTCCGCCCAGCCGCGGCGGCCTTCGATCGCATCTTCAGCGGCGGTGAAGCCGGCTTGCGCGAGGAGCGCGGCCTGCAGCCCGCTCGCGGCGGCGCGGCCAGGGTGGAAGCTCTTGGTCATGGAACCGAACATGACGCGCAGCCCCGTGGGCTGGGTCGCGGCGAGGCCGAGCGCGCGGGCCATGCGCGTCGCGTCGAGCCCGAGCAGGCGGCCCGCGGCGGCGGCGGCGCCGAAGATGCCGGCGGTGCCGGTGATGTGCCAGCCGCGATCATAATGCTCGGGAAAGACGGAGAGGCCGATGCGGCACTCGGCCTCGGCGCCGAGGACGAGCGCGGTGACGAAATCCGCCCCGCTGACGCCGCCGCGCGCCTCGGCCAGCGCCAGGGCGGCGGAGGCAACCGGACCCATGGGGTGGATGACGGTTGCGAGGTGGGTATCGTCGAAATCGAGCACGTGCGAGGCGATGCCGTTGACAAGAGCGGCGAGCGGGGCGTCGGTGCGTTCGGCGCGGCCGAGGAGGGAGGCGTGGGCGGGACCGGCAAAGGGCGCGAGGGCTGCGAAGGCGTTGCGGGCGGCATCGTGATGCGCGCCACCGATCGTGCAGCCGACCCAGTTGAGAAAACCGCGATGCGCTTCCTTGCGGACGGCGGCGGGCAGATCCACCGGGCGGGCGGTGGCCAGATAGCGGGCAAGGATCGGGGTGGCCCCCCCAAGTGCGGCGCCCGCGCGGGCAGCGCCAGCAATGGGTTCCGGCGTGGCGGGCTTCGGCATGTCGGACGGCATGTCCGATGGGGCGGGATGGGGGGCGGTGCGGGTTTCGGTTGGCATCGAAGGTCTCCTCCTCGAGACGGAACTTGCGGGATTGTCTGACATCCTGTCAATCTAGGGCGAATATCGGGAGGACTGGATCATGGAGCCGCCGCTTTCGGAGCTCAGCCTGCTGCGCTCGCGGACGCTCGCCGAGGCCGTGCAGGAAGAGGTGCTGCGCCTGATTCGGGAAGGCGCGCTCCGGACCGGGGAGAAGCTCGGCGAGGTGGAGTTCGCCGCCAGGCTCGGCGTGAGCCGGGCAACCATCCGCGAGGCGTTCCGGGCGCTCGGCGAGAGCGGGCTGCTCACGCTCGAGAAGAATCGGGGCGCGGTCGTGCGGGTCATTTCCCCGGCGGAGGCGGACGAGCTTTATGAAGTGCGGGCGGGGCTCGATGCGGTGGTGGGCGCGCGGCTCGCGCCGCAGATCACCGCCGAACAGCTGGAGACGCTCGAGGCGCTGCTGGCCAGGCTCGCAGAATGTGCTTCTTCCTGTGATGTTGCCGCCTATTATCCGCTGAATGTCGCATTCCACGACAGCATCGTGGCGATGGCCGGGAACGCGACGCTGCTCCGCCTCTATCGGCGGGTGATCAACCTCATGCATCTTCTGCGACGGACAAGCTTCGCCGGCGCAGAGAGCTTCTCGGCTTCCACCGCCGAGCATCGGGCGATCGTCGATGCGCTGGCGACACGCGATGCGGAGGCGGCGGCGGAGGCAATGCGCCGGCATGTGCGGGCGGGCCATGCGCGGATGCAGAACGGGCGGGCAACGGCGGCCGGCGCGGGCGATGCGGAGGCGGGGGCGCTGGTGATTGATGTCGGGGTGTAGGGGCTGCGGCGCCGGAGCGCCCGATCGCATCCCAGATCGACTTGCTTCGGCCTTCCGGCGGCCTGCCGGGGCGTCTCGCGCCATCGGGAAATCCCCAGGCCTTGCCTCCCATCGTCCTCGCGCTGGCCCTGGAGCGTGATGACCGAAAATGGAATGCCGCAGGTCCGAATCACACGATGAAACGATGACCAAAAGCGGGATTAAACGAGCGCGATCGATCTCATCCCGCTCCAGATGTTTCGTCCCGCACGGAACCTGAGCGCCGCCGCGAGGAGCCGGTGGCATGCACGGGTCGATTGGCTCGCATTACATCCGTAACCGGCCCCGTGGTGAAGCGAATAAACAATCATCGTCGTCATGGAGCCGCTTGGGATGATCTCCAAGCCGCGTATCCTCCTCATCGATGAGGACCCGGCCATTCAGCGAGCGGTGAGAAGCTATCTCGAGCAATATAACATGAACACCGTCACCGCTTATGAGCGGCGGGACGTTCTGAGGCATTTCGGTGTCTCCGAGCCGAATGTGGCGATTCTTGATTTGCAGCTGAGCCGGATGGACGGGTTTGCGCTGCTGCGCGAGATCCGCTCGCGCTCCGACGTTCCGGTGATTGTCGCCGCCCGCCGCGACCGCGACGATGTCGATTGGGTGGTTGGACTGGAACTCGGCGCCGACCAGTATCTGGGCAAACCTTTCGGCCTTCGGGAGCTGGTCGCGCGCATTCGGGCCATGCTGCGCCGGCAGAAGGTTTCCCACGCGGCCATCCCACGGCCTCCGGATTGCAGAGGATGGCAGTTCGGCGGATGGCTGCTCGATCGCCGGTCTCGGCGTCTGACCGATCCGAACGGTGTGCCCGTGACCCTGACGAAGAGCGAATATGCCTTGCTCGTCGCATTCCTCAGCGCGCCAAGGCGGCTGCTCTCCCGCGAACATATCCTGCAGGCGACCCACGTGCACAAGGACATCTCCGGCCGCAGTGTCGATGTGCAGGTTCTTCGATTGCGGCGAAAGCTCGAGCCGGATATGGGCGCGGCAAGAATGATCGAGACAGAGCGCGGTCTCGGCTATGCCCTGGCTGTGCGTGTCGAGAGGTTCTGACCCCGAGCATTCAAGGCGCCGCATCGAAATCCGGGGGATATCCTGCCCGACCGAGAAGCTGGCGGGAGGATTCGCGGGACACGCGGCGGCAATTCACCCGCGCGGGGGTGCGAATTGCAGACCCAAGCGCGCCACGCGGAGAGGAAAATGGCGACGCGACGGCATTGGGACGCGGAATGACGATCGAAACACAGCAATCCATCGTTTCACGGAAAAGCCCGTACATGCCGACAGGCCGCCACGTGGGCGCGGAGCCTCGCCGCCTCTCTCGGTGTGAAGCTCGAGATCGTGCGCACCACATGGGGCACGCTCATGCCGGATCTGCTCGCGGGGAAATTCGATATCGCCATGGGTGGCATCACCATCACGCTGCAGCGTGCGCGCATGGCGCTGTTTTCAACGCCGGTCATGCCGTCCGGCAAGGCCGCGATCGCGCTTTGCGGCGATGCAGAGAAATACCAGACGCTCGCGGAGATCGATCAACCGGGTGTACGGGTCGTCACCAACCAAGGAGGCACGAACGAGATCTTCGACCTGGCCCATCTGCACAACGCCACGATCGTGCGGGCGAAAACCAATCCCGACGCCTTCCAGGCCCTGCTTGACCACAAGGCGGATATGATGATCACGGATGGGGTGGAGACGCTGCTCCAGCACAGGCTGCACCCGCTTCTATGCCCAATCCATCCGGATCAACCATTCAGCCATTCCGAGCTCGCCTATATGCTGCCGCGCGACCTGGTGTGGCAGCAATATGTGGACACCTGGCTCCGGGTTGAAACGCTGAGCGGCACATGGGCCGCGCTGCTCAAGACGTGGCTCGACTGAAGCGGGGGCGCAAGAGCGTGCCTCGGCGTACCCGAGGACGCTCTTGCGCGTGACGCGCAGGCCCGATACCGGCCTGCCTCGTCAAGGTTTGGAGCCTGCTTCTCCCCTTATTTCACCCACTGGCCCGGAGCATAGACCCAGCTCGGCCCCTGATGATTCCATCTTCCGGGCGCCCAGTGATAGCCGGGCCGCGCGGGCACCCAGCGACCGGCATACCAATTGTAGCGCCCTCCCGCCCACTGCCAGTGGCCGGCGTCCCAAGCATAGCCGTGCCGCGGCGGCGGCACCGGCTCGTAACGCGGAACCGGGGGTGCGATGGTGGGGCCGATCGCGACCTGAGCCCACGCCATGAGGGGTATGGTGAGCGGCATGGCAAGCAAAGCCGCGCCGATGGCGAGCACGCCGATCCGACCGCCGATGCCTCGCGCGATGCGCTGCGTGATCATCGCTATCTCCTTCTTCATCATCCGAAGTTCCATCGGCGCGTAGCCGACGACGGAAGTGCGGCGCGTTGAGGGCGTGGCATGCCTTCATGCCGCCACGGCGGGTTCCTCGTTCCTTTCGCGCCGTTTGCGCCAGCCACCCAAAGATTACGATTGAAATCCCGCAGCACGCGGGAGAAATCCAACGGAAATGATTGGGGCTTTATCATGTCCACCATACTGTAACCCCGTGATCCGGATTGACGAGTTCCAGCGAATGCACAAGGAAGGTTGAGATTCCATGATGAGCGGCCTGAAACCCGTCTGTGATGCCATTCTTTCCCGTGTGACGAAGGGCCCACGCCGCGTGCCCGGCGTTGTCGCGATGGTCACCGACCGAAAAGGGCACGGTCTATGCCGGCGCGGCGGGGGAGCGCGTGCTTGACGGTGACGCGGCGATGACGACCGACACGGTCTTTGCAATCTTCTCGACGACCAAGGCGATCACCGGCACGGCTGTGTTGCAGCTGGTCGAGGACGGCGAGCTCGATCTCGACGCGCCGGCGAAGAATTATGTGCCGGATATCGGCAAGCTACAGGTGCTCGATGGATTCGAAGTCGGCGGGAAGCCTCGGCTCCGGGCTCCGAAGCGCGACATCACGACGCGGATGCTTCTGCTGCACACGGCGGGGTTCGGGTACGCCGGCTTCAACGAAACCTATCTGAAGCTCTGGCAGGCGCTGGCTCTTCCCAACATACTTCTGGCGCAGAAGGCGAGCCTGATGACGCCCCTTCTCTTCGATCCCGGCGAAAGATGGGAATACGGCACGAATCTCGACTGGGCCGGGCTGGTGGTTGAGGCCATCACCGGCAAAAGACTGGGAGAGGTGATGAAGGAGCGGATCTTCGCGCCGCTTGGGATGACCGGCACCGCTTTCGTCCTGGACCCTTCGATGGACGCGCGTCTCGCCCGGCTCCATCAGCGCGGGGAAGATGGGGAACTCACGCCGCTGATGGATTTCGCCTGGCCATCCGATCCGGAGGTGCAATTGGGCGGCGGCGCGCTCTATGGCAGTGTCGAGGATTATCTTCGTTTCATCCGCATGTGGCTGAATGACGGCATGGGCGATTACGACCGCGTGCTGAAGCCGGAGACGGTGCGGATGGCGGTGAAGAACGGCCTGGGGGAGAAGAAGATAAAGATGCTGCCGGGGATGGTTCCGGCGACCTCCCATGACTTCGAATTCTTCCCCGGCATGCCGAAATCCTGGGCGCTGAGCTTCATGATCAACGATCACGACGCGCCCACGGGGCGGCCGGCCGGTTCTCTCGGCTGGGCCGGTCTTGCCAATTGCTACTACTGGATCGATCGCGCCAACGGGATTGGCGGCTACTGGGCAACCCAGGTCCTTCCCTTCATCGATGAGGTGTCGTTCAACGGCTATCTCGACTTCGAGAGCGCGGTCTATCGGGCGATAATGGGACGCGCCGCCGCTTGAACGGCGGCAGGGCCCGGCGCGCTTCTTTTCATCCTTCGCCTTCCGCTCCGCCGGGCGGGGAAATATCCGCCCGGCGAAGCGGAGGCCGCTGATGATCAGCCGTCCGTCGAGAAGCGGAAGATCGTGACGGAGTGGAAGGTCTGCCCGGGCTTGAGCTCGGTCGTCGGGAAGTTGGGGTGGTTCGGCGAATCCGGGAAGTGCTGGGTTTCGAAGGTGAAACCTTCCCCCTGGCGATAGACGGTATCCGACGATCCGATCAGCGAGCCGTTCAAAAAGTTCGAGGTGTAGAGCTGAACGCCGGGCTCGGTCGTGAAGACGGTGAGGATGCGGCCGGTCTCGGGATCATAGGCCTTGGCGGCATAGGTGAGCGCATCGGGGCGCGGCTTGTTGAGGACCCAGTTATGGTCATAGCCCTGGGCGAGAATGAGCTGCTGGAAGGGCTCGCGGATGCGCGCATCGATCGGCGTGAGCTTGCGGAAATCCATCGGGGTGCCGGCCACGGGCTCGACCGCGCCGGTGGGGATCTGGGTGGCATCGGTCGGCGTATAGGAATCGGCATTGATCTGCACGAGCTCGTCGAGCGCCGAGCCTGACCCGTTGCCGCGAAGATTGAAGTAGGAGTGGTTGGTGAGGTTCACCACCGTCGGCTTGTCTGTGGTTGCCTGATAGTCGATGCGGAGCGCATTCGAGTCCGTGAGGGTGTACGTCACCGTGACGCTGAGCGTGCCGGGATAGCCATCCTGTCCGTCGGGGCTCGTGTAAGTCAGAGAAGCGGCGACGCCGTCGCTCACCGGCTTCGAGGTCACCTGCCAGATCTGTGTGTTGAACCCGACAGTGCCGCCGTGCAGGGAGTTCACGCCATTGTTGATGGGCAGGTGATAAGTCTTGCCCTCGAGCGTGAAGGTGCCCTTGGCGATGCGGTTGGCGTAGCGGCCGACGATCGCGCCGAAATAGGTGTTGTTCGAATCATAACCCGCGAGGTCCTGATAGCCGAGCACGATATCGGCGAAATGGCCGTTGCGGTCCGGCGTGTCGATCTCGGTGATGCAGCCGCCGAGCGAAAGGAACCTGACGCTGAGGCCTTGCGCATTCGTCATGGTATATTGCTGCACCACCGTGCCGTTGGGCAACGTGCCGAACGGCGCGCTCGTCAGGCTGTCGGCGCGCGCGGGGCCGACCCCCAAGGCGAAGCTGAGACCGATCGTCGCCGCGAGGCCGAGAAAAGCAGGATGATGCGTGGAGCGGGCGGCAGGGGCAGGATGGCTCGTGCGTGTCACGTTGTCCTCCGGATCGTTTCATCTGTTCCGAGTGCAAGCGAGCCGGGGGCATGGCGATGGACGCAGCCCGGCTCGCATCATCAAGCCATAAGCCATGCGCTGCACCATGGCGGCCTGAGCAGGCCGGGACAGCGCGGCGAGCCTGGATTTCTCCGGCAGGACGATGTTTTGTCAAGCCGTCTCGCCGAATTTCACACGCGCCGGGCGCGGGGCGCCGGGACTGGAGAAGTGGAAAGCGCGGGAATTCGACGGGGCGGAAAACGGTCCGCCGGTTCGGGCTCGACTTTGCGGCTTCTGGCGGGTTTTGAAATGATCCGCCAGAAGCCATATCGATCTGGTGCCCGATCGCGGAGAAAAGTGACTTGCGGAGCGAGCGCTTTAAGCCGCGTGAATCGGGCGCTGAGACAAAGAGCTCTGGGCCGGCTTTCCTGTGGAAGCCGGCGCTAGTGTCCTGCCCCTGAAATGCCTCCGCATTTCAGGGACCAGCAGGCCACCGAAAACAAAGAGCGAGTGTCCCGACGCATGATGACGATATTTACGAGTCGGGACACTAGGCCGTCGCCGCGGAGGATTTCGTGAGCGCCTTGGAGAGCCAGCCGGACGCGTAGCCGAAGCACGCGCCGACCACCATCGAAACGATCAGCAGCACCAGGGGATTCGCGAACGACGCCGAGGAGAGATTGTAGAGCGGCCCGGTCGATGGGGCGGTCGAGGTCGCGGACAGGGAATAGGCGACGACCGCCGCGTAGCCATAGACATTGGCGGGGACCGCCGAGAGAAGCTCGGCCGAGGCGACGATCACCAGGAAGAAGACCGTCACGCCGACAACGATCGCCGGCCACACGGTGCCGAGCGCCGGGATCGGGACATGGACGATGATCTGCAGCGCGATCCACGCGATCACGGCCCCGTAGGCGGTGCCGACGACGGTTTTCGCGAAGGCGTGGCTGTCGCCGCCGGTGTGAAAGAAGCAGCCCCAGGCAATGAAGCCGGCCCAGACCAGGAGAAAGCCGCTCAGGGGACCGAGCGAGAGAAACGCCCAGATGGCTCCGAGCACGGCGATACTGAGTGAAAGCGAAACCAGGGACGTCATTTTACCCTCCCGAGAGTTTTTGTTCCGGGCCCGTCCAGCCAGGCTGGCGAGGCTCGGTCTTTGCTTTTTCGGACGGATACGGCGGCCTCCGAAATCCTGCGGCGACCCCGGCTTCGCCGAAATCCGCAGGACAATCCCGCCCGGAAGCCCCTTCGACGTCTTGGCGGCATGTCCATGGTTCGCCTTGATGCGCCGGTTTTGCAACAAAATTCGGCTTTGGGCGCCTTCCTTCGCAGCTGCGGCGGCGGGCGCGGATGTCAGCGGCGGGCTTCGAGGATCATGTTGAAAGGCGTCTCGATTGCCTTGCGTACGCGGCCGAATCCGCCCTCTCCGACGGCCGCCGAGAGTTTCTCGAATCCCGCCTGCGCCCCCAGGGCAGCGCCCACGGGCTGCGCGAGCGAGGTCGGCACGCAGACCATGGCCGAGGCAGCGTAGCAGATGCGGCCGACGGGAGTGAGGTTGTCCTCCAGCCGGTCGCCGGCCGCCGGTTCCACGATCATCCATGTGCCGTCCGGCTTCAACGTCTCCCGGACATGGCGTGCCGCCCCGACGGGATCGCCCATATCGTGCAGGCAATCGAAGAATGTAATGAGATCGTAATCTTCATGCCCGGGAAAGTCATCGGCCAGCGCCACCTCGAAACGCGTGTTTCCCGTGACACCATGCGCTGCCGCATGGCTCCGCGCCTGGATGATCGATTCCGGGTGGAAATCATAGCCAACGAAGGTGGAGTTCGGGAATGAAGCGGCCATGATGACGGTCGAGACTCCGTGCCCGCAGCCGACATCGGCGACCATGGCGCCGGCTTCGAGCTTCGCCGCCACGCCTTCCAGCGCCGGCAGCCAGGAGGCGACGAGGTTGTTGTGGTAGGTGGGCCGGAAGAAACGGGCGGAGGCGCAAACGGCGCATGGCGGCTGCTCGCTCCACGCCACTCCTTTCCCGGTGCGAAAGGCCGCCTCGACCGCCTCCGCGTTTTCGGCCATTGCGGCCGCGCTGTCGAATCCGCCCATCAGGAAGACGGGACTCTCCGGCTCGGCGAGCACCATAGCCTGCTCGGGCGAGAGCGTGAAGCGGAGGGTCGCCGGATCATAGGAGAGATAGCCGGAGGCCGCCTGATGGCAGAGCCATTCGCGCGCATAGCGCTCCGCGATCCGCGCCTTCGCGGCAAGCTCGGCCGGCGTCATCGGCCCGAATTCATGCAGCGCGCGATAGAGCCCGAGCCGGTCGCCGATCCGCACAAGTGAGACGCCAAGCGCCGCGCCGAGGTCGGTGACCATTTTGTCAACGAACTGGGCGAGCCGGGCCGGATCCGCCATTGCGCCTTCCTTCATGGTGGCTGCCTCTCCTGGTACGGTATTTTCGCAATGAATATCCGCAATGCGGGACCTTGGGCGACACCCTCTTTCTCCGTGCCCTCCGAAGACCCCGGATCTGGCGGCTTCGGGACTTGGGCCGGCCGGCAATGGCAGATATGCGATTCATTCGCATTTACAGAAATGTCTCGACCGGCTATAGAGCGCCCCGCCCAGGCAAGGACCCGGCCGCCGTGTATGTCTGTCTCTGCAATGCGCTGACCGACCGTCAGGTGAGGCAGGCCGCCGCCGCGGCCGGCACGACCAAGCCCAGCAGCGTCTATGCCAGCTGCGGCTGCCGCGCCCAGTGCGGCCAATGCGTCAAGGCGCTGGTGGCCTTGTTGCGCGGCGAGGGATTTGCCCTGCCGGAGCCCCAAAGCGCGGACTGATTCCATAGCCGCTTGCCCAAGCCTCCGTTCGGGAGGAAGGTTTTCCAATATCGGACGGCGAGGGGGACGATGCTGCGCGACGCCGGGGTGATCGAGCACCTCAATACCCAGCTCACCAACGAGCTGACGGCCATCAACCAATATTTCCTGCATGCGCGGACGCTGCAGCATTGGGGCGTAACAAAACTCGGCCAGCACGAATATGCGGAATCGATCGAGGAGATGAAGCATGCGGACGAGCTCATCAAGCGCATTCTTCTCCTCGACGGGCTGCCGAACGTGCAGCGGCTCAACCCGATCCATGTGGGCGAGGATGTCGCGCAGATCCTGAAGGCCGACCGGGCGATCGAGGAAAAGGCGCTGATCGACCTGCGCGAGGGCATTGCCCATTGCGAGAGCGTGCGCGATTTCGTCTCTCGTGACCTGCTCGTGAGAATCCTGGAAAACGAAGAGGAGCACATCGATTTCCTCGATCGCCAGGATGATCTGATCCGGCAGATCGGCATTGAGCGCTATATCCTGCTGAACTCCGCCCCCGCCCCCGAACAGGAGACCTGAGAGACTGTTTGAGAATGCGGCTTTCGAGAACCGGAGCGAAGCGGCCTTGAGATCAATATGGCTTCTGGCGGAGAAGCGCAGCGATCCGCCAAAGCCCAAGGGGAAGTCATGAAATTGATCGCCAAAACAAAAGGGCCGTGAGCACCGGAAGCGCAGAAAGACGCGTCGGACGACCGCCACAGTCGCATTCTCGAACAGTCTCTGAGTGTCTGACTGAGAAAGGGTTGAGTGATTTCAGCGGGTTGTGATTCAATCGGATTGCGAGCCGCGACGGAACCAACGATGCCCTGGACTGAAATCACTCGCCTGCAGTATCGGCGGGAAGGTCTGCGTTATGCAAGCG
>DATJLS010000034.1:0-3030 GCA_035509315.1 Acetobacteraceae bacterium | reverse complement strand
TGCTATGATACGCCCCGCGTTCGACCTGGAGCGACCCACATGCCCAACGAGCCCACCAACTCAAGTTCGCAGATACTCGTCCGCAAACTCTCCACGATCCTTTCCGCAGACGTAGCCGAATTCAGCCGGCTCATGGGCGAGGACGAAGAGCAGACGCTCAAAACATTTCGAGGCCACAAGAAAGTATTCGAGTCCCTCGTGGCGATGCACCGCGGCCGCATTTTCAACACGGCTGGCGACGCCATCCTGGCGGAGTTCGCCAGCGCGGTCGAAGCCGTACGGTGCGCGACCGATATCCAGGCCGCCTTGCGCACGCGCAACGACCAGCTGCCGCCCTCCCGCCAGGTGAGATTCCGAATGGGAATCAACCTCGGCGATGTGATGGAGCAGGGACAGGACCTGATGGGCGATGGCGTGAATGTCGCCGCGCGTTTGCAGACGGCGGCGGAGCCCGGCGGAGTCTGCATCTCGGGCAGCGTTCATGACCAGGTGCGGAACAAATTGTCGCTTTCGTTTCTGTCGCTAGGGGAAAAAAGCTACAAGAACATCCAGCATCCCGTCCGAACTTTCTCGATCACCGAAGCGGAAGGCGCGGGCGCTCTTCCTGCCCCAAGGCCCGAAGCCGGCAAGAGCAACAACGCAAAATGGATCGCCGCTGGCCTGCTCGTCGTGCTGCTGCTCGCGGGCGGCGGTTATTGGGCTTACTCCAGCAACGAGCGAGTCAAGATAACGCAGCCGAGCCCGATTGCGCCAGCCGCGCCGCCTGCGCCTGAGCCGGCGAAAGCGGCCGACGAAAAACCCGCCGTTCAGAATCCCACGCCCACAGCAACGGCCGTACATCCAGCGAGCGCGCCGGAAGCTAAGCCGGCAGAAGCCCCCATCAAAGTCCAGCACGCGTCGGCGCAATCGGTTCCGGTTGCTGGGGCAGCATCAACGACTGCCGGCGTCGCCGCGTACGACGGCGTGTATTCCGGGCAGGTTTGCTACGGCAGGACGCCCAAGGAGCCGGAGCGGTGCTACCGCTCGGAGGGAACGATCCGTGGCGGCAAAATTACGGGTCAGTGGCTGGTGGCGCCCGAGGCCGGCATCACCATGTTTCTGAAAGGCGACGTTGCCGCGTCTGGCGACATCAACATCGAGATGCACAGCGAAAAGCCCGACGGCAGCCCGGTCGCAACCATCAACCTCGTTGGAACCGTTCACGACAACGCGATCGATGCCAGCGGCAGTTTCCTCCGAGGGCGCCCGGCCACCCTCAAGTGGCGCAAGACTCCCGCCGCGTCGAACTAAACGCCGCGCGAGTTGATCAGCCTCAGAGCTTCGATCTGCCGGGAGACGCCTCGCCGGCTCTTTCTTTCCGCAGGCGCTGCCTGAAATCAGCCGGCCAGAGGCCAGCGCTGCAAGACACCAGCTTCTATGCGTTGGTGCCGCCGTCGACGGTCAAGTTCGCGCCGGTGATGTACGACGCCTCGGGGCTGGCCACAAACGCGACCAGCGCGGCAACTTCATCCACGGTCCCGTAGCGGTTGAGCGCTGTCGCGGCTTTCTGCGGCGTCGCCCAATCGCCCGCGGCGGGATTCAGATCGGTGTCGATCGGACCCGGCTGGACGTTGTTGACCGTGATGCCGCGCGCGCCAACCTCTCTGGAAAGTCCCTGCGCGAACATCTTTACCGCTCCCTTCGTCGCCGAGTACGCCACCAGGCCGGGAGTCATCATGCGCTCGCCTACGCAAGAGCCGATCGTGATGATGCGGCCGCCTTTTTTCATGTGCTTCAGCGCGGCCTGCGTGGCAACGAAGATGCCGCGGACGTTGAGGTCGAGCATGTGGTCGATCTCTTCGAGTGTGGTCTCCTCGAATCCCTTCGGGATGGCGGTGCCGGCGTTGTTTACAAGCACGTCGACTCCGCCGAACGTGGCGGCCGTCTTCTCGACTGCGCTCTTCACGGCAGCGGCGTCCGTTCCGTCGGCCCGAATCGCGATGGCCTTTCCGCCGCCCTGCTCGATCGCCTTCACTACCGACGCAGCCGCGTCCGCGCCTTTCGTATAGGTGATCGCGACGGCCGCGCCATCCGCAGCCAGTCGCTTCGCAACCGCGGCGCCAATGCCGCGCGAGCCTCCGGTGACGAGCGCGATCTTGCCTTCGAGTTTCCTGGACATGATTTCTCCTTCGCAGTGTTTCCTGTGGGCCGAGCATGGTTGAGGCGTCTCGCAAGCGGCCCCGGGGCAGGCTCAGATCGCTATTCGATGCGCTTGCAGCGCCTCAGGCCGCAGATTTGTCCGCATCGGTTCAAGCCGACAAAAAAACGATGCAAAGAGGACGACAGAATCCAAACCATCGGATGTAAACTTTATGGCGATCGAGGCGACCGAAGAAGGCCGCCGCGAGGGAGGTTAACGATGACCTCTCGGATCAGCTGTCCAAACGGCCATTCGACGAGGACGATTTCGATTTGGGAAGCAGCCGTCGCTGTGTCCGAACAGCGGGCGATCGGCGTTTGCAAGAAATGCGGCAAGGAACTTCACTACAGAATCGACCACACGCATGCCAACGACCCCGGCGCGAAGGAGCGCGGCTTCATCGTCACCCGGGCGATTCGACTGGGAACGCGGCTCGCGGGCGGCGAGGATTTCGACCCGTTTCTCCTCGTGCTCCGCGACATCGAAACGGGCAAGGAGCAGATTCTTCCCACGTTTTGGGCGAACGGCGGAAATAAGACTCAGCGTGGCGGGCAGTTTCCGCCGCTCCTGAGCATCGAGGAATGGAAGAGGCTTTTCCGCCGCCTGGACTCGAGCTTCGACGAGAAGGAAGAAAGAATCCGCCTGCGCGCCTACGAACTCTACGAGCGGCGCGGCGGGCGCGACGGTTCCGCTCTCGATGACTGGCTGCAGGCGGAGGCCGAGCTCGCCGAGCCGCACGTTCTCGGCGTCGCAGCCTGACCGTTTTGCCGCGCATCGATGGGCGTGGGCGTGCGCCTTGTTTCGTAGCGCACTGGTCCGCTTGGGTAGCCGCGTGCGGCTGCGCATGCTAA
>DATJLS010000033.1:0-265193 GCA_035509315.1 Acetobacteraceae bacterium | reverse complement strand
GATCGTGCGCGCGAGCGCGCGGAACGCTTCGTCCGGCGCCATCACCCCATCCGCGAACCCGGCCGCGACGCCTGCGGCGCCGAGGAACGTCCCGGCTTCCGTCACCTGGACTTTCGCGGCATCGAGCTTGCGGTTCCGCGCGACCGTGTTGACGAAAAGCTTGCCCACCGCATCGATATCCGTCTGGAACCGGTTCCGAGCCTCGGGCGCGAGCGGAATCACTTCCGATCCGTCGCTCTTCCGCGCGCCGTACTGGATCAGCGTCACCGTGATCCCGGCTTCCTCGAGCGCCTTGGAAAGATCGACATGCAGCGCGATCACCCCGACCGAGCCCACCACGCCGGTGCGTGGCACGGTGATGCGATCCGTGGCACTCGCCAGCGCATAGGCCGCGGAGCACGCCATCTCGTTCACCACGGCCCAAACGGGCTTCGATCCCCGTGCGCGCCAGATCGTGTCGGCGAGATCGAAGCAGCCGGCGACCTCGCCTCCCGGGCTGTCGATATCGAGCATGATCGCGCCTGCTTTCCCATCCGCGAGCGCGGCGAGGAAATTCTGCCGGATGCCGTCATAGCCGGTCATTCCGGAAAAGGGCCGCAGCGTGCCGAGCCTTTGGACGAGCGTGCCGCACACCGGAATCACCGCGACACCGGCGACGAGATCATATCCGCTCGCGGCCTCGCGCCCCTCTTCGTCGTCCGCCGCCGCGAGCATCGGCGCCAGCGCCATCAGCGATCCGTCACCGCGCCGGAGCCGTGTCACCCCGAGCCGGTCCGCCAACGCCGCCACAATGATCTCCGCCTTCTCCGGGCGGATCGCGAGCGGCACATTGAAAAGCCGCTGCGCCAGATGCGGAAACCGATCGTGGCTCATTCGGGCGGCGGCTTCCGTTCCACCACTTGCGCCGGATCGCTTGCCGCCCAGTCCGGCAGCTTGAGGCCGAGCGACTTCATCAACGCGACTTCCCGCGCCCGCTGATGCAGCATCTCGCGCCAATCGGTGCCCGACATCTCCGAGCATTCCGCATCCAGCGTCGAGAACCCGGCATCCAGCCCGAGCACCGCACCCTGCCGTTCCTTCACAGGATCGATCCAGCCCCGCCCGACGCCGAGCCAGCGGCAGCGCGCATAGGCCGTGCGCCATTCCTCGAAGGGCGGCGCGTCCGCCGGCAGCGGCACCCGGCCGCGATCGATCGCCTCCTCGAGGAAGGCCGCATAGATCGGGGTGCACCAGCCTTGCGTGAAATTGCCGCGGATGCGGCCGAGCGTCTTCCACGCATCGAGCATCGCCGCCCGCGCGCTCGAATAGTTCGTGCGGCTCCAATCCTGCGTCACCTGCTCGGCCGAGACGCCGATCGCCGCCGCGACATTCCGCAGCATCGCATGCTCGAAGTCGGTAAAATTCCGCGCCGGATGCTGCGGGCTCACCGCGGCGATCTTCTCGCCCGGTGCCAGCGTCGGGATCCGCACGCCGCCCAGCATGAGCTGTCGCTGCTGATGGAACGCATCCCGCAGCGCCTGGTAGTAGGAAAGCTCGCGCTGGTCCTCCGGGCTCTCCATCGCCATCCGCACCTGGTCGGCGTCATAGGGGCTCTCGACGAAGGTGCCGAAGACCGTCTGCAGCACCGCCTGCTGCAGCTCGACCGCGTCATAGCGCCCAAGCATCTTCAACCGCGCCAGCACCGGCACCAGAACGCCGACGCCGCGATGCTGCCCGGCCCGGTCCGGATCGAAATAATGCACCGTCACCGGCCGGCCCCAGAGTGTCGTCCGCGGCGCGAAATCCCAGACCATGCTTTCGGCCGCGTCATACCAATCGTTCTGATGCGCCCGCCGGATCCAATAGCCGAGCGGCGCGCCCGCCTCGTCGATCTCCACCCCACCGCGGCGGTGCTCTGTATCGACCATCTCGTCGGGATTGCTCAGCCGGTCCGGATCGACAACCTGCACCGAGGTCGCATAATGCGCCCCGGCACCCACGCGTTCCGGCTCCCAGCCCAGCACGGCGAGCGCCTCGCCATCGATCAGCGCATGCCGCAAGGCAAGCCGTGCCATGCGCGGAAAGGTCAGGGTGCGCGCCGTGTCGCAGGCACCGCCGAGATCATGGGCCCAGAGCCGCCACTCCGCTTCGGCCGCGGCCGCGAACTCATCCGCCCAGGTCGCGTCCATCGCCGGCGCCACGCGCGAAAGCGCGAGATGGTCCGGCATCGCCCGCAACCGCAGCTCGGCGCCGATGGTGTTGTCGAGCGTGCGGCCGACCGCGCCCGTCGCCCAGCCGTCGTTGCGTACCAGGTCACGCGTTCGGGCGACGACCCGATCGCGCGTAAAGTCGATCTCGGTATCCGGGCTCCGCAACCACGGCAACCAGGCGGACATTTCCTGGCCATAGAGATTCGCCGCGTCATAGGCGAAGAAATCGCCTGCCGGTCCCTCCAGCGCCGCCTTCGGCCGCACGCGCCCGATCCTCACCCGCGCAGCACTCACGGAAACCGCACCCCGATCGCCCGCCGCCGGGAATGCCCAAGAGCGCTCGAGAGCTCGCGAATCATGGCCCGAAGATCCCCGATATTCGCACGGGTATATTCCACCTGCCGGCTCCCACCGCCTTCGCTATAGGAAACCCGCACCGCCTGCGTCCCCGTCGTCAGGCTCACCAGCGCGCCCCGCGCCTGCGCGAGCCACTGCTCCAGCACCGCCCGCGACACACCCCGCAGCCAGTCCGGAACGGGCGGATCCGGCCCATACGTCGTGATGTAAGGCCAGCTCCCGCTCATTCTTTTTCCTTAATAGAAGAAACTGCAGCACCAGATTGTTATTAGTCACTTACTCCCCGACTTTGGGATAGTAGGGAGCTATTCTAAAGTCCTGTGTATCGCCGTGGAGAACCGAATCGTCCTACCCCGCTCGTGGATATATACAGCTGATTTTACTCCACCTAACCTGTTGGTTTTTCAATCCTAGAACACCTTTTTGAAATACTCGAGCTGTGCTCACCGAAATTTGTTCCACTCAACCACCCACTCTTCGTTATGGTTTAGCAACCGAACTGCTCCGTGCAAGGGCGGCCCAGGTTGTCGATGGGATTTACGCGAGGAAGAAAAATGGCCAGCTTACCTCAGGTTAGCTCGCCGAATGCAGCGGAGATGGACATATGCGGCGGATCAGCGCGCTAGTAGCAATATTTTTTCTCGCAATTTCCTTTGCAGCTCGTGCGAACTGGGAATTTACTCGTTGGAATATGAGCGAGGACACACTCCAAAGTGCTGCTCGATCTCAGAAACTGTCTCTGCAGACTACAACAAACCAAGAGAAGGCAAAGTACCAGGGGCCAACGATAATCAGCCCAACTGGACAGACTCCCGATCATCCGAGTTCGGTCGCTGACTGGAAGTTATCATTATCCTCTTACTTTGATAGCACGGTCTATTTTCTACTAAACGAGCAAAAAAAACTAGTCCAGATCACACTGATCATCCCACGCGAACAATGCCCACCTTTCGGGCAAGCAATGGTTAAGGCCGACGGACAACCCGTGGAGAACTCTGACGATAACCGTCCAGGTGGATTAATACACACGGTATGGCATTCGAAAGACGGTGATTCTATAGTAGTTAATTGGGCAAATCCTCTCCCCGGAAGTCCTCAAATGGATGTAACCTGCACGGTTGATTGGAGTCCAACAAAAAGGAGCTAACGCTAAACCAGCCGTGCAACGAGGCCTGCCGAAACTCTGGGCATACTGACTGGGATCGCCGATCCCCTTGCAGGCATGGGTAGAGATTCTTCACAACTAGAAGCCCCACCACCCCTGACCACACCCCCATTCGCGCCCCACTCCGCAGCCCAGCCGGGTGGCCGGTCCCAATCGATCCGCGCGAGCCCGTGCAGATGCGCGATCGCGTGTGTCATCACCATCAGGTCGAGCGCCTCGTTCCGTGCCGCGCTCGCCGTCTTCGCCCAGGCGCCGCTCGGCCGCCGCGTCTCGCTTACGAGCTGCTCGAACCACGCATGCGGCGGTTCCTTGCTCTTGAGCGCCGCCGGAAAATGCACCGCCCAGGGCCCCGCATCGGCCCGGGCGAGCTGCCCCGCCAGATCGTCCTTGAAGGCATTGGCTGCGAATTGTGCGAGCGGCACCTGGCCGCCTGCCGAGGCCCGCCGGTCCCGCCGCGCCGTGTCCGGATAGACCACCTGCAGCCGCGCGGCCGCGAGGCTCGGCATCCCCTTCATCGGCATCAGGCTCCACACGTCGCGCCCGTCCACGCGCCCAAGTCTGACCACGCCCCGCCCCGCCCGCCACCGCCGCCAGGCGTCATAGGCGAGCTGCGTCACACCCGGCGCGCCGTAGGCGTCGAATCCGGCCCCGCGCACCCGCATCTTCCGCCCGCTGCCATCCGCCAGCGGATAGGCGAGCCCGAGCAGCGTGGAAAAAAGCTTGTCCCAATCCTCGGCGCTCACCGCCGGGTCCGCCGGGATCCGGAGCACATCGACGACCCAGCTCTCGCCCCGCCGCCCCCAGCCACGCACCAGCACCTCGAATCGGTTGGCCTGCGTATCCGCCGCCGCTGTCAGGAACCGCACGCCCGCCGGCACCTGGCCGAGCGCGAGCTCGGGCTCGGCCCGCGCCGCCAGCGTGGCGGCATCGAGGCTGCCGACCCTCCTCGGGCTGTCGTAGGGCACGCCCAGGCGCTTCACCGTCACGTCCCGCAGGTTGCGCTGGTCCCCGCCCGCCTCGGCCTCCCTGCGCGCTTCTGTGAGCGCACGGGCCAGTGCCCCGATGCCGCCGATGATGAAGGGCGACATCAGCCCGACGATCCAGAACCCCGCAATCTTTCGCGGCACGAGCTCGCCCGTCACGGTGCCATCCTCGTCGACCGCCTGGCCGAGCCCGACCCACCGCCCCTGCCGGTTCATCGCCGCCCGTTCGCGATCTTCGACCAACCCGCCGCATGTCGGGCAAACCAGCCTCGCACTCGCTTCGATCTCCTCGAGCGAGGCCTCCGCCGGCCAATCGAGCACCATCACCCGGCTCGCCGCCGGGTTGGGGCTCGACCAGGCGCCGCAATGCGGGCAGGGCCACCACCAGATGCGCCGGTCGCTCGCCGCGTAGAGCTTCATCACGCCGGCGGTCCATTTCGTCTCGTCGAGGCCGCCGGCGAGATCCGGATGGCTCACCGCCAGCAGCATCGATTCCTGTCCGAAGGTCTGCCGCCGCAGGTCGAGCAGCGAAGCCGCATCGCCGAGCGCCGGGTCATAGGCATCGAGCTCGTCGGCCACGATCCTGGGGGCGGATTTGTTGATCGTGTTGTTGTAGGCCGCGGTCAGGAATTCCACGCTCATGCCGCGGAACCGCTTGAAGCTGAGCGAATCGTCCGCCGGCATCGAGCCCTGCCTTCGCTTCAGCTCCTCCCGATGCAGCTCGATCATCGGGTTGATTTCCCGCTTCACGTAGCTCTTCAGGCTCGGATCGCTCGAGAGATACCAAAGCATCGTCGCCGGATCGGCGCCCACGCTCTGCAGCAGCCAGTTCTCGGCGATCGCCGTCTTGCCGGACCGCGCCGGCCCCACCACCACCGTCGTCAGATGCCCGCGGCTGGTCAGCGCCTCCATCGGCTCGACGAGATAGGGCGTCACCTCGTGCCGCCAGCGCCCGACATGTCCGCCGCCCTGATTGTTGAGCCAGCGATGCCGCGCCGCATACTCCGCGACCGAGATCCGCTCGCTCGGCAGGAACGCCTCGAGTGCCCGATGGATGATCGGGCCCGGATCGGCGAAGCGAATCGGCCTAGGCGGCGCTGTGATGTGCGACATGCGCCTCAGCCTCGATCGGGTTGAGATACTCGGCGAGCCCGCTTCGGCACCCGCGCTGCATCTCGGCCAGCCGCCGCTCGGCATCGAGCAGGATCGGCTCCGGCCAGTTCTGCTCGCGGGCGAGCTGGCGGATGAACGAAGTCAAATGCCGGTTGAGCTCGCCGAACGTGTGCAGGAGCTTTTCCTCGAGCGGGCCCACCTGCACGAGCGTCCCGAGCTCCTTGCCGAGCGCGATTTCCGCCGCGTTCGCCTTCGCTTCCTTGAGCCGCTCCTCCGCCGAGATGATTTTCCCGGGCTCGCTGCCCGGCCGGTCGAGCGGCAGCACGAGCTGCGCGAGCTGCTCGTCCCGCTCGGCATTGCGCTTGGCCTGCTCGTCCTGCTTGGCCCGAAGGAACGCAATCACCGCCGCCGGATCGAACCGGTAGGGCGTGCCGTTCGTGCCGCGCTCGACGATCGGAAAATCCGGATAGCGGTCGATCCACGCATCGAGCGTCGGGCGCGACACGCCGAGCTTCAGGTGCAGCTCTCGCTTCGTCAGCCTCAGATCGCTCTCGGTGGACAACGCGAGTGACAAGGTAAGCCTCTGTTTGGAATGAACAAAGTGTGCACCCCACCGGGGCGCGAAATGCCCGTGGTTGCCGCCCCCGCCTGGGAAGGACCCGGGCCTACCGGGCGGAAGCGATCGCTTCGCCGAGCCTTTGCCGGAGCCGCGCGACGATGCCGCCGCGCACCGCGGCGCCGACGGTCTCGCGGAACTGCATCCGCGCGCGATAGTGCGCGACCGCCTCGAACACGGTGAGCCGCATGAGCTTGTGTCCGGCCGCCCGGCGGAAATAACCGCCGATCCCGGCCTTATTGGCGGGCGCGCTCGCCGGCAGATAGGCGACGCCGGCACTCCGTGTCGCGGGTTGGCCCGCCATCACGTGCAGGCGTTTGAGCAAGCCCGCCGGCATGTTGCCATAGCGGTTCAGCCGGACCTTGCCCGGCAGCACCAGCGCCTGGCCGGCGCGCGGCGTTCGCACGCCGCCGATTTCCTCCGCCAGCAGATAGCGTGCCTGGATGTCCTTCACGAAAATCCGTGCCTGCGGCTTTCCTTTGCGCGCCGCCTCGATCCCGATCGCCCGCATCGTGAACGGCGTCGGCCGATCGAAAACCGCCGCCAGCCGCCCCGTCATCGCCTTGCGGCCTTCCTGCGCCGTGTCGGTCAGCGCCCGCGCGATCGCGAACGGCGCCTGGTTGCGGCCGATCTCATCGAGCCGGCGCAGCACCGGCGCGATATCCGCATGCACCGAAATCGCGATCACCTTGTCCCCGAAAACAGAAAACCCGCCAACGGTGTCCGTGGCGGGCGCAATTCCCAACGATGGGAAAATTAGCCTGCGAAACGTGGCAGGTGTCAAGCCGATTTTTTCTGCTCGATCCACTCGGCGATTTCGGCATAGCGCCAGAGGCTATTTTGCACGATCCGCAGCACCCGCCGCTGATCCATGTGCAGCCGATCGGCCACCTGCCGGCACCCGCAATTGTCCACGGCGACCAGGAAAACCACATCCGCGGTCGTCTGGCGATGCCGCACGAGCGTCTGGCTCGCCTCGTCCCGCCATGGCGCATACCGGTCGCGATAAGCCCGCGTCAGCGAAGGCGTCCAATCGGTTGGCGTCATCACGCGGCCCAGGCGTTCGTAGGACTGCACCCGCGCGAAGAGCGCCCGCGTGACTGCCGTCCAAACGCGATGGATCTCAATCGCCGCCTGATATTGCTCCGAATGCAGCGATCCCGCGATCAAAAGCCGGCCGACCACCGAGGTTCGAAGCTGGCGCTGCTGCAGCTCCGGATCTGCCTTCACAGCCTTCACAGCTAACCCTTTCTATTTCTTGGGCTGTGAAGCTGTGAAGACTGTGAAGGGAAAATCATCCCTAAAAGAAAGCATACACCGAGAATCCGAATGCTTAAGGGACAAAATCCGCGCACAACCTTCACAGCCCCACCTTTTCAATCGGTTAGGCTTAACAGCTCGGTTCACAGCCCGTCACAGCTAATCGTCGGGCGGCACCAGGTCGGCGCGACTCAACCAGATAGCACGTCCCGCGTAGCCGCCAATACGCACATTGGTGCGGCTCGCGCGCGCCGTTTCCGCACGCATCACCTCGTAAAGCCATCGATCCCCCGCAAAAGGACTGTCTCCGAAAATCGCATGCAACGGCTTGACGGATCGGCCAAGCCAGACCCCGTCACCATCCGCAAGCCGCGGCACCGTGCGCCCGAACCCGTCGGAGATATCCGTCGCGCGCACCACGCGGACCCCGTAGCGCGCCAACACCTCGGCCGCGACACGCGTATCGCCGTCGATACCGCTATCGGGCTTGAACGCCTCTTCGATCAGCATGCCGATCTGCGCGAGCTCCGTGGAACGATTGCGCGGCACGAGCGAGGACAGCAGATGGTGCAAGACGCGCCGTGGCCCGTCATCCGCCGCGACGGCCTCGGCGGTGCCGATATAGGCGGAGATCGCCCCGACCATGCCGTCCGCCATCAGGCTCGACGGCACGCCATCCTCGGTCAGCACCCAATGCCCGGCGAGCACCGCGCCGAGCTGGTCCATCTCGCGTGGATCGCATCCCGCGCGCGACAGCGCCGCGCGAAACATATCGAGCGCGCCGCGATAGCGCGGCCAGCCGGCGAGCGCCCGCGCCCACACGCCCGGCCCGGCCGCCTTCGCGCGATGGATCGCAGCCAGCATCGGCCCGCGATGGTCCGCGCCCGCATCCGCGCGCGCGAGCTCCACCAGCGTGAAGCGCGAGAGATGCTGCGGTTGAAGGGCAGGGGGTGCGACACTCGCCATGATCACCGCGCCAACCACATTCGCCGTCCGGCCTTCACCGCTCGCCGTGCCGCGCTGCACCCGCGCGCCCTCGCCGCCCGTCGAGGCAAGCACCAGGTCCATCAGCACCTGCGCGCCGCGCTGATCGACGCGATCGGCCGCCTCATCGATGAAGCAGGGCATGGCGCGATCGTTCAGCGCCTGCTCAAGCCCGGCCTTGGTGGTGTCGTTGGTGTAGTGATGCAGCGGCGCCAGCGCGCGCAAAAGCGTCAGCAGCATGCTCTTGCCGCTGCGCGGCGCGCCCATCAGGAAGCCGTTCGGCCGCCAGTCCGGCGCCGCGCCATAGAGCGCGGCCCCCACCAGCCCGAGCAAGATGATCTCCCCGCCCGGCTGGCGAAAATTCCAGAGCTGCCGCAGATCCTCCTGCAGCGCGCGCACCGTCTCGGCGCCGCACGTCGATCCGGGCCGCTGCGTCGGCGCAGCGGTGGTCCAGATGATGCCGTCGATCCTCGCGCCCGCCTCATGCCACGCGCCGCGCAGCCACACCGCATCGCCGCAATGCACCGCTGGCGCGCCTTCATCGTCGGTCCAGATCCCCGGTCCGCGCATGGTCGTCAGCGCGCCCCAGATGCCTTGCTTGCGGCACTGGGTCATCAGCCATTCGCTCGCGGCGGCGATCGAGAATCCCACCACGGTCTCGACTGTCTCGCCCTCTTCCTTCCGCAGCGAAATGCGTGGAAATTTCTTCTCCAGCCATTCCGTATCGCCCAGGAACAGCGCGACAACCTCGGCGCGCACGCCCAACTGTCGCGCCGCAAGCTCGCGCCGCTGCCCGGCCGCATCCAGGAAGAGAAACCGCCCGGCGAGATGGCCGAGCGGCGTCACCGGGCAATTCTCCTCGCTCGCATCGCGCTCGCGGCGCCGGCGCCGCTTCGCTTCCTCAAGTGGAATGACTTTCTCGGTCACGCCGCCACCAGAAGCCGCGGCATCGGCGGAACCGGCCGGGCCATCAGCGTTCGCAGCGATTCCGCGTGCCGAATGCTGGACGCGGCGATGCCCGTCTCGCACGTCAGCAGCCACTGCGCGTTTTCGCTCGGCGTGCCGGCCAGCAGAACGCCGCGTGGCCCCGCCCTGAGCCATGCGAGCGGCGTTTCGTGCACGCGCACCGGCTCCGCGGTCAGGCGCCCGTCCGCGGGATAGCCGATCGCCGTTTCCTGTCCCGTGAGCCGCCCGACAATTTTCTCAAGCGCCCGATCGCAGGCAAAGAGATCGCAGATCGCCTCGCCGGCCCAGATCGTCGCGGCCTCCAGCGTCCGTTCCCGCGTTCCAAGGACTTCGATCTCCGGATAGCGCCGCACCGCAAGAATCCAGTACCACCGGTCGCGCGCAGCGCTTTTGGGCCGCGGATGAAGCTGGAAATACCCGCCATCCACCATCACCGGCGCGAAGGCCGCGATCGCGCCCCACACCGTGGGCGCGTCGCGATGTTGCCCGGTCAACTCGGCGAGCCGCTCGTGCGCCGCGACCGGCGTGAGCGCGCGGCATGCCTCCCAGATATCCGCGATCCAGTCTCCCGCGCTCTCGCTCATGGCGCGGGCGGACTCACGGCTGGATTTCCGGCGGGCAATTTTCCGTCCGCAGCACGGCGCCGATATCGAGGATGCGGATCGCCCACCAGACCGGGCCCTGATCGCGCCGACCCTTCACCACCGCGATGCGCCGCCGCGCCTCGAGCTCGCCGAAAGCCGCGAGCAGCTCGACGACATTGCATCTGGGATCGACCAGCTGCGCGAGCTGCAACGGCCGCGGCAACTTTTTCCCGTCGGCCACGAGCGCGCGCAGCACCTGCAGCACGCGCCGCGTGCGCGGCAACGCCTTCGTGTCATTCGCCGGCGCGGGCGGCGGCGCGGCAATCGCCGTGCGCTTCTCGGCGCCGAGGAGGCGGATCACGCCGCCACGAACCTCCGTGTAGCCGGAGGAGCAGCGCACCTGGTCGGCCAGCATCGGGAATCGCTCGCGATCCTCGACCGAAAGAGCTGTCGTCTGCGGCATCGTGTCACTTGACCTTTCGCGGCAGGGAAGGATGGTTGGGCGCGAGCAGCATCAGCGCCTCGGCGGCCGTGCGCCGCAGATCGTCGAGATCGCGCACCATCCCGGCGCGGTCGGCCTCGCCGATCTCTCCGCCGCCGAGCGCGTTCGCCGCCCGCGTGAAAAGATCGCTGATATCGCGCCCGATCCGCGCGAGTTCCTTCGCCAGCGTGCCATCCGACCGCGCGACGACCGGCAGCAGCTCGAACCCCTGCGTCCGCGCGAGCGCCGCGGTCACATGCGGCGATCCACCGATCAGCTCGGCATCGAGCACGATATCCACCGGCACGAAACGCTCCGAATGGACGTTCCCGTACTCGGAGGCGAGAGATCGCGTCGCCCGCGTCGCAGATGCAACCGCTTCCACGCCGCCCAGATCGCGAACCACAAGTTTCCATCCCGTTTTGAGCGCAGTCACCGCCGAATCCCTCACCATAGCCTCCGGGGAAATGCGGATGACTTCCACGTGACCGACGCCACTGTTCGTTGCGGGATCAAGCTTTCGATGCGAGGATAGATCCCAGGGCTTGCCTTGATGTTTCGTCTTTGTGTCTCAAAATCGTAAGAATTTCCTATGACCGTTCCACCGCGTGACTTTTCATCCGGCGCCGTCGAGGTCCTCTTGGATGGCTGGAGTCGGGACCAGGACAGGCTCGTGGCCGCCGTTCTCGGGCTTTTCACCGCGCTCGTCACCGAGCTGGAGCCGGCAGGTGTGCTGCAGCGAGAGTCACTCGCCCGCAGGCTTGAACAAGTCCGGGACGAAAATCTTCGGGTGAAGTCGCCGGATGCCGCGTACAATCTGTTAACGACTGCAATAGGGCTGCTTCGGCCTGTCGAGCCTCTTCCCGATCCTGCCAGGCCCCGACCAGCCCTTCATATCGTTCCGCCAGACGATCCAGATAGTCCCGTTCCGACTGGATGAGGGACTCCGTCACGTCCCGAAGGAGCGGCTCGACCACGGTCAGCCGGCCTCACGGCGGGTAAGATAGAACGCGCCTACGTCCAGCGGATCCGGCTGATCCAGCGTGCAGAATGCGGCATCGAACGCCAGGATGGTGTGACCGGATGCACTGCGACTCCGTTCCTCTCTCTCGGCTTGAATGAACCAAAGCAGCATCCGCCCAATAAGCCGCCGCATGATCAGGTGACCTCCCGGAGGAACGGATCAGCCGCGGGCGAGGCAGCCTCCAGACAGCGGCCACAAGCTCTTCGTGACGCCGGATAGCCCCCAATCATCATGAGCATGGGGCGTCCGTTGCCGACGGGGGCCTTTCGGGAAACGGCGAGTTCTGTTCTATCGTTTCCGTGACGGCACCGAAGACGGAGAATCCCAATGGCCACGATCTTGGCAAATTTTCACTGGCAGCAGGAACTGACCGCGGAACGCACTGTTGGAGACGAGCACATTTCGGGCAGCAAGATTCAGGAAGAAAAACTCCGGGCCCACCTAATCCTTTATCCGAGTGGCCATCAGGAATTCCGCTTCGTGGGTCCGGTGAATGTCCATGTCGAAGTCCAAAACGGCATCCCTGCAGAAATGACCCCAAGTCAGACCAAAGCATGGCTTCAAAAACTTCTTCGGGAGCTGCTGTAAATAGCTCGCGGAACAAGGGCCAATCTTCCGGCCTGAATTTGTTGACTGGTGTTCGCGACCCGTCGCGCTCGCGGCGGATCGCGAGTTTGTCGAATCCCTCGGGACTCGAAAGCGGCCCAATTCTGAAAAGAATGTTTGTTTCAGCGGCTGTCATTAGCAAACCTCCCGCACTTCGGTCGGAGACCGCCCGAGGAACCGACTGGCCGTGGCGAGACGGCCTCCCGACGGTGTGAACAAGCTTTCCGTGACTTCCTGCCGGAATCGTTGCAGAAGCAGCGTGCTCCCCTCGAGGAATCTCCCCGGGCATGAACGGCCTTCCAAATCTTCGAACGAATTCGCGGGCCACGATCAAGCGGCCTCCTGTGGGGCCGCTATGGCGGACGCTTTGCGCGAGACGGGCGCGCGCACCATCGGGAGAAGCGCCTCGACGGGAATCGTGAGGAGTTCCGCAATTTGCCTTACCCGGTTCCCCGGCAGGAAATTCCCGCGCTTCCAGGCGCAGACAGTCGAATGGTCTACCCGGCAAAGGGCCGCCATCTTGCTCACTCCACCCGCCCTTTCGATCAGGTCGCAAACGTCCATACCAAGAGGTTAGCTGTGCAAACATTTGGTGGTCAAGCCAAATGTTAGTTCTTCTAACTCATGTGTTTGCGATTTCGGTCAAATTGGCCGCATGGCCGACGCAAAAAAGATGATGGGCACCTTGGTCAGGACGCTGCGCCAGAAGAAGAATCTGACGCAGGTGGAACTCGCCGCCGAGGTGGGTGTCTCCCGCCCAATGATCTCGAATATCGAGAGGGGTAAGTTTGCCCCCGGGCGAGACACTATGGCCGCCCTCGCTGACGTCTTAGGTGTCTCCCTCGACGAGCTCCGTCGCGGACTTTCCGATGAAGCGCCAAGCAATGGCGAGTTCGTGAAGGACCCTGACGAACTTGCCTGGCTCCACTTCTGGCGAGGGCTCACTGAGGAGCAGCGAGAGCTCGTTGTCAGGATGCTGGCGGAGCCGCCTAGGCAAAAGCGCAGATCCGCAGCGTAATTCTACGACTTCCCCCACCATCAGCCTCCTAAATCTGAATCCGCATGAAACTGGGGGTTGCGCCTGAACGTCAACCCCGTTCTTTGGCGGTCGAGACCTTGCCCAACCTCTAATGTGGCGTAATAAGCTATTGACAAAGCTAGTGTTTTCTCGCGTCTCATTTCGGATGTGCCGACCATATGGAGTCCGATTCGTGATCGCCCGGCGAGAACCCGACGAAACAGAAAACTCGCCCCCAAGGCGAAGCGAATTGGTCATCGCCCTGGATGATGCGGAGCGCCTGATGTTGGGACTGATGAGCCGTTGGCAGGACATGCCGGCCGAGGCACGAGCCCAGCTTCGCGCCGGCGCGAGCCGAATTGGCCGCCTGCTCGCGCGATGCCGGAAGCCACGATAGGAGAGCGGCATGGCCCTAATTCTTTCCATCCACGCCGCCGAGGGCCTAAAGGTAAGAAACCTGCAGTTGGATTGGATCGAGCACACGATCCGGGCGCCCGAGCGAACCGGCCCCGATCCTCGTCAGCCCGACCTCACTCGTTCCTATCGGGTTATCCCAGAGGCTGGCGGCCGAGTGCTCCGCGTTGTGCATCGGCTGCACGGAGACGATATACTGGTCGTGACGGCATTCTTTGACCGAGGGGCACGCCGATGAGGACCAGCTACGATCCCGAGGTGGACGCCCTATTTGTCCATCTTGTCGACGCCCCGACGCACGAGTCGCAAGAAGTCGCTCCGGACGTCATCTTCGATTTCGACGAAAATGGCCGCCTGGTGCGCATAGAGGTTCTCAACGCCAGCCGAACCGTCGCGCTCGGCGCACTACAAGCGGCGGCCGAGTAAAAAGAGGGCTCACGTAAGGATTGCGCCTGCAATGACAAGGTGGGCGATGTCGTGGCCGGGGCGTTGCGCCAAAGGACAAAGGAGGCACGGCAGCACCGGTCAACCGCGTGAATGAGCGCACGTCAATCGATCTGCCACCATGAGTGCGGCCAACCCCGATATCGAATTAGCCCCTTTATTTATGCCGAATGTTAGTTCTGCAAACATTTTAGTCGACTTCTAAGGTTAGTAAAACAAACATGCTCCATCGCAAGTGCGATGGAGGCCCGAATGTCCTCTCGCCGCCATTACCGCCGCCGACGTCTCAATCGCCGTGTCCGGCGTCTCATTCGCTATCTGCTCCTCCCCTTCGGCCTTGCCCTCGCGCTTCCCAGGGCTCTTCGCCGCGAGCGCGCCTGACATGCCCCGCGAGGCCCCGCCGATCACGCTATTCCCGATCCTCTTCCTCGTGCGGCGCACGCTCGCCAATCCGTCCTGCACGTCGGATCACTGCCTCGTCCTCGCCGACGCGCTCGACGAGCTGATCACCGCGCTGCCCGCGTACGGCCTCGAGCGTGCCATCGCCGGCACGCGGCGTCTTTCCGTGCATCTCCGCAGCATTGCCCCGCGATACGCACGATGAACGCGCTGCCACCATCCTTCATCGCCCAGTTGCCGCTTGATGCTCCGGAGTTGCGTTTCATCCCGGACTACAGCCGGCGCCAAGTGATCGACACGCGCAGCAGCCGCAGCGTCTGGGTCCTCGGCCGATGGGTCGATCGCCACGATCGCACCCTGTTCATCGCCGTGATCCCGGTCGATGCCGCGACCTTCCGCCGCCCGGAGGAGCTTTCCGAATGAACGACCTTATTCGCGGGCTCGTCTATGAGCGCGATCCCTCCGGCAAACGCGTGTTCGTCACCAATCCTGACGCCACCGGCGCGGCGCATGGCCTCGGGCGCGTCGATGGCATCTATCGCACGCGGGACGGCGCGATCTTTTCTGTCGCCGTCATGCTCGATGGCGGCTTTCGCAAGATTCTCGATCCGTCATCGATTTTCCCGGCGACCGCGATCGCCACGCGCCGGTGCGTTCCCCGGGTTCCGCTCATTCCACCATGCCCGCGCAGCGGCAACGCGGCATGATCGCGCAGCTCGATCTGATCGAGTATTTGGAGCGCGCGCCGGCGCCCACGCCCGCGCCGAAGCGTGACCCTCTCGCGGAGCTCGATCCGCTCACGCTATTGCCCGCCCGGCCGGTGCAGTGGGAACGGCTGCTCGATCGTGCGACGGAAAAATCGCTCACCATCATGGTGTGCACCATGTGGACGGGCATGGTCGTCGAGACGCTCTCCGATTCCGAGCTTGGCTATTTCTTCCTCTACAAGGATGGCGAGATCATCGAGATGCCCCGCCAAACCGTCTTCGGTCGCACGGTGTTCCTGACACTCGCGGCCGCGCGGCGCATCCATGCCCGCGCGCCCTTCGTCATCCTCGGCTCGCCCGGCACGCATGGTGTTCGCCTTCGCTTCGCCGGCGACGCCGACACCGTCGCCGATCCCTTTGCTTCCCTCATCGAAACTTGAGATTCCCACGATTGTTGCCAACGGAAAGCAGAATTTCTGATGCCTGATCGTCCGCTGCCCGGCTGGCCGAGGGGAATGCCAGAGGACTTGGCGGCGGCCTATGTTGGTCTCAGCTCGACAACCTTGCGCGCTCAAGTGGCCGCCGGTGAGGTTCCTCCGCCGGTTCGGCTGACGCGAGGCCGAATTGTCTATTATCGGGAGGATTTGGATGCCTACCTTGACCGAAAGCGAGGCACGCACAACGATTGCGCCGATCGACGTCGGGCCCTCACGGCCACGGACGAGTGGGACCTCGCAACCAGTGGCCAAGGTGGACCTCAAATACCTTGAAACCTTCCGGCATCACGGAAAGCTGCTGGCCTATTATCGGCGGGACGGGTTCCGGAAGCGCCTGCGCGACGAAGACGGTCGGCCGGTCGATCCGGAGGACATCGCGGCTCTGACAGCCGCATGGCAGCGGGCCCACACTGCCCATGAAGCCGCGGACCGCGCCGCAGAAGCAAAAAATGAGGAGCGAAAGGTCCGCCCTCATAGCATTGCCGACCTGATCGCCCGCTATCGAAGCCCCGATAATCCGGCTTGGACCGAAAAGAAACCGGCGACGCGCGTCGATTACGAAAAGGGGCTGGTGCCGCTCGAGCGGGATTATGGAAATCTTCCGGTCGCCGGCCTGCTACGGCGCCACGTAACCGCGATTCGGGACCGCTATGCCTTTCGCGAGATCCCACACCCCGAGATCAAGGGGGCGATATTGCGGGTGGCGAACGCTCGTCAGGCGAATCGCGTGGTGACGGTGCTGTCCATCCTGCTCAGCTTTGCCATCGATCCTCTCGGCTGGAGGGAGGACAACCCCGCGCTCCGGCCCAAGCGGCTGAAACGGAAGACCAGCGGCTATCTCGCCTGGACGCCGGACCAGTTCCGCCAGTTCTGGCAGGTCGCAACCCCCGATTGGCGTCTCGCCGCGGCGATGGCAGCGCTCACCGGGCAGCGGGGACAGGATCAGGTGGCGATGACCTGGGCGGACTATGACGGCCAGCGCGTCCATGTCGTTCAGCAGAAGGGCAACGGCACCGTGAAGCTATGGGTGCCGTGCCATCCCGACCTGAAGCTGCTCCTGGACCGCCGCAAGCGCGCCAACGCCCGCTTGTCGCCGGCACCCGTGACCATCCTCGCGCGGCCGGACGGGAGACCATGGGAGGTGAACGCCTTCCAGAAAGCCGCGGGCGCGGCGATCCGCAGTGCGGGCTTGGAGGGCGTGGTCTGGCATGGCCTACGCAGTTCGGCGATGAGCTGGGCGGCCGAGGGCGGGGCAAGCGAGAATCAACTGATGGCGTTGTCGGGCCACCGCACGCCGAATATGGCCCGGTACTACACCCGAAGCGCCAATCAGCAGCGGCTGGCAACCGGGGCCGTCGAAGCGATCGACATGCCAGTGAAGAACATCCGTCGGACGAAGACTGCCAACCATCGGCGGCAGAAATTGCCAACCAGTGGGGAAAGCGGCACGTAACTCGTTGAAATCACGGTAGCGGCGGAGGGATTTGAACCCCCGACCAAGGGATTATGATTCCCCTGCTCTACCGCTGAGCTACGCCGCTACAGGTTTTGCGGGCCGGTCAGCATGCTGCCCGCGATCCGCCTTCGCCCACCATGTCCTTCACCGCAAAGGCCAAGTCAACCGTGCGGCGGATGAAGCCGCCACCGAGTACCCGGCTCGCCTCGTAGAAGACGCAAGCTTGGCCCGGCGCCGGCAGCGCGGGCGCATCAAGCAGCACCTCTGCCCGATCCGCGAACAGCGTTGCCGGCTGCGGCGCTTCACGGGCGCGCAGCTTCACCGTGGCGCGAAAGGGCTGCGCCGGCGGCGGGTCGAGCAGCCAATTGACCTCCCTGAGCATCACCCTGTGCGTCCCCGTGCCGCGCGGGCCGACAATCACGCGCCGCCGACCGGCATCGAGCGCCACCACCACCTGACGTTCGCCCGCCACCATCGCAGCCCGGCCGAGCCGCTTGCCCTGGCCGACCGTGTAGCGCGCAATGCCGTCATGCCGCTCCAGAACGCGCCCGTCCACGCCAACGATCTCGCCGGTCGCCAGCGCCTCGGGGCTGAAGCGGCCCACGACCGCGGCATAGTCGCCATCCGGAGCAAAGCAGAGATCCTGACTGTCCGGCTTTCCGGCGACCGGCAGTCCAAGCCGGGCCGCCGCGCCGCGCACTTCGGTCTTGTCTGGAAACTCGCCCAGCGGAAAGAGGCAGAAGCCAAGCTGGGCGCGCGTAAGCGCGAAGAGGAACCAGCTCTGGTCGCGCACCAGGTCGCGCGCGCGGTGCAGTTCCGGCCCTGCCGCCCCCTCGATCCGGCGTACATAGTGGCCGGTCGCCAGCGCCTCGGCCCCGAGATCGCGGGCAAGGGAAAACAGATCGGCAAACTTGACGCTCTGGTTGCAGCGGACGCAGGGCACCGGTGTCTCGCCCTCCGCATAGGTCGCGGCGAAATCCTCGAGCACGGCGGCGCGGAACCGCGCCTCAGCGTCGATCACATAATGAGGAATGCCGAGATGATCGGCGACGCGGCGGGCATCGTAAATATCCTCGCCAGCGCAGCAGGCTCCGCGATGGCGGCGCGGCCCGCTTTCATAGAGCTGGAGTGTCACGCCGACCACCTCATGCCCTGCCTCGGCGAGCAGGCCGGCGGTCGCGGCGCTGTCAACGCCGCCCGACATGGCGACGACGACGCGCATGCCTCGCCTCACCCGTCGTTGAGGAGATTGCGGCTGCCGGCGGGCAGGCGGACAACCAACCCGTCAAGAGCCTCGGTCATCACGATCTGGCAGCCGAGACGCGAGGTCTCCTCGAGCCCGAAGGCGAGGTCGAGCATGTCCTCCTCGTCCTCGGTCGGGGCCTCGAGCTTGCGGAACCAAGCCGAATCGACAATGACATGGCAGGTCGAGCAGGCAAGCGAGCCTTCGCATGCCCCCTCGATATCCACCCCGTGCCGATGCGCGATCTCAAGCACCGAGAGGCCGAGGGGGGCCTCGACCTCGCGGCGCGTGCCATCGCGCTCAATGAAGGTCATGCGCGGCATCGGGGATTCCTCAGGCCGCCAGTGCGGCCGCATGGGCCGCGGCCAGGGCGGTGGCGGCGAAATCGACATCGGCGGCGGAGGTAAATCGTCCGATACCGATGCGCAAGGTGCGCCCCGCCTCTTCCGTTGACAGGCCCATCGCGCGAAGCACGTAGGAAGGCTCGATCGCCGCCGAGGAGCAGGCCGAGCCGGTGGACACGCAAAGATCGGGTGCAGCCTCCATCAACCGCGCCGCCGTCGCCTCGGGGAAGGTGAGGTTGAGGTTGCCGGCGATCCGCGCATTCGGAGCGCCATTCACCCTGAGCCCCGGGACCGCGGCGCTGAGGGCGGCGAGCAGCCGGGTCCGCAGGGTGGTGATCCGTGCCCGATCCTCCTCGCACTCCGCAAGAGCGAGGCGGGCGGCTTCACCGAGGCCGACGACCAGCGGCGCCGGGAGTGTGCCTGAGCGTAGGCCGCGTTCCTGCCCGCCGCCGGAAAAAAGGGGTGTGAGCCGCACGCGGGGGCGGCGGCGGACGAAGAGCGCGCCGACCCCTTTCGGGCCGTAGATCTTGTGGCCACTGAGCGAGAGAAGGTCGATATCCCAGGCCCGCACATCGATCGGGATTTTCCCCCCGGCCTGCGCCGCATCGGTGTGGAAGAGGGTGCCCGCCGCGTGCGCCATCGCGGCAAGGGCTGGGATGTCCTGGATCACGCCGGTCTCGTTGTTGACCGCCATCACGCTGACCAGAAGCGTCGGATCGGCAAGCGCCGCGCCAAGCGCCTCCGGGTCGAGGAGCCCGTCCGCGCCCACCGGCAGAAAGACCGGCGCAAAACCCTCCTGGCCCAGATCGCGCATCGATTCGAGCACGCATTTGTGCTCGGTCGCGACGGTGATGATGCGCCGGCGCGAATCTCCCACGGACCGGGCGAATCGGGCCGCGCCCTTGATCGCGAGGTTGTTGCTCTCGGTCGCCCCGGAGGTGAAAACGATCTCGGAGGCCGCCGCGCCGATGAGGGCGGCCACGAAGCCGCGCGCCTCTTCCACCGCTGCCTCAGCGTCGCGGCCGAACGCGTGCTCAACGCTCGATGGATTGCCGAAACGCTCGGCAAACCAGGGGAGCATTGCTTCGAGCACCCGCGGGTCGCACGGCGTGGTCGCCTGATTGTCGAGATAGATCGGCCGGTTCGGGCGCTGCATGGGGGTGAATTTGGGATCAGGCGGCGCGGCGCAGAAGGCGGGCAGCCATCTCCGCATAGGCGGTCGCGAAACGCTGCACATCTTCCTCGCTCGCGTTCCATGGCAGCGAGACGCGGATCGCCTGGCCGGCAAGCGCACCCGCCCCCATCGCCTTCAGCACATGGCTCTCCGCAACCTTGCCGGAGCTGCAAGCCGCCCCCGCGGAGACGGCGATGCCCGCGAGATCGAGCGCGATCACCTGCGTCTCGGCCTTGAGGCCGGGCAGGGCAAGCGTGGTCGTATTGTCCAGTCGCGGGGCATCCGCGCCGAGGACGACCGCGCCCGCCGTCCGTGCCGCAAGCTCGGCAGCATCGCGCAGAGGGCCGAGCGCGGAGGGAGTTGCCAGCGCCTCGTGCGCGGCCGCGGCAAAGCCGGCGATGGCGGCGAGGGCGGGTGTGCCGCCACGGCGGCCACGTTCCTGTCCGCCCCCTCCGATCAGCGGCCGGAAATGCTCTGCGACCTCGGGGGCGAGAAGGAGGGCGCCGGCACCGGCCGGGCCGCCCACCTTATGGGATGACAGGGCGAGGCTGGCCGCCCCAAGAGTCGCGAAATTGAACGCGACGCGGCCGGCTGCCTGAACGGCATCGACATGGAGAAGGGCGCCGAAACGGCGGCAGAGCCGTGCCGCCTCGGCGATGGGGTGGAGTACGCCCGTCTCGTTGTTGGCGAGCATGAGCGCCACGAGCGCGGGCCCCTCTTCGGCCAGTATGGCCTCGAGCGTCGCAAGGTCTGCCACGCCGGAGGAATCGACCGGCAGGATCGCGGCCTCCGGGGCTGCAGCGCGAACGGCATCATGCTCGGTGGCGCCGATGATCACCCGCCGCAAGCCGGGTGAGAGGGCATGGAGCGCGAGCGCATCCGCCTCGGTGCCGCCGGAAGTGAAGACAAGGTCGGTGGGACGGGCGCCAAAGTTTGCGGTGAGGCTCTCCCTTGCATTCTCGAGGATGCGGCGGGCGGCGCGGCCCGGTCCGTGCACCGAGGATGGATTGCCGACTTGCCCGAGCGCTTCGATCATCGCGATCCTGGCGGTGGGGCGGAGGGGCTCGGCAGCATTGGCGTCGAGATAGATCATGCCGCCGCTACCTCCGGTTCTGTGAGGCGCTTTCCAATCACGTCGGCGAGTGTGACCGAGGCAAGGAATCGCTCGATTTCGTTTCCCAGTGCCGCCCAGAGATCATGGGTCTCGCAGCGCCCCCTCGGCTCGCGTTCGGGCGGCCCCCCAGCGGGCGGCTTCATGCAGGGCCCGCCGCCCGGGCTGCAACGGGTGGTGCGGATCGGCTCGCCGGCACCGCGAAGGATCTCGATGATCGGGATCTCCGCAGCCGGGCGGGCAAGACGATAACCGCCCCCCGGGCCACGGGCCGCGGAAACTAGGCCCGCCTGGCGCAAACGACAGAAGATCTGCTCGAGAAAGGCGAGGCTGATTCCCTGCCGCTCTGCGATTTCGGTCAGCCGCACCGCGCGGCAACATGCCTCCGGCCGGCAGACACATCCGGCGAGATCGACCATGGCCATGACGGCATAGCGCCCGCGCGCAGTGACCTGCACCGGAAACCCTACTCGGCCGCAGGTTCGCGGCGCGCAGCGGCGAGCCGGGCGACCCGCGCCTCCACCTCGGTGAGCTCGGCCCGAAGCGACTCGACGTCCTTGAGCAGCGGATCGAGCTCGCCGTCGCAGGGCGTGCCATAGGAGGCGCCGCGCACGGCATCGCGCGCGGCGCGGCGATCGACAGGCCGCGCCGGCACACCCACCACCGTGGTCCCGGCAGGCACTGCCTGCACCACCACGGCATTGGCGCCCACCCTTGCATCGTCACCCACCGTGATCGGCCCCAGCACTTTCGCCCCCGCGCCGATGATCACCCGACTGCCGATCGTCGGATGACGCTTCCCCTTGAGCGAGGATGTCCCGCCCAACGTCACCTGATGGTAGAGATAGCAATCATCGCCGACCTCGGCGGTCTCGCCGATCACCACGCCCATCCCATGATCGATCACTAGCCGGCGGCCGAGCTTGGCGGCGGGATGAATCTCGATGCCCGTAAGGAAACGGCCGAGATGCGAGACAAAGCGCCCCAACAGGTGGAGCCGCCATCGCCAGAAGGCCTGCGCCGCCCGATGCCAGAGCACCGCGTGCAATCCAGGATAGCAAAGAAGAACTTCGAGATTCGAGCGCGCGGCCGGATCGCGTTCGCGGTACGCGCGAATGGTCTCACGCAGGAACATGAAGGCCATGCGACATTTCCGTTATGAAAGCCTGTCTCACCACCCTATAGTGCGGCTGCCCTGGATTTCGAGCCCGACCGGGGCCGCGTACGGATCGGCGGGAGCAAAAGGAGGCAAGGCAGGCAGCAATCAGGCTGGACAGCGGCCGTTGCTGCTGTCGCAAAGGCTATTTTTCCCGACCCAAATGGTCAAGAATTCATTTGACGGGGGATGTCCAGAGCGTGGCCTGTTCCTATCTGCCTTCTGTCCGGCGGCACCGGGTCCGCCGATCCGCACGCGAGGGTGACGCACCGGGCGGAATCGGATCGGGGATGTCCGTCTGCGGTTGCGCGGTTTGCCCGTGGGCCGGGCCGGCACAGGAAACGGAAGTCAGAACGCCATGCCTGAGGTGATGTTCGCTGGCCCGGATGGCCGGTTGGAAGGTCGTTACCATCATTCGCGCGATCGTGGGGCGCCGCTCGCGCTTGTTTTGCATCCGCATCCGCTTCACGGCGGGACGATGAACAATCGCGTCACCTTCACGCTCTATCAGACATTCCAGAAGCTCGGCTTCTCCGCGATGCGCTTCAATTTCCGCGGTGTGGGCCGAAGCCAGGGCCGCTATGACGGCGGCGTGGGCGAGATCAGCGACGCCGCCGCCGCGCTCGACTGGATGCAGATGGTAAACCCGAACTCCGGCGGCCTCTGGATTGCCGGCTATTCGTTCGGCGCTTTCGTCGGCATGCAGCTCCTGATGCGCCGACCCGAGATCTCGGGCTGGATCAGCATTGCCCCACCGGCCAATCACTATGATTTCGGCTTCCTCGCCCCCTGTCCGGGCGGCGGGCTGATGCTGCATGGGGATGCCGACGATCTGGTTCCTGAGCCTGCAGTTGCGAAGCTGGTCGAAAAGCTCAACACCCAGAAGGGTGTGCGGATCGACTATCGGGTGCTGCGCGGCGCCGACCACGTGTTCGCCGAGCATGCCGGGGAGATCGCCGCTTCGGTCGAGGACTACGTGACGAAGGTCCTGGCACCGAGCCGCATGGCGCTCGCCGCGGACTGACTGCGAGGCTTCAGACGAGGGCGGCGGCGAGGCAACGCGACGCGGGCTATACGATTGCCCGCGAGATTTCCGCTGCGACTGTCACGATTGTCCCTGGGCGCGCCCCGCGCTAATCGGGCGGCATGGAAGTGGCGTCGAAACGGACCGCTCTTACCCCTTGGCGGCATGCTGTGCCGGTGCGGCCGCTCGGTGGCCGGCGCAGCCGCGTGCGCCGTTGGCTGCGGGTGATCGGGCGCGGGCTTGGAGTTGTGCTCTGGACCTTCGTCTCAGTGCCCGTGCAAGCGGTCCTGATCGTGCTGCCCGGCCGCGGGCGGGTGAGCTTTGCCCGCATCTACTGGCGCAATTTCTATCGACTGATCGGCCTCAAGGTGCGCGTCATCGGGGGCTCGGCGCACGGCAATGGCCGCCGCGTCGTCTATGTCTCCAATCATTCCTCGTGGCTGGACATCCCGGTGCTCGGCGGCACGCTGGAAGCGTGCTTCATCGCCAAGGCGGAGGTCGGCGCCTGGCCGCTTGTCCGCACCATCGCCCGGCTTGGGCGGACGATCTTCGTCAGTCGTCTCAAGACCCGGACCGGGGTCGAGAATGCGGCGATTCGCGAACGGCTGGAGGCCGGCGACGACCTCATCCTCTTTCCCGAAGGAACGACCTCCGACGGGGCGCGGGTGCTGCCCTTCCGTTCGAGTTTTTTTGCCCTTGCCGAGACCGAGACTCCGCCGATCCTGCAACCGGTCTCGGTCGTCTATGACCGACTCGACGGCCTGCCGTCGCTGCTCGGGACGCGCCCGCTCTTCGCCTGGTATGGAGACATGGAAATCGGCCCGCATTTCTGGCGGCTCGCCCAACATCACGGCCTCAGGGCAACCGTGGTGCTGCACGCTCCGTTCGATCCTCTCACCTGCCCGGACCGCAAGCTTCTTGCACGCGTGCTCTGGCAGGTGGTGGCGGAGGGCGCTGCGGCGCTGCGCCAAAACCGCGCTGCGATTCCGTTGTCCGCCTCACTGCCCCCAAACGGTCGCTTGACACGTCCTGCATCGAATCTGGCAAACTCCCCGCAAAAGCCGGAGGTTGCACCCGAGCCCTTGCTGCGCAGCATGGCAGCATCCCCGATCCCGCCTTATTCCGCCGGGCCATGCCGGGCGGGGGATGCGGCGTGAGCGCGGGGAGCATACCAATCTCCGCGGCGAACGGAGAGACGCCAACCGTGTCCGGATCGCGACGTGTGCACGTCATCACCTGGGGCTGCCAGATGAACGTGTACGACAGCGACCGAATGGCCGACGTGCTTGCCGCGGCCGGCTATCGCCAGGCAGCGGACCCTGGCGATGCCGATCTCATCATCCTCAATACCTGCCATATCCGCGAACATGCCGCAGAGAAGCTCTTTTCCGAGCTTGGCCGGCTGAGGCGGCTGAAAGAATCGCGCGCGGCCTCCGGCGGGCGCCTCAGGCTTGCGGTGGCGGGTTGTGTCGCCCAGGCCGCGGGGGCGGAGATTCTGGCCCGCGCGCCCTTCGTCGATCTGGTGTTCGGACCCCAGACCTACCACCGCCTGCCTTCCCTCCTTGCGCGTGTCGAGGTGGAGGGCAAGGCGATCGATACCGAGTTTCCGGCCGAGCCAAAATTCGATTTCCTGCCAGAGCAGCGTGCCTTTGCCGCCGGCCCGGTCGCCTTCCTCGCGATCCAGGAAGGCTGCGACAAGTTCTGCAGCTTCTGCGTCGTGCCCTATACGCGCGGCGCCGAGCAGAGCCGTCCTGCCGCCGCCGTGCTCGCCGAGGCGCGGCAGCTCGTCGCTTCGGGCGCACGGGAGATCACCCTGCTCGGCCAGAACGTGAATGCCTGGCGTGGCGCCGGCCCGGACGCCAGGGATTGGACGCTTGCCCGGCTGCTTCGCGCGCTGGCCGAGATCCCGGGCCTGCTCCGGCTGCGCTACACCACCTCCCATCCCCGCGACATGACGGACGCGCTGATCGCGGCGCATGGTTCAATTCCGGCGCTGATGCCATTCCTTCATCTGCCGGTGCAATCCGGCTCCGATGCCGTGCTCACCCGGATGAACCGGCGGCACCGCGCGGCCGACTATCTCCGGATCGTCGAGCGGCTACGGGCAGTCCGGCCCGATATCGCCCTCTCCTCCGACTTCATCGTCGGCCATCCCGGCGAGAGCGAGGCCGATTTCGCGGCCACCCTGGCGCTCGTGCGCACGGTTGGCTTCGCCCAGGCCTTCAGCTTCAAATATTCCCCTCGCCCCGGCACGCCAGCCGCCGTCGCGCCCGGCCAGGTTCCGGAGGAGGAGAAGAAGGCACGGCTCGCCATGCTGCAGGCGCTTCTCCGTGAGCAGCAGAGCCGCTTCAACGAAATGATGGTCGGGCGCGAACTGCCGGTGCTTCTCACCGGGCCCGGGCGGCATCCCGGCCAGCTTGTCGGACGGTCCCCCTATCTTCAGCCGGTTCATCTGGATGCTTCGCGCGCGTGGCTCGGCAGTATCCGCAGCGTGCGAATCCTTGCCGCCCACCCCAATTCTCTCGCTGCCGTTTCCCTCCAGCCACAGGAGCACGCCGCCGCTTGAGCAACCTCGCCGCCGCCCTCGTCCAGCCGACGGGCCAGCCAACAGGCCAGGTCACAGGAAAGACGCTGACCCTCCATTTCTCCGACAATGCCTTGCTTGCCCTCCTGCTCGGCGAGCATGACCGACACCTCGTCCGGCTCGAACAGGCCCTCGGGGTTCGGCTTGCCTGTCGCGGCAACCGCATGGCGGTGAGCGGAGAGCCGGAGCGTGTGGCCGCCGCCGAGCTGGCGCTGACCGGCCTTTACCGGCGGCTGGAGCAGGGTGAGCCAATGAGCCCCGGTGCGCTCGAGACGGCGATCCGTCTTGCCGAGCACGAATCCAACCCGCGCCTGCCGCTCCCCGATCTGCCGGCGATCCGCACCCGGCGCGGTGTCGTCGCCGCGCAGAGCTTCGGCCAGGCGGCTTATATGGAGATGCTCGCCAATTCCGAGATGGTCTTCGCGGTCGGCCCGGCCGGCACCGGCAAGACCTATCTCGCCGTTGCCCAGGCGGTGGCGATGCTGCAGAGCGGGCGGGTCGATCGGATCGTGCTTTCCCGCCCGGCGGTGGAAGCGGGGGAACGGCTGGGCTTTCTGCCCGGGGACATGAAGGAGAAGGTCGATCCCTATCTCCGCCCGCTCTATGACGCGCTCAATGAGATGATGCCGGCGGATCAGGTGATGCGGCGGATGGCCACCGGCGAGATCGAGGTCGCGCCGCTCGCCTTCATGCGCGGCCGGACACTGGCACATGCCTTCGCGATCCTTGACGAGGCGCAGAACACGACACCGGTTCAGATGAAGATGTTCCTCACCCGCATGGGCGAGGGCACGCGCATGGTGGTCACCGGCGATCTTTCGCAGATCGATCTGCCGGCCGGCACGGCTTCGGGCCTGGCCGATGCGCTGGCGACCATCGAAGGCGTGCCAGGAATTGCTGTCGCCCGGCTCGAGCCGCGTGATGGCGTGCGCCATCCGCTGGTGGGTCGAATCGTTGCCGCCTACGAGGCACGCTTGGCCGGCCTCCGGCACGAAAGCCGGGCGCGGGAAGGAACGCGCGAAAACGGTGGAACCGGGAAGTAGCAGCCCCGCTCCGGCGGGGAATCCCTTTCAGCAAGCGGCGGTCATCGTGGCGGACGCGGCCTGGCGGCGGCGCGTGCCGGGCGCGGAACGCATTGCTGCGCGCGCCGCGTCGCTCGCCGGCCGCAATCCCACCGTCATCCTTGCCTCGGATCGCGCGGTTCACCGCCTCAATGCCCGCCATCGCGGCCGCAACCGGCCGACCAACGTTCTGAGCTTTCCAGGCTCGGACGAGATCGTGCTGGCGCTCGGCGTGGTCTGCCGCGAAGCCACCGCCACCGGCCAGAGCCCGGCCGGCCATCTCGCCCATCTGGTCGTCCACGGCATACTGCATCTCGGTGGCCATGACCACCACAGGGCAGGGGAGGCGAGGCGGATGGAACTCGCCGAAGCCCGGCTCCTTCGCCGGCTCGGCTTCGCCAATCCCTGGAAGCGCGGATGAACGGCGCCGGCCTCCTGCACCGGCTCGGCAGCCGCTTCGGCTGGTGGCAGGAGCCCTCCCTGCGCTCGACCATCGCCGAATTGATGCAGGAAGCAGCCGAGCCGCCGCAGCCCGGCCAACTGCCGGAGCTCGACAGCCACGAGCGGGCGCTGATCGCCAATGTACTCCGGTTGCGCGACACCACGGCGGACGACGTGATGGTGCCGCGTGCCGATATCATAGCGATCCAGGAGGACGCGACCCTCGAGCAGGCGCTCGCTTTGATCCGCCGCGAGGAACATTCGCGGCTGCCTGTCTATCGCGAGCAGCTCGATGACATCGTCGGTATGGTCCACATCAAGGACGTGTTCGGCTATGTGGGGAAACCGGAAGCCTTCCGTCTCACTGATGTTCTGCGTCGGCCGCTCATGGTCGCGCCGCAGATCCCCGTCCTCGACCTCCTGCTGCAGATGCGCCAGGCACACACCCACATGGCCCTTGTGGTGGACGAGTACGGCGGCATCGACGGGCTGGTGACGATCGAGGACCTGGTCGAGACGATCGTCGGCGATATCTCGGACGAGCACGACGAGGCCGAAAGCTCCCTCATCACCGAACGGCCTGACGGCTCGCTCGACGTCGATGCCAGGCTGCCGGTCGAATCCCTCGAAGCCCGCCTCGGCCCGGTCCTCACGCCGGAAGAGCGAGAGGCCGATCTCGACACGGTCGGCGGCCTCGTCGTTACGCTCGCCGGCCGTGTGCCGACACGCGGCGAAGTGCTGAGCCACCCCTCCGGCCTCGAATTCCGCGTCCTGGAAGCTGACGCCCGCCGCCTCAAGCGCCTGCGCATCCGCCGCGTGCCACAAGCCGCGTAGGAAGAAAGGCCAGGGGGCAGAGCCCCTTGGCCTATGCTTCTTCTTCGCTCGGCTCGTCCGGGTCGGGGGCGAGCAGGAGGGCGGCCTGTTCTGAATCGGGGATCTCGACCTCGCGGAGCTTGCGGCTGACCACGCGGGTGCGCCGACGTGCCATGTCGATCGTGTTGGACATCCGGCCGGCCTGGCCGGCAAGCCGTTCCAACACTTCATCCATTTTCACCATCTCGATCTTGGTGGCGCCGAGAAGCTGGCGCACCTCGTCTGCCTTCTGCTCGAGGGCGAGGGTGACGAAGCCGAGCTGGATGGTGCGGAGCAGGGCGGGGAAGAGGCTCGGGCCGAGCACGAGGACCTTGTGGGTGCGGCCGAGCTCCTCGATCAGGCCGGGGACACGGGCGACCTCGGTATAAAGCCCGTCGGTGGTGAGATAGAGCACCGCGAATTCAACCGTGCGCGGCGGGCGGATATATTTCTCGGCGATCTTGCGCGCCTCGTCGCGCACGCGCCGTTCGATGCCGCGGCGGGCGAGGCGCTCGGACTCGGCATCGCCCGCTTCCATCGCCGAAAGGAGGCGTTCGTAATCCTCGAGCGGAAATTTCGCGTCCACCGGCAGCAGCGGCTTCTCCTCTCCGCGGGCGGGCATGCGGATCGCGAAATCCACCGCCTCGTCGGTTTCCGGGCCGAGCTTGCAGTTGGCGTCGTAGGCGCCGGCGGGCAGAAGGTCGTCGAGCATGGCGCGAAGCTGGGTTTCGCCCCAGCCGCCGCGTGTTTTCACGTTGGCGAAGATGCGCTTGATATCGCCGATCGCGGCCGTCACCGCCTGAACCTCGCCCATCGCCTTTTGCACCGCCGCGAATTGCTCGATGACGCGGGAGAAGCTTTCTTCCATCCGCTTCTGCACGCTGGCCTGAAGGTCCTCGTTCACTGTCTTCTGGATTTCCGCGAGCTTGGCCTCGTTGCCGAGACGAAGCTCGGCGAGCTTTTCCTCGGTCATGGTGCGCAGCCGCTCGAAACGCTCGGCCTGCTCGCGGCCGCTGCGCTCGGCGGCTTCGGCGAGATGGAGGCGCAGCTTGCCCTGTTCCTCGGCAAGCGCTGTGCGCATCTCGCCCAGGCTGGCGGCGAGCTGGGTGCGCAGACCCTCCTGCCGCTCTACCACCAGGGCGGTGAGGGACCTCTCGGCTTCGGCGAGCCCGCCGCGCCCGCTCTCGGCGGCGGCAATGGTCTGCCGGGCGAGCGCATGAAGGCTCGCAAAAGCTCGGCCTTGCCACGCGAGCACGAGAAGGGCGGCGAGCAGGGCGAGACCGAGCACGAGGGGAACCAGCAACGCGGACATCTTCTTACTCCAGGCGAATCGCCGGCGGATTATCGTCCTGCGCAAGCGGAGCGGCGAGCGGCCCGGTCATGGCAGCCAAAGGGACGCTCGGGTTGGCGAGAAAGCGGCCGAGGGGCAGCATTGGCGGAGCCTGTGCCGGCCGGAAGAAGGGGGTCGGCCGAAGGAGAGATGGATGGATCAGATCGCCACCCGCATCGAACATGACAGCCTGGGCGAGGTGCGCGTGCCTGCGACGGTCTACTGGGGTGCGCAGACCGTGCGCGCGATCACCAATTTTCCGATCTCGGGCGTGCGGCTTTCGCATTACCCGCACCTCATCGCGGCACTTGCGATGGTCAAGGCTGCGGCGGCGAGCGCCAATGCGGCGCTCGGCAGGCTCTCGGCGGCGAAATGCCGTGTCATCGTCGCCGCCGCCAAGGAGGTGATGGAGGGCAGGCTCGCCGAGCAGTTCCCGATCGATGTCATCCAGGGCGGGGCAGGTACCTCCACCAACATGAACATGAACGAGGTGCTGGCCAATCGCGGTCTCGAGCTGCTCGGCCGGCCGCGCGGGGACTATGCGGCGCTGCATCCGAACGATGACGTCAATATGTCGCAATCGACCAACGACGCGTACCCGACCGCGGTGCGCGTCGCGATCCTGCTTTCAACCGGCGCGCTACGGGACGCGCTCGAAAATCTTGCCGGCGCCTTCGAACGCAAGGCGGCCGAATTCGCGGAGGTGCTCAAGCTCGGACGCACGGAAATGCAGGATGCCGTGCCGATGACGCTCGGCGAGGAGTTCGGCGCCTTTGCCGTGACCGTGCGCGAGGACATCCAGCGGCTCGCCGAGGCGGCGCGGCTCATGCATGAGGTCAATCTCGGCGGCACCGCGATTGGCACCGGCATCAATGCCGAGCCGGGCTATGCCGAGCGCGCGGTCGCCGAACTCTCCTCCCTTTGCGGCTTCGCCCTGGTGCCGTCGCCCAATCTCTTCGAGGCGAGCTGGGACATGGGTGCCTTCGTGCTCTTCTCCGGTGTGCTGAAGCGGGTGGCGACCAAGCTTTCGAAGATCGGCAATGATCTTCGCCTGCTCTCTTCGGGACCGCGTGGCGGATTGGGCGAGATTGAGCTTCCGGCCGTGCAGCCCGGCTCCTCGATCATGCCGGGCAAGGTCAATCCGGTGATCGCCGAGGTTTTGACACAGGTCTGCTTTCAGGTCATCGGCAACGATCTCGCGGTGACCATGGCGGCCGAGGCCGGCCAGCTTCAGCTCAATCCCTTCGAGCCTCTGATCGCCTACAACATCCAGGAATCGCTGATGCTGCTGACGAATGCCGTCACCACGTTCACGGACCGCTGTGTGAGCGGCATCGAGGCGCGCGAGGAGAATTGCCGGCGGCATGTCGAGGCCTCGGTCGGCATCGTCACCGCGCTCGTTCCAGCGATCGGATATGAACGCGCCTCGCTGCTCGCGAAGGAGGCGCTCGCTTCCGGGCACACCGTGCGGGAATTGGCGCTCGGCCAGAATCTTCTGCCGGAGGCGGAGCTCGATCGCCTGCTCGACCCGCGCCGGCTCGCGGAGGCGCGAAGATGAAGCGTATGAGCCTAGATCAGTACGGCTTCTGGTGGAAAAGCGAAGCGATCCGCCAAAGCCCATGGGGAAGTGGCGCACTTGATCGAGAGAGCAAAGCGAGAGCGTGATGGTCAAAAATCATCACGCTCTGGACGTGACGCCCTTCCATTATGAAGATTTCCTGCCGGGCCAGCGCTTCGTCTCGCCGCTCCGCGAACCGCTCGACGCCGCCGCGATCAAGGAATTCGCGACGCAGTACGATCCCCAGCCCCAGCACACGGACGAGGAAGCGGCCACGCAGGGCCGCTATGGGGGGCTGATCGCCAGCGGCTGGCATACGGCCTCGGTGACGATGCGGATGCTGATGGGCGGGGGATTGCCGCCGATTGCCGGGGGCAGCGTGGGCGCTGGCGTCGAATCGCTCAACTGGCCGCGTCCGGTGCGCCCGGGGGATACGCTCTCGGTCGAGACCGAGGTGCTGGAGAAGCGACTTTCCCGCTCCCGGCCGGAATTCGGGTTGGTGCGCTTCCGCGCAACGACGCTGAACCAGAACGGTGAAAAAGTGCAGGAGATGACCAGCACGCTCTTCGTGCCGCGGCGCGAAGCAGGCGGAGAGGTCGACGGACAAGGATGACAACCACCGCAGAGGAGGGTCCCGTGGAGATGACTGCGAAGCCGAAGCCCATGACCTTCGATGCGCCGCTCCGCGGCCGCATCTATGACAGCATCGCCGAAACCATCGGCAACACGCCGCTCGTGCGCATTCCACGCATCTGCCGCGAGGATGGCATCGCGGCCGATATCTGCCTCAAGCTCGAATTCTTCAATCCGATCGCGAGCGTCAAGGATCGGATCGGAGTCAGCATGATTCTCGCCCTCGAAGAGGAAGGGCGGCTCGGCCCGGAGACGGTGATCGTCGAGCCCACCTCGGGCAATACCGGCATCGGCCTCGCCTTCATCGCCGCGTCGCGCGGCTATCGGCTGATCCTGACGATGCCTGAATCGGTTTCCATCGAGCGGCGCAAAATGCTCCGTTTTCTCGGCGCCGAGCTGGAGCTCACGCCGCGCGAGAAGGGCATGTCGGGCGCGGTCGCGCGGGCCAGGGAAATCCTCGCGGCAACGCCGGGCGCCGTGATGCCGAACCAGTTCGCCAATCCGGCCAATCCGGCGATCCATCGCCGCACCACGGCCGAGGAGATCTGGCACGACACGAACGGCAGGCTCGACGCGATCGTCTCCGGCGTCGGCACCGGTGGGACGCTCACCGGTTGCGCCGAAGTGCTGAAGCCGCGCCTCTCCGGCCTGCGGATGATCGCGGTCGAGCCGGAGGCAAGCCCCGTGCTCTCGGGCGGCGCGCCCGGGCCGCACCCGATTCAAGGCATTGGCGCGGGATTCGTGCCGGAAGTGCTGGCGACGAACCTGATCGACGAGATCATTCAGGTCTCGAACGAGGAAAGTTTTGCGGCGGCGCGGCGGCTTGCGCGTATTGAGGGCATTCCGGGAGGCATATCCGCCGGGGCGGCACTGGCGGCGACGCTGCGGCTGGCCCACCGTCCGGAAATGTCCGGCAAGCGGATCGTGACCATCATCCCCTCCTTCGCCGAGCGCTACATGACGACCGCGCTTTTCGAGGGTCTCGACGGTTGAACCGGAGCGCGATGACCGGAGGTGGAATCACCGTAGGTCTGAATCACGCGAGAAAACAAATGACCGGAGCGGGATGCAGGAGCGCAAGCGAACGCCTCACGCTTGGGAGAAAGCGCGTGCCTTGATCCATATCAAGGAAGGCGTCGGTTGAAGCCGGCAAGATGCAGCCATCGTGCTTCCCCCGCACGAAATCCCTCAAAGACAGCCTGCCCCGCGAGTTCGCTCGCGGGGTTTTTTCTTTTCTGACAGTTTCCGATTGTCAGGCTTCGAACCGGTAGGGGCTCGCGCCCCGCGTGAGAGGGTCGAGCGCAAGGCGATGCTCGAGCGGGGGGAAGGCCCGGCTGCGGCAATCCGGCCGTTCGCAGAGACGGCAGGAGAGCCCGATGCCAACACGTGCCTGCCCGAGATCGAGACCATCCGCGTAGACCACGTCCGGCGCGTGGGCGAGTGCGCAACCCAATGCTACCACGTGGGTCGGCCGCGGGTCTCCCCAATGCGTGGCCGGGGTCTCCACTGTGCGGGCGAAGCAAAGGAAGGTCGCGCCGTCCGGCAATTCGCAGACCTGGACATCGATCTCGCCCGGATGCGCGAAGGCGGTGTGTACGATCCAGCGCGGGCAGGAGCCGCCATGACGCGGGAAGGGAAAGCCGGCGGCCGAGAAGCGCTTCGAGACATTCCCGGCGGGATCGACACGGAGAAAGAAGAACGGAATGCCGCGCTCACCGGGCCGCTGGAGAGAGGAAAGACGCTGGCAGGCCTGTTCGTAGGAGACGCCGAAACGCGCAGCAAGCGCCGTCACGTCATGGCGAAGTGCCCGTGCGCTTTCAAGGAACGGCGAATAGGGCATCAGCAGCGCGGCCGCGATGTAATTGAGCAGGCCGATGCGGATCAGCATCGCCGCCTCGGGCGAAGTGGCGGATGCCTCGGCAACGGCCGCGTCGAGCGCCTCGCGCGCCTCGAGAAGGGCAAGCTGAAAGGCCATCTGAAAGCCTCGACTTTCGCGCGGCAGCGTTTCGGACAATGCCAGGCTGCGCGCCGCCGGATCATAGCGGCGGAGCACGCCGACGAGCGGCTGCACCGTGACGGTGAGGCCGTGCGCGCGGCGCAGCCGTTCGGCGATGGCATGGTTCATCTCGTGTGGAGACGAGGCGAGCTCTGCGGCGATCCCCTCCGCCGCCACTTCGAGCGAGGGAAAATGATTGGCGTGCTCGTCGAAAAAATCGCGCGCCTCCTCGTTCGGCAGCAGGATACGACGGCCGGAGGGCAGCGCGATGCCTCCGGCATCTTCCCGCGCCACGCGCCAGGCACGGTAGAGCGCCAGAACTGCACGCGCGGCATTGGGAGCCGAACCGGCAAGCTCCAGGATCTCCTCTCCCGGAACGGCATCGGCGCCGAGCAGCGGATCGGCGAAAACCTCGCGCAGGCCGGCCGCGAGCTGGCGTTCCGCGCTGCCGGAAAGCTGGCCGAGATCGACCCCGAGCGTCTCGGCGAGCTTGATGAGCAGAGATGCCGTGACGCCACGCTGATCATGCTCGATGAGGTTGAGATAGCTTGCCGAGATCCCGAGGCGGGCAGCCAACGCCTGCTGGGTGAGCCGGTGGTCGGTGCGCAGGCGCCGGACCGTGCGGCCGATCAATGCCCGAGTCATATTTACTGCCTTTACAAATATGGAGAGGTGTCGGTGAAGGAAACAACGCCTTTCCACGAAGGATCGCAGAATCGGGGATGGTCTTCCCAAACGCAATGTCAATTATTGACCAACTGCGACCCGACACGGAGTGGCTGCGATGAATCCCTTCCCGATCCCTTCCCGCGCCCCTGATGGCCAGCCGGGCGGCCTGCCGGGAGATGAGCGTTTCGCCGGCATCAGGCGCGACTATGGTCCGGCCGATGTCGCGCGGCTCGCCGGTTCGTTCCGTATCCGTCATACGCTGGCGGAGATGGGCGCGGCGCGGCTCTGGCGGCTTCTGCGCGCGGAGCCTTTTGTGCCCACGCTGGGTGCGCTCACCGGCAACCAGGCGCTGCAACAGGTGAAGGCCGGGCTCAAGGCGATCTATCTTTCGGGCTGGCAGGTGGCGGCGGATGCGAACACGGCCGGACAGATGTATCCCGACCAGTCGCTCTATCCGGTCGATTCGGTGCCCAATGTGGTGCGGCGGATCAACGCGGCGCTCAGGCGGGCCGACCAGATCGCGGTGAGCGAGGGTGGTGCCGCCGATACTGATTGGATGGCGCCGATCGTCGCGGATGCCGAGGCGGGGTTCGGCGGGCCGCTCAACGCTTATGAGCTGATGCGGGCGATGATCGAGGCGGGCGCGGCCGGCGTGCATTTCGAGGACCAGCTCGCGAGCGAGAAGAAATGCGGGCATCTCGGCGGCAAGGTTCTGGTGCCGATCGCGCAGCATATCCGCACGCTGAATGCCGCACGGCTGGCGGCAGACGTGGAGGGGGTGGCGACGGTGCTGCTCTGCCGGACCGATGCACACTCCGCCCGGCTTCTGACCAGCGATGTGGATGAGCGCGACCGGCCATTCCTGGACGGCGAGCGCACGGCGGAAGGGTTTTTCCGCATTCGTGCCGGTGTGGGTGCGGCGTATGCGATTGCCCGCAGCCTCGCTTATGCACCCTATGCCGATCTTTTGTGGTGGGAGACGAGCGAGCCCGATCTCGCCGAGGCCGAGCATTTCGCGAACGCGATCCATCGCCGGTTTCCGGGCAAAATGCTCGCCTACAACTGCTCGCCGAGCTTCAATTGGGCAAAGAAGCTCTCGGCTGCGCGGATCGCGAGCTTCCAGCAGGACATCGCGGCGATGGGCTACAAGTTCCAGTTTGTCACGCTGGCCGGCTTTCATGCGCTGAACCATGCGATGTTCAGGCTCGCGCGCGATTATCGCGAGCGGGGCATGGCCGCCTATTCGGAGCTGCAACAGGCGGAGTTCGCTTCGGAGACCCTTGGCTACACGGCCACGCGGCATCAGCGGGAAGTTGGGGTCGGCTATTTCGACGCGGTGGCGGTGGCGGTCTCGGGCGGGAAATCCTCGACCACCGCGCTTTCAGGCAGCACCGAGGCGGAGCAGTTCCGCGAGCATGCGCCCGAATCTGCGCCGGAGCGTTACGACGATGGCTTGGTGCACGGCCATGCCTGGGCGGTGAGCGGAGACTGAGGGAGTCGGTTGGATGGCTGGCGCCTGCCCGCCATCCAACGTCCCGAAATCGGCGAAAAGTTCTTTGGGGTTCTTTCTTTCAAGAAAGAACCACTTCTTTTTTCCTTCCTTTTTTTGATTCCTTTCCGATCCCCGCTTCCCGCGCATGCCAGCTCTTCGCCGAGCGAAGCGCAATTGACGGCCGGGCGGGGCCACACCGACCTTACGTCCATGCTGAGACGTATCGAACGCCTGCTCGACCCGACGGCGGGAACGCCGAGCGAGCCGCCGACGGAGGGCCTTGCCCGGTTCTATGGGCATTTCGTCCGCCAGGTTCGCTGGCCGATCGCTGCCTTATTCCTGACCGGTCTTCTGGTCGCCCTGCTCGATATCACCATCCCGGTCTTCATCGGTCGGGTGGTGAGCCTTGTGGCTTCGCATCGGCCGGAGCGATTGCTTGCCGAAGCTGGCTTCGAGCTTGCGGTGATGGCGCTGATCCTGCTCCTGGTCCGGCCGGCGGCGGTGCTCGCCCAAAACATCGTCACCAACCAGGTGATCAATCCCAACGTGACGAACCTGATCCGCTGGCAGAATCACTGGCATGTGGTGCGGCAGAGCTGGACGTTCTTCCAGAACGATTTCGCCGGCCGGATCGCGAACCGGGTGATCCAGACCGGCCCGGCGCTCAGGGAAAGCATCGTCAACGGCACCAACGCCGTCTGGTACATCCTTGTCTATGGATCGAGCGCGATCATTCTGCTTTCCGCGGCGGATTGGCGGCTCGCCGTTCCGATCCTCTGCTGGTTCGCCGGCTATGCGGTGCTGCTCCGGATCTTCGTTCCGCGCATGCGGGAGCGCTCGCGCGCGGTCTCCGAGGCCCGCTCGACGCTGACCGGGCGGGTCGTGGACGGTTATACGAACATTCTCACCGTCAAGCTCTTCGCCCGCGCGCGCGATGAGGATGCGTTCGTGCGCGAGGCGGTGGACGGGCACACCGATGCGTTTCGCCGGCAGACGAGGCTGGCGACGGGCTTTACCTTCACGCTTGCGGTAATGAATGCCGTGATGGTGGTGGGAACCGGCGGCCTCGCCATTCTGCTCTTTCGGGCCGGGCGGATCTCGGTTGGCACCGTCGCGACCGTGCTGCCGATGGCCTGGCAGATCGCCAACATGGCGGGATGGGTGGCGCAGAATGTCACTGGCATCTTCGAGAATGTCGGCATTGTGCAGGACGGCATGCGCTCGATCGCGGTTCCGCGGCAGATGCCCGATCCTGCCGGCGCGGGCGAGCTTGCCGTGACCGGCGGCGAGATCCGCTTCGAGGATATCCATTTTGATTATGGGCGTGACCGGAGTGTGCCGGTTCTTCATGGTATCGATTTCACCGTCGCGCCGGGGGAGCGGGTTGGCCTGGTCGGCCCGTCGGGGGCCGGCAAATCGACACTCGTCAACCTGCTCCTGGATTTCTATGAGCCGGCGCGCGGGCGCATCCTGATCGACGGGCAGGATATCGCCACAGTCTCGCAGGAGAGCCTGCGCAACGAGATTGCCGTGGTGACGCAGGATACCTCGCTCCTGCATCGCTCGATCCGCGACAATATCCGCTATGGCCGGCCGAACGCGATGGAAGCGATGATCGAGGATGCCGCGCGGCGGGCGGAGGCGCACGATTTCATCCTCGGTCTTGAGGATTGGAACGGTCGGCGGGGCTACGACGCCCATGTGGGCGAGCGCGGCGTGAAGCTTTCCGGAGGCCAGCGCCAGCGAATCGCGATCGCGCGGGTGATCCTGAAGGACGCGCCGATCCTGGTGCTGGACGAGGCGACCTCGGCGCTCGATTCCGAGGTGGAGGCAGCGATCCAGGACAGGCTCGATGCGCTGATGGAGGGCAGGACGGTGATCGCCATCGCGCACCGGCTTTCGACGATCGCGAGGATGGACAGGCTGGTGGTGCTCGACCGGGGAAATATCCGCGAGATCGGCACGCATGAGGATCTGCTCGCGGCGGGTGGGCTCTATGCACGGCTCTGGCGCCGTCAATCGGGCGGTTTCCTCGCCGACTCGGGGGCGGCGGCGCAGGAAAGATCGCCGGTCGCGCTGGACTGAAAAATCCTATCCGCTGCTGGCGGGAACGAGCGGCGCGACATGGGCGCCCGCCTCGTCCGGCTGGAGGTCCGCATCCGTGAGCATCCGCCAAGTGCCGCAGGAAAGCACCTCGCTCGGGCGGAAGCTTGCCTTGTAGGCCATCTTCCGGCTCTCTGCGACCCAGTAGCCAAGATAGACATAAGGCAGCCCAAGCTCGCGCGTGCGGGCGATCAGCCAAAGAATCGCGAAGGTGCCGAGGCTTTGGCGCCTCAACTCCGGGGCGAAGAAGCTGTATACGGCGGAGAGTCCGTCCCCGAGCTTGTCGGTCAGGCAGGCGCCGAGCAGACGGTCCTGCGGGTCACGGAACTCGACGACGAAGGTCTCGATCGGAGTGTCCTCGACCATCGCGCGATAGTCGTAGAGACTCATCGTCGCCATGTCGCCGTCACCATGGCGTGCCCGTTGATAGCGCTGAAAAAGCTGGAACTGTTCCGGCGTCGCACGGGCCGGCACCTCGAACCCGTCCACGCCGGCATTGGCGCGCAGCACGCGGCGCTGCGAGCGGTCGGGCTGGAAGGCGGCAACCGGAATGCGGATCGGCACACAGGCACTGCACCCGGGACAGACCGGGGCATAGGCGATGTTGTGGCTGCGGCGGAAACCGGCCCGCGAGAGCCGGTCATGCAGCGTTTCCGCCTCCGGACTGGTGATCTCCGTCACCACCTTGCGCTCGATCCTGCCGGCGACATAAGGGCACGGCAGCGGGGCGGTCGTGTAGAAGAACTGCGGGCGGCGCGGTGGCTTGTAGGTCATGCGGTGGACGCTCCACACGCCATGTTCCCGAACCGCTCGCTCCGGGTCAACGGGCCAATGCGTCCTCAGGGCAGAAGGTGGATGGTGATGCCGCCACCTTCGGGCTGCGCGCCGAGCACGAAGGTCTCGCCGTCCCGCCAGGGACGGACGAGATCGCAGGCATGGGATGCGAAAGGATCGCCCGCCTGGCCCGGCGCCATCATGAAGCGGCTCTGGTCGAGATCTGCGAGATCATAATCCGCCCGGTATTCGGCACCCTGGACATCGGTGAAGCCAACGCGGCCGGGCGCGCCACGGTCAACGGTGGTGTCATCGCCGGGCGCGGCGATGCGGCAGGCAGTGAGCCAGCCGAGCAGAGGGAGCCGCGCGAGCACGGGATCGACGAAGACGGCCGGATGGGCACGGCCCCAGCGCCAGCTGGACGGGTCCGACCCGTAGCGGGAGGAGAACTCTGCCACCACCTGGGCGAAGGCGGTGGTCAGCAACGGCGCGCAATCTCTTCGTTCGTTGGCGGCATTTGCGTTGGCGGGATCAGGTCCGCACCAGGACGAGCTCCCGCCGTTCGCAAGCACGCCGGCCAGGAATTCGGGCCCAGGCGCGGCGCCGTTATCGGGCACGCCGAGACGGGCAAAGATCAGGGCGCGAAAGCGGCGGAGCCAGCCATTGAAGATCAGCGGCTGGGGCAGATCGCGGTCCATCGCGCCGTCCCAGGCGCGCAGCAGATCGAGCACGCGCGTCGGCGCACCAGGCGGGGGCGTGATGCGCTCAAGCACCGGCAGGATCTGCCCGGCGAAGGTGCTCAGGGGATCGGCCTGCATCGCGGCAAAGTCCCCGACCGTGGCGCGCGGGCGGGTGGTGAGCATCCGGCGGATGCGCCGGGCCCGCCAGGGCCCGAAAGAATCACGTGAGAGAAAGACCGAGAAGCCGGGAAGATCGACCGGCTCATTGGCATTGACCAAGCGCCCCGAGGGCGGATCCACGATATGGGGCAGCACGTCGCCGGAGGCGAAGCCCGTCCAGTCATAAGCGCCGCTTGCGCCTGGCTCGGGCATCGCCCCGTCTCCGGCGCGACGAATGGGCACGCGGCCGGTCATGAAATAACCGATATGCGCGCGGTCCGCGACGAGGAGATTGAGGACCGGGGTCGAGATCTCGGCTGCGGCGCGGCCGGCATCTTCGACCGTCCGGGCGCGGTCGAGCGCGAAGAGACCGGCAGCGGCCATATCGTCCGGCGCGAGGCCGGCCATCTCGACCGCCATCACGGGGCCGCCCTTATGGGGACCGAGATCGCTGATGACCGGTCCGTGGCGTGTGCTGCGCACCGTGAGGATCACGTCCGGGCGGCCACGGACCTTGATGCGCTCCCGGCGGATCTTGAAGGGCTGCGGGCCGTCCGGCGTGAGGTAGCGGCCGTCGGGCAGCACGGTCTCGATGAAGACATCCTCTGTATCGGCGCCCGTATCGGTGAAGGTCCAGGCGATGTGACGATTATGGCCGAGCACGAGGAACGGAATGCCGGGCGCGGTCGCGCCAACCAGAGTCGCCCCCGGCGTCTCGATATGCACGAGATACCAGAGGGAGGGAAAATCGAGCCCGAGATGCGGATCGCCGGCCAAGAGCGGCGCGCCGGTGGCGCTCCGGAGGCCGGAGACCGCCCATTCGTTCGAGGCCGTTTCCGGCTCCGTGAAGGGCGCGGGAAAGCGCGGCAGGAAACGCAGCAGGGCGGCGGCGAAGCGCGAGGCGGGGGCGAGGGCGGCGTCCATAGACGCGATTTCGTTCGACGACGGCCAGAGAGCGAGGATGCGGTCTCGTGGGAGGCGGCCAAGGAGGGCGAAGCGGGCAAGTTCGGTATGCCAGTTGCCGGACAGCGAAAGACTCATCGTCTCGCCCCAAAGAAGGGAATCGGTCGGTTTCCAGGGGGATGGAGCGCCGAAAAGGAGATATTGGGGGGCGGCGAAGCGGCCATGCGCCGCGATCCAGGCATTCACGCCGCGTGCATAGGCATCCAGCATCACGCGCGTGGCGGGAGGGAGCGTGGCCAGCGTCGCCTGCGCGTGTTCGGCGAGGCCGAGCGTGCGCATCAGCTCGTCATAAGGGAGCGCGGCGGGACCGAAGAGCGCCGAAAGGCGGCCGGACGTGGCGCGGCGCAGGAGATCCATTTGGAACATCCGGTCGCGCGCATGGAGATAGCCGAGCGCGGTTGCCGCATCCGTGAGCGAAGCGGCACGGATGAAAGGCACGCCATGCCGGTCCATGCGGATCGTGACCGGAGCCGCGAGGCCGGCGATATGCAGGGTCTGCGATCCGGGCGGCAGGGTGAGCCAAACGATCCCGCCCGCGGCGGCGAGCACGAGGATAAGGAGCAGGAGCACGCCCGCGAGGACACGGCGGAAAATTCGCATGGACGAAGAGGCGCGGTTCAGAGGGGCGACGGAAGATCGAGATGCCGGCTCGATTTGGCGACGAGGCTGGAATCGGCAAGGATCATGGCGACGTTGCGGAGGCAAGGCACGAAGACCGCACAGGCTTGCGTGACCATGGCATCGGCTCCTCTTCCCGGACAGCAGGCCAGAGGCGCGAAGCAATCCGGGTACTCGTGAATGGGTTCGATAAAAAACAAAGCGAGAGTCCGCTTGCCGCCAGGCAAAACACGCCTCGGTATCGCCCGTCAAGCCGCGCGTGGGACAGCCAATGGCTGCCGCTCGGCAAGGCGAAAGGAGAGGGAAGGGCGTGCCACGCCCAGGATCGTCCAGAATATGCGAACTCGCCGCTCGAAAGCTCACGATGCGACGTGAGATGCGCGATGCAGGATGCAAAAGCATCCCGCCCGAACAGTGACGATGAATTTTCTACGTCCTCGAGACCGCGCGCATGATGTGTCCCCGCGCCGACGTTTCCGGCCGCATTGTCAACACGGTCGGAAGCCAAGGGTCGCCGATCGTCGGGGCAGGCAAATCCGCTTACGATCGTTTCTAGATCGCGATGAGGTCGCTCGCGCTCACGGATCCCGCTCTCGCCATCTGTTTTCCCGCGCGATTCGCTCCCCCGACGACTCCACCTTCGTCGATTGCGCCTCAGGAATCCGGTTTTTCTCGACCGCATCTCCAAAGAAAACCGGGCGCATTTCATGCGGGCGGCCTGGCCCGCGGCAAGATTGTGGGCGTTGACGATGGCAAGGCGGAAGCCGCCCGGCGGCATGGGATGGCGTTCGGGCGGGCAGTCCTCATGGAATGTGATCTGGAGGCTCGAGATGCCGGGTGTGCGGCGGATTTCGCCCGCGAGCGCTTCCGGTGGATGAACGTACTGGCGGCCGTGCGGACCGAAGAGCGCGAGACTGCAGCCGTCCTTTCAATCTTCATCGGCGAATATTGCAGACGCCAGGAATCCGCCTCGCAGAGCGGCATTAGCTGAGGACGGAAATCGTCCTGGCCTTGATCAGCTCGAAATCGATGGCGGCACCGAGGCCGGGGCCGATGGGGGCGTGGACAAGTCCGCTCCCGTCCACCGCGATATCCTCCGCGAGGCCATATTTCTGCGCGGCGTCCGGCAGCAGAACCTCGAAGAAGCTCGTGTTGGGGATGGCGAGGATGACATGGAGATTGGCGAGATTGTTGAGCGAATTGCCGCCGTGATGAACCTCGTAATCGAGGTGGAAAGCCTCGGCGAGGTGCGCGGCCTTGATCAGCGTCGTGATGCCGCCCTTGACTGCGACATCGCCACGCAGGGCGTCGGTCGCGCGTTCCATGAGCCAGGGGACATAGGCATCGAGCCCGTGGGCGGGATATTCGGTGGCGATGACCGGGATTTCCAGCTTCTGCTTGAGCTTGACGTAATTATAGAGATCCTGGTCGGCGAGCGGGTCCTCGAACCAGTGGAAATCAAGCTGCTCGATGGCGCGGCCAACCTTCACGGCTTCGGCATAATGATAGGTCCAGGTGGAATCGAGCATCAGCGTGTAGGATTCGCCGACCGCCTGGCGAACGGCTTCGCACACCGCGATATCCTCGGCTGCGCGCTGGGGCGGATGGATCTTGTACGCGGCCCAGCCGGCTGCCTTGATCTCGCGCGCCTGGTCGATATAGGCGGAAGCGGAGGGAAGGACGGGGGAGCTTGCATAGGCGGGGATGCTCGCGCGGCATGAGCCAAGCAAGCGGTGGATGGGCAAGCCTGAGATCTTGCCGGCAAGGTCCCAAAGCGCGACATCGATCGCCCCGATCGCGCGGATCGTGACCTGGCGGCTTCTTTGCCAGAGGAGAAGGCTCAGCCGCTCGCGCTCCAGCGGGTCGGCGCCGAGCAGCAGCGGCTTGAGGAAACGGACGAGGCCCGGGCCGTCCTGGCTTGCAGGCCATGACGAGGAGCCAAGAAAAGCATGGCCCTCCAGCCCTTCATCGGTGATGATGCGCAGCAAGCCGAGATCGCTCGTCCCATCAGCGGGACGGCCGGAACTCTTCGCATAAAAAGTCGCTGGGATATTCTCCCAGGCGAAGAGGGTGAGCGTGACGTCGGTGATCTTCATCGTCCGGCTCGGCTTGACCCTGTCAGCAGGCGCTTCAGGATGGACCGGCAAATCGGAGCCGGCAAGGCAGAGGAGTGAATGAGCGGTATCGCTGCAACGGGCCCACTGAGGGGGATCCGCGTGTTCGACTTGACGCGCGTGCTGGCGGGACCGACCTGCACGCAGATGCTGGGCGATCTCGGCGCGGAAGTGATCAAGATCGAGCGGCCAGGCGTGGGCGACGATACAAGGGGCTTCGCGCCGCCATTCATTCCGGGGACGCAAGAGAGCGCCTATTTCGTCGGCGTCAACCGCAACAAGAAATCGGTCGCGCTGGATATCGCGAAGCCCGAGGGGCAGGCGATCGCACGGCGGCTGGTCGCCGATTGCGATATTCTGGTGGAAAACTTCAAGGTCGGGGCGCTCGCGAAATACGGGCTCGGATATGACGATCTCAAGACAGCGTTCCCCCGCCTGATCTATTGCTCGATCACCGGCTTCGGGCAGACCGGGCCCTATGCGCCACGGCCCGGCTATGACAGCCTGATTCAGGCGATGGGTGGGGTGATGAGCCTGACCGGCGAGCCGGACGGGCTGCCGCAGAAAGTGGGCGTGCCAGTGGCCGACCTGTTCGCCGGGCTTTATGGCTGCATCGGTATTCTTGCCGCGCTGCGTGAGCGGGACGCGAGCGGGCGGGGGCAGGCGATCGATATCGGGATGCTCGATGCGCATATCGCCTGGCTCGCGAATCAGGGCATGAATTATCTCGCGACGGGGGAGGACCCGCCGCGGCTCGGCAACCAGCATCCGAACATCGTGCCCTATCAGGTCTTTCCGACCGCGGATGGGCATATCGTGCTTTCGATCGGGAATGACGCGACCTTTGTCCGCTTCTGCAAGAGCTTCGGCCTCGAGCATCTGCTGGAGGATGCGCGATTCGCGACCAACGCAAAGCGGGTGGAAAACCGCACGCTCGTCACCGACACCTTGACACCAGTGTTGCGCCAGCACCCGACCGCTTGGTGGGTTGCGAAGCTCGAAGCGCTCAAGATCGGCTGTGGGCCGATCAACCGGCTTTCCGACGTGTTCGCGGACCCGCAAGTGATCGCGCGCGAGATGGTGTTCGCGATGAAGCACAAGGCGCTGCCCGAGGATGAGCGTGTGCGGCTGATTGCCAATCCGGTACGGCTCTCGGAGAGCAAGGTGAATTACCGCGAGCCACCGCCTGTGCTCGGAGAGCATACGGATGCGGTACTCGGCGAAAGGCTCGGTCTGGACGAGGGCGCGCTTGCGGCGCTGCGTGAGAAAGGAATCCTTTGATGTCGGTGCGAGAAGGCGAGGTGCGCGCGCTCATCGACGGGGCGTTCTATCGGATGGCCTATGTGGAGATGGGCGATCCAGCCGCCGAGCCCGTGGTATGCGTGCACGGGCTGACGCGAAACGGGCGTGATTTCGATCCGCTGATGTCGGCGCTGGCGGACCGTTTTCGGATGATCGCCCCGGACCTGCCCGGCCGCGGACGCTCGGAGTGGCTGCCGCGCGGCGATCTTTATCAGCCACCCGTCTATGTGCTGGCACTTTCGCATCTTCTGGCCGCGATCGGCCGGCCGGTGATGTGGGTGGGGACATCGCTCGGCGGCATTTGCGGCATGGGGATTGCCGCTGCCGCGGGGCAACCGATCACACGCATGGTACTGAACGATATCGGCCCGCACATTCCCGTCGCTGCGCTCGCGCGGATTCGCGACTATATGATGGCAGCCCCACTGAGCTTTGCCGATTTGCCGGCGCTGGAGGCTCATCTGCGGCTCATCCACGCGCCATTCGGCCATCTTTCGGACGCGCGATGGGCGGCGATGGCGCGTTCTTCCGCGCGCATGCTCCCGGATGGCAGGCTCGCGCTGAATTACGATCCGAAGATCGCCGATCCGATCCGCGCCCAGGAGCCGAAGGATGTCGATATGTGGGGACTCTGGGAGAAGATCCGCGTCCCGGTGCTCGCGGTTCGCGGCGCGCAGAGCGATCTTCTATTGCCCGAGACCTTGCAGAAGATGGTGGCTTCAGGGGCACAGAGCCTGATCGTGCCGGACGCAGGCCATGCGCCGGTGCTCGCAGATGCGGCCAGCATTGCGGCGATCGGCGCGTTTCTCTCCGGCGGTGAGGAGGGATGAAAGCAGCCGTCGATTCCTATTGCTGGCATCGCCAGTTCGGAGACTGGTACCCCGAGATCCAGCGCGACCCTTGCGTTCGCGTCTCGATCTGGGACGCGATCGCGCGCGCCGGGGCGCTCGAGCTTGCCGGAATTTCGCTCGAGGCCTGCTATATGCCGCCTCTCGGAGAGGAGATGCGAGCACGGCTCCGTGCCGTGCTCGATGAAGCCGGCCTGGAGCCGGTCTGGGCCTGGGGCCATCCGAGCGGGCTTGGCTCCGGCACCAACCCGGAGGCGGCAAAGGATTTGATCGCCCATATCGGCTTCGCGAAGGATGTCGGGGCGAGGGTGATGCGGATCTGCTGTGGCGGGCGGCGCACGCGGCCAGCTTCCTGGCCCGAGCACAAGGCGCGGCTGCTGCCGCTTCTGCGTGAGATCGTGAAGCCGGCAGGCGAAGCCGAAGTGGTGTTGGCGATCGAGAATCACATGGATTTTCTCGCCGACGAGCTGGTGGAGCTGATCGAGGAGATCGATTCGCCTTGGCTCGGCATCTGTCTCGATACGGTCAATAACCTGCGCTTGCTCGAAGACCCGATGGTGGTGGCGGCGAAGCTCGCGCCTTACACGCGTGCGACGCATCTTAAGGATAGCGTGGCCTGGCGCGGCAGCCCAAGGGATTTCGCCTTCTGGCCGAGCGTGCCGCTGGGCCAGGGCATCATCGATATTCCCGCTGTGCTGGAGCTGCTCGCGAAGGCGGGCTATGCGGGTTTGCTCGCGATCGAGATCGACTACCTGCACCCGAAATGGGGTGAGGACGAAGAAGAAGCGATCGCGGAGAGCGTGCGGTATCTTAAGCAGGTGCTGGCGCAACCCTCATGGTGATGACGGTTGCGCCCGGCCGGCCTCGTCAATTGCCGGCAGAGCAAGCCGAATGTTATGCGCCGTGGGCAGCCTGGCTGTCGGTCGGCGCCTCCACGCGGTCCGTCATCCCGTAATCGCGAACGACATGAGCGATTCGCAGCCGATAGTCGGCGAACACGCCCGCCCGTCCCTCCGCCTGCGTCCCACGGTGTGAAGGCGTGTTCCGCCAGGCGCGGACAGCCTCCTCATCACGCCAGAACGACAGGGAGAGCAGCTTGCCCGGTTCGGACAGGCTTTGGAATCGTTCGACGGAGAGGAAACCGTCGATGCGCTCCAGCTCCGGCCGCAGCGCTGCGGCGAGGTCGAGATAATGCCGCGTTTGCCCTTCCGCCGGCCACACCTCGAAGATGACGGCAATCACGGCCGTGCCAGGGGTGCGTGCGAGGAGGCGTGCGGCGCCGAAGCAAGGCGGAGGAAAATACGGTCCTCCCGCAGGATGAACCTCTCACGCTTGGCGAACTCGTAGTTCTCTCGGCCAAGCGGGTCGTCTCGAAGCCGGGCTCGATACGCTTCGTAGGCAGCGAGGCTCTCGATGTTATAGACGCCATAGGCCGTAGTGAGCGAGCCTTCATGAGGCGCGAAATAGCCGATGAGATCGGCGCCGCAGCGCGGGATCGCCTGGCCCCAGTTTCGCGCATATTCCTCAAAGGCCGAAACCCGGAAAGGTTCGATTTCGTAGCGAATGAAGCAGGTGAGCATCTTGGGCTGCCGCCTTTTGCTGGGTTGCCCGTTGTTGGGCTGCCTGTTGTTGGGCTGCCTGGGCGTTATAGGCGGCGAAGAAGCGACGATGCTTCGGATCCGATCGAACTGTGAAAGAAAAAGAAGGAATCGGATCGCTACCTTATTGCTGGATACTGCGGGAGGCCCGTCCGATCCGGTTATTCCGCATGATGCACGTCCGCGAGCTTATAGACGTGTGTCGGTATGCCGGCCTCACGCGCCTTGATCTGCAAGGCGAGGATAAGCGAAGGAAACCGCACTCCGCCGATGCCTTGGGTGTGGAACCAGAGGCCGGTTTGTCGCGTCGGCTTCCACATATTCCTGAGCTCACCCTCCCACGGGCCCGGGTCATTGCCGATTCCCGAGCCGAATCCCCATACGCGGCCAACCTTGCGGGCCATCTCCTCCGGGAGGATCCGTGCGACTGTCGCCAGCTCATAGCCGGTTGCATAGATAATGACATCGGCCGGCAGTTCGCTTCCGTCGCTCAGCAACATGGCCTCTTCGCCGAGCGCCTCCACGCCGACGCCGCTCCGGAGCTTGATGCTGCCATTCATGATCAGCGCGGAGGCGCCGACATCGATGTAGTAGCCCGAGGGATCCCGCAATACCTGCGGGAATATGCCGGCCTCATCCTTACCGAACGTCAGCAGGAAGCCTGCTTTCCGCAAGCCTTCGTAGAAAGGTGCCTCCTGCTCTTTTACCTGTGCGACGAGCTCTCGGTGCATCTGCACCTGAACGCGCAGCGGCATCGAGGCGGACAGGAGATCCGCCATCTCCGTCGTCATCCCTCGCGCCTTCGCCTCATCACCATAGAGGCGGGCGAAAGCAGGGATCAGGGATTCGAGCCGCATCACGATCGTGGGGCTACGCTGGATCATCGTGACATCGCCGCCAGCCTCCCACAGTTCCGCGCAAATGTCGTGCGCGGTGGTGCCGGAGCCGATCACGACGCAGCGGCGCCCCGTATAGTCATCGCTTGCGCGGGGGGCGCTCGCGTGGCGCAATTCTCCTTTGAACTTATACATGCCCGGGATATCCGGCAGCTTCGGCTTTCCGAAAAGCCCGTTCGCGAACACGAGCTGCTTCGGATGGAGCGTGAGCGCCCGACCGTTGCGCCTGACATCCAACCGCCACTCACAGCGCGCCTCATCGAAGTCCGCGCTCAGACACTCGGTCTCCGTCCAGAGATCGAGATCCATCAATGTCCGGTAGGCGTCGAGCCAATCGGCGAACTGGTCCTTCGAGGCGTGAAGCGGCCATGTCTCCGGATAAGGGAAGTAGGGCATCTGGTCGAACCAGACTGGCGAATGAAGCGACAGAGACTCGTGCCGGTTGCGCCAAGTATCGGAAGGCCGGGCGCTTTTGTCGATGATCAGGGTCGGGACATTGAGTTGCTTGAGCCTCGCCCCGAGCGAGAGCCCACTGTGACCGGCACCGATGATCACGCAATAGGGCTGGCGCGTGATGCCGAGCTCCTTCGCGTCCTGCTCTCGCTGACGCCGCCAGCTCTTGCGCCCAGGCTGATATTGCAGCGGATGGCCGACCGGCCGCCGGGCGCCACAGGTTTCCTCGAAGCCCTTGAGCTCGGTCATTGCCGTGAACAGCATTCGGCATTTTCCATTCTTGAGCCGGACCACGGCATGGCAGCGCGCGGCCGCTGTCTCGAACGTCGCCATGGCTTCGATGTTATCGTCGTTCTGCTGAACGGGCCCGGCCAATTGCCATGAGGCGGGAGCGGTCCGCCTGAGACATGCATCGAGCATGTCACGAATCGCCTCCTGGCCCTCGGCGGTGTGGAGGTTCCAGGTGAAGGCCACGAAATCGCGCCAGAACGCATCGGGAAGGAAGAGCTCCGCGGTCCTATCGACGTCGCCGCGCGACAGCGCATCGTCGAACGCCGCGAGCCAGCCTTTTATGCCCCGATCCGGAGGAAGTGCGGTCATCGATGAGTCCTTGAATACCGGAGTACCGGCGCCCGCCGGCCATTCTGAAATCTGGCCGAGGATCATTACATTCCGTTTTCCGGCCCGTTGCTTTGGCCGGCCATTCGATTACAGCGGTAATTTGCGATGCGATTGGAGCGCCACGAGCGAAAAATGGTCATGCTCTCGAGCGGGATGGGTTCGCTCGCGCTCGCCCATCCCGCTCTCGGTTATTGTTTTCTCGCGTGATTCAGACCTCCGGTGTCCCCACCTCCGGTCATCACGCTCTCGCGCGGGATGGGATCGCTTGCGCTTCCTCATCCCGCTCTCGGTTATTGTTTTCTCGCGTGATTCAGACCTCCGGTGTCCCCACCTCCGGTCATCACGCTCGGTCATCACGCTCTGGGGCTTGTCTCCTCCGGCCCGAGCGTGATTGCGGTAAGAAGGGCCGGGACGAAAATCAGCGTGCTGAGAAGCGTGGCGCCGAGGCTCAGCAGCAGAAGCGTGCCCAGGCTCGCCGTGCCGCGATCGGCGGAAAGGGCAAGGGAACCGAAGGCCGTGCCGGTGGTGAGCGCGGAGAAGAGAATCGCGCGCGCTGTCGCCGAGGTGAGAAACTGCCGCCCGCCCGTGCGCCAGTTCATCACGAAATAAACATTGAACGAGACGCCGACACCGAGCAGCAGCGGCAAAGCGATGATGTTCGCGAAATTGATCGGAAGCGGCAGCCGCACGATCAGGATGGCCGTCAGCAGCCCAGAAAGCAGAAGCGGCATCATCACCAGCGCCACGTCACGCGGACGGCGCAAAATCACCCCGAGGATGATCGCGATGGCGATAAGGGCGCTGATCGCCGCGGTGCGAAAGGCACCGACGATGATGTCCGCGCTGCCGACGATATTCACAGCCGGGCCGCCGGCGTCGGGCGCCAAACTGCGGACGGCGCCGACGAAGCGACCAAGTCCCTGGCTGCTTTGCTCGCCGGGCTTGGCCAGGGCCTCGACCAGGGCGCGCCCGTCCGGGAGCACCCAATCCTGCTTGAGCGTGGCGGGAACGCTCGCGAGAGTGACGGGTTCCGCCGAAAGGGCCTCGCGGAGGCGGTTGATCTGGTCGGGCAGGAAGACAGTCAGTGCGTTGCTGGTTGCCAGCAGAACCGAATCGGGCGCGGTTTCGAGCGTCTTGAGATCCTGATCCAGGGCAACGAGCGGGGAATCGTGCGGCAGCTTGGGCAGGGCCTGGGTGAAGCTGCTGAGCGCCGTTCGGATGGCGAGCCGGAGCTCGGCAGGGGTGACGGCAGTCGTTGGCATATCGGCGGAGAGCGTGGGGCCGAGGATATCCTCCGTATCGGCGATCAGGGCCAGCTTCTGGTTCTGATCATTGGGCACGAAGGTGTGAATCGAGAGCACGGTTCCGACCGCGGGCTTGGCGCGGAGCGCGGCCGCGAGACGCCCTGCCGCCGCGACGTTCGGAGTGAGAATCTGGGCGCTGTAGGGATTGGTGACCGGGTTCTGCAATAGCCGGCGGAGCACCATGACGGCCTCCGAACGGGGGCTTCTTGTATCGAGCGGATCGCCATCGAAGGCGACGCGCGGAAGGACGGTGGCGCCGAGAACGGCAAGAGCGGCGAAGATGCCGAGCACGATCCGCGCCCGGCGGGCAAGGCCTCTCTCGAGCGGGGCGAGGATCTGAAAGCCGATCTCGGCCCGCTCGCCGCGTGGCCGGAAAAGAGTCAGGGCCGCCGGCAGGAAGGTCATCGTGCAGACGAAAGCGATCACCATGCCGGTGCCGGCGATCAGGCCGAGCTCGGCGACGCCGCGGAACTGGGTCGGCACGAAGGCAAGGAACCCTGCCGAGGCGCCAAGAGCGGCGACGAGGATCTGGCTGCCCGCGCCCGCGGCCGTGGCGGTGAGCGCCGCCGGGGTCTGGCCCGTCAGATAGCGCATCTCACGAAAGCGGACGCTGAACTGGATCGAGAAATCGACCGCGATCCCGACGAAGAGGATGGCGAACGCCATCGAGATCAGGTTGAGCGTGCCGATGGCGATCGCGGCGAAGGTGGTGGTGAGCAGGAGGCCGAGCATGAGCGTGAGCGCGATCGGCACGACGATCCGCCAGCTTTTGGCGGCGAGGAAGAGCCAGAGCGTGACCAGGAGGATGGTGGCAATCGTCCCGCTCACCGCCCCCTTGAGCACGCTCGCGAACTGCTCGTCCGAAAGGGCGATCTGGCCGGTGATGCCGACATGGACGAGACCCTGCTGCACATAAGGCAGCCCATCCAGAATCTTGTGCAGCTCGGCGGTCGCGACGCCGCCGGGTTGCAGCGCGCCGTAGTCGAGGCGGGGCTGCACCAGCACGATGCGGCTGGTTCCCCCCTCCGAAGCCACCGGACCCGAAAGAAGATTGAGCCAGGAAAGGGGTTGGGGCTGCCCGGCAAGGGCCCCGGCGATGGTTTGGTGGATGGCCTGAAAGGCGGACGCATAGGGGGTGAGATCGACCCCGCCATGCACGAGCCCGAGGGCCATGAGCGAGAGGGCGGAGAAGAGACCGCGGCCGGTCGGGTCGGCGACGAGCTGGCCGAGCAGCGGCTGGGCGGTGATCAGCCGCTCGAGCAGGGAGCGAAGATCGGCCTCGGAGAGAAAAAGCAGCCCCTCCTGGCTATAGAAGGGCAGGGCCTGCGGGTTGCGGGCCGTGACGAAATGCGCGGGATCGGCCCGAAGCGTCCGGACGAGCGCGGCGGCCGTGGCATCCGACGCCTCGGGTATGGGGGAGTCGAGCACCACGACGAGAAGGTTGCTGAACTGTGGAAAGGCGTGGTCGAGCGCGATCTGCTGCTGCCGCCAGGGCAGGCTGCTCGGGAACATCTGGTCCGTGTCGGTGATGATGCCGAGATGGCCGATCGAATAGAAACAGCCCAGCCCGGCAAGGACGAGGCCCGCGCAAAAGACCGGAGCCGCATGGCGGCGGCTCCAGTCGACGAGGCGGGCAAGCAGGCTGGCGAGCGTCATGCCACGGCGGCTTTCCTCCGGCACGGGTCGCCCGACAAAGCCGATTTTCCGCCCGGCCGCAACCGCCGCCCGGACATGCCTGAATGCACTGCGGAAAGGCGGGGCCTGCCCCGCCCGCCACCGGCTTCGTTGCGCTTGCCGCCGCCCCGGCGGCTTGTTACTCCGCCGGGTCGGAGGGCCCGGCATGCGCGTGAAGGATGTGAGGAAGGTGGTGCTCGCCTATTCGGGCGGGCTCGATACCAGCGTGATCCTGCGCTGGCTGCAGAACACCTATCGCTGCGAGGTGGTGACCTTCACCGCCGATCTCGGCCAGGGCGAGGAGCTGGCCCCGGCGCGGCGGAAGGCCGAGCTTCTGGGCGTGAAGCAGATCTTCATGGACGATCTCAGGGAGAAGTTCATAGCCGACTTCGTCTTCCCGATGTTCCGCGCCAATGCCCTCTATGAAGGGCAGTACCTGCTCGGCACCTCGATAGCCCGGCCGCTGATCGCCCAGCGGCAGATCGAGATCGCGGAGGAGGTGGGGGCGGACGCGGTCGCCCACGGGGCCACCGGCAAGGGCAACGACCAGGTCCGGTTCGAGCTTTCCTATTACGCGCTCAAGCCCGATGTGAAGGTGATCGCGCCCTGGCGGGAATGGGATCTCACCAGCCGCACCAAGCTGCTCGCCTTCGCCGAGGCAAACCAGATCCCGATCGCGAGGGATAAGCGCGGCGAGGCGCCCTTCTCGGTGGATGCCAACCTGCTGCACTCCTCCTCGGAGGGGAAGATCCTCGAGGACCCGGCCATCGAGGCGGACGAGATCGTCTATCAGCGGACCATCCGGCCCGAGGACGCGCCGGACGAGGCCACCATCCTCACGATCGATTTCGAGCGGGGCGACCCGGTGGCGGTGGACGGGGAGAAGCTCTCGCCCGCTTCGCTGCTCACCCGGCTCAATGCGCTCGGGCGGGCCAACGGCATCGGCCGGCTCGACCTCGTCGAGAACCGCTTCGTCGGCATGAAGTCCCGCGGCGTCTATGAGACGCCGGGGGGAACGATCCTGCACGCGGCGCATCGCGGCATCGAATCGATCACGCTCGACCGCGAGGCGGCGCACCTCAAAGACAGCCTGATGCCGAAATATGCGGAGCTGATCTACAACGGCTTCTGGTTCAGCCCGGAGCGGCGGATGCTCCAGGCGCTGATCGATGAGAGCCAGAAATCCGTGAGCGGGCGGGTGCGGCTCAAGCTCTACAAGGGCAATGTGAGCGTGATCGGCCGCGAAAGCCCGAACAGCCTCTATTCCCTGCGCGTGGTGACGTTCGAGGAGGATGAGGGCGCCTACGACCAGGCGGACGCCCAGGGCTTCATCAGGCTCAATGCGCTGAGGCTCCGGCTCGGCGCGATGGCGGGCCGCCGCGGCGGGGCTCTTTAAGAGCGGGTAGAAAGTGCTATGCACTTTGATGAAGGATCAGAAAGAAGGAGACTTCTTTTTCTGAAGAAAAAGAAGCAAAAAGACTTTTCTCCGTTTTCCGGACCAGGCGCTGGCTGTGGACTATGAATGAAAGGATGGAAGTTCTTTGGTTCTTTCTTTCAAGAAAGAACAGCTTCTCTAGATTCAAGGTCTGGCCTTGGGTTTTTCCGGAGCGCATGATCGGCGTGTAAGTGACGCCGATGAGGGGACCCGTATGCCCGTGCTCAACCGGATTGCCGATCTCGCGCCCGAGATCGCTCACTGGCGACAGGATATCCACGCCCACCCCGAGCTTGGGTTCGAGGAGCGGCGCACCAGCGCGCTGGTGGCGGAAAAGCTTGCCGCGTGGGGAATTGAGGTGACAACCGGCATAGCAGGCACCGGCCTTGTCGGCACGCTCCGCAAAGGCGGCTCCGGCCGCGCGATCGGGCTGCGCGCGGATATGGATGCGCTGCCGATGGAGGAGGCGAACGCTTTCGCCCATCGCTCCACCGTGCCCGGCGTCATGCATGGCTGCGGCCATGACGGGCACACCGCCATGCTGCTCGGGGCGGCGAAATACCTGGCCGAGACGCGCAATTTCGACGGCACTGTGCATTTCATCTTCCAGCCGGCCGAGGAAGGCGGCGGCGGCGGCAAGGTGATGGTGGATGAGGGGCTGTTCGCGCGTTTCCCCTGTGATGCCGTTTACGGCGTGCACAATGATCCGGGCCTGTCCCTGGGCAAGATGGTGGTGATGGAAGGCGCGGTGAACGCCTTCTCCGATCGCTTCTGGATCCGCATCCGGGGGCTCGGTGGCCACGCCGCGCGGCCGCACCGCGCGATCGATCCGGTGGTGGTCGGCGCGCAGATCGTGCTCGCATTGCAGACGATCGTCGCGCGGCGGATCGATCCGATCGATTCGGCGGTGATCTCGATCACCCAGTTCCATGCGGGCAGCGCCGGCAATGTCATTCCCCCCGATGCCGCGCTCAACGGGACGGTGCGCACGCTGAAGCCTGCCGTTCAGGACGAGATCGCGCAGCAGATGGACGCGATCGTCCGTTCGATCGCGATCGCGCACGGGGCCGAGGCGAGCCTCGAATACAATCGCGGCTATCCGCAGGTGGTAAACGCGCCGGAGCCGACCCGGAGTGCCGCCCGCGCGGCGGCGAAGATCGTGGGGGAGGACAAGATCATCCACCGCACGCCCCCGCGCATGGGGGGCGAGGATTTTTCCTACATGGCGAATGCGGTTCCGGGCTGCTTCGTCCGCATCGGCCAGGCCGGCAAGACGGCGGGCAAAACACCGGTCCACCACCCCGAATACGACTTCAACGACGAGATTCTGCCTATCGGCGCTTCATTCTGGGCCACCCTCGTGGAACAGGAACTCGCGCGGGAGTAAAAGTACAAATTTAGGCGCCTTGATCGGGGGCCCTGCCCCCGAACCCCTGCCAGGGCCTTGAGGCCCTGGACCCCATCCGCTTCGGCGCTACGCGGACGCCCTGAGAGCAGAAGGCGGCTCATCTTCCGAGGCAGATAGAGTTTTCGAGTAACCTCCACACTGCGCAGCTCTGACTTCCGCTGCCACCTTCTTATGGCCGTCAGCCTGCATTGCCGCGAGCGACCATACAGGTGGACAACCGACATAGGGAGCTTGTTCGAAGAGCATCAGTTTAGCGCCAAAGTCAGCCATTTGACGAGACAACCCCCGTTCCAGAAAAGTAGCCCCATGCCAATGACATTGCTTATATATATTCTTGATTCTATATCAGAACATTAAGCAAGGAAGCCAAGTTTTTGTTCACCGCGAATCACGAATCCATCCACAACAAAACGTTCAACGTTGGGTACCGCGCGGTCGACACAGAGTTCGACAACCCGCTCTCCGCGAACGCGGCGATATCTCCAGTGAGAATAGTCGTAATTGGCTATTCTTTGAAACGTCCCATGATCACGCGGGTGTGGCATGGGCTTCGTGCATCCGCTGTTGATCGGGCAGAGCCATATCTTTGAAAAAAAAGCCTCGATGATTGCTCGCGTATCAAGTACAATCACTTCATGTTCGATATTCTGGTAAGCGCGCGCGCCGGTGAGGCGTAACAACCTGCTCTCCGTCAGCCAGAAGAATACCATGCCGTTCAGCCGCGTATACCAATCCGCCGGGCTCACACTCGACGGCAACGCGCGACGTAATCCCTCGTCACTCATAGGTATCTGATCCCGGATCGAAACTTTCCCAAGCCTATCGTCAGAAATCTCAATGATATTTGGCCGATGTCGCCGTTCGATGCTCTCTCTTCGCTGTCCATCAATGCCGAACAGGTCCAAGAGGGCTGTCGTGCTCAAAAGCCCGTGGCGACGTATGCCGTCCCACGCGCCACGTTCCGCCATGTGAAAGAGCCGCGGACAATCCGCGATAAGCTCCTCAACCTCTTCAGGACTCACCAGTTTCGCCGATCAATTACGTTCCGCCAATCGAACGCCGTCGAGATCATTGAAACCGGTCTACCCGACACGCGCTCCATTTCTTCGATAAAGCGCCTCGTTTCCTCGGTGAGCTGCTCCACACGGTATGCCTTTCTATTTTCGACCGAGAGGTAATCCGCAAAGGTTAATGCGATGTCCGTTGGACCATTCAGTTGAACTGCTCGCTTGAACATAAACCAATCGAACTCGGCCAAACGTCTTTGCCTATTCGTTGTAGTCGTTTTCTCAGTTTTCAGCAACTCGTTGACGTCAATCCCAGATCTTTCAGCCAGTTTCTCATAGCTTATTTCTATACCAATGGGCCCAGAAGGGCCGCCCACGCGAATCGGATAGGTGCGACAAACCATTATGACCTTTTGCACGTTCGTCGGAGCAATACCGGCGTCAGCAAGGCATCCCGCAACTGTGGTGTCACGCGACGTAACGTGTGGATAAAGTCCGTGGTGCATTGATAGAAGGGTGCCTTGCGTCCCCTCCAGCATGATGCGCTTTCCACGAGTTAGGTGATCTTCGAGAATCGCTTGAGCTTCCCTTATATAAGGCTTCAGTTCGGAAACGTCTTTTGCTAGGCGAACGTCGCCGCCATTCTTATACGAACCGCGGCCAGAGATTTTCCGCGCTGTGGCGAAGCCAACACCTTGTGCGGTTGAACCAATGCTGCCTAAAGCTTTAGTTTCTGCGTCTCTATCTGCAGTCTCGATAATCATCGCCTGCGGATCAATGCTTAGTCGCTTGAAATCTATCTGATGTGTAGAAATCTCGCTCTGCAACTTCGGGACATAGATAACCGCGCCAGCGCCGAGCAGCAGGTGAGCATTGGGCGCACGCTCAGTGCCAGACGGAAGGTGGAAATATTTCTCAGGCTGGGGAAGAGCAAATACTTGATGCCCAGCGTTAGGCCCTCCGACGCGCATCAGCAAGTCGTATTCGGGAGCGATGTGACCAACGATATTCCCTTTACCCTCGGAACCGTACTGCCCGCCGACAATCACATCTACCAATCTTGTGTTTCGACGCGGATACAAATTCAGCAATGCCGTTGCGCGAACTAGAACCGCCTCCTCCGAACAGCGATCTGTCGCAACAACAATATCCGCCAAGTCTGCAAGGGTTTCTATGTTTCTCTCAGTTTTGTTGCGCTTGATCTCGTCATAACTGGTCGGCTGATCCGCCGACTGATTACGAGAGTCGTAGCGCCGGCGCAGTTCATCTGGTTCGGCGGTAAGGTGTATATGATGCACGTCGGCGCCGAATGCGGATCGGATCGCGTTGATCTGACCAACGATTCGGACTGAGTCAACAACAAACAAGCCAGATGGTACATCGCTTCTTGAGTACTCATCTATGATTTGCGCAAGTGCATTTCTTACCCACTCGCCGCCGTCCACACGATCAAGAGCGTCACCAGCACGTTGAAGGGCCTGCCTGTTGTCTCTCGTCCTTGGTCGTATCCATAATATCAATTTGCGCGTCTTGACGATCTGTGCCCCGTGACGATCTACGAGTTGCTTCGCGAGCGCGGATTTTCCGGAACAAATCGCTCCCGACAGCACCACAATTCGCAGAGAGGAATTGTGCATTTCTATAATAGTTCTAGTTGTAAGCGCTTAGGAGGAAGGTCATACACCGTTACACTAATGCCATTTCTGACCAACGTATCCTGGACAAGATTCTCTATCGTTGCCCAGTCTCCACGCGCGTCGCCGGTACCAATGCGCGGCATATGTACGCTGGCGCGTCTCCGTGTCGCTTCCTTGCAAACATGGAGCAATGCCTGTTCCAGTGCAGCGTAACGAATTCTTGGAGCAGATGAGACACCGTATCCTGATTGCGCTACGAGGCTTGCGACAATCGTAATCTTGTCGACGTCCGCCACATGCACTAAGCCCAAAGATCTACGGCCAAGTTTCGCTATCCAATGCGAGAAAGCTTGCTCTGCTTCCGGGTACTTCTGGGCCATCTGCCGAGCAATTCCACCTCCCCATTTCAAAGCACGGTTATTTACCAGTTGGCAAATGATCTTGGGTTCATCTCCGCGAGGAGAAAGAGCGTTCCCATTAACATACTTGATTGGAAGATGGCCTTCTGCGGCTCGTTCAAAGTGAACTAATCCAATTGCGCGCGGTAAAGGATTGCCAGGATATGCTGGTATCCCAACATATTCCACTTCGAACGAGTCGTCATTTAGCCAAGACTCGACACCATAGTCTGTAAAGCCGATTGCTGTGCATCTGTATACGGCGCTATTGGGCGGGATTACTTTGCCTGTGATCGGCGGCGTAGGTGCGACAGGTGATGAGATATAGTAGTCGACTCTATAAGACCACTTTCCATCGGGTAACTGAAAAGGAGATGCGCAAAAGACGCCGATTGATGCACGAGCTGTCTTCGCAAAACGTATCATAAAAGCTTCGGCGGAAACATCAAAGCGTGCACGCGACTTCATCAACTCTGGGATGCGAGTTATGGTTTCACTGGGTGCAAAACTACCAATCGGCATAACAAATTCAGAAGCAGCTAGATTGCAAAGCATCTCAAGCTGCCACTCGTCTTTGACAGACCCTGTACCGCCCCGATGTCTGACTTCTTCAAGTGCATCTGGAAAGAGGAGATGCGCAGCTTCATGGGCTATAGAAAAACGGACGCGTTCGCGAGATTGGCTAGGATTGAATTCGATGACTGCCTTACCGTTGATCTCAACTGTTCTTGCATCTGCAATGTCGTAGTTTGGCACGACTTTGGCACCGAGCATCTCCGCAATCTTAATCGGGTTGTAGGGTGGACCGCTCCATCCACTCTCAAGAGCAGCCAAAGCTAGCTCACGAGCTGTGGTTTGAATCTTAGCGACCGGATCCTCGGTGCCTGAGAACGCGACGACGGAAGGATTACTCCAGTTGACCATTGCGGTACCGAATGCGGATGAAGTAACGGCGCGATGCTTCGAGTCGGTTGCAATTCTAGCGATGATTTTAATGTTCGGCGAGGGGAGGCTGTAGGTAAGCTGCGGCCAACGGCTTCTCTCCCAAAGGATCAGGTCGGCTTCCTGGGGCTTTCCCAGTTAGGCCTTTTCGACCAGCAGCGATATAATGAACTCTCGCTTTGGCTTTGGGCCGATCGTAGGACAATAAGCTGAACGAATGGTGGCTTTTCTGGTCTTTGACCTGAAGCCCGCCGGTCCGGATTCGGCCAAGACGCGACTTATGATGCAGACGATCGAAATAGCCGTCACTGGATCGTTCGCACCCATCGCACAGCGACCAGCGGGTATCCGTTTCTGGCAGACTTCAGGCGTTGGGCAAGTTCCCAAGCCGGTCAAGGGGCAGAGGGAAAGTCGGTGGTCGCTTGGCCACAGCAATCTGGGGCGCCCACTACTGAGAAAATTTCGTGCCATCTTGATAATAAAGCCCATTTTTCCTTACATATGTGTCTACAGTAAGGGCTTGGCATGGACACGCTCACCGTGGCCGCAAAGAGGACAAGTCACGTTGCGCTAGGGTCTCCTGAAGCATCTGGGCGTGTACCCCGGTGAGAAAATTGTGGTGGAAAAGCTTCCCGATGGTCGGATCGAGATGAAGGCCGCGCGGCCGGCCGGGAAGATCTCGGATGTCTTCAACTTTCTGAAGCGAGATAAGGCGTCATCGTTGTCGATCGCGGAAATCAAAGAAATTTCGAGACAGGGTTGGTCCTGCAAACGATGAAGGACTCCGCCGACACCAACCTCCTGGTTCGAGCGATCATGGGTGGTGATGAGCGGCAAAGCAAAATCGCCCAAACGGAATGGGCTACAAAATCCTCTCTGCTGACATCGCGGAAGCGATTCGCCGCTTGATCGACAGTGCGAATGTCGTGGTCAATCGGTCCGCCCGTGGAAGCTGGCTTGGCGCTGTTGGACGCCAGTGGCGATTTTATCGACGGCATCATCGCACAAGGAGAATCCATTCGCCTGCTGGCATAGTCATCGGATTTGACGGTTGGCGTCCATCACGAAACGGATGGGGGTCTGGGGCCTCCAGGCCCCAGCGAGGATGCAAGGGGCCGAGCCCCTTGCCAGGGGTCCAGGGGACAGCGTCCCCTGGTCACCTCTGATAAGGCAGCGGCAGCAGAAGAAGGGCGGGAACGCGCACCAGCCCGTTGGGGCCGGGCAGGATCACCTGCGCGTCGGGCGCGTGGTCGGCGAGCATTTCGCGGCAGGCGCCGCAGGGCGGCACCACGGCCGGATGCCGGTGAGGCTCGTCCGGTTTCGGGTGGCGCACCGTGACGATGGCGGCGATCGTTCCATCCCCTTCGATCAGCGCGCGCCCGAGCGCGGTCGCCTCGGCGCAGATCGAGAGGCGCCCCACGGTCGCGCCGAGATGCAGGCCGGTGAAGATCCGGCCGCGCCCGTCGCGCGCCGCCGCCGCAAGCCTGTGGCGCCAGGGATGAAAATATTGCAGCAACGCCGCCTCGGCGGCCGCCACCAGCGCGTCATCCTCCGGGGTGAGGGGCTGGCCCCGGGTGAACGACCCGGTAAGCGACCCGGCGAGGGACCCGGCGGGCTTATCAGTCAGCCGCCTCGGCCTCCTCGCCGACTTCGGAGGACAGCATCGCCCCCGCCACGATGCCCGCCTGAGCGCGGATCTTCCCCTCGATCGCATTGGCGATTTCGGGATTGTCGCGCAGGAAGCGCTTCGCATTCTCCCGTCCCTGGCCGATGCGCTGGGAATCGTAGCTGAACCAGGCGCCCGATTTCTCCACCACGCCGGCCTTGACGCCGAGATCGATCAGCTCGCCCGTCTTGCTGATGCCTTCGCTGTACATGATGTCGAACTCGACCTGCCGGAACGGCGGCGCCATCTTGTTCTTCACCACCTTGATCCTTGTTTCGTTGCCGATCACCTCGTCGCGGTCCTTGACGCTGCCGACACGGCGGATATCGAGCCGGATCGAGGCATAGAATTTGAGCGCATTGCCGCCGGTGGTGGTTTCCGGGTTGCCGAACATCACCCCGATCTTGAGGCGGATCTGGTTGAGGAAGATGAGCAGCGTGTTGCTGCGGGAAACGCTGCCGGTGAGCTTGCGCAGCGCCTGGCTCATCAGCCGCGCATGCAGGCCCACATGCGTATCCCCCATCTCGCCTTCGAGCTCGGCGCGGGGAACGAGGGCGGCGACGCTGTCCACCACCAGCACATCCACCGCGCCGGAGCGGACGAGCGTATCGGCGATCTCGAGCGCCTGCTCCCCGGCATCGGGCTGGCTGATGAGGAGATTCTCGACATCGACGCCGAGCTTGCGCGCATAGATCGGGTCGAGCGCGTGTTCGGCATCGATGAAGGCGCAGGTGCCGCCCATCTTCTGCGCCTGGGCGATGGCGTGCAGCGCGAGGGTCGTCTTGCCGGAACTCTCCGGGCCATAGATCTCGACGATCCGCCCGCGCGGCAGCCCGCCGATGCCGAGCGCGAGATCAAGCCCGAGCGAGCCGGAGGAGATGACATCGACCGCCTCCTCCCCGGCTCCGGCCCCCATGCGCATGATGGAGCCTTTGCCGAAGGCGCGTTCGATCTGCGCCAGCGCGGCGTCCAGCGCCTTGTTCTTCTCCATAACCACCCCCGTTTGGTGCCCCGTCTTGGTGAGCGTTTCTCAACCTGAAGCAGAAAGAAAAGGTCGCACGCTCTCTGTAAGGTTGTCGAGCCGCGACCGTTAACAGAAAATAGAACAAATTCACAACGCGTCTCTGCGAACTTCGTTAAGAAATTACCCCCGTTTTGTTCTCGGCGCCTCTTCTATCGCCCCGTGGGCGATTCGATCAAGGAATTCGGCAAGGAATTCGGCGCGGGCATCGTTTGGGCCGCCTCCGCCATCAGGGAAAGCAGGCTGGCTAGGCGGTAGGGCTTGGGCAGGAAGGCAATGCCTTCGTCCCGGAACGTGTCCTGCCCTCCGTTTTCCGCGTATCCCGAAACCAGGATCGCCGGCAGCCCCGGCCAGTGCGTGCGCAAGATTCTGACGAGGGTTGGCCCGTCCATGCCGGGCATGGCCATGTCCGAGACCAGAACATCCGGTCGCGTGAGCTGGCCGAGATTCGCGAGCACCGAGTCGGCCGACTCGGCCAGATGCACTTCCCATCCCCCTTGCCGGAGCGCGAGCTCGGCAACGCGGCCGACCGTGGGCTCGTCCTCCACCAGAAGAGCCCGGCGCGGCCCTTTGGCCGTCGCGGCCGCTTCCGGCGGAGAGGGGTCCGGCGCCGGCCCTGCGAGCGGCGCGGCCGCGCCGGAACAGGGCAGATAGACGCGAAAGCAGCTTCCGCGGCCAGGCTCGCTTTCCACCGTGATGAAACCGCGGGCACGGCGGACGAGTCCCCGTACGCTGGCAAGGCCGAGCCCGTTGCCGCCTTCCGCGCGGCGCGTGGTGAAGGAAGGATCGAAGATGCGGGGCAGGATCTCGGGCGCGATTCCTTTCCCCGTATCGGTGAGCTCGATCCGTGCATAGCGGCCCGGCGGGACCGTCTCGAACCTTTGCGCAAGCGGCTGGGCGAGCGCGACCGTGCCGCTCCGCACGAAAAGCTGGCCCCCCTCCTGCATGGCATCCCTGGCATTGATCGCAAGATTGATCAGCACGCGGTCGAGTGCGGCGGGCGCGATCTCAGCCACCGGACCCGGCTCCTCGAGGGCGAGCGCCAGCGCCACCTGGCTGCCGAGCAGCCGGCGCAGCAGGGGCGCAAGCGCGCCGATGCTGGGGGTGATGGGGGTGGCTTGCGGCGCGGACGGCTGCGGATCGCCGGAAGCGAGGACCTGGCGCACCAGCTCCGTCCCGCGGTCGGTGCCCGCCAGGATCTCGCGGACATTGCCGAGCGTGGCGGAATCCGCATCGCGCGCAAGGATCAGCGCGCCGGCGCCGGCGATGGCGGTCAGAAGATTGTTGAGATCGTGCGCAAGCTCGGCCGTGAATGCTTGCGGGCGCGGCGTCTCGGTGACCCAGAGCAGGAGCATGCCCGGCTTGCCGGACGCCGCGCGCAGCGTCTGCGCCACGATGTGGGCCTCGATTTCGCCCCTCTCCGCGGTTGCTGCGAACCGTGCCGCGAAGCGCCGCGCCCCCGTCCTGCCGGTGAGCGCCAACTCCTGCGCGATGCGGCTCCACGCCTCCGGAGCGAAGAGACGATCGGCGCGGGCTCCGGGCGCCAATCCCTCCATGCGGCCGATGATGCGGAGGAGAGCTTCGTTCGCCTGCACGAGCCGGTGATTGCCGTCGAGCAGGAGAAAGCCCATCGGCACGCTCTCCAGAGCCATGCCGAGGAGATCATCGCCTGCGGTGAATTTCGACACGGGTGTCGGGCGCATCCTTCGCCGCGCGACGAAAGCAGGATGCACCGCGCCACGCTGACCACAGGCCGTCATAAAACCGGGGCTATCATCAAAAAGGGGCTGTCATCAAACGATGAAACCTGGGGCGTTTCGTCGGATCGAAGATGCGAGCCGGAAACGCGGCGACAAATATCGGCGCAGGATTCACCTTGGCAATTTCGCGGATTTGCGCCGCCATTGCGTCCACCCCTTCGCAGTCATCTCTGTTGCCGCCTTCCTCTCACGCAGTGACACCGGAAGGGCGCCAAGCAAAGGCGAGGGAAGATAATATTTTGGTAATCGCAGCAGCGTGGAATCTCGCCACCGCATCCGGCGCAGACTGAAGCAGGATCACGTCCGCTCGACAAGTTTTCGTGTGATGAATGTGATTGATGGGCACATCATCTCGGCGCTTGCGGTGCTCGCCGCGATTCTCGCGCTTCACAAGGATCGGCGAGCCAGCAGGGAGCCGAGCCGGGCCATCACGCCCGGCGCCGCTTCGGGTGCGATCGCGGCAAAGCTGAGCCGAAGGTAGGGAGCGGGCGCCTCGGCCGGAAACCAGTGCCGCCCGGGGCTCAAGAGGATATCGGCACGCCTTGCATCCTCCGAGAGGGCGAGGTCCGAGACAGCTTCGGGAAGACGCACCCAGAGATGCAGGCCGCCCGGCGGAAGATGCGGCAGGGATTGGGCGCCGAGTCGCGCGCGGACCGCGTCGGCAAGGGCATCGCGCCGGGCGCGCAGCGCGGAGCGCAACGTGCGCAGGTGGCGCGGCCAGGCCGGCGCGATCAGCAATTGCACGGCAATCTCCTGCAGCAGGCCGGAGACGAAGAAATCATCGATCAGGCGGGCCGCGCGCAGCCGCTCCAGCGCCGCCCCGCGCGCGGCGATGGCGCCGATCCTGAAACCGGGGGCTGCGCATTTCGTGAGCGAGCGCACATAGATGACATGCCCGCCCGCATCACGGATGGCGAGCGGCGCGGGTGCCGCTTCGGTATCGAGCGGAAAATCCCGCGCCCAGTCATCCTCGATCACGAAAGCCTGGGCGCGCCGGACGATCTGAAGCACCGCACCCCGGCGATCCGTCGCGAGGACCGCGCCGGTCGGGTTGGCGTAAGTCGGCTGGCAATAGAGCAGCCGGGCGCCGCTTGAGCGAAAAGCCTCGGCGAGCAGGTCCGGGCGCAATCCGTCGGCATCGATCGGGACGGGCACCGGATGAAGCCCCGCCGCCCGCGCCGCGGCGAGTGCGCCGACATAGGTCGGGCTCTCCACGAGCACGGGGTCGCCGGGCGCGGCGAGGGCACGGAAGGCGGCGGCGAGCGCGGCCTGGGTGCCCGGGCAAATGGTGATCTCGTGCGGCTGGAAGGCGCCCGAGGCGGTCGCGAACCAGGCGCGCAGCGCCTCGAGCCCTTCCGGGGCGTGCCGGCCCCAAAGGCCGGGGCGGCGGAGCGCGCGCGTCGCGGCGCCGGTGAGCAACGCGGTCGCCTGCAGTTCCTCGGGCAGATACCCGGCATTGAGGGCGAGCGCGCCCGGGCTCGGCATCGAAGCCAGCTCGGCCAGGGCATTCGCCGTCGCATCCCCGGTCGCGCGTGCCGGGCCGAGCGCCATGGTCTGCCAGTCGAGATCGGTCGTGCCCGTCACGCCCGGAGCGGAAGGCGGCGCCGCGACGAAAGTGCCCTGGCCGGGACGCGCCTCGATGAGGCCTTCCTCGACCAGCCGCCGCAGGCCGGTTTCGATGGTCGCCGGGCCGGCATGGAGCGTGCCCATCAGCGCCCGCACCGAAGGCAGGCGCGCGCCACCCTTCTCCCCGGCGATGAGGCCGCGAAGGTGTTGAATAACGCGCTCGGCACTGTTATTGGTCTTCATGACAAAACAGAGTAACGTTATCGCGATCGCCACGATAACGCAATCGCTGCTGATGCGGCTTCGACGGGTGCGCGCATGATCGCGAGCCTGGTGAGCCTCGCCCTTTTTTGCTTCGCCATGTCGGCCACGCCGGGACCGAACAATGTGATGGTGATGGCCTCGGCAGCGCGCTACGGCGTGCGGCGGACTCTGCCGCATGTCTTCGGCATCGCCTTCGGTTTCCCTCTGATGCTGGTCCTGGTCGGCGCGGGCGTCGGCGCCGTCATCGTCGCATCACCGCCGCTCCATCGCCTGTTCGAGATGGCGAGCGCGCTTTTCATGCTGTGGCTTGCCTGGCGTATCGCGACGGCCGGCCCGCCGCACGCGGCGGCTCCCGATTCGCGCGCGCGGCCGCTCACCTTCTTCGAAGCGGCGTTGTTCCAATGGGTGAACCCGAAGGCCTGGGTGATCGCGGTCGCCGCGATCGCGCTCTATACGCGTGGCGCTCAAGGGCTTCATGCCGGCTTCTGGATCGAAATCACCGTGATCGCCGCGGCCTTCGCGCTGATCTGCCTGCCCACCTTGCTCGGCTGGGCCGCGTTCGGGCGAGGTGCCGGCGCATTCCTCAGGAGCGAGCTTCATTTTCATCTCTTCAATGGCGCCATGGCCGTCCTGCTTGTCCTGGCGCTGATCCCGCTCGCCTGGGGCGGATAGAGCGTGATCGCCGGAGACGGACTCAACCGTGGGCGTGAATCACGCGGCAAAAGCCATTCCCGGAGAACGAAAATGAACGAGAAGGCGCGGGTCGCCTATGTCACGCTCGATGTCTTCACCGATCGCGCCTTCGGCGGCAATCCGCTTGCGGTCGTCCTCGATGCGCGCGGCCTTTCGGATGCGGAGATGCAGGCGATCGCCGCCGAGTTCCATTATTCCGAGACCACCTTCCTGCTGCCGGCGGAGGATGCGCGGCACACGGCGCGCGTGCGCATCTTCACCCCCGTCGGCGAGCTTCCTTTCGCGGGCCATCCGAATGTCGGCACGGCGTTCGTCGTCGCCAATCTCGGCACGCTGTTCGGCAAGCCGATCGGGGACTCGCTTCTGTTCGAAGAAGGGGCGGGCCTGGTGCCGATCGCCCTCATCAGGGAGGATGGCATCGTCGTCGGCGCCCGGCTGACAGCACCCCGGCCTTTGGCGCTGGGACCCGAGGTCACGCCCGGGATTGTCGCCGAATCCGTTGGTCTCGACGTGGCGGAGATCGTGGCGAAGCCTTATCCGCCGGTGATTGCCTCGGTCGGGCTGCCCTTTCTCTTCGCTTCGCTGGCGAGCTGCGCCGCGCTCGCGAGATGCCGGCCTGCCGCGCAGGCTTTTGCCCGTCATTTTCCGATCGCCGATGCCCGGGCGATCCACCTTTCCGTGCGCGATGGCGCGAATGTGCGGGCACGTGTCTTCGTCGATCACGGCATGATCATCGAGGATCCGGCCACCGGCAGCGCCAATGTGGCGTTTGCCGCGCTCACCGCCGCGCGGCTCCCCGAGCCGGAGGGCGTGATCGCGCTCGATATCGTGCAGGGCGTGGAGATGGGCCGGCCGAGCCGGCTCGCGGCACAGGCAATCAAACGTGGGGGCAAGGTGAATACGGCCGAGATCGGCGGGCGGTGCGTCGCGGTGATGGAAGGCCGCCTTTCCTTCACGCGCGGAGCCGCCTGACCCTGGATCGAGGCGGCCTTTCCTGCGTCGCGCAGTTCAGCACGAAACATCTCCCCGGGGACGCATTCACCTCAATCCCGGATCGCAAGCGCGATTTCGCGGAAGAGGATCGCGGGCAGGCTGCCGCCATCGACATTCTTCGTCGGGCTCGCATCGTCATTGCCGAGCCACACGCCGATGACATCGCCATCCGTCCAGCCGACGAACCACGCATCGCGAAAGTCGGACGTGGTGCCGGTCTTGCCCGCGATCGTGCGTCCAGGGATGGCCGCATTGCGGCCGGTGCCACGGCTGACGACCGCGGTCATCATCTTCGCCATCATGGCGGCGAGGCTCGGGTCGATCGCGGGCAGGGGTTGCGGGACCCCGAGCGGAACGCTCCTTCCATTGGCGTCGATCGCCGTGAGCCCGTGGGGTGTGACGAGGAGCCCGCCATTGAAGAAGCTGCAATAGGCGCCGGCGAGCTGGAGCAGGCTCACATCGCCCGTGCCGAGCGCGAGCGAGGCGTTGTCCGGAAGTCTTGTCGTGATGCCGAGCCGGCGCGCCACACGGATGACGGCTTCCGGCCCGCCGACGCTGAGCAGAAGCCGTACGGAGGCGGTGTTGAGCGAGAAGGCGAGCGCCGTGGTGAGTGTGACGTTCCCGAGATAGGTCGGGTCGAAATCGTGCGGGCGATAGCCACCGATATCGATCGGCGCATCGAGCACGGAGCTCCCCGGCCGGAACCCCCTCTCGAGCGCGGCGAGCCACACGAAGGGCTTGAAGGCGGAACCAGGCTGGCGGAGCGCCAGCACCGCGCGGTTGAACGGGTTTTCGCGATAATTGCGGCCGCCGGCCATGGCGAGCACCGCGCCGGTCGCGGCGTTCAGCACGACGACGGCGCCCTGGTGCACGCCGGCGGAGTCGCCGGGGCCGGCGAGCAGGGAATCGAGCCGGCTCTCGACCACGGACTGCAACCCGCCATCGAGCGTGGTGGCGAGAACCGCGTCCTGGCCGGGCGGAAGATCGGGCCGCGCTGCCTCGGCCACCCAGTCGGCAAACCAGCCGCCGCCGATCGTGGGCGGCGGCGGGAAACGAATCTCGGTGGCTGCTTCCCGCGCAGCTTCCGGGGTGATGTCGCCGCTCGCCACCATTGCCGCGAGGACCTGCCTCCCGCGCGCTGCCGCCGCTTCCGGGTCGGCGAGCGGGTTCAGGGCCGAGGGCGCCTGCGGCAAGCCCGCGAGCACGGCCGCCTGCCAGAGCGAGACATGCCGGGCCGAGACACCGAAATAGATCCGCGCCGCCGCATCCACACCCCAGGCGCCCGAGCCGAAATAGACACGGTTGAGCCAGATCTCGAGGATCTCCCGCCGCGTGAAGGCGTGGGTGAGCCAGAGGGTGAGCAGCGCCTCCTGCACCTTGCGCTTGAGCGTGCGGGCATCGGTGAGGAAGAGATTCTTCGCGACCTGCTGGGTGATCGTCGAGCCGCCCTCGACGACCCGGCCGGCGAGCAGGTCGGCAAGCCCTGCCCGCGCCATGCCCAGCGGATCGAAGCCGGGCTCGGACCAGAAGCGCCGATCCTCGATCGCGACGACGGCCTCGGGCAGGAAGGGCGGCATCTCGGCGAGCGTCAGGGGCTGACCGACGACATCGCCATAGGTCGCGAAGATGCGACCCGCGCGATCCGCGAGCACGAGGCTCGGCCGGCGCACCGCGAGCAGCGCATCCTGCGGGCGGGGCAGATCGCGCGCGAACCACAGCACGAGAGCCGCAAGCGCGAGCGCGCTCCAGATCATGAGGATCAGGCCCCAGCGAAACAGGCGCCAGACTCTGGCGGGATGCCGCCTGGCTTGGATGGGCTGGGGGCGTTTGGCCGGCTTCTGCCGGGTCGCTCGGGCGGGATGCTTGACGCTGGCCATCGGCGCGGCTCCCGGACCATGCGCGGCGGAGGCCGGTAGCGTCAATTGCCTCCGTTGACGCCTCCCTTGCCGTCGCGCAGACGCTTTCGCACTATCGTCCCGGCAGCGGAGAGCGGGCGGAATGAAAGGCGTGTTCATCGACGCGAGCGATGCGCTCGGCGATGTCTATCGGAAAGTGAGGCGACCGACCGACCCCCCAGTCACGCTCTACGAGGAGGATCACGTTCCCCCCGAAGCCCTGCCGCGCCTGCTCGAGGGGCACGATTTCGTCATCGACGATCACAGCCAGCTGCCGACTGATGCAATGCGCGCCTGCCGGGGGATCCGGCATGTCATCTTCCTCGGCACGGGGGCGCGCAGCTACATGAACCCCGAAGAGCTCGCCGAGTTCGGCATAGAGGTTCACATCATCAAGGGCTATGGCGACACGGCGGTCGCCGAACACACGATCGCGCTGATGTGGGCGGCAGCACGCGGGCTTGCGCGCATGGACAGGCTGATCCGCCAGGGCGAATGGCCGCGTACCGAAGGAATGGAGCTTACCGGCAAGACAATCGGGCTGATCGGCTTCGGCGGCATCGGCGCGGAGGTGGCGCGCATCGCCTTCGGTGCCGGAATGCGCGTGCTGGCCTGGAACCGCACGAAGAAGCCGGCGCCCAAGGCAACACCGACCGTGCATTTCGTGCCGCTCGATACGCTGCTCGCGGAGAGCGATATCGTCTCGCTCCATCTCCTTCTGACCGACGAGACACGCGGTTTTCTCGGTGCAGAGCGCCTCGGGAAGCTTCGCCCGGGGGCCATTCTCGTCAATACGGCGCGCGGGGCGCTTGTTGACGAAGCGGCGATGATCGCCGCGCTGAAGGAGGGAAGGCTTGCCCACGCCGCGCTCGATGTCTTCGAGACCGAGCCGCTGCCGATGGGCCATCCGCTCACCACGCTCGAAAATGTCACGCTTTCGGCGCATAGCGGCTTCCGCACGCCAGAGGCGAGCGAGAAGCTCATCCGGAGCGGGCTCGACATCGCCTGCCGGCTGGCCGGCGGCGGCTAAGACAGGGAGGGAGGACGGCGCCTCACGCGGACGTGGCGGAACGGCAGACGCGGCAGACTTTGGCCAAAGGAGTGCCCGCGGGGAAACCCGCGGTGCAGAACCGCTCAAATTCGGGGAACGCCGACGGCCCGCCGGGCCGGGCCGATCCCGAGCCAAGCCCCGGTTTTCCGGGGAAGGTGTAGAGACTAGACGGGCGGCGCCCGCATGGCCCTCTCGGGCTGGGGCGAAGGGATAGTCCAGACCACGAACGCTGGCGGGGTGTTGCCCTGGCGGCGGCGGCGGAAGCCGAAGTGGCAAGAAAATCTGCTTCCCCCGTGGGGAGTGCGGGTTCGAGTCCCGCCGTCCGCACCAGTTGGCGAAAGGGATGAGCACGGAAATCCTGACCATCGGCCACTCCAATCACTCGGCCGAAAAATTTCTCACGCTGCTCGCGGAAGCCGGCGTCGCCCTGCTCATGGATATCCGTTCGGTTCCCTTTTCGCGCCGGGTGCCCCACGCCTCGCGTCCCCAGCTCATGGCGCTGCTCGCCGGAGCCGGGATTGCCTATGAATTTGGCGGTGACGCGCTCGGTGGAAGGCCGGGGCATCCCGATCTCCTCGTCGATGGCGTGGCCGATTACGAGCGCATGGCCGCGATGCCGGATTTTCGCGCGGGCCTGGCGCGTGTGCGCGAGGCGGCGGCGGAGCGACGCACCGTGCTGCTTTGTGCCGAACGTGATCCGCTCGACTGCCACCGTGCCTTGCTGGTCGGGCGGGCCCTGGCCGGGCAGGGGCTCGCCATCGTTCATCTCCTGGCGGACGGCTCGCGCGAGCGGCAGGCTTCGTTCGAGGAGCGGCTTCTTCGAGCGAGCGGGATGAGCGCCCCGGACCTGCTGGCCTCGCGCGAAGCGAGGCTCGCGGAAGCGTACCGCGCGCAAAGGCTGCGCGCAGGGCGGCGCCGATCGCGCTGAATCCATCCTCGCGAAGCCGATCTTCAGAATCACCCCGCCAGACGCCGCACGGCCGCTTGATCGAAGGAGAAGCCCCAGCCCGGCCGGTCGGGCAGCTTTGCGTGTCCGTTGCCGTCGAGTTCGATCCGGGCGCCATAGAGCTCCTCGAACCAGGGCATGTGCTCAAGGATCAGCGCGTTCGGCAGCGTGGCAAGCAGCGGCAGCGACATCTCGCTGTAAAGATGTGAGGATACCGGAATGGCGTAGGCCTCCGCGATATGTCCGGCCTTGAGAAACTCCGTCGGTCCGCCCATGCGCTGGAGGTCGGGCATCAGAATATCGGCGGATCGGGCCTCCAGCATGCGCAGCATGCCGCGGCTCGTATATTCGGTTTCCCCGCTTGCCAGCGGCGTGTCGAGAGCGGCGGCAATTGCCGCTTCTCCCGCGTGGTCGTCATAACGGATCGGCTCCTCGAACCACGCAAGGCCGAATTCCTCGAGCCGCCGTCCAAGCCGGATCGCGTTCGTCACCGTCATGTGCTGGTTGGCGTCCGCCATCAGCGGCACATCGGGGCCGATCGCCTCGCGCACCGCGCGCACGCGCGCGACATCCTCATCGTGGCTCGGCTTGCCGAGGCGCATCTTCATGGCGCGAAACCCCTGCTGAAGAAATGCCTCGGCCTCGCGTTGCAGCTCGTCGATCGACGCGGAGAGCCAGAGCCCTCCGCTTGCGTAGGCCGGCACTTCGGTGCGGCAGGCGCCGAGCAGCCGGGCAACGTTCAGGCCGGCTGCCTTGCCACGCAGATCCCAGAGCGCCATGTCGATCCCGGCGATCCCCATGGCCGAGACCCCCTGCGTGCCGAAGAAATTGAGCTCCCGCCACGCACGTGTGCGAAAGCTCCCGTCCAGCGTCGGGTCGAGGCCAAGGATCAGAGGCTCCAGGCTCCGCGCCATCTCGACGAGGACGGAAAGGCGCACACCGTTGAGCGCCATCGACAGCCCTTCGCCGACGAGCCCGGCATCGGTCTCGATAAAGATCAGCACCGAATCGGCCGAACGAAGCTCGCCGAGCGCGCTCAGAATCGGCTTGCGGAATGGCACCTGCACCGTTTTGGTCAGGAGACGCGTGATTTTCATCGGGCACTCCGACGTTATTGGGCCTTCGGGAAGGCGCTATGGCGGGCCAGCATGAAGGGATCCGGATCACAGCCAAGATCGGGTCCGTCCGGCACAGGAAGGCACGCGGCCGTTCACGCCTTCGGCGCGCATTGGTGCAAATCCTCCGAGCGCGGGCCATCCGGGCGGCCCACATTCCGCGCAGGCCACGGTGATCTGGAGTCCACGGTGATCTAGAGTCCCGTCATGGCCGCTGTCACGGAACGTGACAGAGCCCCGAGAGACGGAGACCCGAAGAATGGACGAAACCGGTGGTGGCTTGACCATGCACTTCATTGCGCCGGCCGCTGCGGCATGAGCGAGACCGCGGAAGCCGGGCAGGGCTGGGGCGGACACCACACGACGATCCGGGTCGCGCGGTCGGCGGACGGGCTTTGCGAGATCACGCTCGATCGTCCGGAGGTCTCCAATGCGCTGAATACGCAAATGGCCCGCGAGCTTTTGGAGGTTTTCGACCGGCTCAATGCCGAGCCGGAGCGCGCTCGTGTCGTGCTGCTGACCGGCGCCGGCGAACGCGCCTTCTGTGCCGGCGGCGATCTCAAGCAGCGGCTCGGCATGACCGACGAGGAATGGCAGGGCCAGCATCTGGTCTTCGAGCGGATGGTGCGCGCGATCCTGCTCGCCCCGATGCCGCTGATCGCGGTGGTGAACGGCGCCGCCTATGGCGGCGGGTGCGAGTTCGTGCTGCTGGCCGATTTCGCCTACGCCGCCGAGCATGCGAGCTTCGCGCTGACCGAGGTCACTCTCGGCATCATGCCCGGTGCCGGCGGCACCCAGACACTGCCACGGGCCGTGGGGCCGCGGCGGGCGAAGGAGATCCTCTTCACCGGCCGCCGCTTCACCGCGGCCGAGGCGCTGGAATGGGGCCTCGTCAACCGGGTGTGTCCCGGGCCGGCGCTGCTCGAGGAGGCGCGGGCCACGGCGCGGGCGATTGCCGCCAATGCACCCCTCTCGACCCGGCAGATCAAGCAATCGGTGAATGTGGGCGCGGCGATGGAGCTCGGTGCGGCCCTGATGCTGGAGATCGAGGCCTATAACCGCCTCGTGCCGACGGCGGACCGGCGGGAGGGCATCCGCGCCTTCAACGAGAAGCGCCGGCCGGTCTTCATCGGCCGCTGATCGTTCGGCGTGCGGATCCTCGCCCTCGATTCGGCGCTCGCGCGCGCCTCCGCCGCCGTGATCGAGGATGGGCAGGTCCTTGGCGCCGCGTCCGGGGAGCAGAGCGGCATGCTCGCGCGGCTCGCCGAACAGGCGCTCGCTGCGGCGGGGCTCGCCGGGCGCGATCTCGGCGCGGTGGCGGCGACGGTGGGCCCTGGCAGCTTCACGGGCATCCGCACCGGCCTTGCCCTTGCGTCCGGCATCGGGCTTGCCTCCGGCATCCCCGTGATCGGCGTGAGCGTGGGCGAGGCGATCGCCGCCCTGCTGCCGAATGTGCCGCGCGCCCGCCTGTGGGTCGCGATCGATTCGCGGCGCGGGAGAATTTTTCTCGAACGAGATGGACAGATCACGTCATCGACGCTGGCAGCACTGCCGAGACCCGAAGGGCCGGTCGTGCTGGCGGGCGATGCCGCGGAGATGATGGAAACGGCCCTTGTCGCCCTTGGGGTGGAAGCGCGACTGGCCGAAATCCGGGTCAGCGATGCGACCGGCGCTGCGCGGGCCGCGGGGCTGCGTCTCGCCGGCCTCCTGCCGCCGCGGACGGCCGCGCCCCTTTATGTCGATCCGCCGGCGGTGAGGCACGCCGAGGGGCTGCGCCCGCCACCGCGGTGAGTGCCCGATGATCCTGACCGCAAGCCGGGCCCATGCGGCGGCGATGGCCGCGATCCATGCCGGCGCCTTCCCTCCCGGCGCACGATGGGGTGAGGAAACCTTCACCGCCCAGCTCGCCCTGCCGGGCGTGTTCGGCCTCATCGATCCGGAGGGCGGGTTCATCCTCCTGCGGGTCGTCGTGGAGGAAGCGGAAGTGCTGACGCTCGCGGTCGCCGTGGCAGCGCAGCGCCGCGGTCTTGGGCGGGCGCTCCTGGCGGCGGCAATGGCACGGGCGCAGGCCAAGGGCGCGCGGCGAATTCTGCTCGAGGTCTCCGAGCGGAACGAGACGGCGCGGGCGCTCTATGGGGCGGCGGGTTTTGCCGAGATCGGACGGCGCCGGCGCTATTACGCGGACGGCGCGGACGCGCTCGTTCTCGCCGCCATGCTATAGCGAGGCCATGGCGATCGACGTTGCGACGGCCGCCGACTTCTATTCCGGGCGTCAGGGGGTGGTGACGGCGCGCCTGGTGCGAGAGCGGCTCGTTTCCCTGTGGCCGGATCTTTCCGGCAAGTCGCTGCTTGGGCTCGGCTATCCGGCGCCCTATCTGCGGCTTTGGCGCGAAGGCGCGGAGCGCTGCGTGGCGCTGACTCCGGCCCAGATCGGCGCCGCGCGCTGGCCCGCCGGCAAGCCGGGGCTCTCCTGCACCGCGGAGGAGGATGCGCTGCCGTTCCCGGACCTGATGTTCGACTGCATCCTGCTCATCCATGGGCTGGAGGCGGCCGAGAATGCGCGGCGGCTGCTGCGCGAGGTCTGGCGCGTACTCAAGGATGATGGGCGGCTGATGGTCGTCGCGCCGAACCGGCGAAGCCCCTGGGCCTATCTGGAAGCGACGCCTTTCGGCCACGGGCAGCCCTATTCCCCGCGCCAGCTCGGCGGGCTTCTGGCCGCATCCCTGTTCCGGATCGAACGACGGGCGACCGCACTCTACCTGCCCCCGCTCGACCTTCGGCTGGTGCTGCGAACCGCGCGTCTGTGGGAGCGGGCAGGGCGGCGGCTCGCGCCCCAATTCGCCGGCCTCACGATCTGCGAGGCCGTGAAGGACTGCTATGCCGCCGTGCCGATGCGCAAGCTCTCGGGGCGGCGGCTGGTGCTCTCCGAAGCGGCGTGAGCACGAATTTCAGGATGACAGCTTTCAGGATGACAGCGGCAGCAGCTTGATCCGCCTTCCTTCGACGCCGAGGGAGATGCGGCCGGCCTTCAGCGCCAGCGCATCGGCGCCGAAAATCTCTCGCCGCCAGCCACAGAGCGCCGGGATCTCCGGCGCCTCCTCGGCGGCGAGCCGCTCGATATCCTCGGCCGAGGCGAGCAGGCGCGGCGCGACGTGATGCGCCTCGCACTTGGCCGCGAGCAGCACCTTGAGCAAAGCGACGAGCGCCGGGGCCGCCCGGCCGCCTGGCCGCGCCGCCAGAGGCGCGGGGAGCGCTTCCTCGGGCAGCGCCTTGGCGGCCGCGATGACAGCGAGCAGCGAGGTGCCGCTCTTGCCCTCGGCGAATCCCTTTCCCACGCCGCGCGCCCGGGCAAGCGCTTCGGTCGTGGCAGGCGCGGTCGCCGCGATCTCGAGCAGGGTCTCGTCCTTGAGCAGGCGCTGGCGGGGGATATCGAGCCGCTGCGCCTCGCGTTCGCGCCAGGCCGCGATCGCCCGAAGGATGCCGAGCACGCGACGGTTGGCGGTGCGAGGCTTGAGCCGCTCCCATATCGTTTCTGGATCATTACGATATGTCGCGGGATCGGCGAGCGCAGCCATCTCCTCGGCGACCCAGGCGAGCCTCCCCTCACGCTCGAGGCGGGCGCGGAGTTTCTCATAGACGGCGCGGAGATGGGTGACATCGGCCGCGGCATAAGTGATTTGCTGGGAAGAAAGCGGCCGGGCCGACCAGTCGCTGAAGCGGTGGGCCTTGTCGATCAGGCCGCCGGTGAGCGAGGAAACGAGCTGATCGTACCCCACCTGGTCGCCATAGCCCGCCACCATCGCCGCCACCTGGGTATCGAAAAGCGGTGCCGGCACCCGGCCGAAGATAAGAAGGAAGATTTCGATGTCCTGCCGGGCGGCGTGAAAGACCTTGGTCACTGCCGGATCGGCGAGCAGCCGGCCAAGCGGCGCGAGATCGATCCCCCGCGCCTCGGCATCGATCACCGCAGTCTCGGCGGGACCCGCAAGCTGGACGACGCAGAGCCGTGGCCAGTACGTGCGCTCGCGCATGAACTCGGTATCGACGGTGACGAAGCATTCCCGGCTCAGCCGATCACAAAGCGCGGCCAGCGCCTCGCTGCTCTCGATCAGACTGACGGGCGGGCTCGCGGGACGCTTGAAGGCGGCCGCGTGGACGGGGCGGTCCATGAGCAAGGCTTCTACACGCCCCGCCGGAAGGCGGAAAGGTGGCGGGGACAAGGTAGCCGGGTTGACAGGCCGCGTCCGCTGGGGGCTTCTGCCGGCCTTTCCCCGCGCGGAACCATCGGATGCATCCTTATCGCACGCATGATTGCGGCGCACTCCGCGCCGCGGATATCGGAGCCACGGCCCGTCTTTCGGGATGGGTGCACGCCAAGCGTGATCATGGGGGGCTGCTCTTCGTCGATCTGCGCGATCATTTCGGCCTGACCCAGTGCGTGATCGACCGCGAGAGCGTGGTCTTCGCGGCGGCCGAACGGCTCCGCGTGGAAAGCGTGGTCACCTTCACGGGCACGGTGGTCGCGCGCGCGCCAGGAACGGCCAATCCCAAGCTTCCGACCGGCGAGATCGAGCTTCGGGTGGAAGAGCTCGCGGTGCAGTCGGCGGCCGAGCTGCTGCCGATCCAGGTTGCCGGGGACGCGGAGTTTCCCGAGGACCTCCGGCTCAAATATCGCTTCCTCGATTTGAGGCGGGAGAAGATGCACCGGAACATCATGCTCCGCGCCGCGGTGATCGCCTCGATCCGGCGGCGGATGCAGGAAGCGGGGTTCGTCGAGTTCACCACTCCGATCCTCACTGCCTCCTCGCCCGAGGGCGCCCGGGACTTTCTGGTGCCGGCCCGGCTCCATCCGGGGACGTTCTATGCGCTGCCCCAGGCGCCGCAGCAATTCAAGCAGCTGATCATGGTGGCCGGCTTCGACCGCTACTTTCAGATCGCCCCCTGCTTCCGCGACGAGGCCTCGCGCGCCGACCGCAGCCCGGGCGAATTTTATCAGCTCGATTTCGAGATGAGCTTCGCGACGCAGGAGGATGTCTTCGCTGCGATCGAGCCCGTCATGGCCGGTGTCTTTTCCGAGTTCGCCGGCGGGCGGATGGTGACGGCGCCGCCTTTTCCGCGCATCCCCTACGACATCGCGCTCGCCGAATACGGGACCGACAAGCCCGATCTCCGCAATCCGCTCAGGATCCGCGACGTGACGGAGCATTTCCGGGAAGGCGGGTTCGCGCTCTTCGCCCGCATCGCCGAGAGCGGAGGGATCATCCGGGCGGTCCCGGCGCCGGGCGGGGCAGCGCGGCCGCGCAGCTTCTTCGACAGGCTCAATGAGTGGGCGCGCGAGGAAGGCGCGGGCGGGCTCGGCTATATCATCTTCGATGCGGAGGGTCCGAAAGGGCCGATCGCGCGCAATCTCGAGCCGGCGCGGGCGGAGGCGATCCGAGCCGTCTGCGGCCTTTCGGCGGGCGATGCCGTGTTCTTCGTTGCCGGCAAGAAGGGCGAGATCGAGAAATTCGCGGGCGCGGTGCGCATGCGCCTCGGCGAGGAGCTTTCCCTCGGCGAGCGCGATGAATTCCGCTTCTGCTGGATCACCGATTTCCCGATGTACGAGCGGAACGAGGAAACGGGGGAGATCGATTTCAGCCACAATCCCTTCAGCATGCCGCAGGGCGGGCTCGAGGCGCTGGAGACAGAGGATCCGCTAACCATCAAGGCTTTTCAGTACGACATCGTTTGCAACGGGGTCGAGCTATCCTCGGGCGCGATCCGCAATCACCGGCCCGATATCATGCTGCGCGCCTTCGCGATCGCGGGCTATCCGGCCGAGGAGGTGGAGCGGCGGTTCGGGGGCATGCTGAATGCCTTTCGCTACGGCGCGCCACCGCATGGCGGGTCGGCGCCCGGAATCGACCGGATCGTGATGCTGCTCGCCGATGAGCCGAACATTCGCGAGGTGATCCTGTTCCCGCTCAACCAGCGGGGCGAGGATTTGATGATGGGCGCGCCCGCGGAGATCTCGCCGGCGCGGCTCAAGGAGCTTTCGATCCGGCTCGATCTGTCGCCGAAAGCAGGGGCCGGCTGACAGGCGCCGCGATTTGTCCTTATCCTGACATCCGCAACCCGGAGCCCGCATGCGCCGAGTCCTGACGTCTTCCCTGTTGTGCGCGCTGCTGGCGATGGCCGGCGCCCGGGCGGCCGAGCCTGCATTGCCCCCCGATCTGCCCTTCGTCGGGCAGGACGCCTTTTATCAATTGCGGCTTGCCGCGCCCGGTGGGGATGGCAATGTCGTCGCTGGCAGCGGCCGGATGGGCTACGAGGTGATCGACGCTTGTGACGGCTGGGCCGTCCGCCAGCGCCTGGAAATGACCCTGATCGACGATGACGGCCAGGTGACTCGCACCGTCTCCGACTACGCCACCTGGGAGGCCAAGAACGGCCTCGCCTTCCGCTTCCACACCGTGGACACGACGGACGGCGAGGTCGATGACCGGCTGGACGGCGAGGCGCATCTCGATCGGCCGGGCGGGCCCGGAGAAGTGACCTATACCGCGCCCAAGCGCGAGACCATCAAGCTGCCGGCCGGAACCATGTTCCCGATGTGGCAAACCGAGGCGATCATTCGGGCGGCGCAGGCGGGCAAGAAATTCATCACGATGCCGCTTTTCGACGGCACCGGAGAGGATGGCGCGTCGGACAGTTCGGTCGCGATCGATGGGTGGGATCCGCCGGCCGCGAATCGCGACGCGGCCTGGGCCGGGCACTTCCCGGTCCTGGCCGAGTTGCCGAGCGCGCGCGTCCATGTCGCCTTCTTCAGCCGCAAGCCCGATACGGTGCTGCCCGATTTTCAGATCGGCATGCGGTATTTCCTGAACGGCGTGGCGAACGGGCTGGCCATGGATTTCGGCGATTTCACCATGGATGGAAGGCTGATCCGCCTCGCCATTCTGCCCCGGCGTTGCTGAGCGCCCGCAAGGCGGGGATTCACCCTTGAACGGGCGGGTTTTTTTGGGATGATGCCGCCATTCCGCTTGGTGGAGGCGGAGTGTCGCTCCCCGCCGGCGGACAACGACCTCCCAAGGGGACCCCACGGGTGAGACTCCCAGGGGGGATCCCGAAGGGGCAAGAGGATGGAAACACAAGACGCATGAGCAGCGATACGCATGACGCCCCCCTGGTGACCAGTTCGGGGCTGAAGCAGCCCTATCATCTCGTCGATCCCAGCCCCTGGCCGATCATCGGCGCGCTTTTCGGCGCGCTGGTGCTGGTCGGCATCATCATGGTCGGCAATTTCGACAATTACACGCTGCTCGTGATCGGCGTGCTCGGCGTTGCCTTCGTGATGTTCATGTGGTGGCGGGACGTGATCCGGGAGAGCCGGACACCCGGCCTCCATACTCCGATCGTGCGGCTTGGCCTGCGCTATGGGATGCTCTTCTTCATCACCAGCGAGGTGATGTTCTTCGTCGCCTTCTTCTGGGCGTTCTTCAACTTCGCGCTTTTCCCCGGCCATATCTCCTTCGCCAAGATCGCCGAATGGCCGCCGGCGGGAATCCATACGGACAACCCGTTCAGCGTTCCCTTCATGCTGACGATGATCCTCTTGCTCTCCGGCACGACCGTGACCTGGGCGCACCATTGCCTGCTCGAGAATGACCGCAAGGGGCTGATCACCGGCCTCGGCCTTACCGTCCTGCTCGGCATCTGCTTCAGCGCCGGGCAGATCTACGAATACACGCACTCGCCCTTTCCGTTTCATGGCGGGATCTATCCGTCAGTCTTCTTCCTCGCGACCGGCTTTCACGGCTTTCACGTCATTGTCGGCACCTGCTTCCTCCTCGTCTGCTGGTTCCGCGCGCGGGCGGGACAATTCAGCCCGGAGCGGCATTTTGGCTTCGAGGCAGCAGCATGGTATTGGCACTTCGTCGATGTCGTCTGGCTCTTCCTCTTCACCTTCGTCTATCTCTGGGGCGCGAGCGCCGTCACCGCCGGCTGAGCCCGACGCCCAGAGGCACGGTTCCAATCGGGGCTGGAAAGGCCTTGTGCTGCCCGGATTCCTGGCGGCCCTGGTCGTTCTGCTCCTGGTCGGGCTCGGTGTCTGGCAGCTGCACCGGCTGCGCTGGAAACTCGGCATCCTGGCCCAAATCCACGCGGCGGAGATGCGGCCGGGCATTCCCCTTTCCGACCATCCGGGTCCCTTCACCCCAGGACCCTTTACCAAGGTCGTGGTCACCGGCCGGCTGCGAACGGATCTCGCCGCGCTCTATGGCGATGACGTGGAGACGACGCCGCAAGGCCTCGCGCAGGGCGGCCAGCTCATTGTGCCGCTCGAGCGGACGGAAGGGCCGCCGGTGCTGGTCGATCTCGGCTGGGTGCCGATGTCCGATCGGGTGCCCGCAACCCTGACGACCGGGACGACCTCGGTTTCCGGCTATGTGCGCTCGCCCGACCATCCCTGGCTTTTTTCCGCGCCGGACGATGTGCCGGACCGGCAATTCTATACCCTCGACCCGGCGAGGATCGGCGCAGCGCTTGGGCTGAAGCAGGTCGCCCCTTTCACGCTGATCGCACTCGGCCGGCAGGAGCTCGGGGTTTACCCGATGCCCGCCGAACGCCTGCCCGAGCCCCCCAACAACCATTTCCAATATGCGCTGACCTGGTTCGGGCTTGCTTTGGTCGTGGTGGTGCAGTTCGGTTTCTGGGCCCGGCATCGCCTGCGCGAATGACGGAAGCCCGGACGAACGCCGCGTACGAGCGGCTGGCGGCGCGCTTTGCCCGTATCTCGGTGCTCGACGAGGCGGGGGCGATGCTGAACTGGGACGCGGCGGCGATGATGCCGCCCGGCGGTGCGGCTTCCCGCGGCGATCAGCTTGCGGTGCTGGCCGGAATTTCCCACGAGCTTCTGACCGCGCCGGACGTTGCCGCGGATCTCGCCGCCGCCGAGGAAGCGGACGGGCTCGATCCGTGGCAGACGGCGAATCTGCGGCTGATGCGGCATGCCCATGCGCGGGCCGTTTCCCTGCCGGGCGATCTCGTGGAGGCGGCGGCGCGGGCCAATTCGGCTTGCGAGAAGAGCTGGCGGGCGGCGCGGCGGGCGGCGGATTACGGGCAGGTGCTGCCGCGCTTCATGGAGGTGGTGCGGCTTGCGCGGGAAGAAGCGCTGGCCCTCGGCACGGCGCTCGGCCTTTCCCCCTACGATGCGCTGATGGATGGCTACCAGCGCGGCATCGGGGCCGAGGACGTGGCGCCGATTTTTGCCGCCTATGAGCGATTCCTGGCGGACGCCCTGCCGCGCGCCGAGGCGGTTGCGGCCGAACAGGCGGCTCCGCGCGTGCCCGCCGGGCCTTTTCCCATCCCCGACCAGGAAGCGTTCTGCCGTCGCATGGCCGGGCGCGCCGGGCTTGGGTTCGACCATGCCCGGCTCGATCGTTCCGAGCATCCCTTCTGCGGCGGCACGGCGAGCGATGTGCGCATCACCACCCGCTATGACGTGGCGGACGGATTGAAGGCGCTGTTCGCGGTGCTGCACGAGACCGGACACGCGCTCTATGAGCGCGGCCTGCCGGCCGCCTTTGCCCGCCAACCGGTGGGGAGCGCTGCCGGCATGGCGGCGCATGAGAGCCAGTCCCTCATCGTCGAGATGCAGGCCTGCCGTTCGGATGCGTTCCTGGGCTGGCTCGGGCCGGAGCTGGCGAGCGCGTTCGGCCCCGACCCAGCCTATGAGCCGGAGAATCTGGCCCGTCTCTGCCGGCGTGTCGGGCGGGGCTTCATCCGCGTGGATGCTGATGAGCTTACCTATCCGGCGCACGTGATCCTTCGCTTCCGGCTCGAATCGGCGTTGATCGAAGGCACGCTTCAGCCCGCCGACCTGCCGGGCGCGTGGAACGAGGGCATGAAACACCTTCTCGGGATCGTGCCACCCGATGACGCGGCGGGATGTTTGCAGGATATCCACTGGTATGACGGGGCCTTCGGCTATTTCCCGAGCTACAGCCTGGGCGCGATGGCCGCGGCCCAGCTCATGGCGGCGGCAAGGCGCGCGGTGCCCGGGCTTGAGGACGCGCTGGCCGAAGGCGCGCTCGCCCCGCTGATCTCCTGGCTCGGCGCCCATGTCCACGCCAAGGCGAGCCTTTACGGCTTCAACACGCTCTTGCAGGAAGCAACGGGCGCGCCGCTCGACCCGACCGCGTTCCAGGCCCATCTCGCGCGGAGATATCTGGCCTAGAGAAGGAAGGTTGTTCTTTCTTGAAAGAAAGAACCAAAGAACTTCCATCCTTTCATTTGCTGTCCCTGGCGCATGTCACGCAGGGCAATTCCGTCTCGTCATGTCATCGGAACCCGCGAAGGAGCCCGAACCATGACTGTGAAGACTGCCAAGCGCGATCCCTTCGCCGCTGCGCCCGCGCTCATGAAGAGCTGGATGGAGATCTCTCTCGCGGCTGCCGCGAGCCTTGAACCCAGACTCATCGACCTGGTCAAGATCCGGGCCTCGCAGATCAATGGCTGCGCCAATTGTATCAATATGCACACCGCCGAGGCGCGGAAGCGCGGCGAGAGCGAGCAGCGCATCTATCTCCTTCAGGCCTGGCGCGGAGCCCCCTGCTATACCGACCGCGAACGTGCCGCGCTGGCCTGGACCGAGGCGCTGACGCGGCTGTCCGAGGCGCACCCCGATCAGACCGCGCGCGAAGCGCTCCAGGCCCAGTTCACGGAAGACGAGCGGGTGAAGCTCACACTGATGATCAACGTCATCAATGGTTGGAACCGCATTGCGGTCGGCTTCGGTCTCTGGATGGACCCGGCGGCGGCGAAGGCAGCCTCCCAGGCGGCGGTCGGGGCGGAGGCATAATGCCCGAGGCGGCGCCGGAGGACGCGGCGGCGAGCTTCGGCCCGCTGCGTCCCAGGCTCCTCCGTGTCGCCTATCGCATGCTCGGCTCGGTCGCGGACGCCGAGGACGTGGTGCAGGAGGCCTTCATCCGCTGGATGGGAGCCGACCGTGGCCGGGTGCGCGTCCCTGAAGCCTTCCTGCGCCGCACGGTGACCCGGCTCTGTCTCGATCATCTGAAGTCGGCACGCCATCAGCGGGAGATCTATGTCGGTCCCTGGTTGCCCGACCCGGTCGTCGAGGCGGAGGAGGAGGAAGACGACGTGACCCTGCCGCTCATGCTCGCGCTCGAGCGCCTCTCGCCGCTCGAGCGCGCCGCCTTCCTGCTCCACGATGTGTTCGGGCTCAGTTTTGAGGAGGTCGCGGCGACAATCGAGCGCGAGCCGGCTGCCTGCCGTCAGCTTGCCGGCCGCGCGCGCATCCATGTCCGCGAGGCGCGTCCGCGCTTCCAGGTGGAGAAGCAGCGCGGCCTTGCGATTGCGGAGGCCTTCTTCGCCGCTTCGCGCAGCGGCGATATGGCCGCGCTCGGCGCGATGCTCGCGGCCGATGTCAGCTTCCATGCGGATGGCGGGGGCAAGCGCCCCGCCGCGCGACGCCCGATTTTCGGTTTCAACCGCGTGATCAGGCTGCACGAGGCACTGTCTGCCCTGTTCAAGAGGTTCGGCTCGCAGCTTGTCCGCATCGGCTTCGTCAATGCTCTGCCCGGCTTCGTCACGCGAGAGGCCGATGGCGAGCTTCAGACCACCGCGCTGCAGGTCGAGGACGGCAAGATTGCCGCCATCTATGTGGTGCGCAATCCCGACAAGCTCAGGCACCTGCATTGAGCCCTCCTTCCGATCGTTGCTAAAGGAGCATGTTTCGGGGATTGACCCGCGATAACAGCTTTCATACTGTCTCAGTCATGACGAAGCAGGTTCACGGATTGCGACTTATTCAGCCGGCCTGACGTCGGGCCGGCATTCGCTCGCTTTGTTTCCGTCCTGCTGGAGTCGATCCGATGATTTCTGATGGGTCCGGCCCGAATGCGCATGATGCGCGCATTCGGGAACAATTCAGCCGTCAAGCCAAAATATTTGCCGAGGCGCCGGAGCTGCATGGCGAAGCTGCGCTCGCGCTCCTTGTTGAGGCGGCCCGGCCGCGTCCGACCGATGAGACGCTTGACGTCGCCTGTGGGCCCGGCAGCGTCGTCGTCGCCATGGCGCGCCGTGCGCGTCATTCGATCGGCTTGGACGCGACGGCGGCCATGCTTGCCGAGGCGCGGCGACTCGCGGAGACAGAGGCCATGCCCAATGTGGAATGGCGGCAGGGCGACGTCTATGCGCTTCCCTTTGAGAGCGACAGATTCGACATCGTCACGTGTCGCTTCGCATTCCATCACCTTGAGAACCCGGCGGCGGCGCTTCGGGAAATGGTTCGTGTGTGCAAGCCCGGAGGGTCCATCGTTGTCTGCGACGCGATCGCCTCCGACAACCCAACCAAAGCCGAGGCCTTCAACCGGATGGAGCGGCTGCGCGACCCATCGACGGTGGAATTCCGGCCGCTTGATGCATTGCTTGCCCTGTTTGGGAATTCCGGCCTGCCGCCACCGGCAACGCGCTTTTTCCAGGTGCCGGCGGAACGGGAGCAGATGGTGAGGCGTTCCTTTCCCGCAGGCGGAGATTACGACGGGTTGCGACGCATGATCGATGCCTCGACCGACGACGATGCCATGGACCTGGGCGCGCGACGGTGCGGCGACACCGTATTGTTTCGTTATCCATCGGTGATTCTGTCCACGATCAAGCCCGACTGAGGGTGGCGCGAAAGGTGGGAACTTTGGCGAATGCGCATCCCCGAGTGCGGCTAGATATTGCCTATCGAACAGGTTGTTCGGTCCCGCTTCCGTAAGTCAGGCTGCAACAAGGGCAGCGTGCGGGAAGTGTTGGGATTCCTCAATATTTCCGAAAGGAAACTGCAATGGACCGTTTCCCTGTCCACTCAGTCGATTCCGCCCCCGAGGCCTCCAAGTCCGCTCTGGGAGATGTGCAGGCCAGATTCGGGATGATTCCCAACCTCGCGGGAGCCATGGCGACATCGCCGGTGCTCATCCAGGGCTTCATCGGCATCTTCGATAAGGTTCATGGCGGCAACTTTACCGAGCCGCAGATTCAGACCGTTCTTCTCACCGACGCTGTGACCAACGCCAGCACTTGGGCGGTTGCGCTCCACACTGCGCTCGGGCTGCAGGCTGGTCTCGATCCGAAGGATGTCGAGGCGATGCGCGCCGGCCGTTCGCCGTCGGACCGCAAGCTCGGCGCGCTCTCGACCTTGGCGCGGACGCTGATCGAAAAGCGTGGACGGCTCAACGATCAAGACATCGAGCAGTTCCTCGCGGCCGGGTTCGGCGAGGACCTCCTGCTTGAGGCGATCACGATCGTCGCCGCTTCAACCATCACGAACTATACCGGCAGCGTGACGAACCCGCCGCTCGAGGCGCAACTCCAGAAATACGCCTGGAATGGCTGATCTCTGTCTTCACGCATAGGCTCATGCACGGTGGCCGCGGGGCCACCGTGTCCCTTCATCGGTGGCACAAAGCGCAATCAAGTCACAAGCTGAATCTTGCCCTGTAGTCCTCCGGCGTGGCGGACAGCAGGCGGAGAAAGCTGCGGCGCATCGTCTCTTCCGAACCAAAGCCGCAACGCTGCGAGATGCGCTTGACCGGCATACGCGTTTCCGAAAGCAGGCGTCGCGCCTCTTCCACCCGCAGTCGTTCGACCGCGCGGGCCGGCGTCATGCCGGTTGCCTCCGCATAGTGCCGGCTGAAGCTGCGCTCGCTCATGCCGGCTTGACCGGCGAGAACCGGAAGCGAGAGGTCCTCGGCCAAATGTTTGCGGAGCCAGTCGTGAAGCACGCCGAATTTGTCCTCGGCGGCCTGCAAGGACAGAACCTCACTGAACTGCGACTGTCCGCCCGGCCGCTTGAGAAAGACGACCAGGTAACGAGCGACGGCCAGCGCCACCGTGCGGCCCAGATCCTCTTCCACCAGCGCCAAGGCAAGATCGATCCCGGCGGTCACCCCCGCCGAGGTCCAAACCGAACCTTCACGCACGAAGATGGGATCGGACTCGACACGGACGGCAGGAAAGCGTCGGGCGAGCTCTGCGCAGAATGCCCAATGGGTCGCCGCTCGTCGCCCATCAAGCATGCCAGATGCGGCGAGCAGAAAAGCTCCGGTGCAGACGGACGCGACACGGCGGGCCTGCCTCGCACGTTCTCGCACCCAATCAACCAACGCAGTATCCGCCGCCGCCGCATCGACCCCTTCACCGCCAGCAATCACCAGCGTGTCCACGCCTGCATCCATGGGTGAAAGCGGATGCGCGGCAATCGCCATACCGGATGAGGCCTCAGTGCTCTGGCCGCTCGGCGCCACGATCCGGATCTCGTAAGGCAGCCCTTCGCCTGCCTTGGCCATGAAATCATTGGCGGATGCAAATACCTGCAGCGGCCCGGTGACATCGAGCAGCTGCACGGCGGGATAAGCCAAGATCTCGATGGTCCGCGCTGCATTTGGCGGAGAACGAGGGGTTTTTGGCATCATTGCCAAAAGATGCCGCGATAGTCTCTTTTTGTCGATCTCAGACTGAAGAGGGGGCTCCCATGATTCCACAGGATGTTCACCTCCAAATCGGCTCTCTTCTGTTTGAGGGCCTGGATCAAATCGATCTGACAGGACCTTTCGAGGTGCTTTCGCGGATTCCGAATTCGACCTATCGCGTCTACGGCAAGACGAGCGATTCAGTGCGCGATCTGAAGGGGTTGCGGCTGGCGCCGGATGCGGCCTTGACCGACGCCCCGCCACTCGACGTCCTGCATGTGCCAGGCGGCTTTGGCCAGGAAGCCTTGATGGAGGACGCGGAAGTCCTTGCCTGGATCCGTCAGCAGGCGGCGGGAGCGTGCAGCATTTTCTCCGTCTGCACCGGCGCCTTGCTCTGTGGAGCAGCGGGCCTGCTGAAGGGACGCCGGGCGACGACCCATTGGGCTTCGCTTCATCTGTTGCCGTTCTTCGGGGCCGTTCCTGTCAACGAACGCGTGGTTGTTGACGGCAGCTACGTCTTTGCCGCCGGCGTCACCGCCGGCATCGACGGCGCCTTGCGGCTTGCAGCCGAATTGCGTGGCGACGACGTCGCGCGAACGATCCAACTTTATATGGCGTATGCGCCGGAACCGCCCTTCGACAGCGGCACTCCGGAGACGGCTCCTGCCGCAATCGTGGAGCAGGCAAGGCATTCCCTGAGAGCCATCACGGCACATCGGCAGGCAACTGCGCGCCGCGCAGCCGCCCGCCTCGGCGTCGTTGTCCCTCACGAACCGGGGGGTGAATCCCATCACGGCCAGATCCATTCGAAATGACCGATGATGGTCGCGAGAGGCGAGCGCCGAGACCCCGGCGCGCTCATCGGGTTCCGCCCGGTCGCGTCCGCTCTATCCCCTGGCGAGGGCGAGCAGCAATGCCAGCAGCAGGAGCGCCGTGCCCTGCAGCACGACACGCCAGCGCATCAGCGCGTTGGAGCGTCTCGGGTCATGGTTCGGTTGAGCGAGGGTGATCACTCCCGCGAAGAGTACCCCGAGCGTGCCGAGCAGGGCGAGGCCGACCAGCACGAGCAGGATGATACGCATTCCCCATCCTATAGCGCCGTTCGGGGGGTTGGGGATATGGCCGTCCGGCGAGAGCCCCGCCCTGAAAGCTCAGCCGTTCGGGGCGGCGGGATAGCCCTTGCGCAGGAAAAAATCCCCGAAATGCTCGCCCTCTTCGCGCTCGGCCCCATAGTCATCGAAGATCGGGGCCAGCGTCTCGAGGATGCCGGCATGGTCGAGATTCTGCCGGAAGACGGGCGCGAGGCGGCTGCCATCGAATCCCCCGCCGAGATGAAGGTCGTAGCGGCCGGGCGCACGCCCGACCAGACCGATCTCTGCAAGGTAAGGACGTGAGCATCCGTTCGGGCAGCCGCTGACGCGGAGCAGGATCTCGGCCCCGGCAAGACCCGAACGGGCCAGCAGCCCGTCGATATCGGCGGCAAGCTGGGGCAGATAGCGCTCGCTTTCCGCCAGCGCCAGCCCGCAGGTGGGAAGGGCGACGCAGGCCATCGCCAGGCCGCGGAGCGGCGTCGGTTCGGGGTCGAGATTGGAGTCCGCGATCAGGGCGGTGATGGCGTTCCGCTGATCGGGCAGGATGCCGGCAATGACCAGATTCTGGTTCGGCGTGATGCGGAACGTGCCACCATGGCGGCGCGCGATCTCGACGATCGGCGAACCGTCGCCGGTCTTGAGCCGTCCCCCCGGGACAAGCAGCGTGAGCGCGCTCAGATCCTCCGTCCAGCCGAAACGGTCGCCGGTGTGGGCGAAGGCAAAGCGTCGCGGCCGGGCGAGAGGCTTGCCGAGGCGGGATTCGACCTCGCTCCGGAACCAGTCGAGCCCATGATCGGCGATCGTGTATTTCAACCGCGCATGCTTGCGGTCCGTCCGGTCGCCAAAGTCGCGCTGGGTGCGCAGCACCGCCTCCGCGACCGCGACAGCCTGGTCCGGCGTGCAGAACCCGAACGGCTCGGCAAGGCGCGGATAGGTCGCGGGCTCACCATGCGTCGCCCCCATGCCACCGCCGGCGGTGACGGTGAAGCCCGCGAGCGAGCCTTTGCTGACGACGGCGATGAAGCCGAGATCCTGGGAAAGCACATCGGCATCGTTCACCGGCGGAACGACGACGCCGATCTTGAATTTGCGCGGCAGATAGGTGGGGCCATAGATCGGCTCGGCATCCGTATCGGTGCTGCCCTCGGCCCCAAGCCACAGCTCCTGGTAGGCGGAGCTTTGCGGCAGGAGATGCTCGCTGATGGCGGCGGCGATCGCCAGCACCTCGGCATGCAGGCGCGAGGGCAGGGGCGCGGTGGTGCACATCACCGTGCGGTTCACATCGCCGCAGGTGGCGCGGGTGTCGAGGCCCGCGGCGGCGATCGCGGCGATGACGGTGCGCAGATTGCTCTTCAGCACGCCATGGAGCTGCACGCTCTGGCGGCTGGTGAGGCGGAGCGTTCCGTTGCCGTAATCCCGGGCGATGGCATCAAGCGCCAGCCACTGCGCGGGCGTGAGAACGCCGCCCGGAATGCGCACACGCACCATGAAGGAGAATGCCTTCTCCAGCTTGCGCTTGCCGCGCTCGGGGCGGAGATCGCGATCATCCTGCTGATAGGTGCCGTGAAACTTGAGGAGCTGGGTATCATCCTCCTCGATCGCGCCGGTCACTTTGCGGGCAAGCCCATCCTCGATCCCGCCGCGCAACAGATGGCTCTCGCGCTTGATCGTTTCATTTCTGGAAAGAGGGGGATCAGGGGCCGGCATGGTCATTCCCTCCCGGCGAAAGATGGATGCCGCATTCCGTCTTGGCGTGAAGCGGCCAGCGGCCGTCGCGCGCATCCTCCCCGGGGCGCACCGCGCGGGTGCAGGGAATGCAGCCGATGGACAGGAAATTCTTCGCGCGCAGCGGATGGTGGGGTAGGGCGCGCTCGGCGAGAAAGCCCAGGATGTCCGCCGGCTTCCACGAGACGAACGGGTTGAGCTTGATGCGTCCCGCCGCATCGGCCTCGAAAACCTGCAGACGGTCGCGTGCCCCGCCCTGATAGCGCTTGCGGCCGGTGATCCAGGCGGTGAAAGGGCGGAGCGCATCCTCGAGCGGCGACACCTTCCGTAGATGGCAGCAGCGATCCGGATCGTCGTGCCAAAGCCATTTCTCGGGATCTTCCCTGGCAAGCGCGGCATCATCCGGCCGGATATTGCGCACGTCTTTCAGGCCGAGGCGCGCGGTCAGAAGATCGCGATAGGCCAGCGTCTCCTCATGGAGCTGCCCCGTGTCGAGGAAGATCACCGGTGTCGCCGGATCGATATCGGCAACGAGCGCCAGCAGCGCCGCGGACTCGGTGCCGAAGGAGGAGACGAGCGCGATCTGCCCGAGAAAAAGCCGGGAGATCGCAAGCTCCAGAAGCTCGGCCGCGCTGCGCTCACCGTAACATTCATTGAGGCTCGCGGCCTCTGCGGAGGCGGGCAGCGCGATGCCGTGAGGAAGAAGAGAGGACATCAATAGACGTCCCGCAGATAACGGCCGGCACGAACCATCTCGCTGAGCCGAGTTTCAGCCTCGCCGGCGCTCAATCCGCCCTGCTCGGCGATGATGCGCGCGAGGGTCACGTGCACGTCGCGCGCCATCGCCTTGGCATCACCGCAGACATAGAGATGCGCGCCCTCGGCGATCCAGGCGTAAAGATCGCGCCGCGCTTCCCACATCCGGTCCTGAACGTAGATTTTCTCGGGCTGATCCCGCGAGAAGGCGAGATCGATCCGTTCCAGGATGCCGCTCTTGAGCCATTCCTGCCATTCGAGTTGATAGAGGAAATCATGCGTGAAATGGCGATGGCCGAAGAAGAGCCAGGTGCCGCCGGCGAGGCCGAGCGCCTCGCGCTCCTGCAGGAAGGCGCGGAACGGCGCGACCCCCGTGCCCGGCCCGATCATGATCACCCGCGCATGAGGATCGGCCGGCAGGCGGAAATGCGGATTGGGCTTGAGATGGACGGGAAGCTTCCCGCTGATCGCGCGCCTCTCCGCGAAATCGATCGAGGCGACACCCTGACGGTCCCGCCCATGCGAGCGATAGCGCACCGCGGCGACCAGCAGATGCGCGGCACTTCCGCTGAGCTTGCGGCTGGAAGCGATGGAATAGGCGCGCGTCGGCAGCTTGCGCAGCAGTGCGGGCAGCGCTTCCGGCGCCAGGGTATGAGGAAACGCTTCGAAGAGATCGATCGGCTGGCGGCCGGCGATGAAGCTTTCCGCCTGCGCGCGGTCGGCGAGAAGTTTGCCGAGCGCACCGTCCAACGTGAGCTGCCCGTACTTCTCCATCAGCGGGAAGGTGAGCGTGGTGATGTCGTGCCCGGCGATAAGCGTCTCGGCGAGGTCGGCATTGCCGGCAAGCCCGACCGAGGCGAGGATCGCCTCCGCGAGCGCGGGATCGTTGCGCGGATGGAAGGCTAGGGAATCACCTGGCTCCCACGCGAATCCCGATCCTTCGAGCTCGAGCTCAAGATGGAACGCCTCGCCGTCGGCGCGGCTCGAGCGCAGGTTGGACCGTTCGAGCAGCGCGGCGGGGAATGGATTCGCCGGGCCGTAGGCGCTGCGCGCGAAATCCACATGGATCACGTCCGCGCCCGCCGATGCGGACTCCGTGGCAGGCGGGGCGGCGGACGGGGCGAAGACGGGCAGCGATGTCTCGATCCAGGATGCGGCCGGGCCGGCATAATCGAGATCGCACTCGATCCGCTCAGCCGCCCGCTTGGCGCCGAGCGCGGCGAGACGCTCGTCGATCCGGCGGCCCGTCTCGCAGAACCGGGCATAGGCCCGGTCGCCGAGAGCAAGCACGGCGTAGCGGAGATTTTCGAGCCGCGGGGCCGTGTCGGCCATCAGCGCGGAGATGAAGCCCTCCGCCCGCTGCGGCGGATCGCCCTCGCCCCAGGTGCTGGCGACGATGATGACATTGCCGCCCCGCGCGAGGTCTGCCGGAGTGACATCCGCCACGTCCTGGACCTTGACCGCGAAGCCGAGTTTCTGCGCCGCCCGCCGCGCCTCGGCCGCCAGCGCCTCGGCATTGCCGGATTCGCTCGCGAAGAGAATTTGCAGCGGCGTCCGCTGGGACGCGGGAAGGGCGGCGGCGGGCGTGGGTTGGACCGAGCCGCTCGCCGCCTCGATCCCGGCGAGGAAGCCCGAAAGCCAGGCGCGCTGGGTTGCGGTGGCCGCGCCGAGCGCGCGGTTGAGCGCGGCGATTTCCTCCGGGCCGAAAGGTGCGCTCGCGGGCAGCAGCAAGGGTTGGGACATGGACAACCTCAGGCGCCGGCGGCGCGGGCTTGCGGTGGCGGGACAAGGCGCATCGGCGCCGACGCGTGAAGCGGGCGCAGCAGGTCCGAGAGGCCAACGGTCGGCCCGATCACGATCAGCGTCGGGTCGCCGTTGGGAATCCCGGCGGCGAGGTCGCCGGCGGTGGCGAGCGTGGCGCGGCGGATCTTCTGGCGCGGCGTGGTGGCATCGCTCAGGAAAGCGACCGGCTCGGCCGGATCGCGCCCTGCCGTGATGAGCGAGGCGGCAATCGTGCCGATCCTGCCGCGCGCCATGTAGAGGACGATCACCGGCGCGGCATGGGCGATGGCCACCCAGTCGAGATCGGCGGTCAATTCGCCTGTCCGGTCACGGCCGGTCACGAAGATGGCGGCCTCGGCGAGCCCGCGATGGGTCAGCGGAATGGCGGCGGATGCGGTGGCCCCGATGCCGGCGCTGATGCCCGGCAGGATGTGGAATGGGATGCCGGCAGCGGCCAGCGCCAGCGCCTCCTCCCCGCCGCGGCCGAAAACCAGCGGGTCACCCCCCTTGAGCCGGACGACCCGGAGGCCCTGGCGGGCGAGTGCGATCAGCTTTTCATTGAGGGCCAGCTGGCTCCGCCCCGGCCGGCCGGCCCGTTTGCCAGCGCATTCGAGCCGCGCATCAGGCCCGGCGAGCGCCAGGATCTCCGGGGCGACCAGGGCATCATAGAGAATGACATCTGCCCTGTTGAGCGCCGAGGCCGCATGCAGCGTGAGCAGGCCTGGATCGCCGGGGCCGGCCCCGACCAGCCAAACGGAGCCGGACGGGAAGTCCGGAGGGATGAGGCGGGATGTGACGGCATGGGCAAGCATGGGCTGAAAAGAAAAGAATTTTTTCTTCGAAGGCAATCCCACCCCAGGAAAAAGAATTTCATTCTATGGAATATCGATAAAGAAGGAAATTATCACGTCATCGACCGTTCGGGTGGCAAGGCACGCCGCTCAGGCCGGCTCCGGCTGCCGCTCAGGCCGGCTCCGGCTGCCGCTCCGGCGGATAATGGCGCAGGAGGTAGATCATGACTCCCATGGCCGGGAAGGCGGCAAAGGTCGTGAGCGAGTAGAAAAGCTTCCATCCCGCGGCCGCGGCGAGGAAGCCGGAGAGGCCGCCAATCGTGCGGAGCGCGAGCGCGGCCACCGAGGAGAGCAGCGCATATTGTGTCGCCGTGTGGGCACGGGAGCAGAGGCTTGAGAGGTACGTGATGAAGGCCGCATCGGCGAGTCCTTCGGTGAGGGATTCGACCGCCGAGGTCGCCAGCAGCACGCGATGATCGCCGGCGGAGTATGCGAGCAGGACATACATGCCGAGGCACAGGGTCTGCACCCAGCCGGTAAGCAGGAGCGCCCGGCCCGTGCCGAGCCGCGCGACCAGCCAGCCGCCGATCACCGCCCCGATCAGCACGGCGGCAAGCGAGATCGGACCGTTGGCGACCGCGACCGCGACCCGGTCGAACCCGAGCGCGCGGTAGAAGGGCGGCAGCATCACGCCGGCCATGGCCTCCCCGAGCCGGAACAGAACCACGAAGGCCAGGATCGGGACGGCGCCGGGACGGGACATGAATTCCGCGAGCGGCGCGATCAGAGCCTCCGTCAGGCGCTGGCCCAGGTTCGGCCGCACCGGAGAGACATGTTCCGGTGGCGCGGGCTCGCGCGCGGCGAGCGTGACGGGAATGCCGATCGCGCCGAGCCCGGCCATCAGCAGCAGGGAAAGATGCCAGCCCCAGGGGGTGGCGAGCGCGATCGCGCCCGCACCCGAGATCAGCAGCGCACCGCGATAGCCCCAGACATAGGTGGCCATCGCGGCGCCTTGCAGGCGCTGGGGGAAAGTCTCGATGCGCCAGGCATCGATCACGATGTCCTGGCTTGCGGAAAGGAAGGCGACGAGGGCGGCGGCCCCGGCGGCGGCGGCCGGCGCGACGGCAGGCTGAGAAAGAGCAAGCAGCACGACCGCGAGCGCCAGCGCTGGCTGGATCACCAGCAGCCAGCCCCGCCTTCGTCCGAATCGCGCGAGAAGACCGGGCGGGGCCGCGTGGTCGAGCAGCGGCGCCCAGAGGAATTTCAGCGAATAGGCAAGGCCGATATCCGCCGTGAGCCCGATCGCGCCGAGCGAGACATGGCCCTCGGCGAACCATTGGCGGAGCGTGAAGCCCGAGAGCGGCAGCGGCAGGCCCGAGGCGAAGCCGAAGCCGCCCATGAGCCAGAGAGCAGGGTTCGCCAGCAGTTCGCCAAGCGTCGGCGCCGCTTCGTCCCGCACGGGGGCCATATCATCCATCCGGGAAGAGTGGCGAAGCACCCGAGTCGGAGGAAGAAATAGCCGTCTCCCTCAGGTGAGCGCGGCGGCGGAGGCTCCCTGGCTGCGCCGGTTCTGCCAGAGCGCCACGAAATCGATCGGCGCGAGCAGCACTGGCGGGAAGCCGCCATCGCGCGTGATGTCGGAGACGATGTTGCGGGCAAAAGGAAAGAGAAGCCGGGGGCACTCCACGAGCAGCACCGGCTCGATCGCATTGTCCGGGATCGTGCCGAGGGTAAACACACCGGCATAGGTAAGTTCGGCGATGAAGACCGGCTGCTTGGCCGCCGCTTCCTCCTGGCCGTTGCCTCCCGGCGGCAGGGTCGCTTCCGCGCGGACAAGCAGCGCCACCTCGAAGATCGGCTGTCCTTCCTGCAAGCGCCGCGCCTGCACATCCATATTGATCGCGACCTGCGGCGAGGTGCGGAGTTGCGTGAAGATCTGCGGGCCGGCAGGCACCTCGAAGGAGAGGTCCTTGATGTATTGCAGATTCACGGTGAGCGGCAGCGTGGTCACCGGTGCGCCGGTGCTCGTCGTCTCCGACATTCTTGGCTCTCTCCTGCCTGCCCGGCGAGCGCGGGGTTCGGCCCGCCGTCAGGGCGTCCAGACGGTTTCCGTGGGTGAAGCGGCCTTCAGGGGCTCAGGCGGATCGTAGCGCAGCCATTCACCGTTCGGCAGGCGCTGGCCGGTAAGGGCGAGAATAAAGCCCCAATGGGTGATCACGAGGCACTCTCCGCTGCCCGCCTCCGCCGCGATCTCGGCGCAAAACTGCGCCGCGCGCCTGTTCACGTCCGCCTCGGACTCCGTCGCCGCGGGCCACCAGATCTCCGGCAGGGCGGAGAAATCACGCTGCGGCCAGCTCCGCTCGAGAGCACTGCGCGGAGAGCCGATATCGCAGGTGAAAGCGAAGCGCTCGCTCACAAGACTGTGCACGCTGACCGGGACGCCGAGCGCGGTTGCGAACGGCGCCGCGGTCTGGAGCGCCCTCGTATAAGGGGAGACGACGATCCGCCGGATGGGAAGCGCGGAAAGCGCGGCGACGGCAGCCCTGGCCTGGGTGTGGCCGTTCTCGGTCAACGCAGGGTCGCGGATGCCCGGGTCCCGCTTGGTGGCCGAGAAATGTCGGTTGAACTCGCTCTCTCCGTGGCGGAGCAGGATCATCCGCCCGCTTTAGCGGCGGCGGCTTGCCCCGGCAACCGCTCTGTCCGACCGATGTTTTGTTGTGCAACGCGCTCGCTCCGCCTATGTCTGCCGCCACAGGAGTTGAGCTGATGGGCCAGAGTGGCTTTCCGATCGATCTGGTTTTGTTCGGCCTGATCGCCGCCTTCCTCATCCTCCGGCTGCGCAGTGTGCTCGGCCGGCGCACCGGCTTCGAACGCCCGCCGATGGATATGGAGGGGGCTCGTTCTGCCCTGCGTTCCAGTCCGGTGATCGAAGGCCGTGCCGAGGCGGTTGCGCCCGCGCCGGCCCGGCCGATGCCCGATCCCGCGAGCGAGACCGGGGCGGTGCTGCTGCGCATGCAGGAGGTGGACCGCAACTTCCAGCCCCCGCGCTTTCTCGAGGGCGCGGAGCAGGCCTTCCGCATCATCGTGGCCGCCTTCGCAGGCGGCGATCGCGATGCCCTCCGCCCACTTCTTTCGGACGAGACCTTTCGCACCTTCGACACGGCGATCACCGAGCGCGAAGGACGAGGCGAGACGCAGAAGACGGAGATCCGCGCGATCGCCTCGGCCACGATCGAAAATGCCGAGCTTGCCGGCACGATGGCGCGCATCTCCGTCCGCTTCGTCTCCGATCAGGTCAATGTCACGCTCGGGCGGGACGGCCAGCCCGCCGCCGGCACGGACGCGGTGACCGAGATCACCGATCTCTGGACCTTCGAGCACGACCTTGCCGCCAAGGATCCGACCTGGCGGCTCATCGGCGCCCGCAGCGCGTGAACGAAATTTCCGGACGGCCCCGCCGCTTCCTCGCGGCGGCGGTGCTTCTTGCTTTGGCGTTGGCCGGCTGCGCGATGCAGGCCGCGCCCGGCCAGGCGCCGGGAATCGGTCTTTCCCCGGTGCCGATGGCGACGCTTCCGGGCTGGCAGGATGACCGGGTCGATGCCGGGCTGCAGGCCTTTCGCGCGGCATGCGAGCGGCTGCTGAGATTGCCGGCGGACCAGAACCTCGGCGGAGCGGGGATCGCGGCAACGCTCGGCGGCACGGCGGGCCTCTGGCAGCCCGCATGCATGGCGGCGCGGGCCGTCCCTGCCGGGGACGAAGCCGCCGCTCGTTCCTTCCTCGCGCGCTATCTGCAAGCCTATCGGGTGAGTGCCGGCGGCGATGCCGCTGTCCTCTTCACCGGCTATTTCGAGCCGGAGGTGGCCGGCTCGCTCCAGGAGACCGCGCACGACGACACGCCTCTCTATGGCAGGCCGCCCGATCTCGTGCAGGTGGATCTCGGGGATTTCGCGCACGATCTTGCCGGGCGGATCATCGCCGGGCGGGTGGAGGACGGGCGGCTCGTGCCCTATTTCACCCGCGCCGAGATCACCGCCGGCGCGCTTGCGGGCCAGCATCTCGAGATCGTCTGGCTCGCCGATCCGGTTTCGGCCTTCGTTCTGCAGATCCAGGGGTCTGGCCGCATCCGCCTGCCGGACGGCGAGATCCTGCGGGTCGGGTTTGCGGGCGAGAACGGCCAGCCCTACGTACCGATCGGCCGGATCCTCGCCGAGCGTGGAGACATCCCGCAGAACGCGATCACGTTGCAGACGATCGTCGCCTGGCTCGAGGCGCATCCCGGTCAGGCACAGGCGGTGATGGACCAAAATCTGGCCTATGATTTCTTCCGCATCCTGCCCGGCCTGCCGCCCGACGAAGGTCCGCCCGGGGCGCTCGGCGTGCCGCTCTCGCCCCGCCGGGCCCTGGCTGTGGACCGGCATTACATCCCCTTGGGCGCGCCGATATGGGTCGCGACGAGCGACCCCGAAACCGGCAAGCCGCTCCAACGACTGATGGTCGCGGAGGATATCGGCGGCGCGATCACCACGCCGCTGCGTGCGGATATCTTTTTCGGCTGGGGTGATCAGGCGGAGGCGGTAGCCGGCCGCATGAATGCAACGGGCGCCGAATACGTGCTGCTGCCACGGGTGGCAGGCGGCAGGTGATTCCGTCGCCGCGCGATGCGGCGTGTCCGCCCCCGGCTCGTCTCGGCCCCGCTAGTCCCATAGGATCGTCCGATGCCTTCCCCCCGCCCGCGTGTCGCGCTTTTCGTCACCTGTCTCGTTGACTTTCATCGCCCGACCGTAGGCTTCGCCGCCATTCGCCTGCTCGAGCAGGCCGGCTGCCAGGTGGAGGTGCCGCGGGCCCAGACCTGCTGCGGCCAGCCTGCCTACAATGCGGGAGATCGGGCGACGGCGCGCGACATCGCGGAAGGCATCCTCGATGCTTTCGGTGGCTATGACTATGTGGTGGTGCCTTCCGGCTCTTGTGGCGGGATGCTGAAGCAGCATCTGCCGAGCTTGTTCGACGATGATCCGAATCTGCGGCCGCGCGCCGAGGCGCTGGCGGACAAGACCTTCGAGCTTGTGAGCTTTCTTGCCGATGTGCTCGGCGTCGCGCGCGTGGATGCGACCTATGAAGGGGTTGTGACCTATCACGACAGCTGTTCGGGACTGCGCGAACTCGGCATCAAGAAGCAGCCGCGTCTCCTGCTCGACACGATTTCGGGGCTGACACTCAAGGAAATGACGGAGCCCGAGGTCTGCTGCGGCTTCGGCGGCACCTTCTGCGTCAAATACCCCGAGATCTCGGTGCGCATGGTCTCCGACAAGACCAGGGACATTGCCGCGACGGGTGCTGATACCCTGCTCGCCGGGGATCTCGGCTGCCTGCTCAACATGGCCGGAAGGCTCTCGCGTGAAGGAAGCACGGTGAAGGTGCGTCATGTCGCGGAGGTTCTCGCGGGCATGACCGGCGAGGTGCCGCCGATCGGCGCGCCGCGCGCGGCGGGGAGCCGTTCCCGCAAGGCTTAGAGCGTGATGACCGGAGGTGGAATCACCGCAGGTCTGAATCACGCGGGAAAACGAATAGGTGGAGCGGCATGCGTGAGCCTATGCGAACGCATGCCCCTCTAGAGCGAATTGCGTTTGCACGGGCTCACGCAATCCGCTCTATGTGTTTGTTTTGCGAGCATCTTCACGCGATCAGCCGATTCCATCTGATCGCGATCTGCTCTAGTTTGTCAGTCAGTGCATTGCCGGCGGCGGCTGGACGAGCGCAGCCGCGGCTTCGAGGATCGCCTTTCGGCCGCCCGACAAGGGTGGATAGATTCGCTCGCAATTGATCGTCCGCTTCACGCGCTTCGCCGCCTCTCCTTTCAGCACCACATGCCGGTCCCAGCCCTGCGTGTACACCGCTCCCCAGGGGCCAAGGTCAAGCACGGTCACGTACCAGTCGATGCGCAACGGCAGCATCGGCTTGCCGAGCAGGTCGCAGACGACATTGTGCCCGGCGTAGCGCCCCATCGGGCGGGCGTGCTGGCACGACATCACGGAGGTGTGCGTGCCGCCGAGCTCGAGCGATGCGGAATCACCGGCGGCGAATACGCCTTCCACCCTCTTCACCTTGAGAAAGGGATCGACCGGCAAGCGTCCGAACCTGTCCCGCGAGACCGGAAAGCGCGCGGTCAGGGAATGGGATCGCATGCCTGCGCACCAGATAATTGTTTCTGTATCGATTCTATCTCCGCCGGCCAGGATCGCGCCGCCTTCGTCGACCGAGACCACGGTGATACCGGGGCGCGTTTCGATTTCCAGCGCGCCAAGGGCCTCATCGATCACCGCGCGCGCTTCTTCGCCCATATTGGATCCGATCCAAGGCGCGTGGTCCGCGAGAATCACATGCCGGCCTGCGAGCGGCCCGAGACGGGCGGGCATTTCCGTTGCCACCTCGATCCCCGTGAGGCCGGCGCCGACCACGAGCACCGTGCCGCGGCGGATCGATGAGGGCCGCTGCGACAAGGCGGCAAGATGGTTTCCAAGCCGGGCGGCGGCTTCGTAGGTGTCGACGTCGAACACATGCTCGGCGAGCCCCGGCAGGGATGGTTTGACGAGCCCGCTGCCGAGCGCGAAGACCAGGCGGTCATATCCGATCGGCTCGGAGCGGCCCCGAACGGCGATGCGTTGCCGATCGAGATCGATGTCCTCGACCTCGCCGCGCACCCGCCCTATGCCGATGGGCGAAAGAATCTCATTGAATCCCACGCGCACATCAGTCAGGTCCGCCTCGTAATTGCGGACGCGGATCGCATGCCAGTCGCTCCGATCGATGAGAACGATTTCGATTCGTTGCGCTGAGATCCCGAGCTCGTCGCGCTTTCGCGCCGCTCCGATCGCCGCCCAGAGTCCCGCAAATCCGCCGCCGAGGACGACGATCCGCTTCATTTGGCAGAAGCTAGGCGCGCTTTCTTCGCCGCGCCGGCGGCACGGCATCGATGGCCGCTTCCTCGGTGGGGGCGATCGCTGCGAGCAGGGACTGACGCAATTGCGCGAGCTTCGGCTCGTTGGTGATCTTCAGGCCGAACATGTCCTTGACATAGAAGACATCGACGGCGCGCACGCCATAGGTGCTGACATGGGCCGATGAGATCGAGATTCCGTGTTCGCTGATCGCCGCGGTGACATCGTGCAGGAAGCCGGGGCGGTCCCGTCCGTTCACCTCGATCACCGTATGGGTATTCGAGGCGCGGTTGTCGATCACGACGCGGGCGGGGACATGGATCGCGCGCATCCGCCGGCCGAGCAGCGCGCTCGTCACCTTGCGGATCTCGGTCGCGAATTTGAGCCGTCCGGAAAGGGCCTGCTCGATCAGCACGGCAAGCCGCGCCAGCCGATGCGGCGCGTCGAAGGCACCCCCGGCGGCATCCTGGATCCAGAACGTATCGAGCGCCATCCCGTTGGTCATGGTGTGGATGCGCGCATCGACGATCGAGGCGCCGGCGACCGCGAGCGCCCCCGCAATGCGGCTGAAGAGGCCGGGATGATCCGCGGTATAGACGGTGACCTCGGTCACCGCCCGCTGCGGCAGGATCTCGGTTTCCACGGTGAGCGGCGCGTTGCGGGAATCGGCCCCGCGGATCATGCGGGCATGCCGCGCATGGGTGTTCGGATCGAAGGCAAGCCAATAGCCGGGATAGCCGAGGCTCAGGAATTTCTGCGCCTCCTCGGCGGGCCAGTCGCCCAGCAGGGCGGAGGTCGCGCGCTTTGCCCGCGCCACCCGCACATCCCGCTCCGTGGTGGCGAGCCCGCCGGCCAGCACTTCCGCCACGCGCGCATAGAGCTCGCGCAGCAGTGTCGCCTTCCAGGCATTCCACACCTTGGCCGAGACCGCGCGCATGTCGGCGACCGTCAGGATCAGCAAGAGGCGCAGCCGCTCGGGGGATTGGATCGTGTCGGCGAGATCGAGGATGGTCTTCGGATCGTCGATATCGCGCTTGAACGCGGTCTGGCTCAAGAGAAGATGGTGGAGGACGAGCCAGGAGACCATTTCGGTCTCCTCGGCCGAGAGTCCGAGCGAGGGGCCAACATTGAGCGCGATTCCCGCGCCGATCTCGGAATGATCGCCCCCGCGGCCCTTGGCGATGTCATGCAGCAAGGTCGCGACATAAAGCGCGCGGCGCGACTGGAGATGCTCCATGAGCCCCGAGGCGACCGGCGCGACTTCGGCGAGCTCGTCGCGCTCGAGCATGTCGAGGATGCGAACCGCCTCGACCGTGTGCTCGTCAACGGTGAAGACGTGATAGCTGTCGAACTGCATCTGCCCGACAATGCGTGCCCAGTCGGGCAGCAGGCGGCCGAGGATGCCGCTCTCGTTCATGATGGTGAGCCATCGCGCGCCGTCGGCGCGGTCGTGCTCGGCATCGCGGCCGCAGAGCAGGTCGAGAAAGATGGAGGCCGCTTCCGGGTCTCCACGCAGTGAGATTGCATTGCGTTCATGGCGGATGAGAGCCGCAAGCGCCAGCGGATGCAGTTCCAGACCGCGGTCGCGCGCGATCTCGAGCATGCGCAGCATCAGGATCGGCTGGCGGGCGAAGCTCGCCGGCTCCTTCGGCGAGAGCTTCCCTTCGTCGAGCAGGAAGCCGGCGGCGGCGAGGGCCGGGTCGGTGGTTCCGGCCACCACGGCAGGCGGGCCGAGGGCGGCGCGAAGGATGGCCGGCTCCAGCACGCGGGTGAGGCGCGTGACCTCGCGCGCGGTGAGGAAATAATGGCGCATGAAGCGCTCGACGCCGTCCTGGCGGAGATGGCGCGTATAGCCCATCCGCGCGCCGATGACGGGCTGGAGATCGAAGGTCAGGCGCTCCTCCGCACGGCCTGTCACGTAATGCAGATGGAAGCGCACGGCCCAGAGGAAGTCGAGCGAGCGCTGGAAGCGGCGCGCCTCGAAGAGGGAAAGGATGTGCTCCTCGTGCGCCTCTCCGTCCGGCGCGATGCCAAGCTCGGAGATGTCCGGCACATCGAAGGCTGCCTTGGCCATCCAGTAGATCGTCTGGAGATCGCGCAGGCCACCGCGTCCCTCCTTCACGTTCGGCTCGACCAGGAAGGGGCTCTCCCCATAGCGCCGATGGCGCGCCGCGCGCTCGGCCTCCTTGCCGGAGAGAAAACTCGAGAGCGCGGCCTCGACGCATTCGGTGCGGAAACGGGTGAGGAAAGTCTCGGCGAGATCCATATCCCCTTCGAGCAGCCGTGCATCCAAGAGAGCCGTGCGCACGGAAAGATCGCCCTTCGCCACGGCCAGACAGTCTTCGATCGAACGGGTGGCGTGCCCGACCTTCAGCCCGAGATCCCAGAGTAGATAGAGCATGAACTCGACGATCTGGCGCACCGTGCCCGAAGGCTCTTCAGCGGTCAGGAACAGAAGATCGAGATCGCTCATCGGCGCCAGCATGCCGCGCCCGAACCCGCCGGTGGCGAGAAGGGCGAGCGGCATGTCGCGCGCCGCGCCGGAGCGCGCCAGCGAATAGTCGAAGATCACCTGGATCAGCCCCTGGCTCAGCTCGGCGAGCAGCCGTGCCGCGCCAATCCCGGCAATCTCGCCGTGCTCGAAGCGGGTGCGCACCGTGTTCTGGATGCGGGCGAAATGACGGCGGAACGTGCCGAGCGCCAAGTCGCGCCGGGTCGCCGCAAGGTCTCCGCCGCACTCGCCGAGCGCATCGATCAGTGCGGCTTTTGCGCCAGCGGGTGTCGCGGGAAAGGAGAGAGGGGTCAGCATCGCGCGGATGCTAGCGGCTCACCGGCTTCCGGAACAGGAAGCAGCGCCTTCAGCCGGTAAAGAATTTCGAGAGCTTCCCTCGGCGTGAGCATATCGGGAGCGAGTTCTGCAACCGCTGCATGCAATGGATCGGCAGACGGCGCAGTCGGGGGTTGTCCGGCCACTTCTTCCGGCATCGATTTGGCGGTGGAAGAGAATGCGGCGAAGAGCGGGAGCTGTGCCGGAGCCGTGAGCGTGGCCCCGCGTTCTTCGAGCAGGGCAAGCAGCCGTGCCGCGCGGACGACGACCGGTGCCGGCACACCGGCGAGCTTTGCGACCGCGACCCCGAAGCTCCGCTCGGCCGCGCCTTCGGCAACCTCGTGAAGGAAGGTGACGTCGTTCTTCCCTTCCATGACTTGCATCCTCAGCGGCCGCAGCCGCGGCAGCTCGGTGGAAAGCCGCGCCAGCTCATGGAAGTGGGTCGCGAAAAGGGTGCGGCAGCGCAGGCTGTTATGCAGCGCTTCGAGCACGGCCCAGGCGATCGCGAGGCCGTCGAGGGTCGCTGTCCCGCGGCCGATCTCGTCCACCACGACGAGGCTTGCCGGCCCGGCCTGGCGCAGGATTGCGGCCGTCTCCGTCATCTCGACCATGAAGGTGCTGCGGCCACGGGCGAGATCGTCCGCGGCGCCCACGCGGGAGAAGAGCCGGTCGATCACGCCGATTTCGGCTTCCTCTGCCGGCACCGGCAGGCCGGCCTGGGCGAGGATCGCGATCAGCGCATTCTGGCGAAGGAAAGTCGATTTTCCCGCCATGTTCGGCCCGGTGAGCAGGGCGACGCGATGCTCCGCCCCGAGGTCGCAGTCATTCGGCGTGAAGCGCCCGCCCAGGCCGAGAGCCGCTTCGACCACCGGATGCCGCCCGGCACGGATGCGAAATGCGTTCCCATCGAAGACGCGCGGACGACACCAGCGCCCGCCCTCAGCGAGCCGGGCGGCGGAGAGGGCGACATCGAGCGCGGCGAGCTGCCCGGCGGCCGCGGCGATCACCTCCGCTTCGGCGAGCGCGGCGGCGCTGAGTTCGGCAAGGATCGCCCGCTCACGGGCAAGGGCGCGCTCGGCGGCGCTGCTGATCCGCTGATCGAGCTCGGTGAGCTCGGGCGTGGAAAAACGTGCCCCGTTCGCCATCCCCTGGCGCAGCGCGAACCCGGGCTCGGCCTTGAGACGCTCGGCGGCGGCGGCCGGCACCTCGATGACATAGCCGAGTTGGGCGTGATAGCGGATCTTGAGCCCGCCGACCCCAAGGCGCCCGGCAAGTTCGCGCTCGAGACCGGCAATGACGCGTCGGCTTTCCTCGCTGAGACGTCTTTCCTCGTCGAGCGCTGCATCGAAGCCGGGGGCGATCGCGCCGCCCTCGTCCGCGCGTGCCGGCAGCCGCCCGGCCAGCGCCGCCGAGAGCGTCGCGGCAAGAGCCTTTCCCCCGCCCAGAGCGGAATTCGCGGTGGCGAAGGAAGCCGGCGGCGGCCGCGCGCTTGCGGTTGCGCGCGGACGAGTTGCGAGCAATTCGGCGGCACGATGCGCGGCCTTGAGCCCATCGCGTAGGCTGGCGAGATCGCGCGCTCCGCCGCGGCCGACGGAAAGCCGCCCGAGCGCGCGCGAGAGATCGGGGGTGCCGGCAAGCGCCGCGCGCAGCGACGCTGCGAGATCGGGGGCATCGCGCAGCCAGCACCACGCATCCTGGCGGGCGGCGATGAGAGAAGGATCGGTGAGCGGCGCGGCGAGGCCTTGCGCGAGCGCCCGCGCGCCGGCAGCGGTCTGGGTATGGTCGATTGCTGAGAAGAGGGTGTGTCCGGTGCTCCCGTCGCGGGCGGCGAGCAGGTCCAGGCTCGCCCGTGTCGCCGCGTCCATGGCCATCACCGCGGCGCTCTGCTGGGAAGCGGGAGGGGAGAGCCGGGGCACGCGGCCGCCCTGGGTGTCGCACGCATAGGCCAAAGCAACCGCGCCGGCGGCGGCCTCCTCGTCGGTGAAGCTGCCGAAGGCTTCCAGGCTGCCGACCTTGAAGGCTTTGGCCAGCGCCTGGCGTGCCGCCACGGGCGGCGGCGGGGCCGGGCTTTCCGGCGCCCGGCGGGACATGAACTCGCCGAGCGCGAGGGTCTCCGGGGCAAGGATCTCCGCCGGGTCGAGCCGGCCGAGCAGATCGGGGAGGGCGGCGGGAGCGAGCGACTCGGTTTCGAAAAGGCCGGTCGAGATATCGATCCAGGCGGCGCCGAGAACGCCCGGGCCACCGGCGAGGCTGAGCAGAAGATTCGGCCGGGCGGGCTCGAGCAGCGCCTCGTCGGTGAGCGTGCCCGGAGTGACGAGGCGGACGACATCGCGCCGGATCGGAGCGTTCCCGCGTCGTTCGGAGGCCTTCTCGAGCTGTTCGGCCACCGCCACGCGAAAGCCGCGACGGATCAGGCGGGCAAGGTAGAGTTCCGCCGCAGCGGCCGGCACGCCGCACATCGGCACCGGCTTTCCTTCGTGCTCGCCGCGGTGGGTGAGCGCGATATCGAGCGCGGCGGATGCCGTCTCCGCATCGGCGAAGAAGAGCTCGAAGAAATCGCCCATCCTGAAAAAGATAAGCGCGTCCAAGTGCCGGGCCTTGATGGCGAACCATTGGGCCAGCGTCGGCGTCGCACTCTTCGGCATGTCCATGGCTGCGATGTAAGCACCTCTACCGCGGGTGCGAAGTACCCACTTTGCCTTGCCGATCTGCAATCGCCATGATGGCCGGCGAGAGAGGGGAGGACCCGGCCATGGCGGACGGCATCATCGACACGCGTACGGCGCGCATCTCCGCCGAGGAGGCGCTGGCGCTGCACGCCATGGGGCGCCCCGGCAAGCTCGAGACCCGGATCAGCAAGCCGCTGACGACGGCGCGCGATCTCTCGCTTGCCTATTCCCCGGGTGTTGCCGAGCCCTGCCTGCAAATCCAGCGGGATCCCGCGCTCGCCTACGACTACACGACGCGCGGCAACATGGTGGCCGTGATCTCCAACGGCACGGCCGTGCTCGGGCTCGGCAATCTCGGCGCGCTTGCCGCGAAGCCGGTGATGGAGGGCAAGGTCGCGCTCTTCAAGCGCTTCGCTGATATCGACGGGATCGATCTCGAGGTCGGGACCGAGGATGTCGATGAATTCGTGGGCGCCGTGCGCTTTCTCGGCGCGAGCTTCGGGGGCATCAATCTCGAGGATATCAAGGCGCCGGAGTGCTTCGTCATCGAGCAGCGCCTGCGCGAGCTGATGGATATTCCGGTCTTCCACGACGACCAGCACGGCACGGCGATCGTCGCCGCGGCGGGCCTGATCAATGCCTGCCATCTTACCGGCCGGGAATTCCGCGATATCCGGCTGGTGATCAACGGCGCCGGCGCCGCCGGTGTCGCCTGCGCGGAGCTGCTCAAGGCGATGGGGGTGAGGTCCGAGAATGTCCTGCTCTGCGATACCGCGGGCGTGATCTATCAGGGCCGCGAGAAGGGCATGAACCAGTGGAAGTCCGCCCATGCGGCACGGACGGAGGCGCGCACGCTCGCCCAGGCGCTGGAGGGGGCGGATGTCTTTTTCGGGCTATCCGTCAAGGGCGCGCTGACCGAGGAGATGCTGCGCCGGATGGCGGGCAAGCCGATCATCTTCGCCATGGCCAACCCGGATCCGGAGATCACGCCGGAGGAGGCGCGCGCCGTGCGCCCGGACGCGATCATCGCCACCGGCCGCTCCGACTATCCGAACCAGGTCAACAATGTCCTCGGCTTTCCCTATATTTTTCGCGGCGCGCTCGATGTGCGCGCGCGCACCATCAACGATACGATGAAGATCGCGGCGGCCGAGGCGCTGGCGATGCTGGCGCGCGAGGATGTGCCGGACGAGGTGAACACGGCGGCGGCGGGCAACCGGCTCAAGTTCGGGCCGGAGTACATCATCCCGAACGCCTTCGATCCGCGCCTGATCTCGCACGTGCCGCCGGCGGTCGCCCGCGCGGCGATGGAGAGCGGCGTGGCGGCCCGGCCGAGCGCCGATCTTGCGCGCTATGCGCGGGGGCTCTCGGGGCGGCTCAGCCGCACCGCCAATGCGCTCGAGACGATCATGGAGCGCGTGCGGGGCGAGCCCAAGCGCGTGGTCTTCGCCGAGGGCGAGGAGGAGAAGGTGGTGCGCGCCGCGGTCGCCTTCCGCAACGCGGGCTTCGGCACGCCGATCCTGATCGGGCGGGAGGATCGCGTGAAGGCGACGATGGCAAGCCTCGGGCTTTCCCAGGCGGACGGCATCGAGATTCACAATGCGCGGCTCTCCGGCTCCAATCGTGAATATGCCGAATATCTCTATGCAAGACTGCAAAGGCATGGATTTCTTGCGCGTGATTGCCAGCGAATGGCGAACCAGGATCGCAATGTCTTCGCCGCCTGCATGGTGGCGAAAGGCGATGGCGACGCGATGGTGACGGGCGTGACGCGCTCGGCGTCCGTTTGCCTCGAGGATATCGGCCGGGCGATCGACCCCGCGCCCGGGCTCATCCCCTTCGGCCTCACGCTGATGCTCGGCGAGCACGGCCAGACCCTCTTCGTCGCCGATACGTTGGTCCATGAGCGACCCACGCCGGAGCAGCTTGTCGGCATCGCCAAGGGCGCGGCCGCGGCGGCGCGGCATCTCGGCGTCGAGCCGCGGGTGGCACTTCTCTCTCACTCGACCTTCGGCAATCCGCGCCACCCGACCGTGGACAATCTGCGCGAGACCGTTGCCATCCTGCAGCGGCTCAAGGTCGATTTCGAGCTGGACGGCGAGATGAGCCCGGATGTCGCGCTCGATCCGGCCTATCGCGCGCTCTATCCCTTTTGCCGGCTGACCGACACCGCGAATGTGCTGGTGATGCCAGGGCTGCATGCGGCGCACATCGCAACCCGGCTCGCGCCCAAGATCGGCGGCGGCTCGGCGTTCGGCCCGTTGCTGCTCGGCCTCAAGCACCCCGCGCAGATCGTTCCGCTCGATGCCTCGGTGAGCCAGATCGTCGATCTTGCCTGCCTCGCCGCCTATCAGGCACTGCAACGCGAAGCCCGGCCGGAACGCACGCGGCCGGCCGCCGAATGAACAATGAGGAGGGGAGGAGTGTCATGACACGGGTTGCACTGGTCAGCGGCGGAACGCGTGGCATCGGGGCGGCGATCAGCCAGGCGCTCAAGGCGGCGGGGCGCACGGTGGTGGCCAATTATGCCGCCAACGACAAGGCTGCGGAGATCTTTGCCGCCGAGACCGGCATCGCCGTTGAACGCTTCGACGCGGCCGATTATGCGGCGTGCGAGAAGGCCCTGGCGCGGATCACGCACGCGGTGGGGCCGATCGAGATCGTCGTGAACAATGCCGGGATCACCCGGGATTCGACGCTGATGCGGATGAGCCGCGAGATGTGGGACGCGGTGATCGATACCAACCTCGGCTCCTGCTTCAATCTCTGCAAGCTTACCTTCGAGCGGATGCGGGAGAGGAAGTTCGGACGCATCGTCAATATCGGCAGCATCAACGGCCAGGCCGGCCAGTACGGACAGGTGAACTACGCCGCCGCCAAATCCGGCATCCACGGCTTCACCAAGGCCCTGGCGCAGGAAGGCGCCCGCTACGGGATCACGGTGAACGCCATCGCGCCAGGTTATGTCGATACCGACATGGTGCGGGCGGTGCCGGAGGACGTGCTGCAGAAAATCATCGCCCGCATTCCGGTCGGCAGACTCGGGCATGCCGAGGATATCGCGCGCGGCGTCGTGTTCCTCACCGCCGACGAAGCAGATTTCATCACCGGCTCGACTTTGTCGATCAATGGCGGGCAGCACATGTACTGATGCGGCACATGCTGCTGAAGACCTGTCGATGAACACCGGAACCCACCCAGCCTCATGCAAAAGGGGCAAGAGCGGCTTCGATCTTGCGAAAGACGGCCGCCAGCGCCGCCAGCTGGGCATTGACCGCCGCCTCCGGATCGTCTTGCTCCGGGCCTTGGCCCGCGAGCGGCGAGGAGGCGGTCTCGGTCGCTTGCACCAGGACGCGCGGTGTGAGCGAGCGGGTCGCGAGCAGCACGATCGAGAGCGATGCGACGGCGCGGCCGGCGGCCGGCTCGGACCAGAGCGCCAGCAGCTCGGGCTCGAGCGTGAGGTCGGCGTCGGCGAGGCTGCCGGGCGCGAGCACCGCGGCGAACATCCCAGATTGGGCAAGGAACTGGGTGAGCGACGCCCCCACGCCATCCGCCGGCGACACTGCCCAGCGGTTATAGAAGCTGGTCGTCATCGTGCCGCCGGGGCCGAGCGTTTGCAGTCCCCGATCGCCGAGGCCGGGGGCGGCCAGCGTGCTGCGAACGAGCAGCACCTTGCGTCCTCGCCGCGCTGAGCCGGGACTGTCGGCCTCCGGTTCGGCGGGGACCGTGAGCGCCCAGTCCTGCCGCGCCACGTATGGCCGCTCGAGGACCGTGGCGCAGCCGGCGAGCGCGAGCGGCAGGCCGAGCAGGCAGAGGCGGCGCCTCATCGTCCGTCCGCTCGCGAGCGTGGCGGCGGTCCGCCGAAGATCGTGCCGGCCGGGTAGCTGCGAAGCTCGTCCGTGGTGTCGCGAAGATTGCTGGCTGCGGCTTGCAAATTGGCGAGGATGCCGGTCATGCTCCGCTCGAGTTCTGCGGTGACCGTACTGGTGCGGTCGGCGGTCGTTGAGAGCTCCGCGATGAGCGGCGGCAATGCGTGGGCGGCGACGGCGAGTTCGCTTGCGGCACGGTCCGCATTTGTCAGCAGCGCGCGGGTCTGCCCGCTCGCCACGATATTGTCGGCCGCGTCGCTGGTCTTCCGCAGGCTGGCGCTGAGCGCGGGGAGATCGGTCTTGTCGATGGCATTCTGCAGACTGCGGAGCAGGGCGGTCGCGGCTGCGAGCGTCTGGTGAGCATCGCCATTCGTCAATTGCTTCTCGAGAGTCTGGGTCAGGTTGAGCAACGCGGCCGCGATCGTCTTGAAATTGATCTGCTGCAGCTGGTTTGCAAGCGCCTCGGCCGCGCTCTGCACCTGGGCGAAGGTGCTCGGCACCGAGGGAATATAGGGGTGGGCCGGGTTCCAGGGCACCTGCTGGGCGGGGTACTGCTCCGGATCGACGAAATCGAGGGCAAGATAGCTGATGCCGGTGATGCCCTGCGAGGCGATGCGGGCACGCAGGCCGGCCGTGACGGCCCTCTTGATGTCGTCAGGGGTGAGTACCCGGCCGATTTTCCGCGGATTGACGACGAAGCGGACAAAGACGAGACGGTAGGTGCTGCGGCGGAGCTCGAGCGGCATGCCTTGTCCGTATTCCGCGGTGACGAGCCCGATCTCGTTGACGCGACCGAGCGTGACGCCGAGGTAATTGACCGGCGCGCCGACATCGAGACCCTGCACCGACTCGCGGAAATAGGTCTCGAGCTCGACGCCGTTGCTGAAAGTGTTGCCGCTGAGGAAGAGGACGAGTCCGACGATCGCGCCCCCGCCGAGCAGGACGAGCAGGCCTACCCGCAGAAAGATCCCGCGTCCGCCCATCACAGTACCTCGCGATGGAAGAAGGCATGCACCACCGGATTCGTGCTTTCCGCCCGAAGCTTCGCGGGCGGGCCTTCAGCGATCAGCCCCTGCGCGTCACGGTCGAGCATGATGCAGCGGTCGGCGATCGCCATGATCGAGGAAAGCTCGTGAGTCACAACGATGAAGGTAAGGCCGAGTGCGTCGCGCAGCTCGAGAATCAGCTTGTCGAGGCCGGCCGAAGTGATCGGGTCGAGGCCGGCGGCCGGCTCGTCGAGGAAGAGAAGCGGCGGATCGAGCGCGAGCGCGCGGGCGATGGCGGCCCGCTTCGCCATGCCGCCGGAGATCTCCGCCGGCAGCATGCCCGCCGCGTCGGCAAGCCCGACGAGGCCGAGCTTGGTCCGCGCCACCACCATGCGCGCCGGCGGCGGCAGATCCGTATAGATCTCGATCGGCAGCATGATGTTCTCGAGCAGGGTCATCGAACCAAAAAGAGCACCCGACTGGAACATCACGCCGATCCGCGGCAGCACCAGGCTGCGCTCGCGCGCCATGTCGTGGCCCAGCACCTCGATCCTGCCTGCGCTCGGCTCGTGCAGCCCGATCAATTGCTTCATTAGGGTCGATTTGCCGCAGCCGGAACCGCCGAGAATCACGAACACCTCCTTCTCCGCGACGGTGAAGGAGACGTCGCGGAAGATCGTGCGGGTGCCGAAGCGCTGCGCGACAGCTTCGGCTCGGATGACCGTCTCTCTCTCCATGCTCACAGGTTGAGCCGGTAGAAAACGAGGGCGAAAATGCCGTCGAGCGCGATGGTCGCAACAATACCGCCGACCACTGCGGCCGTGGTGGAGACGCCCACCGCCCGCGGTCCCTGGCCGGTGGTCAGACCACGATTGCAGCCGATCGCCGCGACCACGGCGGCGAAGCAGATCGCTTTGAAAAGTCCGCCCCAGAAGTCGGTCAGGGTCGCGGCACTCTGCACCTGGCGCAGGATCGCCACCAGCGGAAAGCCGAAGATCTCAAGCACCACCGTCATTCCGGCCAGTCCGGCGATCTCGAGCCCGATCGTCAGCATCGGCATTACCAGCACAGCGGCGATCAGCCGCGGCAGCACCAGCATGGTCACCGGATCGAGGCCCATGGTCGAAAGCGCGTCGATTTCCTCATTGACCTTCATCGTGCCGATTTCGGCGGCAAAGGCAGAAGCGGTCCGGCCGGAGAGGATGACGGCGGCGAGAAGCGGCCCAAGCTCGCGCAAAAGGCCGATCGAGACGAGATTGGCGACATAGATCACCGCCCCGAAAGCCTGCATCGGCACCGCCGACTGGAAGGCGAGGATCAGCCCGATCAGGAAACCGAGCAGGAAGATCAGCGGCATCGCGCGAACGCCGGCCTGGTCCGCCGCCGCGAAAAGATCGCCCGGGCGCAGCATCCTGAGCCGCCGCGGGGCCAGGATCACGGCAAGCACCGTCTCACCAAGGAAGGCGACGCCGTTGGCGGCCGCGCTGAGCCCGCTCTTGATTGGATGAAATATCGGCCGCCAAGCCCGTCTCGGCGTTGGCCGGGACGGGGGCAGGGCCCGGCGCACGCGATCGAGCAATGTATGCAGATTCTCGGCCTCTCCGGCGAGCCGGGCGGGCTCGCCATGCGCATTCTCGGCGGCGACCAGCAGAGTGGCGCCGGCCGTGTCGCAGAACGAGACGGCGGAAAGGTCGTAGAGCAGGGATTTCCCCTTCGCCCGGGAAGCCGCTTTCAGCGTCGGCGTCCAAAGCTGCGCGACGCCGTCCGCGTCCAGGCGGCCGGAAAAGACGAGGGCGGTGCCCGCCGCACGCTCGACGCGCTCAAACGTCGCCGTCTCCACCTTGTGACGGCCGGATCGCAGCTTCACCTCCGACCCCAGATGCCAGAGCGTGACGACCGAAGGTGGGAACACCGGAGGTCTGAATCACGTGCGAAAACAACGATCGACAGCGGGATGGGGGAGCGGGAGCGATTCCATCCCCCTCTCGAGCTTTGGCCAGGTTTCACGGCAATCCGCTTCCGGGATGGCTGCTCAGGGGTCTGCCGCGCACGGCGCCGTGCGGCCGCCCGGTGTGCCGGGCGATAGGGAATAAGGGAGGCCGGAAGGGCCGGGGGTAGCGAAGACGGGCCTCATGGACCAATCCTCTCCCACGCTTACCTATCCACGGCAACAGCAGGGGAACGGCACGCGGTGAACAAAGAGTCATCCGGCCTGGAAAAGAGCGTGACGGCGAGCCGGGACGGGCGGGTCGGCAGGATCCAGCTCAGCCGTCCGGCCGTCCTTAATGCGCTCGATGTCGGCATGGTCCGGGCCCTACACACTGCCCTCGATCTCTGGCGGGACGAGCCGAGGGTGCACGCCGTGGTCGTGGAATCGGCGGACCCGCGTGCCTTCTGCGCCGGGGGTGATGTACGGGCGGTGCGGGAATTCGTGCGCTCGGGAAATCGCGGAGCCGTCTTCACCTTCTTCTCCGAGGAATACGCGCTCAATCGCGCGATCGCCGAATATCCCAAGCCCTATATTGCCCTGGTCGATGGCATCTGCATGGGCGGGGGCATCGGCATCTCGGTCCATGGGGCGGCGCGCGTCGCGAGCGAGCATGCCCTGTTCGCGATGCCGGAGACCGCCATCGCCCTCTTCCCCGATATCGGCGCAAGCCATGTTCTGCCCCGCCTGCCGGGTACGCTCGGCATCTGGCTCGCACTCACCGGCACCCGCCTCGCCGGGGCGGACGCCGCGCATGCGGGGCTGGCCACGCATTACGTGCCTCGCGCGCGCCTTGCCGAACTCTCCGCTTCACTGGCGGAGGACGGTCCGGGCGTGCTCGCAACTTTCGCAGCCCCTCTGCCGCCTTTTTCCTTCGCTGCCCAGCGTGCCGCGATCGACCGCTGCTTCGGCGCTCCTTCGGTCAAGGAGATCCTCGCGCGCCTGGCGGCGGAACCCACGGATTTCGGCCGCGACACGCTCGCGGCGCTGCGCGGCTTCTCCCCGTCCTCGATCTGCTGGAGCTTCGAGATCCTCCGCCGCGGCGCCGAACGCAGCCTTCCGGCCGCGCTTGCCGAAGAGCTCAGGCTCGTGCAGCGCGTGACGCAGCATCCGGATTTCGCCGAGGGGGTGCGCGCGATGCTGGTGGACAGAGATCACAAGCCGCGCTGGACTCCGGCGACGATCGAGGAGGTCGATCCCTCCGCGATCGCGGCAATGTTCGCCGATGATCACAGGGGGTGAGACGGTGCCCGCTTTCCTCTGCACCGCCTGCGGCACGCAATATCCGCCTTCCGACACAACGCCCTCTCTCTGCCCGATCTGCGAGGATCCGCGGCAATATGTGAATCCCGCCGGGCAGAGCTGGACGAGTCCGGAGTCCCTCGCGCGCGGCCATGCCAATGCGTTCCGCCTGCTCGCGCCGAGACTTTTCGCAATCACAACCATGCCCTCCTTCGCCATCGGCCAGCGCGCCATTCTTCTTTGCCGACCCGAAGGAAATTTCCTCTGGGATTGTATTTCTCTACTCGATCCGGCGACCGAGGCGCTGGTGCGTGCGCTCGGCGGGCTTTCCGGGATTGCCATCTCCCATCCCCATTACTATTCCGCAATGGTCGATTGGGCGATTTCCTTCCAATGTCCCATCCATCTCCATGCCGCGGACCGGTCATGGGTGATGCGGCCCGATCCGGCGATCCGCTTCTGGGACGGCCCGTCGCTTTCCCTCGCCTCCGGGCTGAGGCTGATCTGCTGCGGTGGCCATTTCGCCGGTGGAACCGTGCTCTATTGGGAGGAAGGCGCGGGCGGCAAGGGCGCGCTGCTTTCGGGCGATATCCTGCAAGTTCTGCCGGACCGGCGGCATGTCTCCTTCATGCGGAGCTTTCCCAATTACTGGCCTCTCTCCGCGTCCGCCGTGCGGCGTATCCTGGCCGCCTGCCAGGAAGTTCCGTTCGATGCGATTTACGGCGCCTTTGCGAGCCGCGAGATCGTGACCGGCGGGAGGGCGGCGCTCGAGGCTTCGGCGGCGCGCTACCTCGCCGCGATCGAGGGGGACGGCCGCGCCGAATTGCGCTGAACTTCGTGCGTTGGCCGGCGGCTTGCCCGGCGGAAATGGGCGGAGCAGTCTCTGGATCTCTGGAGAAAGAGGGAAACATGCCGCGACGCAAGCCCGAGGATCTGCGGAGCCACCGCTGGTTCGGGGCCACGGACCTGCGCAGCTTCGGCCATCGCAGCCGGATGATGCAGATGGGGTACGACGCGGCGGACTGGGCCGGCAAGCCGGTGATCGGCATTCTCAACACCTGGTCGGACCTCAACCAGTGCCATCAGCACTTCCGCATTCGTGTCGAGGAGGTGAAGCGCGGTGTGTGGGAGGCAGGCGGCCTGCCGCTCGAGATCCCGGCCCTTGCCGTTTCCGAGCAGTACATGAAGCCGACCTCGATGCTCTATCGCAATCTTCTCGCGATGGAGGTCGAGGAGATCGCGCGCAGCCAGCCTTTCGATGCGCTCGTGCTGATGGGTGGGTGCGACAAGACGACGCCGGCGCTCATCATGGGCGCGCTCGCGGTCGATCTGCCGTCGATCTTCCTGCCCGCAGGCCCGATGCTGCGCGGCTACTGGGCCGGGCATACGCTGGGCTCCGGCTCGGATGCCTGGAAATACTGGGACGAGCTTCGGGCCGGCACGATCACCGAGGCGGATTGGAAAGGGGTCGAGACCGGGATCGCGCGCTCCTGGGGCACCTGCATGACGATGGGAACGGCAAGCACGATGATGAGTGCCACCGAGGCGCTCGGTCTCTCGCTTTCGGGCAGTTCCTCGATCCCCGCCCCGGATGCGAATCACGCCCGCATGGCGACTGCTGTCGGGCGCCGCATCGTCGAGCTGGCCTGGAACGACGAACGCCCCTCTCGCATCCTTACCAGCGCGAGCTTCGACAATGCGGTGACGGTGTCACTCGCGCTCGGTGGCTCGACCAATGCCGTCGTCCATCTGATCGCAATGGCGCGCCGCGCCGGCATTCCCTTCGACCTCGACCGGTTCGACGCGCTTTCGCGCGCCACGCCGCTGCTCGCGAACCTCCGCCCATCGGGCAAATATCTGATGGAGGATTTCTACTATGCAGGCGGGCTTCGCGGGCTGATGGCGCGGCTTGCCGATCTGCTCGATCTTTCCCAGCGCACGGTCACCGGCATCACGCTCGGCGAAGCGATCGCCGGAGCGAAGGTCTTCAACGACGACGTGATCATGCCGCGCAACAACCCGCTCCGGGCGGATGCGGGGCTCGCCGTGCTGCGCGGCAACCTCGCGCCCGACGGCGCCGTGATCAAGACGAGCGCGGCCGATCCCCGCCTGCTTCGGCACACCGGGCCGGCAGTCGTCTTCCGCGACTATAACGATATGGCGAAGCGGATCGACGATCCGGACCTCGATGTGAGTGCGGATTCAGTGCTGGTGCTGCAGAATGCCGGGCCGGTGGGGGGCCCCGGGATGCCGGAATGGGGCATGCTGCCGCTGCCCAAGAAGCTGCTGCGCCAGGGCGTGCGTGACATGCTGCGCATCTCGGATGCGCGCATGTCCGGAACGAGCTATGGCACCTGCGTGCTGCATGTCGCGCCGGAAAGCGCGGTCGGCGGCCCGCTCGCCCTGGTTCGGGATGGCGATCCGATCACGCTCGATGTGCCTGCGCGCCGCCTCATCCTCGACATCCCCGAGGACGCGCTTGCGCAAAGGCGCGCGGCATGGACGCCGCCGCCGCCGCGCTATGCCCGGGGTTTCGGGCTGCTCCATGCGCGCGAGGTACGCCAGGCGAATGACGGTTGCGATTATGGCTTCCTGGAAGGTGCTGCGGATCCGAGGACGCGCACGCCGGAACCTGAGATCCACTGAGATGCGGTTCTTCGTCCCAGCCCTCCTTGCCGGTGCCCTGTTTGCCATGGCCGGGCCGGCAGGGGCGGCCACCACCATCCTTCATGTCTCCGCCACGGCCAGCGTGAAGGCGATGCCGGACGAGCTCGACGCGGAGCTGGCGGCGGAAGCCGGTGCCCACGGGCCGGCAGCGGCTCAGAATGCGGTCAACGCCATGATCGGCAAGGGGCTGGCCACCACGCGCGCCGTCTCCGCTGTCACCACCTCCACCGGAACCTATTCCGTCTGGTACGTGACCGACCCGCATCCCGAATGGCGCGCGCAGCAATCGCTCGTGCTCAGCGCCCGTGATGGCCCCGCTCTGCTCTCCCTGATCGGCCAGCTCCAGGCCCAGGGCCTCGCAGTGACGTCGCTCGGCTGGCGGCTCGCGGACGAGACCCTGAAAGCAGCGAGTGACCGGGCCCAGGCGATCGCGCTGGCGATGCTCAAGGGCCGGGCCGAGGCGGCGGCGAAGGTGCTCGGCCTGCATTTCACCGGCTTCCGCGAAGTCTGGCTCACACCCCGGGTGCCACCCCTGCCCATCCAGCCGATGGCGCTGATGGCCGGGCGTGTCTCGGCCCCGAATGCGGTGCCGGCCGAGACCATGGTCACCGCCACGGTCGAGGCCGATGTCACTCTGGAGGCTGCGCCCTAATGTCCTGGCCTCGAAGTTCGTCGCCTTTCGCGACGAACGGAGAGGATAAGCCAGCCATTGAAAATAAGCCACTGAAAATAAAGAACGAGTGCCCAGATTCCGTCCCCATTCCAAGGCGACGTGCTTCGGAATCGGGACACGAGAGCAGATCATCGATTGCGCGCCGCCGCGCCGCCTTGTAAGCCATTACAACACGACGGGGGGCACGGCGGGACGTGGCGGAACAGGGGTTGGCCAGGGCGCGGAGGCGCAGGCGGGGTGGCAAGAGCTTGCTTGCCGATGTCGCGCGTCTGGCCGAGGTCTCGACGGCCACCGTCTCGCGCGCGCTCAACAAGCCGGCGACGGTCAGCGCCGAGCTGCGTGCGCGCATCGGCGCGGCGGTGGAGGCGCTGCAATACCGCCCGAACCTCGCCGCGCGCATGCTTGCCGCCCAGCGTTCCTGGACGGTCGCGACGATCGTGCCCACGCTCAGGAACGATGTCTTCGCGGGCCTCCTCGAAGCGGCTCAGGCCCGCCTCGAGGAGGATGGCTTCACCTTGCTGGTGGGGGCCAGCGGGCATGACCTGAAGCGTGAGCTTCACCTCATCGAGGCTTTCGTCGCCCGCGGCGTGGACGGGATGATCACCACGGGGACGGCCCATCTTCCCGAGGTCTATGCGGCGCTGGAACAGAGCCGCGTGCCGTTCGTCAATCAGGGCGTGTTCGACCCGGATGATCCCTATCCCTCGGTCGGATTCGACAATCGCGCGGCGGCCGCGCTCGCCGTGCGGCACCTGCTCGACCTCGGCCATCGCCGGATCGGGATGGTGGCGGGCATCGCGCAGGACAATGACCGCGCGGCCGGCCGGATCGCCGGCTTCCGGGAGACGCTGGAGGCGAAGGGTGCGCCCGGATGGCGAACGCCGATCGTCGAGGAGCCTTACACGATCGAGGGCGGGCGGCGCGGGTTCCGAGCGCTGATGGTCGGGTCTGACCCGAATGTCGAGCGGCCAAGCGCGATCGTCTGCGGCAATGACATTCTGGGCCAGGGCGTGCTGTTCGAAGCAAGGGAGAGCGGCATCGCGGTGGGACCTGAGCTCTCGATCATCGGTTTTGACGATCTCGAGCTTTCCGGCCAGCTCGGGCTTTCCTCCGTGCGCATTCCGACAACGGAGATCGGACGGCTGGCCGCGGAATACATCCTGAAAAGGGTGGCCGGAGAAACCCCGCCCCATGCGACCGAGGTGCGCATCAGCATCGCGGCACGCGCCTCGACCGCACCCCCGGCCTGAACACAGGGAAATTCTCCCCTGCGCGAGAGGCGGGATTCAGGCCCGCGTCGGACCCTGAACCCGAAGCGGGCCATCCGAGCGTGATGATTTCAAATCATCACGCTCTGGGTCCGTTTTCTCGACCAATTTCAAGGCTTTGGCGATTTGCTTCTTCGCCAGAAACCGTATTGATCTAGGGCGCGGTGAGAGCGCCGCCGACCGCCCCAACGCCGCCGCCGATCAGCGCGCCGGTCGCGGGCTTGCCGCCCGTGACAGCGGCGATGCCGGCACCGGCACCGGCGCCAAGCGCCCCGCCCGTAAGGGCACGTGTCCCCGGGCTATAGCCGCAACCGGCGAGCCCCAAAGCCAGGCTCGCCAACAGCAGTGGAACGAAGAGCTTGCGGGTCATTCCGAGCAATCCTTCTCAATTTGCTGCCTAAAGGCGCCTGGGTCGCGGTCCAGGCGATTTGTTCGCCATGGATGTTGTTCCAGACATAGGCGAGGCCGTGGCGCCGATGAAGCCACACAAAGGAATAGATGTGACAATTTCGTGGACATCTCGCGCGATCGATACGCGAAGGAGATTGAAGGGCTCTGTAAATGTAAATTAACACTTGCGCTCGTCATGGACAATCTATACGAGCAGATTAACAAATATCTCCAATAGTGTATTCAATATACGTTTCGTTTCGAAACGTTTTGCCTGGCCTTCTTCAATGACCTGGCGCCGCGGAGGTTGTCATGCCGTCTGTTTCGGTATCCTCCGGCAGCAGCTTTCTTCAGATCGCGTTCCCTTCCGGCTCGGATGCCGCGCTCGCCCAGCAGCTGGCGGATACGCTTCTCGCTCCCTCCCAAAACGGGACGGAGACATTTCAGCTTGTCAGTGCGAACGATATCCCGATTGCTCCCGTTCCCGGCGGCAATGTCGGCGTGCTGGCGATTGTCGAAACCCAGGCCCCGTTCACCGCGCCGCTGGCCGTTCCCGCGGACTTCAGCTTCACCGTCATCGACACTTCCGACGGCTTTGCCAGCGTCCAGGGCAATGGCGGCGAGGACCAGCGTGTCCTCATCTCCTCCGCAACCGGCGTCGCCTTCAACACCGGCGGGGGTTCGGGCACCGTCGTCGCCGGGCAGGGCAGCAACCTCATCGGCACGCCCACGGCAGGGGGCGGCAACCAGCTCATCGTCGGTGGCACCGGCAACGAAACGGTCACTTCCTTCACGGGCGACAACGTGATCAGCCCCGGCGGGGGAGCGAACCTGGTCGGGCTCGAGAACGGAAGCGATACCGTTTCCCTCTCAGGCACCGCCGACACGGTCGTCGCGGCCACCGGAGACGACACGGTCTCGGTGACCGGCGAGGATGCCGCGCTGATCTTCGGCGGCACCGGGCGGCTCACCTTCATCAACGGCTCTGCCCCCTCGACGGTGGTTGGCGGCTCGGGCAGCGAGACGATCACGGGCGGCGCCGGTGGCGGGCTCTATCAGGGTGGCTCGGGGGGCGAGAATTCGATCTCAGGCGGCAGCGGAAGGGTCACCATCTTCGGCGGCGGGTCCGGCGACACCCTCGCGGCCGGAGGCAGCCTCGGGAATGCGCTGGTCGCCGCCTCGGGCAACGAGACCCTGACCAGCGCCGGCTCCCATGGCCTCGATTCGATGTATGGCGGCAGCGGGCAGGATGTGATGATTGCCGGCCTCGGTGGCGACATCATGCTGGGGGGCTCGGGCACCGCGAATTTCGAATTCATCAAGGGCTTGACCAGCGCAGGGAGCACCTACGACGTCTTCAACGACCATGCCGGCGATGTCGTGACCTTGAGCGGCTACAGCGGCGCGCCCACGGAGACGTCGGCCGGCGGGAACACGGTGCTCAGCCTCTCGGACGGGACGAGGATCACCTTTGTCGGGGTCGCCCATGGGAGCCTGCTCAATATCCAGACTTGATCAGCCGGCCGGGCCGGCCCAGCCTGAGCCTGCGGCCCCTTGCCGCGGCGCTTGGCCTTTTGTCTGACCAACGGCGCAGGAAGCGATGCGGATCTTACTCACCGGCGGATGCGGCTTCATCGGTTCGGCTGTCGTGCGGCACCTCGTCCGGGCGACCGGGCACAACGTCATCAACATCGACAAAATGACCTATGCCGCCTCGGAGGAAGCTCTGGAGGAGGCGCGGGAAAGCCCGCGGCACGTCCTGATCCGCGCCGACATCGCCGATGGCGAAGCCATGCGGGCGGCCTTCGCCACATATCGGCCGGATGCCGTGATGCATCTCGCCGCCGAAAGCCATGTCGATCGCTCGATCGACGGGCCTGGCACCTTCGTTCAGACCAACGTCGTCGGCACCTACGTCCTGCTCGAAGCGGCCCGCGCCTACTGGTCGGGCCTCGACATGGAGGCGAGGTCCCGCTTCCGTTTCCATCATATCTCGACGGACGAGGTGTTCGGCGCGCTCGAACCCGAGGATCCGCCTTTCACCGAGACCACGCCCTATTCCCCGCGCAGCCCCTATTCCGCTTCCAAGGCCGCCGCCGATCATCTCGTGCGGGCCTGGTTCCATACTTACGGGCTGCCGGCCTTCGTCTCCAACACCACGAACAATTACGGCCCCTGGCAATTCCCTGAGAAGTTGATCCCCCTGGTCGCGATCAACGCGCTCGAAGGCAAGCCGTTGCCGGTGTACGGACGGGGCGAGAACCGGCGCGACTGGCTCTATGTCGAGGATCATGCCGAGGCCCTGGTGCGGGTGCTCGAGCGGGGCGAGCCGGGAGGGACCTATTGCATCGGCGGGCGCGCGGGGCGCAGCAACCTCGAGATCGTGCAGATGATCTGCTCCCTGCTCGATGAGCAGGTTCCCGACCCCGCCGGACCGCGCGCGCGGCTGATCCGCTTCGTTGCGGACCGGCCCGGCCATGATTTCCGTTACGAGATCGACCCCACGGCCGCCGAGGCCGCGCTGGCCTGGCAGCCTCGCCACGATCTTGCTCTCGGCCTCCGGCGCACGCTCTCCTGGTACCTTGCCCATCGCGGCTGGTGGGAGGCCATCCGCGCCGGGCGCTACGCCGGCGACCGGCTTGGCACCGCGGCGTGAGAAGAGGCGGCACGAGATAGAGAAGGATGAGCACCATGAAAGGGATCCTGCTCGCCGGCGGATCGGGAACGCGGCTGCATCCGATGACCCTCGCGGCCTCGAAGCAGCTTCTGCCCGTCTATGACAAGCCGATGGTCTATTATCCGCTCTCGACCCTGATGCTTGCCGGCATCCGCGAGATCTTGGTGATCTCGACCCCGCAGGACCTGCCGCAGTTCCGCCGCCTGCTCGGCTCGGGCGAGCGTTTCGGGATCCGGTTCACCTATGCCGAGCAGCCACGCCCCGACGGCATCGCCCAGGCTTTCCGGATCGGTGCCGAATGGCTGAAAGGCGAGCCCGCCGCCCTCGCCCTCGGCGATAACCTGATCCACGCCGATCATCTCTCCGAGCTTCTGCGCCGCGCCGCCGGGCGCGAGGCGGGCGCGACCGTCTTCGCCTATCAGGTGCGGGACCCTGAGCGTTATGGCGTCGTCTCGTTCGCGGAGAGCGGGCAGGCGCTCGAAATCGTCGAGAAGCCTCTTGCTCCGGCCTCGAACTGGGCGGTCACCGGCCTTTACTTCTATGACAGCAATGTCTGCGATTATGCCCGCAGCCTGAGACCGTCCGACCGCGGGGAGCTCGAGATTACCGATCTCAACCGCCTCTATCTCGAGGCGGGTACCCTGCATGTCGAGCGTCTGTCGCGCGGCTGCGCCTGGCTCGACGCCGGCACCCCGGATTCCCTCCTTCAGGCCGCCACCTTTGTGCAAACCATCCAGGCGCGCCAGGGGATGCTCGTCGGCTGCCCTGAGGAAGTCGCGTTCCGCATGGGCTTCATCGATGCCGACCAGCTTCGCGCCGAGGCGCGGCGCCTCGGCAAGACCGAGCTCGGCCATGTGCTCACGGAACTCGCGGAGAGCCCCCCTCTCCACAGTCTCTCACATGCAAGCATGCCGGAAAGTCAGCGCCTCGGTGTCGAGCCGGTTTAGAGCGTGATGACCGAAGGTGGGATCACCGCAGGTCCGAATCATGCCGGGAAAGAAAGACCGGAAGCGGGATGGGTAAGCGCAAGCGGTCTCATCCCCTCTAGGTTCTGACGATTTCGGCCACGGCTTCGAGTGCCCGCCGCACACCCGGATCGACCAGCGCGGCGAACTCAGCCTCCTGCGCGTAGGACGGCATCAGCGTCTTGAGAAGGGCCTCTCGGCCAAGAGCCGGGTGGCAGTAGATCTCGGAAAGCCCGGCCGGCAGATGGGGCGCCAAGGCCTTGATCCGCGCTGCCGTCATCTGCCCGGTCCAACGCAGTCCGAACACCGCGTCCGGGGCGTTGAGCCCGGCCCGCTGAACCTGCCGGCGCAGGATGCCGCTCCACCACGCGAGCGTCCGATCGCCGAGCCCTACCCGTTCGCCGCACGCCCCCATCACCGTCGGCGGCTCCCACGGCACCCGCACCGAAGTCAGCCCGAAGGCCCGGCCGATGCCGATCATCAGCCGCCCGACGGTCGGGTGCAGATGCATGTGCTTGTGCGCGTCCGCATGGTCGAGGCGAAGCCCCGTCTCCGCATACGCAGCGAACTGCGCCTGAATCTCCGCCGCGAGCTGCCTGCGCACCCCGGGTCGCGCGAAATACCTGACCCCCAGGCCCGCCTGATCTGACGGAAACCATCCGCGCGCATCGACGAGATCACGAATCCGCTCCCGCGGCAAAACCGCCGGCCCCTCGATCACCACCAGATGCAATCCTACCCGCAACCCGGGCAAAGCCCGCGCCCGGTGTACAGCGTCCGCCGCCGCCGGCCCGGCCACCATCAAACTTGCGGCCCCCAGCACCCCTTCCCGATAGGCGCGCTCGACCGCTTCGTTCACCCCCTCGGACAGCCCAAAATCGTCGGCCGTGAGCAAAACCCGTCTGATCGGAGCGGTATCTCGAGCCAAAGCCAAGGGCGCTCAGCCTTGAGCGGTCCGGGCAACAGTGTCCACCGGGTCTTTAAGCCAAGCCACTCTGCCGGTCAGGCGGCCTTGTGGCGTTCGCGGAGGAAGTGGAAGAACTCGACCCCTTCACGCAGGCGGCGGACCATCATTTCGGGGCTTCTCACCATTTCACCGACGATGGCCGCGATCTTCGGGGCGCGGAAATAAAAACGCTTATAGAAAGTCTCGACGCTCTCGAAGATTTCGGTGTGGGAGAGGTGGGAATAAGAAAGAGGCGCGATCTGGATGCCGTGCTCGTCCACGAGTTCGGCATGGGCCGCGTCGAGCCAGCCATTCTCGACCGCCTGACGATGCAGGAAAGTGCCGGGATAGGGCGCGGCGAGGGAGACCTGCAGCGTGTGGGGATTGATCTCGGTTGCGAAACGGATCGTCTCTTCGATCGTTTCCTTGGTTTCGCCCGGCAGGCCGAGAATGAAGGTGCCGTGGATGCGGATCCCGAGCTCGTGACAATCGCGCGTGAAGCGTTTCGCGACCTCGATGCGCATGCCTTTCTTGATGTTGTGAAGGATCTGCTGATTGCCGCTCTCGTAGCCCACGAGCAGAAGCCTGAGCCCGTTGTCCTTGAGGACTTTCAGCGTCTCGCGCGGCACGTTCGCCTTGGCGTTGCACGACCAGGCGACGCCGATGCGGCCGAGCTCGCGCGCGATCGCTTCGGCGCGCGGCAGATTGTCGGTGAAAGTGTCGTCGTCGAAGAAGAACTCGCGCACCTGCGGGAAATATTGCTTCGCCAGCCGGATCTCCTCGGCCACGTGGCCGGGGCTGCGCACGCGATAACGGTGCCCGCCCACGGTTTGCGGCCAAAGGCAGAACGTACAGCGCGATTTGCAGCCGCGCCCCGTATAGAGCGAGAGATAAGGGTGCAGCAGATAGCCGATGAAGTAGTTCTCGATGGTGAGATCGCGCTTATAGACCTCGGTCACGAAGGGAAGCTGGTCCATATCCTCAAGGATCGCGCGTTCCGGGTTATGGGTGATCGCTCCGTCCGCGCCGCGCCAGGAGAGGCCGGTTATGTCCTTGAGCGGGCGCCCCTCCGCCACCTCCTTGATCGTGAAATCGAACTCGTTGCGGGCGACGAAGTCGATCGCGGAACTCGCCTTCAGGCTCTCTTCCGGCTGTACCGCCACTTTCGCGCCGACGAAGCCGATGCTGAGGCCGGGGTTCGAGTCTTTCAGCGCTTCGGCCACCTTGACGTCGGCGGCGAAGGACGGGGTCGAGGTATGGATGACGCAGAGCTCGTAGCTCTTGGCCGCGCGCAGCACCTCGGGCAGGCGGGTGCGCGCGGGCGGCGCATCGATCAGCCGGCTGCCGGGCACCAGCGCGGCGGGCTGGGCGAGCCAGGTCGGGTACCAGAAGGAACGGATCTCGCGGCGCGCCTGGTAGCGGGAGCCTGCGCCACCGTCGAAACCGTCGAAGGACGGGGGATGGAGAAAGAGCGTCTTCATCATCGGCCGCGAGATCCTTTTCTGGTCGCGCGCAATGAGTTGCCGCTACCGGGGCGGCCGGCGCGCAGCACCGCTCCTCTCCATTCTACGCGCTTGCCCGTGTAGCTGACCAGCAGCACGGCGAGAGAAAGTGCATCCCGCGCGGGAATGAGCCAGATCGGCAGCACCGGCGCGAGCCCGAGCGAGCGATCGATCCCGCGCATGGCGATCGCCCGGACGGTCCAGGCAAGGGCCAGGAGCGCGACCGGCCATGGGGCGCCGCCGCTGATCACGACGGCCAGGAGGGCCCAGGGAATCGGGTATCGGATGGCGGAGGCGGCATAGCCGGACGGAACCAGGGACCGCATGGTCCGCCCCCACCGCAACTCGTGCCGGAAGAGCGCGCCGAGCTGCTGCTCCGGCACGGTCGTTGCCGGAACGGTCGCGGCGAGACGCACGGCAAGTCCGAGCGCGGCAATGCGCCGACCGAGCACGGCATCGTCGGCGAGCTCGTCGGCCAGCGCCTCGAGGCCGCCGGCCTGCGCCAGCACTTCCCGCCGGAGCGCGAGTGTCGCCCCCAGCGCGTCCTGCCGCCCAAGGGCCCGGGCGAGCAGCGCGGCGGGCAGGAATCCGTGGGTGATGCCACTGGCGCCGAGCTTCGCGACCCACCCCGCCACGCCGGGCCGGCCCGTATAGAGCGTGGTCACGAGACCGGTGCCCGGCGTTTCGAGCGCGGCGGCGATGGCGTCGAGATATCCGGGCGGGGCGTGCACATCGGCATCCGCGATCACCAGGGTCTCGTGGTGCGCCGCTTTCAGCATATTGATGAGATTGGCGACCTTCCGGTTCGCCGCTTCGATCGGCCTTGCCTCATGGATCCCAGGCTCGTGAACTCCAGGCCCGTGAACCAAGGCGATGTCGCGATCGGGAAAGCGGGCGGCGATCCGGCGCGCAACGGCGAGCGCCGGATCGCTCTCTTCCTGCGCTCCGCAGACGATCTGGAATCCGGGATAGTCCTGCCGGCAGAGCGAGGCGAGCGCCTCTTCCAGAAGCGGCTCGGCCCCGGCCAACGGCTTCAGAACCGAGATCGTCGGCCGGTGGCGCGGTGTCGGTGGCGAGCGACGGGCGAAGCGGCGGACCAGGATCAATCCGGCCACCGTCTCGGCACATCCCGCCAGCGCGATCAATCCCGGGATGACGGCAAGAGCCTGCACAAAAGCCTGCATGGGCAGCGTGTCGCTGTGCGCCCGGCGTCAGCTCATCGTGTTCCCGGAAAGTGTCGCCACTTTCCTCCTCAGTCCGCTGATCAAGGCCGATGCGCCGCCGGAAGAGAGGAGCGCATGGAAGTCGGAGCGCTGGACGGCGACCTGACTGATCGTTCCATCGAGCAGCACATCCACCACCTGCCAGCGGGCCCCGTCGTCGATCATCACGTAATCGATGCGCCGTGTCTTGCCGTCCTGGGTTACGATTTGGGTCGTCACCACCTGCTCGGAGCCGAACGCGCGCAGGCCCGGCAGGATGCGGAACTGCTCGCCTCCATAGCTGCTGAAGTTCGCGACATAGCTCGCGACCGTGTATTCGCGGAAAATGGGCAGCAGCTGTTCCTGCTGGGTCGGGGTGAGGCTTGCCCAGTCGAATCCCACGGCAAGCTCGAGGATACGCGGCAGGTCGAAGCTCTGCGTCAGGACCGGCGCGAGCATCGCGAATCGCTGCGGGAACGACACGGAGGCGCTGCCGGCCTTCATCACCGCAAGCAACCCGGCATTGAGCGCCGCCACCGGTGCGGACACCGCAGCGAAATCGGGCGCCGACTGGGCCCGTGCGAGCCATGGCGCAAGAATTGGCGCGCCGAGGCAGGCGGCGAGGAGGGCGCGGCGCTCAGGCCGCATCGTTGGGGGAGAGCCGCAGCCGTCCGCGCCGCGCAACAGGGCTTAGGGCTTCGCTCTGCCCGAGCGCGTCGATCGCCGTCACCACGATATCGCGCGCCGTAAGCCCGGCTTCGCCAAGCTGCATCTTGGGTGAATCGTGATCGATGAACCGGTCGGGCAATGTCATCGGCCGTACCTTGAGCCCGCGATCCAAAAGGCCGCGCCAGGCCAGGTGGTGCAGCACGGCGGCGCCGAAGCCGCCCGCCGCAGCCTCCTCGATCGTGATGAGCACTTCATGCTCGCGCGCCAACCGTTCGATCAGCGCATGATCGAGCGGCTTGGCGAAGCGGGCATCCGCCACGGTCGCCGGCAGGCCCCGGGCGGCAAGTTCGTCGGCCGCGCGCAGCGCATCGGCAAGCCGTGCCCCGAGTGAGAGGATGGCGATCTTGCCGCCCTCGCGCAGCACCCGACCGCGGCCGATCGGCAGCACCTCCCCCCGCGCCGGCAAGGAGACGCCGAGCCCCTCGCCGCGCGGGTAGCGCACGGCCGAGGGCCCATCATCGATGGCCGCGGCGGTCGCCACCATGTGGACGAGCTCCGCCTCGTCGGCGGCCGCCATGATCGTGAAGCCGGGCAGGCAGCCGAGATAGCAGAGATCGAAACTGCCCGCGTGGGTCGCTCCGTCGGCCCCGACCAGCCCGGCCCGGTCGAGCGCGAGGCGCACCGGCAGGCCCTGGATCGCCACGTCATGGACCACCTGGTCATAAGCGCGCTGCAGGAAGGTCGAATAGATGGCCGCGAAAGGCTTCATCCCCTCGGCGGCGAGACCGGCGCAGAAGGTCACGGCATGCTGCTCGGCGATCCCGACATCGAAGCAGCGGTCCGGGAAGCGCTTGGCGAAGCGGTCGAGCCCGGTACCCGAGGGCATCGCGGCGGTGACGGCGACGATCGCGGGATCGTGCTCCGCCTCGGCGATCAGCGCGTCGGAGAAGACGCGGGTATAGCTCGGCGGTCCGGGCGGGCCTTTCGCCTGCTCTCCGGTAATGACATTGAACTTCGAGACGCCATGATACTTGTCCGCCGAAGCCTCCGCCGGCGGATAGCCCTTTCCCTTCTTGGTGACGACATGAAGAAGGATGGGACCGCGCTCCTCGGCTTCCCGGACGTTGCGCAGCACCGGCAGCAGGTGGTCGAGATTGTGCCCGTCGATCGGCCCCACGTAATAGAAGCCGAGCTCCTCGAAGAGCGTTCCGCCGGTCAGGATATTGCGCGCGAACACCTCGGCCCGCTTGGCGGTGCGCTCGATCTGGCGGGGAAAGGCGCGTGCCATCCTGGCCCCGAGCTCACGGAGCGACATGAAGGGGCGTGAGGAGATCAGCCGCGAGAGATAGGCGCTCATCGCTCCCACGGGCGGGGCGATCGACATATCGTTGTCGTTGAGAATGACGAGCAGGCGCGAGCGCATGGCCCCGGCATTGTTGAGGGCCTCGTACGCCATGCCCGCGCTCATCGCCCCGTCGCCGATCACGGCGACCACATGGCGATCGCGTTCCCCCTTGAGGTCGCGCGCCACCGCCATGCCGAGGCCGGCCGAGATGGAGGTCGAGGAATGGGCGGCGCCGAACGGGTCGTACTCGCTCTCGGCCCGGCGGGTGAAGCCGGAAAGCCCGCCGCCCTGGCGCAGCGTGCGGATGCGGTCGCGCCGGCCGGTGAGGATCTTGTGCGGGTAGGCCTGATGGCCGACGTCCCAGATCAGCCGGTCGTGCGGCGTATCGAAGACTGCGTGGAGCGCCACGGTGAGCTCGACCACCCCGAGCGAGGCGCCGAGATGCCCGCCCGTGGTCGAGACGACGTCGATGGTCTCCGCGCGCAGCTCATCCGCCAGGCGCCTGAGCTGTTCGGCGGAATAATTGCGGAGATCCGCCGGGAATCTAACCTGATCCAGAAGCGGTGTTTCGACCGCCATCCTGCCCTCATCGCGGTTGTGATCCGGCCGGGCGCGGTATTCGAATCCGCGCCGGCGACCCGCAACCCTACTCCCGCCCGCCATTTCATGCCATAGCATGGAGTTTGAAGATGTCTTCCGGCGGGCCGGGAAAGACTGGCGTTTTTCGTCCCGTGCCTCATATTGGGATGGTATCCCGTTGGGATTCTGGCCTGTGGGATATTGGCCTGTGGGATATTGGCCTAGGCGGGCGAGTCCGGCCGTGGCCTCTGCCGGGCCGGCGAAGGAGGGTATGGATGCTGCGTGTGATCCTGGCTCAGCCACGCGGTTTCTGCGCCGGGGTGGAGCGGGCGATCGAGATCGTCGAGCGGGCGCTGCGCAAGTTCGGCCCCCCGATCTATGTTCGCCACGAGATCGTCCATAACCGTTCGGTGGTCGAGGATCTGCGCAAGCGTGGTGCGATCTTTGTCGATGAGCTTGCCGAGGTTCCGCCCGGCGCCCGAACCATCTTCAGCGCCCATGGCGTCGCCCGCCAGGTCGAGCAGGAAGCTGCGGAGCGCGAGTTGCCGGTGATCGATGCCACCTGCCCCCTGGTCGCCAAGGTCCACAATCAGGGCCGCCGCTATGCCTCCCAGGGGCGGGAGGTGGTGCTGATCGGGCATGCCGGGCATGCCGAGGTGGAAGGCACGATCGGCCAGGTTCCGGGCAAGGTCCATCTCGTGCAGACCGTGGCGGACGTGGCCCGGCTCGTGGTCGCCGACCCCGACAAGCTCGCCTACGTCACCCAGACGACCCTTTCGGTCGATGACACGCGCGGCATCATCGCCGCGCTCGAGGCGCGCTTTCCGGGCATCGTCGGGCCGGAGGTGCGGGATATCTGCTACGCGACCCAGAACCGCCAGCAAGCCGTCCGCGAGCTCGGGCGGCAGGTCGATCTGATCCTCGTCGTCGGCTCGCGCAACAGCTCGAACTCGAACCGGCTGCGCGAGATCGGCGCCGAACTCGGCAAGCCGAGCTACCTGATCGACGATGCCGCCGACCTCGACCATGCCTGGTTCGAGGGCGTGAATTCGGTTGGCGTCACCGCGGGGGCCTCGGCCCCTGAGATGCTGGTCCAGGGCGTGCTCGACGGGTTGCGCGCGTTCGACGAGATCGAGGTGACCACGCTTCACGGGGTCGCCGAGGATGTGCGCTTCCGCTTCCCGGCCGAAGTCGCGTGACTTCGCCGACCCTCCAAGCCACGACAACGGAGAAAATTTCGCGATGGGCGTGCCGCTGAATCAGATGGTCCGGGTCGGCGCCTATGTCGTCCGCCAGCACCTGGCGGGGCGGCGGCGCTATCCGCTCGTGCTGATGCTCGAGCCGCTTTTTCGCTGCAATCTTGCCTGCGCCGGCTGCGGCAAGATCGACTATCCGGCGCCGATCCTGAACCAGCGCCTCACGCCCGCCCAGTGCTTCGAGGCGGTGGAGGAGTGCGGCGCGCCGGTGGTGGCGATCGCGGGCGGTGAGCCGCTTCTGCACAAGGAGATGCCGGAGATCGTCGAAGGCATCCTCGCCCGCGGCAAATTCATCTATCTCTGCACCAACGCGCTCCTGCTCGAGAAGCGGCTCGACCGCTTCCGCCCGCACAAGAACTTCGCCTTCGACGTGCATCTCGACGGCGACCGCGAGATGCATGACCAGTCGGTGAGCCAGGAGGGTGTGTTCGACCGCGCGGTGGCCGCAATCAAGGCGGCGAAGGCCAAGGGGTTCCGCGTCTGCATCAACACGACCCTCTTCGACGGGGCGGATCCTGCGCGCGTGGCTTCCTTCCTCGATCATGTGAAGGCTATCGGGCTTGATGGGGTGATGATCTCGCCGGGCTATGCCTATGAGCGGGCGCCGGACCAGCAGCACTTCCTCAACCGGCAGAAATCGAAGCAGCTCTTCCGCGATATTTTCCGCCGCGGCCGGGGCAAGGGATGGAAATTCAATCAATCCGCCCTCTTCCTCGATTTCCTCGCTGGCAACCAGAGCTATGTCTGCACACCCTGGGGCAAGCCCACGCGCAATGTCTTCGGCTGGCAGCGGCCCTGCTACCTGCTTGGCGAAGGCTATGCCCGTACCTTCCGGGAGCTGATGGAAACCACGGAATGGGACCGCTACGGCACCGGCAATTACGAGAAATGCGCCGACTGCATGGTCCATTCCGGCTATGAGGCGACCGCGGTGGTCGATGCCGTCGCTCATCCCTTGAAGACTTTGAAAGTGGCGCTGCGCGGCCCGCGCACAGAGGGCCCGATGGCGCCCGAAATCCCGCTCGCGAACCAGCGGCCGGCCGAATATGTCTTCCGCCGCCACGTCGATCACGCGATGGAGAACCTCGCCGCCGGCAAGCCGCTCGCCGACGCGGCCGACTGAGCCCTCCTCGCTATTCGAGCGTGCCGTTGCGGGCGAGGCCGGTGGGGGCGGCGCGGCCGGTCTGGCCGCGGCTGCCGAACCAGGGCGAAAGATCGGTTTCCGTGCGTTGGCGTGAGCCGGATCGCCAGGTGAGCCCATCGGCGAGCGGGAAGACTTTGAGCGCGGCAAGTCCGCCCTCGCGATAGCGTTGCAGGATCACGCCGCTGCCGCGGGCGAGTTCGGGTACTTCGGCGAGCGGGAAGACGAGCAGCCGGCGATTTTCCCCGAGCACCGCCACATGATCCCCCTCGACCGGAGCTGCGCAGGTGGCCTCCTCGCCGGGCTTGAGATTGAGCACCTGCCGCCCGGTGCGCTTCTCGGCGAGCAGGTCCTCGCCGCGGGCGACGAAGCCACGCCCGCCACGGCCTGCGAGGAGAAAGCGCGCGCCTTCCCGCGCGAGAAAAAGCGCGACCGCATCATCGGCATTGCCGAGATCGGCCAGCAACCGCACCGGCTGGCCATCGCCGCGGCCGCGCGGAATGTCGGAGGCTTTCAGCGTATAGGCGCGCCCGTTGGTGGCGAAGAGGGAAAGCCGGTCGGTTGTCTCGCAGGGAACCAGAAGCCGGAGCCGGTCTCCCTCCTTGAAGCGCAGCTCGCCGGGCTCGGCGACCGTTCCTTTGACCGCGCGGATCCAGCCTTTCTCAGAGAGGATTACGGTGATCGCCTCGCGCTCGACCAGCGCCTCGCTCGTCACCGCGATCTCGGGCGGCGCGGCCGCGATGCGCGTGCGCCGCGCGCCGATCGGGCCGGAGGCGAAGCGCGCGCGCACCTCCTCGATCTCGGCGGCGAGCCGGCTCCAGCGCCGCTCCTCATCCTTCAGGAGGGCGGTGATCTCCCGCTTTTCCCGGCTCAGCTTGCCGTGCTCCTGGCGGATCTCGATCTCTTCGAGCCGGCGGAGGCTGCGCAGGCGCATATTCAGGATCGCCTCGGCCTGCACCGCGGTCAGCGAGAAGCGTTCCATCAGTCTGGGCGCCGGCTCATCTTCCTCACGGATGATCCGGATCACGGCATCGATATCGAGAAAAACGGCGAGATAGCCGGCGAGGATTTCGAGCCGCCGCTCGATCGCCGCGAGCCGGTGGCGGGATCGGCGCACCAGCACTTCGTGGCGATGATCGAGCCAGGCGCGAAGCACCTCCTTGAGGCTCATCACGCGCGGCATGCGCCCGTGATCGAGCACGTTCATGTTGAGCGGGAGCCGGCTTTCGAGCGAGGTTGCCCGGAACAGTGTCTCCATCAGCATTTCGGGCTCGATCGTTCGCACCCGCGGCTCGAGCACGAGGCGCACTTTGTCGGTGCTCTCGTCCCGCACGTCCGCAAGCAGCGGCAGCTTCCGTTCGGCGAGGAGGGCGGCGATCTGCTCGACGAGCCGTGCCTTCGGCACCTGGTAGGGAATTTCACTGACGACGATCTGCCAGGTGCCGTGCCGCCCCCGCTCCACCTGCCAGAAGGCACGCAGGCGGAAGCTGCCGCGGCCCGTCTCATAGGCGGTGGCGATGCTTTCCGGATCCTCTGCGAGCACGCCGCCGGTCGGGAAGTCCGGCCCCTGCATGAATTTCAGAAGATCGGAAGTGCCGGCCTTGGGATTCTTGATCAGATGGATGGAAGCGGCGCAGATCTCGGCGGCATTGTGTGGGGGAATGGCGCTCGCCATGCCGACCGCGATGCCCGCCGCGCCATTGGCGAGAAGATTGGGGAAGGCCGCCGGCAGCACCACCGGCTCGCGATCCTCGCCATCGTAGGTCGCGCGGAAATCGACCGCGTCTTCGTCGATTCCGCGCAGGAGAAGCTCGGCGATCGTCGTCAGGCGCGCCTCGGTATAGCGCATCGCGGCGGCGTTATCGCCGTCGATATTGCCGAAATTGCCCTGGCCCTCGACCAGCGGATAGCGCGCGGCGAAGTCCTGGGCGAGGCGCACGAGCGCGTCATAGACCGCGACATCGCCGTGCGGATGGAACTTGCCGATCACGTCGCCGACGACGCGCGCGCACTTCTTGAAGCCGGCCGTCGGGTCGAGCCGCAGCTCGTGCATGGCATAGAGCAGGCGCCGATGGACCGGCTTCAGCCCATCGCGCACATCGGGCAGGCTGCGCGCCATGATGGTCGAGAGCGCGTAGGCGAGATAGCGTTCGGAAAGGGCTTCGCCGAACGGCGCTTCTTCTATGCGTTCGGTGATTGCGTCGGGCATGACGACGGCGACTCCATACGCGCGGCCATGGCCGCAACCCGGTCATAGAGAAGCAGCCTTGCCTGCGGAAGCGGCCTGTGGTGGAGCCCGAACACGGCGTGGGAAAGGAAATGGCCGGTGAGGCGGAGCCCGTCCCGCCAGTCCTCCGGTCCGGCCGTAGCCTCGCCGAGCAGGAAAGAAGGCAGCGGGAGAAGCCGGCCCTGCCAGGGCGCCGCCTCTGCCCGGCTCACCGCCCGGCCGCTTCGCGGCGAAACGAAGGCGAGATCCTTCGTGCTGCCGGAGACCGCGCAGCGGGAGAGATCGAGCCCGTAGCCCACGGCGGCGAGCAGCGCCTTCTCCCACCGCACGAGGTCGCTGAGCAGGGCCGCCCCTTCGGAGAGGTGCGTGATCAGGTCGAGGAGGCCGGCGAAGACCTGCGGCTCGGGCTCGCGCTCCGGCAGCGCGCCCTCCGCGACCGCGGCGGCCGCGTTGAGGATCGCAAGGGCGAGGCTGTCATCCATCGCCAGGGCCGCGGCAGGGTGGACCATTTCTCCGCTGAGCGCGCCGAGCTGTTCGGAGAGACGGGCGACCCAGCGCACCGCGAGCAGGTTGCCCTGCTGCCAGAGCGCCGAGCCCCGCCTTCCCCCGCCGCCGCGGGCGAGGCCGCGCCAGACGCCCCGCTCGGCGCCGAAGACCGTGGCCAGCGCGTCCCCCTCGCCGAATGGCCGTGTCGCGAGCACGATCACCGGCGCCGACCAATCCATCAGGGGTCCTCGAGTCCGAGCGTGGTCAGTCGGCGGCGATCCTCGTCCCATCCGGCGCCCGTCTCCACCCGGAGCGAGAGATGCACGGAGCGCCCAAGCGCCTCGGCGATGAGCGCGCGCGCCCGCATCCCGATCGCCCGGATGCGCGCTCCGCCGGCGCCGATCAGAATCGCCTTCTGGCCTTCCCGCGCGACCGTGATGACGGCGGAGATGCGCACCGAACCGTCCTTCCTCTCGTCCCAGGATTCGGTCTCGACCGTCGAATCATAGGGTACTTCCTCGTGACTTTGCAGGAACACCTGCTCGCGCACGAGCTCGGCGGCAAGCCAGCGCTCCGAGAGGTTGCTCACCTGATCGGGCGGATAGAGATGCGGGCCCTCCGGCATGGCGGCCGCAAGGGCGGTGAGAAGGTCCGTTGTTCCGTCACCCGAGGCGGCGCTCACCATGAAGGTACGGCGGAAAGGATGCTGCGCGTTGAGCGCGGCGGCGAGCGGCAGCAGCGAGGGCCGCGCGACGAGATCGATCTTGTTGAGAACGAGCCAGGGCTCGCGCGCGGTCTCGGCGAGGCGCCGGGCGATCGGCCCGGCCGTGGCGCCGCCGGTTCTTGCATCCACGATGAGCAGGGCGACATCCGATTCGGCCGCGCCTTTCCAGGCGGCAGCGAGCATGGCGCGATCGAGCCTTCGGCGTGGCCTGAAGATGCCGGGCAGGTCCATCAGGACGATTTCCGCCGCATCGCCGCCCTCCGTCGGCTGGAGGACGATGCCATGGATGCGAAGGCGCGTCGTCTGGGCCTTCGGCGTGGCGATCGAAAGCCGGGTGCCGAGCGGATGATTGAAAAGGGTCGATTTGCCGGCATTGGGCGCGCCGATCAAGGCGACCAGCCCCGAGCGTGCGGTCATGAGGGAAGCTGCGAGAGAAGATCGGCCGCGGCCAGCCTCTCGGCCTCGCGCTTGGTGCCGGCGCTGCCGGTGCCGGTCTTGCCCGCGAGCGTCACGGTGATCGAGAAGGCCGGCGCGTGCGGCGGTCCGTGCCGCTCGGCAAGGATATAGAACGGCAGGTCGAGGCCGCGCGCCTGCGCCCATTCCTGGAGCGCCGTCTTCGGGTCTTTCGGTGGCGATGGCTGGGCGGCGAGGACCGGTTCGTAGGCCTTGCGCACGAAGGCGCGGGCCGGTTCGAGGCCGCCATCGAGGAAGAGCGCGCCGATCACCGCTTCCAGCGCATCGGCAAGCACCGTGGCCCGGCGCTTCACGCCGGCCTTCGCCTCATTCGGCGCGACATCGATCACCTGGGCGAGCGCGACCGCCTCGGCGATCCCGGCGAGCACGGGCTGGGAGACGAGGGCGGCGAGCCGCCGCCCGAGCGCGCCCTCGCGCTCGCTCGGGAAGCGCTCGGCGAGCCATTCCGCAACCAGGAGGCCGAGCACGCGGTCGCCCACGAACTCCAGCCTCTCGTTCGAGCCTTTTCCCGAACCCTTGCCGTAGGCGGCGGAGCGGTGCGTCAAGGCCTCGATGAGCAGTTCCGGACGCGCGAAGGAATGGCCGAGCAGATGTTCCGCGGCTGCCTCACGCTCGGAACGGGCCGGTCGCGAGCCTTCCGTCACCGAAGCCGGCCGCCGATGATCAATGGATGATGTGGAACAGCCGTCCCCAGCGAATCTCGATCGGCCATTCCCAGAATTCCCACCACGGGTATTGGGCATTGATCGAGAAGAAGATGAACTCCGCCTTGCCGATCAGATTCTCGATCGGAATGTAGCCCACGGCGCTGAGGACCCGGCTATCCTCGCTGTTGTCGCGGTTGTCGCCCATTGCGAACACGAAGCCGGGCGGCACCGTATAGACCCCGGTATTGTCGAGCGGCCCGTCATCCGATGCCTGCAGGATCGAGTGGCTGACCCCGTTCGGCAATGTCTCGATATAGCGCCGCATCTCGATCGGGGCGCCTTCGTCGGTCTCTGTATAGGTGCCGTCGGCAACGCGCGGGCACTCATGGCCGTTGATGAAGAGCCGGCTGTGGATCACCTGGATCCTGTCCCCCGGCAGCCCGATGATGCGCTTGATGTAATCGATCGAAGGATCGCGCGGGAGCGCGAACACCGCGACATCCCCGCGGCTGGGTGTCGAGCCGAAGATGCGCCCGGAAAAGAGCGGCGGAGAGAAGGGGAACGAATAGCGGGAATAGCCGTAGCTATATTTTTCGACGAAGAGGTAATCGCCCACGAGCAGGGTCGGGATCATGCTGCCCGAAGGGATATTGAACGGCTCGAGCAGGAAGGTGCGAATGCCGATCGCGATCAGACCGGCATAGACGAGCGTCTTGACATTGTCGAGCAAACCCCCGGATTTGCTCCTGCTTTTCGCCTTTGTGGAGGCCATTGCCCGCGGCTCTACCGGATCCGAAATCGGCCCGGATCAAGCCCGGCCACCCCTCGGCTGTCAAGCGAGAGAACCGGAAAAGGTTTCATTCTCCTCTCGCCGCCGCGAAAGCCATGCCCGTGGCGGGGGCGAGGGCAAGCGCGGAAATCACCACCTGGGCGAAGGCGTAAGGATATTCATCGGTGAGGGAGAGCGCGATCACCGCCCGCATCCCGGCGGGCGTGATGGCCGCCAGCCGAACCGCGGCGCCCCCGCTCATCGCGATGGTCGGCTGCCCGCTCGGGAGGTTGACGACGCTGAGATCGGACATGAAGACCCCCTGCCGGAACCCGGTGCCGAGCGCTTTCGCCGCCGCCTCCTTGGCCGCGAAGCGGCGGGCGTAGGTCGGTGCCTGGAGACGGGCGGCGCGGCGGGCGGCGCGGGCCCGTTCGGGCTCGGTGAAGACGCGGTTGATGAAGCGCTCGCCATAGCGCGCGATCACCGCCTCGACGCGGCGAATATCGCAGATGTCCGAGCCGATGCCGAGGATCACAAGACGGATCTAGCGCCGCGCACGATTGACCTCCGAGACGCCCGGGGCGCTGCGCAGGCCGGCGATGACGTTCGAGAGATGGCCGAGGTCGCGCACCTCCACATCCACGAGAACTTCCGAAAAATCGTGCTGCCGATTGACGATTTTGAGATTGGCCACGGCCCCTTCATGCTTGGAGATGGTATTCGTGAGGGTCGCCAGCATTCCGGCATCGTTGGCGGCGATGACATTGATCCGCCCGGTATGGCCGGAGCTGATCCTCTCCCTCGCGATCACCTCGGGATCCCATTCGAGCTCGCGGAAACGCTGCGGGGTCGCGGCAAAGGTTTCGAGAGTCTGGCAGTCGCGCGTATGAATCGTAACCCCCTTGCCGGTGGTGACGATGCCGACGATCGGGTCGCCCGGCAAAGGATGACAGCATCCTGCATAATGGACCACCATGCCGCTGATGAGGCCGCGGATCGGCATCTCGGCGTCCGCGGCGCGCGGGCGCGCCACATTGCGCCCGGAGAGATCGGGCAGCATGCGCGGCGCGCGCGCGTCCGGCCGCATCTCGGGATAGGCGGCATGCACGACATCCCGCGCGCCGATGCTGCCATTGCCGACCGCGATATAAAGCGCATCGAGCGCCGGCTGCTTGAGCGTCTTGAGCGTGCCTTCGAGCACTTTTTCCTGGCCGTCGAGCCCATGCTGGCGGAACGCCTTGGCGAGCGTGGCGCGGCCTTCGTCGAGATAGCGCTGGCGCTCCTGCTGGTGAATGAAGCGCCGGATGCGCGCGCGCGCCTTGCCGGTGACGACGAAACGGTACCATTGCGGCGAGGGCGTGCCGCCGCGCGCCGTCATGATCTCGACCTGGTCGCCGTTCTGCAACTCGTGGCGGAGCGGCTTGAGCTGGCCGTTGACCTTGGCGCCGACGCAGGAATCGCCGACCTGGCTATGCACGGCATAGGCGAAATCCACCGGCGTCGCGCCGCGCGGAAGCTGAATGAGCCGCCCCTTGGGGGTGAAGCAGAAGACCTGGTCTTCGTAGAGCTCGAGCTTGGTGTTCTCGAGGAACTCGTCCGGCGCGCTGGAATTTTCCAGGATCTCGAGCAGGTCCTGGACCCAGCGGAAATGCTGCACCTCCTCGTTCGGGGCCCGGCCCTCCTTGTAGAGCCAGTGCGCCGCCACGCCGGCCTCCGCCACCTCATGCATCTCGCGCGTGCGGATCTGCACCTCGATCTTCTGGTTGCGCGGCTCGCGCAGGGTGACGCAGGTATGGAGGCTCTGATAGCCGTTTGATTTTGGAGTCGAAATATAATCCTTGAAGTGTCCGGCGACGACCGGATAGGCGGCGTGCACCGCGCCGAGCGCCATGTAGCAGGCTTCGCGCGTCGAGACGACGATGCGGAACGCCATGATGTCGGAAAGCTTGTCGAGCTCGACATTGCGCTTGCGCATCTTTTCCCAGACCGAGAAGGGGGATTTTTCCCGCCCCGTGACCTCGAGCACCTGCACCCCGGCATCGGAGCAGACGCGGGCGAGCTCGGCGCGCACCTCCTCGATCACGTCCTCGCCCTGGCCGCGCAGCAGATTGAGCCGCGCCTGGACGCTGTGGTACGCCTCCGGCTGCAGCTCGCGGAAAGCGAGTGTTTGCAGCTCCGTCTTCATCGCGTCCATGCCGATCCGCTCGGCGAGCGGGGCATAGATTTCCATCGTCTCGCGGGCGATGCGCTGACGCCGCTCGCGGTCCTGCACGAAGCCGAGCGTGCGCATATTGTGCAGCCGGTCGGCGAGCTTCACCAGAAGGACACGGATGTCCTTGCTCATCGCCAGCACGAGCTTGCGGAAATTCTCCGCCTCGCGATTCTCTTCCGAGGAAAGTGCCAGCCGTGAGAGTTTGGTCACCCCATCAACGAGGCCTGCGATCTCGGGGCCGAATCGCTGCTCGATCTCGGGAAGCCCGACCTGCGTGTCCTCGACGACATCATGCAGCAGGGCGGTGACGATGCTCGCCGTGTCCAGCCGGTAGCCCGCCAGCATGTCGGCGACCGCGAGGGGATGGGTGATGTAGGGATCGCCGTTCTCGCGCCGCTGCGCCCCGTGCGCCTTCATCGCCAGCACATAGGCGGCGTCGATCAGCGTGGTGCTCGCCTTGGGATCGTAGGCGAGAACCTTCTCAGTCAGCTCGAACTGGCGAACGATATGCGGGCGGACGGGCGAAGCTGCGGCCAGTCCTTCGGGGGCACGGAAAATCCTCGGCGGAGGCGGGCCGGCGGCGCCCCTCCTCATGTCATCCTAGCGGTGCGGGCGGCCGGCAAGCTCCGCCTCGATCGCCGCCTCCATGTCTTCCGGGGAAACATCCTCGGACTCGCGCGAAAGGTTTGCCGTTTCCTCATCGGCCGCCACATCCTGCAAGCCGAAGATGTTCTGATCGGTGGGGATCAGGTCCATCACCTCCTCGTCCGCAGGCTCGGGCTCGGGCAGGCGGGAGACGGATTTCACCAGATCCTGCCACAGGCGGGGGAGCTCCACGGTCCCCTCGGCGATCTCGCGCAGCGCCACCACCGGGTTCTTGTCATTGTCGCGGTCGAGCGTGACGGCCTCGCCACGGCTGACATTGCGCGCGCGCTGCGCGGCCAGCATGACAAGGTCGAACCGGTTCGACACCTTCAAGACGCAATCTTCGACGGTGACGCGGGCCATCCGTTCAAGTCCTCAACGCAAGCGGCCAATTCCGCCTCCGTACATAGGTCAGCGGGGCGGGGCCCGCAAGCCGAATCGGCCTTCCCGGCCGGTTCAGAGGCCGAGCGGGCAAAGGCGCTGCGGTGGCAGGGCGGCGAGGAGCGCCTCGACCGTCTGGCCAAGGATGGGGTGCATCCAGCCCGGCGCCACCTCGGCGAGCGGGGCAAGGACGAAGGCCCGCAGATGGGCGCGCGGATGCGGCAGGATCGGGTCGGGGCCTTGGCGGACCAGGGGTCCGACGGCGATGATATCGAGATCGAGCGACCGGGCCTCGCCGGACACGCCGGGCGACTGCCTTCCGGCCCGTCGCTCGAGCGTCTTGAGCGCCTGGAGCAGGTCCTCCGGCGTCGTTTTCCCGCCCAGGCGTGCGACGCCATTGACATAGTCCGGCTGGTCCGAGGGCGGGATGGGTGCGCTTGCCCACCAGCGCGAGAGGGCAACCAGCCGCAATCCGGGCAGCGCATCGAGCGCGAGAGCGGCGGAACGGCAGGTTTCGAGCGGTTCTGCCCCATCGGGGCCGGGCAGGTTCGCACCGATGGCGACCAGGATCGGACCTGCATCGGCCGACTGACATCTGCTTGACATGATTTTCTGCGGCGACTACGCGGAGCGCCCATTGGGGCGGCGCGCCGGCCAGACGAATCGAGACAAAACGAATCGAGACAAACGAGCGCTCCAGCTCGCTATGTAAAAGCAAAGCATAGAACATGGAAACGAGGTTCAATCATGCATTTCCTTCCGACCGAACGAACGGTGCTGTTCGTTGACGGTGCCAATCTTTACTCCGCATCGCGGAATCTTGGCTTTGATGTCGATTATCGCAATCTCCTCGAATTCTTCCGACGCAAGGCCCATGTCCTGCGCGCATATTATTATTCTGCGCTGCTCGAGACTGAGGAATATTCACCGCTCAAGCCGCTGACCGACTGGCTCGCTTACAACGGCTATACACTTGTGACGAAGCCTGCCAAGGAATTCACGGACGCGGCTGGGCGTCGGCGCGTCAAAGGCAATATGGATATCGAGCTTGCGATCGATATGCTCGAGCTCGCGCCGAAGATCGATCATGCCGTCCTCTTCAGCGGGGATGCGGATTTCCGTCGTCTCGTCGAGGCGGTTCAGCGTCGTGGCGTCCGGGTCTCGGTGGTTTCCACGATTCGCACCAGCCCGCCGATGGTGGCCGATGATCTGCGGCGGCAGGCGGATCAGTTCATCGAGCTCGCGGATATCGCCCCCGAATTCACGCGGCGGCAGACCGAGCCTCGGGCCCGGCCGACTCGTCCGACCCCTGCCGAGCCTTATGCGGAGGCTTCCGAAGGCGCGTGACGCCGCTTCATGAAGCCGCCTGAGGAACCGGCGCGCGATTGCCCGCTCTGCCCACGGCTCGCCTGCTATCGCGCGGAGAATCGCGCTGCCCATCCGGATTGGCACAATGCTCCGGTCTCTTCCTTCGGGGCAATCGGGGCGGAGGTGCTGATCGTCGGCATGGCGCCCGGCCTTGCCGGGGCCAATCGCACCGGACGGCCCTTCACCGGCGATTATGCCGGCAAGCTCCTCTACGAAACCCTGATCCGCTTCGGCCTTGCCGCGGGTTCCTACGGCGCTTCTCCGGAAGATGGGCTAAGGCTGCAGAATTGCCGCATCACCAATGCCGTCCGCTGTGTTCCGCCCGCCAATTTGCCGACCCCGGAGGAGGTGAGGACCTGCAGCCGCTTCCTGCTCGGTGAGCTCAAGGCGATGACCCGCCTGCGCGCGGTGCTGGCGCTCGGGGTTCTCGCCCATGGAGCGGTGGTCCGCGCATCGGGCATGCCGCTTGCCCGCGCACAATTCCGCCATGGGGCGATCCATGAGCGGCCGGATGGGCTCCTGATCGCCGACAGCTATCATGTCTCCCGCTACAACACGAGCACCGGGAGGCTTACCGAGAAAATGTTCGCCTCCGTCATCTCGTCCCTGCGCCGCCGTCTCGAACGGGCGGCCTGAATCGGGAATCGGCCCAGAACCCCGAGAACGCGCGTCCAAAGAAATCTTGTCGCCGCACGGCGAAGGCGGGAGGATACGCCATGCGTCGGGCCTTGCTCCTCGCGCTTCTCGCGGTGCCCTTTTCTGCCCGGGCCCAGCCGGCGGATTCCGACCTCGCCGGCATGCTGGCCGCGCTCAAGGCGGCGCCGGATGCGCATGCCGCCGACGTGCTCGAGCAGCACATCGCCGCGGCATGGCTCGACCAGGCAACCCCGGCTGTGCGCCTCCTGCTCGAGAGCGGGAGCGCGGCACTCGATGCGCACTCCCCGAGCGAGGCGGAGTCGGACTTCGATGCCGCGACCACTTTGCAGCCCGATCTTGCCGATGGCTGGAGCCTGAGTGCGCTCGCGCGCTTCCGCGCCGGCGACAATAAAGGAGCGATCAGCGATGTTGCCCACGCGCTTGCCATCGATCCGGAGCATTTCACGGCGCTCGAAACTCTTTCATTCGTGGCGGAAGCGGATGGCGATTGGCAGGGCGCGTTGGCGGCCTGGCAGAAGGTGCTCGATATCGACCCGCAAACCGCCGGCGGCGCCGACCGGCTCAAGGATCTTCAGCGCCATGCGCTCGGCCAAAGTCTTTAACGTGAGAGTCTTTAGGCCGGTGAGCGCAGATCGGAGGTTTGCTCCTATGCGGGGGTGAGAACGCGGATCACCCGCTCGGCGATCATCTCCCGCGTCCGTGCCCCGTAAGCCGCCATGTGCGCCGAGGCAGCGTGAGCCTTGAGCGCCTCCAGGCTTTCCCATTTCTCGATCACCACGAAGGTGTCGGGTCCGAAAGGGGTCTGAGTTGCGCCGGCGCCTTCGGCATCCACTGCCGGCCCATATTCGATGCAGCCTTTTTCGGCCAGCACGTTCGGCCGGTTGGCGTGGAACTCCCGCAGGATGTCCGCGCGCCTTCCGGGCTTGGCGGTAATCATGGCGACGACATGGATCATTTTCTATCCTCTTCGGGGAAGGGCGGAGCGCGATCCCCAGCGCAGCCCGCACTGGCGCCCGCGATCCCGCCCGAATTTTAGAGCGTGATGACCAAAGGTGGAATCACCCCAGGTCTGAATCACGCGGGAAAACAAATGAGTAGAGCGGGATACGCGAGCGGGAGCGAACACATCCCGCTCTGGAGCCCGATATTCGCCCCGCGAACCGCCCCTCCCTTGCCGGGTTGCGCTCATCGCCGTCCTCTCGCCAGTGCCCGATTCACGCGGCGAAAAGGGCTCGCTCCGCGAGTCACTTTTCTCTGCGATCGGGCACTGGCGGGAGGATGGAGATGACCATACCGGCACGACCCCGGCACGTGACGACGCGCTTGCTCGAAATTGCGTTCGAGGAGAGCGGACCCGAGGGCGGCCTGCCCGTCATCCTGTTGCATGGCTTTCCCGATGACGTGCGCGCATGGGACGGGGTGGCAACGCGGCTCGCGTCCGCAGGCCATCGCTGCATCGTGCCCTATCTCCGCGGCTATGGACCCACCCGCTTTCTCGATCCGCGCACGCCGCGCTCGGGCGAGCAGGCGGCCCTTGGCGCGGACCTTCTCGCACTCCTCGACGCGCTTGGGATCGGGCGCGCGGTCCTGGCCGGATATGACTGGGGCGGCCGCGCCGCCTGCATCGTCTCGGCGCTCTGGCCCGAGCGGGTGCGCGGGCTCGTCTCCATCGGCGGCTACAATATCCAGGACATCGCGCGGAACGCGGTGCCGGATGCGCCGGAGCAGGAGCAACGATTCTGGTATCAATGGTATTTCAACACCGAACGGGGGCGCGCCGGGCTCGCAGGCCACCGCTATGAGCTTTGCCGGCTGCTCTGGCGCCTGTGGTCGCCGAACTGGCGGTTCGAGGAGGCGGCCTACCGGCGCACCGCCGCCGCCTTCGACAATCCCGATTTCGTCGATGTCGTCATTCATTCCTATCGGCACCGCCATGGCGGCGCGCCGGGGGATCCGGCGCTGGCGGCGATCGAGAAGCTTCTGGCCCGCCAGCCGATGATCAGGGTGCCGGCGATCGTGCTGCACGGCGCGTGCGACGGGGTCGATCCCCCCGCGGGCTCGGAGCAGGCCGCCGCCCATTTCACCGGGCCCTATCGCCGCGCGGTGATTCCGGTCGCGGGGCATTTCGTGCCCTGGGAGGCGCCCCAGCCGATCGCGGCTGCGATCCTTTCGCTCGCCGCGGAGACCGCCGGCTGAGTCACCTCATCGATACTCGTCCCGCGCGAAGCGGCGATGCAGCCAGAGCCAGCCTTCCGGCCGGGCGCGGATCCATTGTTCGAGGCAGGCATTCACGCTGCGCGTGAGCGCCTCGATATCGCTGGCGCGATGCCCGCTGTCGGGAAGGGTCAGCGCATCCTCCACGATCACGCGCAGGCGCGCCGGCCCGAGCCGCTCGGCATGGGCGGGGATCACCGGGCAACGAAAGCGAAGCGCGAAAGCGGCAAGCGCGGGGGCCGTCATCGCTGGGCGGCCGAAGAGCGGAACCGGAATGCCGTCATCCAGCTTCTGATCCGCGAGGATGCCGAGGAACCCGCCTTTGGAGAGATGCGCGAGCGCCCCGCGAGCGCCCTCCGCGCCCTTGGGCAGCAGCGTCACGGCCCCGCCCATCGCATTGCGCCGAATCCGGCTGATCATCGCGTCGACCGCCGGATTCTGGGCGGCGCGATAGAGCAGCGCCATGTGCACCCCATAATGCGCGGCCGATGGGGCCAGCAGCTCCCAGTTGCCGATATGGCCGGAGAAGAAGATGCCGGGCCCGCCGCGCCGCGCAAGCGCACGCAGGATGTCGGCCCCGACCATCTCGAAGCCGGGCCCGGCCTCGGTCGGGCCGAAGCGCAGCAGGTGCGGCAGGTGCGGCAGCTCGCCCACGGTGCTGCCGAGATTCCACCATATCGCGCGCATCAGGCGTCGGCGCGAAGCGGAATCGAGCTTCGGCAGGCAGAGGCGGAGATTGGTCTCGGCAATGCGGGACACCGGCAGGAGCGGGCCAATCGCGCGCGCGATGGCTCCGGCGAGCCGCGCCGCCTGAGCCGGAGGCAGCGCTTCGAGAAATCCAAAGCCGCCGGCGACGACGGCGGCCTCCAGCCGATGGAGAAGATTCACGACAGGGCCACGTCCGGGAAAAGGGGCGCAAGAAGGGCGGCGAGAGCGCCGGGATCGTCCCAGGCCAGCGTGACGGTGAGCACCGCGACATGCTCGCGAAGCGCCGGAGGAATGCGAACCTGATCCTTCGCGGTCGTGACCGGCAGGGCATCGTGCTTGGTGGCGTTCTCGAGGAGGCGGGAAATCTCGCTTTCGCGGTAGGGATGATGGTCCGGAAAGCCACGATGCCCGATGAGCCTTGCGCCCGCCGCTTCGAGTGTGGCGAAGAACTTGTCGGGCCGCCCGATCCCGGCGAAGGCGAGCACGCGGCGGCCAGCCAGCACCGCGGCTTCCGGACCGGGGACGAGACGCGCTGTGAGCACCGGCAGGCCGCGCGGAAGGAGGGCCCGGGCGTTGGCGCGATCCGGCCCGATCAGCACGGCGGCAGCGGTGCGCGCCGCCGCGGCCGCGAGAGGCTCGCGCAGCGGGCCGGCAGGAAAGACGTGGCCATTGCCGAACCCGGCGCCGCCGTCGATGACGAGGAAGGAAAGGGATTTTCGCAGGTTTGGATTCTGCAGCCCGTCATCCATCACGAGCGCCGCGGCCCCGGCGGCGATCGCCAATCGGGCGGTGGCGGCGCGATCGGCGCCGATCCATGTGGGCGCAGCGTTCGCGAGCAGCAAAGCCTCGTCGCCGACGAGCGACGCGTCATGCTCCGGCATCACCCGGAGTGGGCCGCGCGCCCTTCCGCCATAGCCGCGGGCGAGGATGTGCACGGCCACCCCGGCCGCGCGGAGACCGCGTGCCAGATCGAGCGCCAGGGTTGTCTTGCCGGTCCCGCCAAGCGTGGCATTGCCGCAGCAAAGCACCGGCACCGGCGCGGCGAAGCCCGGCCGCGCCACGCGCGAAGCGGCCAGCCGCGCGCTGATCGCGGCAAGCGGGGAGAGCATGGTCGGAAGCACGGAATTGCCGTTCGACCAGAAGCGCGGCGGCCGCAACATGGCGCTTATCGGCCCAGAAGGCCGAGCAGCGAGGCTGCGAGCCTGTCAGGCAGCGTGGCGTCGGTCTCGGCGGCGGAGCGTGCGGCCTCGCCCATGTGACGGACCGCCTCGGGCGCGCGCAGCATGGCGGCAACCCAGTCCGCGAGGGCCGGCCCATCGGAGACCCGGGCAAGGCCGCCCGCCTGTTCGAGGCGGGTCACGGCGGCGGAGAAATTCCCCGTATGCGGCCCGACCGCGATCGCGCAGCCGAGGCGGGCCGGCTCGAGCGGATTCTGCCCACCCCTGCCGGCCAGGCTCCTGCCGACGAAGACGATCGGCGCCAGCCGATAGAGAAGGCCGAGCTCGCCGAGCGTGTCGGCGATGAAAAGGCCGCCTGGCGGCGGATCGCCTCCCGCTTTCCGGCGCGTGGGCGCGAATTCGGTGAGGGCGATGGCGATTTCTGGCCCCCGCTCGGGGTGGCGGGGCGCGATGATCGTGACCAGGCCGGGGAACTCGCCGCGGAGGCGGCGATGGACCTCCGCCGCGATCGCCTCCTCGCCCGGATGGGTGCTGGCAGCGAGCCAGCGCGGCCGCGCACCAAGCAGGTCGGCGAGCCGGCTCCGCTCCTCCTCGTCCACGGGTAGCGGCTCGGCGGCGAGCTTGAGATCGCCCGGTGCGGAGACATCGGCAGCGCCGAGGCGCGAGAGGCGGGCGGAGTCTTCCTCGGAACGGGCCCTGATCAGGCTGAAGGCCCCGAGGATCCGGCGGGCGAAGCCGGGCGTGAGCCGCCAGCGGGCGAAGCTGCGCTCCGAGAGGCGGGCATTGAGCAGGGCGAGCGGGATGCGGCGCGCGGCAGCGGCGGCGATCAGGTTGGGCCAGAGCTCGCTTTCGACGAAGGCGGCGGCATCCGGCCGCCAGTGATCGAGAAAGCGGCCCACCCAGCCCGGCACGTCGAGGGGCACGAAGCGATGCCGGGCGCGTTCACCGAAGCCGAGCGTGGGCAGTCGCTCGACCAGAAGGGTCGCCGAGGTAACGGTGCCTGTGGTGACAAGGATATTGAGTTCCCTGTCCTGTCGGCCGAGCGCTTTGATGAGCGGCAGGACCGAGACGATTTCGCCGACGCTCGCCGCGTGCAGCCAGAGCAGCTTGCCGCCGGGGCGCGGCGTGGGATCGATGCCGCGCCGCTCGGCCAGCCGTCCCGGCCGCTCCTTGCCGGCGGCAAGGCGGCGGCGGAGCCAGAGGCGAAGCGCGGGCGTGGCGAGGCGCGCGCTGCCGGCCCAGATCGCTGCCGGCAATTCCCCGCTCATGAGGCGCAGAGCCGGTCCGCGGCGTCCGCTGCCATGGTCATCGCCGCGGCGATGCGCGGCAGCGCTTCCTGCCAGCCATCGGGGCCGACCGTGATGGTGGGCTCGCAGACGACCGCGCCGCGCGCGAAGGGCAGCGGAACGACGAAACGGTCCCAGGTGCGGAGCACGGCGCGGCGGGACGATTGGGCGGCGCAGGGAAGGACGCGGATTCCGGAAAGGGCGGCGAGCTGGGCGACACCTGGCGCGGCCTCGCGGCGCGGGCCACGCGGCCCGTCCGGAGTGATGGCGACGTAATCACCCGCCGCGAGCAGCGCCGCCAAAGCGCGCAGGCTCGCCGGCCCGCCGCGTGAGGAGGAGCCGTACACGGCATCGAGCCGGAACCAGCGCACCACCGCGCCGATCAGGCGCCCGTCACGGTGGCGGCTCACCAGCACATGCGCCCGCTGCCGTTCCCTTGGACGCCCGTGGTCGAAGCGGAGGGTGAAGACCCAGAGCATCGGCATCATCGCCTGGCGCTCGTGCCAGAAGGCGACGATCACCGGCTCGTCCCCGATGTGGGGCGCAATGTGCTCCCCGCCATGCAGGCGCCAGCGCGTGGTGCCGAGAGCAAAGCGAAGATAGAGCCCGGCGAGACTTGCCAGGAAGCCTTGCGTGAACCTCGCCTTCGCGAGGCGCTTCAGCACGGGGCGGAACCGCGATCTATGCGCATGGCCGGCGGGTAGCACGGGCCCTGCCTGATCGGCCAGCTTCCCGCCTCCGCTGACAGGTCCGCCGGGCATGGCTATCGTCCGATCCCGGAAGGGAAGCGCCGCAGGGAAAGCGCAAGGCATGGAGCGCAAGAGGAAATTCTTCGGCTGGGGATTCGTGGGCGAGGGCCTCACCGAAAAGGAGGAGCGGTTCGCGCTGGCGACCTATGCACGGCTTTTCGGCACCGATTCTTTCGACGTGAAGGAAGTGCCCGGCCTTGCCGATATCCGGCTCCCCGCACCGCGCGCCGCACCGCCGGCGGCGCTTGCCGCGATCTGCTCGGCCGAGCTCCATGACCGTGCCTTGCACAGCTTCGGCAAATCCTATCCCGACACGGTGCGGGGAATGCTCGGCGATTATTCCTCGGCACCCGACATCGTCGCCCATCCGCGAAATGAAGCCGATATTGCCCGCGTGATCGAATGGGCGGGCGGCATTCCCGCCACAATCACGCCCTTCGGCGGCGGCAGCTCGGTGGTCGGAGGCATCGAGCCCGCGCTCGGCAAGAAAGGCGCAAAAGCCTCGGTCACGCTCGATCTCTCGCGCATGGATCAGATGCTCGAGATCGATCCTGTCTCGCGCGCGGGACGGTTCGCGGGGGGCATCTTCGGCCCGGCGCTCGAGGCGGTGCTGCGACCTCATGACCTTACGCTCAGGCATTTTCCGCAGAGCTTCGAGCATTCCACGCTCGGCGGCTGGATCGCCACCCGCTCGGCCGGCCACTATGCCTCGCTCCACACCCATATCGACGATTTCGTGGAAAGCCTGAGGGTGGTCACGCCGCGCGGCACGCTCGAGACGCGGCGGCTGCCGGGCTCCGGTGCGGGACCGAGTCCAGACCGGCTCTTCATCGGCTCGGAAGGAACGCTCGGCGTGATCAGCGAGGCCTGGCTGAGATTGACGCCCCGGCCCGGCTTCCGGGTCGGGAGCGCCGTGTGGTTCCCGGATTTCCTCGCCGCGGCGCGGGCGGTGCGGGCGATCCTCCAGGCCGGCCTGACACCCGCGAACTGCCGTATCCTGGACCCCGAAGAGGCGCGCAATACCGGCGCGGGGGACGGGAACGCGGCACTGATGGTGCTCGGCTTCGAGGGATGGGACGGCCCGCTCGCCGATCTTCACGCCCGTGCGCTCGCCTGCGCGGCGGACCATGGCGGGCGCCCGGAGGCCGAGATGGCGAAGCCGGGTGCCGCGGAGAAATGGCGCACCGCCTTCATCCGCATGCCCTATGCCCGCGAAATCCTGGTGCCGCGCGCGATCATCGCCGATACGTTCGAGACCGCCATCACCTGGGACAGGTTCGAGGCGCTGCATGCGGAGGTGACGAAGGCGACGCTTGCTGCCATCCATGAGGTGACAGGCCGGCCGGGCCAGATCACCTGCCGCTTCACCCATGTCTATCCGGACGGGCCGGCGCCCTATTTCACCTTCCACGCGCTCGGTCGGCACGGGGCGCTTATTCCGCAATGGAAGACGATCAAGGAGGCGGCGAGCGAGGCACTGCTGGCGGCAGGCGGCACCATCACCCATCATCACGCGGTCGGCCGCGACCATCGGCCCTGGTACGACCGGCAGCGTCCGGACCTCTTCGCCGAGGGCTTCCGCGCGATGAAGGCGGCGCTCGACCCGGCGGGACTCTTCAATCCGGGCGTTCTCGTCGATCCGTGAAATCTTTCGCCAGGTCAGAACAGGAGCGTGATCATCGAAAATCGTCGCGCGCGAGCGGGGAATGCGCAACGTTCCGGCATGGGATCGGACGACACGCGCTATTCATTGCAAATCCGCACCGGAGAGCGCCCACGCGATTCGCGATCTCATGCTCGCAGACGAAGGCAGCTCCAAGGACATCGGCAAGCCCTCGCTCGCGCGATTTGCGAAACCTGCATCGACCGCTTGAACGCAATCAGCCGGGCGGCATCCAGCCGGGCGGGGCGAGCGTGAATCCGGCGAAGTCGAAGGCCGGGGCGACGATGCAGGAAACCAATGTCCAGGCCCCGAGGGACCGGGCGCTTTGCCACGCTTCGGCTGGCACGATGCCTTGGAGCGTCTGTCCGGCAGAGGGATCGGCCCCAAGGTGAAGCGCCGCGCGCGGTGGGGCGATTTCGAGCCGGAGAGGCGCACCCGCGTGCCAGAGCCAAAGCTCCGCCGCATCGACTTTGTGCCAGGCGCTCTCCTCGCCCGCTGCGAGCAGGAAGAAGATGGCGCTCGCGGCGCCACGTCGGCCATCGGCCGGGCGGTCGCGCCAAGTCTCGCGGTAATGCCCCCCTTCGGGGTGGGGCGCGAGACCAAGCGAGGCAATGACCGTTTTGGCCGCGAGGCCGGGCGAGAAGAGATCGGTCATGCCTGCGCCCGAAAGGAGCGTTGCGCGCCGAGGCGAAAAATCCGAACATGCCAGCAATCTCGGACATGCATAGCGGGCCCGAAACGGATCGGGCGCGTGGGGGCGATGTTTTTTCGTTTCGGTAGAAGAAAGGTCTTCATCCGATGCAAAGACCCTATTCCATGATCGATCTGCTGCGCCGGCGCCTTGGTCCGCTTGAAAACCATCTCGTCGATGAGCTTCTCGCCGGGCGTCTCAGCCGCCGCTCCTTTCTTCGCCGCGCGAGCGTGATCGGCCTCGGCGGGCCGATGCTCGGCGCCATTGCCGGCGCGCTCGGTCCCTGGTCCGTCCCGCTCGCCGAGGCGGCCACCGGCAAGGCCGACACCACCATCCGCGTCGGCACGAGCGTGCCGGCCGGTGCGATCGATCCTCTCACGGTGGCCGATGTCAGCGGGCTTCTGATGCTTCAGCAGGTCGGGGATTTCCTGGTCTATGATCGGCCTGATCTTCGTCTTGCGCCGATGCTGGCAACCTCCTGGAAGCCCAACCTGGATGGCAGCGTCTGGACCTTCACGCTGCGCCAAGGCGTGAAATTCCACAGCGGCAAGGTGATGACGGCTGATGATGTGGTGGCGACGATGGACCGGCTCGCCGATCCCAAGAACGCCTCCAACGCGCTTTCGGTCTTCCGGGGCGTGCTCTCCAAGGGGAACGCGAAGAAGATCGACGATCATACGGTTGCCTTCCACCTCGACGCGCCGAACGGAAATTTTCCTTACTATGTCTCATCGGACAATTACAATGCGATCATCATCCCCGCCGACTATGAAGGCAATTTCGAGAAGACATGGGACGGCACGGGGCCCTTCCGCATCGAGAAATATGTCCCCAAGGTAGGGGCGAGCTTCGTGCGCAACCCGGATTGGTGGGGCGGCCGGGTGCTGCCGGCGCGAACGGAATTCAGCTTCTATAATGACCTGCAGCCGCAGATTCTCGCCTTGCAGGCCGGGCAGCTCGACATCGTCTCGCAGATCGTGGTGCAGGGCGCGCAAGGGCTGATTGACGATCCGGACATCGCGATCATCAAGCTCGAGGCATCGACGCACCGTGAGCTTCATATGCGCTGCGATATTCCTCCCTTCAACGACAAGCGCATCCGCCGCGCTCTGGCGCTCACGCTAGACCGGCCGGCGATCGTGGCGGGGCTTTTCCGCGGCCTCTCCGATCTTGGCAATGACAGCCCCTTCGCCCCCGTCTATCCTTCGACCGACAAGAGCATCGCGCAGCGGCGTGAGGATATCGCCGAGGCGAAGGCGCTGATGGCGGCGGCAGGCTCGAAGGGATTTGCCGTGGCCCTCACCACCGAGCAATATCAGGAAATGCCCGATTACGCGGTCCTGGTCCAGAACGCGGCGAAAGAGATCGGGGTGGATGTCTCGCTGAAGATCGAGACGCAGAGCGCCTATTACGGCGATGCCGTGTTCGGCAAGTCGGACTGGCTCGACAGCCCCTTCGGGATGACGGATTATGGCCATCGCGGAACGCCCGACGTGCTGCTGACCGCGACGTTGACGAGCCAGGGAAGCTGGAACGCCGCGCATTTCAGGAATCCAACGTATGACAAGCTGGTGAGCGATTTCGTCGCCGCGATCGATCTTTCCTCGCAGCGCGCGATCGCCGGCAAGATCGAAACCCTGTTGCTCGACGAGACGCCGATCGTCTTCGCCTATTTCTACGACTATCTCACGGCGACGCGGAAATCCGTGACCGGCGCGCAACCAAACCCGATCGCCCAGCTCTTCCTGCAATCGGCCTCGGCTGGATAGTCGTTCCGATGGGTGGCGGCTGGGCAGCCTGGTTCGCGCGCCGGATCTCGCTCAGCCTGCTCACGCTTTTCCTTTTAAGTCTTGTCGTCTTCGCTGGCGGGCAGCTTCTCCCCGGCGATGTCGGGCGGGAGGTCCTGGGGCCGCTCGCGGATCCGCGCGCGGTCGCGGCGCTCGACCATCAGCTCGGGGTCGATCGCCCGTTGCTCTTGCAATATCTTGGCTGGATCGGTGGAATTCTCCACGGCAATATGGGAAGCTCGCTCGAATTCCGCGCGCCGGTCGCGCCCTTCATCGGTGCCGCCCTGGTGAAGTCGCTGAAGCTCGCCGCGGTCGCCTTCATCATCGTCGTCCCGCTCTCGATCGGCGCCGGGGTTGCGGCGGCGATCCGCGTCGGCACCCTCGCCGATCGGGTGATCTCGCTTGCCGGCCTCTCGCTCACCGTCATTCCGGAGTTCGTCTCCTCCATCGTCGTCATCCTCATCTTTTCCGTCTGGCTGAGGGTCCTGCCGATCTCGGCCTCCTGGACGGCGGGCGCGGGTCCGCTGGATCAGCTCCGCCATCTCATCCTGCCGGCAATCCCGCTTGTCGTCGTTCTCTTCGGCTATATCGCCCGAATGGCACGGGCCGGAACGATCGAGGCGCTGGAGGCGGATTATACGCGCACGGCCATCCTGAAAGGCCTGCCACGCTTCGTGGTGCTGCGGCGGCACGTGCTGCGCAACGCGCTCCTGCCCACCATCACCGTAATCGCGACGCAGACGAGCTATCTGGTGGGCGGCCTTGTCGTTGTCGAGACGCTGTTCCGCTATCAGGGAATCGGCAGCCTCATCCTCACCGCCGCCACGAGCAAGGATTTCCCGATGCTGGAGGCCGGCATCCTCACAGTCGGGGTGATCTATATCGTTGTCACACTGATCGCCGATGCGCTTGCCGTTCTGTCCAATCCGCGCCTCGCGCCGGGGATGGGGGGATGAGCGCCGAACAGAGCGTCTCGGCGGTGCGTCCGCTTGCCGAGACCAAGCAGGAGGTGCTGGAGGACTCGCAAGCGCCGACGCGCTGGGAGGTTCTCCGCCGCTCCGGCACCTTCTGGGCGGGTGGCGGGATCGTCGGGTTCTGGGCGCTCGCGGCGCTCCTCGGGCCTCGCCTGGTGCCGTGGGATCCTTATGCCACCGATCTTCTGCACGAGCTCGCGCCGCCCTCGGCCGCGCACTGGTTCGGCACCGATCAGCTCGGGCGGGATATTTTTTCACGTGTCATCGTGGGCTCCCGCGACATCCTCACGATCGCGCCGCTCGCGACCCTGCTCGGCACGTTCGCCGGCGCGACGCTCGGGCTTGCCGGCGGCTATCTTGGCGGCCTTTTCGATATCATTCTCGGCCGGATCATCGAAGTGCTCGTCTCGCTGCCACTGATCATCGTCGCCCTGCTCGTGCTCGTCGCGCTCGGTCCCTCTTCGGTCACCGTCGTGATCGTGATCGGGCTCGTCTTCGCGCCGGTTATCGCGCGCACGGTGCGGGCCGCCGTGCTTGGCGAGCGCGCGCTCGATTACGTGGCGGCGGCGGAGCTGCGCGGGGAAAACGCGCTCGCCATCATGTTCGTCGAGATCTTGCCGAACGTCATGGGACCGGTCCTGGTCGAGACCACCGCGCGGCTCGGCTATGCGATCTTCACGGTCGCCTCGCTCTCCTTTCTCGGCTTCGGCATCCAGCCGCCTTCGCCGGACTGGGGCCTGACGATTGCCGAGAATTACGGTGTCATCGCCGGCGGCTATTGGTGGGCGGTCGCCTTCGATGCCGCGGCGACCGCCTCGCTCGTCGTCGGTGTCAATCTGCTCGCCGATGGCCTCTACGGGGCGCTCGCCGCGTGAGCGCTTCGCTCTCCGTCGAAGGGCTCGAGGTCACGTACCGCGCGCGCGGACGTGATCAGCGCGTGCTGCGTGACGTGAGCTTCACAATTCCTGCTGGCGGCGCCTACGGCCTGGTGGGCGAATCGGGCTCCGGGAAATCGACTCTGGCGCTGGCCGCGCTCGATGTCCTGCCGCGTGCGGGGCAGATCACCGCGGGGCGAGTCCGGATCGGTGGGGAGGATCTGCGCGGGCTCGACGGCGCCGCGCTCCGGCGGCTGCGTGCGCGCCAGGTTTCGATGGTCTTTCAGGACCCGGCGCGTGCGCTCAACCCCACTCTCACGATCGGCCGGCAGATGGCAGAGGTCTATGAGGTGCTGGGCCTGCCGCGAGCGGAGGGAGAGACACGCGCGGCTTCGATGCTCGGGCGCGTGCGTATCGCCGCGCCGCAACGCGTGATGGCGAGCTACCCGCACCAGCTTTCAGGCGGCCAGCAGCAGCGTGTGCTGATCGCGATGGCGCTGGCCAAGGAGCCCGAGCTCCTCGTGCTCGATGAGCCGACGACCGGGCTCGATGCGACAGTGGAGGCCGAGGTGCTCGACCTCATCACCTCGCTCCGCGACGAGCTTGGGACCGCGCTTTTTCTGATCAGCCACAATCTTCGTATCGTCGGGCGCATGTGCGAGCGTGTGGGCGTGCTCTATGCCGGCACGCTCGTCGAGGACGGGCCGTCGGAGACGCTCTTCGCCAATCCGCGTCATCCCTATACCCGCGGCCTGCTGCGCTGCCTGCCGGAAGCCGGGCGGCGCAAGGAGAATGGAAGGCTCGAAACAATTCCTGGCTTTCCTCCGCCGCCGGACCGGCGGATCGTCGGCTGCGTCTTTGCCGAACGATGTCTGCTCGCGGATGCGCATTGCCGCGCGGTCGCCCCGCCTCCACGGGACTTCGGCGGCCATGTCGCGCTCTGCCATCATGCCGAGCGTGTTCCAGACCTCGCGCGCGCGACAGCGGATGCCTGGACGGCGCCGCCGGTCCCGCCCGCGCATCTTCCGCCCTTGCTCGAGACGCGAGATCTTTCGAAGACCTATCGGGACGGCGGCGTGGCGGTGCGCGCGCTCTCGGATGTCTCGCTCGCGCTCGGCAGCGCGGAGACGCTCGGGCTCGTGGGCGAGTCGGGCAGCGGCAAGACCACGCTGGCCCGCCTTCTTGTCGGCCTCGCGGAGCCCGATGCGGGGGGCGCGATCCGTCTCGATGGCGCCCCTCTCGAAGCACGCGCGCGCGGCCGCAGCGTGGCGGCGCGCAAGGCGCTTCAGATCGTCTTCCAGAACCCGGATTCGGCGCTCAATCGCGCCCACACGGTGCGGCATCTCATCGGCCGCGTGCTCGGCCGGCTCGAAGGTCTCACGGGGAAGACGCGCGAGCGCCGGCTTACTGAGCTCCTAGCGGCGGTGCGGCTGGAGAAGCGGCATCTCGGCCAGCGGCCGCGCCAGCTCTCGGGCGGGCTCAAGCAACGGGTGGCGATCGCGCGGGCCTTCGCGGGCGATCCGAGGATCGTCATCTGCGACGAGCCGACCAGCGCGCTCGATGTCTCGGTGCAGGCGGCGATCCTCAATCTGCTCGTCGATCTGCAGCACGAGCGGCGTGCGAGCTACGTTTTCATCTCGCACGATCTCGGCGTGGTGCGCTATCTCGCCGATCGGATCGCCGTGCTCTATCTTGGCCGGCTGATGGAATACGGTCCGACCGAAGAGATCTTTCGCGGCCCGCATCATCCCTATACGGAGGCCCTGCTTTCCGCCGTGCCGACCCTCGGGGCCGGGCGCGAGCGGATCCGCCTCGAAGGCGAGATCCCGAGCCCTGTCGCGCCACCCCCGGGCTGCGTCTTTCACACGCGCTGCCCGCGGAAGCTCGGCGCGGTTTGCGAGAGGGAGGAGCCGAAGCTCGATCTCTCCGGCGAGCATGCGATCCGCTGCCACATTCCGCGCGCGGCGCTGCCGCGCAGCCGCGATGGCCAGATGCGGGCGCCTCTTGCCCGGAACGATGTCCCTACTCTTTGATGGCGGAGCAAGAGGCAGGAGATCCGGCGATGGCGGTGAGCGGCCTTCCCCCCTATGACGAGAGCAATGTCTTCGCCCGCATCCTGCGCGGCGAGATTCCCTGCCGGAAGGTGCATGAGGACGAGCATGTGCTCGCCTTTCACGACATCAACCCGCAATCGCCCGTGCATGTGCTTGTGATCCCGAAAGGGCCCTATGTGTCCTTCGCGGATTTTTCCGCACGCGCGACGGAGGCGGAGATCGCGGGGTTCTTCCGCGCGGTCGGCGCGGTGACGCGGAACCTCGGGCTCGAAGCGAAGGGTTACCGGCTGCTCGCCAATATGGGCCCGGATTCGAATCAGGAAGTGCCGCACTTCCACGTCCATATCTTCGCCGGCCGCCCGCTTGGGAGGATGCTCCCGCCCGCATGAGGCGCTGCCTGCTGGTCCACCAGGAGGTCGCGCCGGAGGCAGGGCCGGACGAGCAGGACACGCTCGCCGCCGCAAGCGCAGTCGCGGAAGCGCTCGCCGCGAATGGCTGGGCGGTCGAGCGGTTGGCGATCGGGCTCGATCTTCGCCCACCCGCCCGCCGGCTCGCGGAAGATCCGCCGGCGCTGGTATTCAACCTCGTCGAGAGCCTGCCCGGCGTCGGCGCTGGCGGGCCGGCTGCGCTCGCCATGGCCGCGCTGCTCGAAGGGGCCGGGGTCCGGTTCACCGGAAGCGGGCTCTCCGCCCTCGCGCTCTCCAGCGACAAGCCGGCTGCGAAGCGCGTGCTGAGGGCGGCCGGCGTGCGCGTTCCTCCCGGACCCGAGGATCGGTTTTCCGGCCCCTTCATCCTCAAGCACCGCACCGAGCATGGCTCGTTCGGGCTGGGGCCGCATTCGGTGGTCGCGCAATTGCCGGAGGAGATGCCGGAGGGCTGGTTCGCCGAGGCCTTCCTGCCGGGGCGGGAGTTCAATGTCTCGCTCCTTGAAGAGGCGGGTGTGCTCGCGGTGCTGGCGGTGGCGGAGCTCGTCTATGCGCCGGACTGGCCGGCGGGGATGCCGCGCATCCTCGATTACGCAGGCAAATGGCGGGTGGAGGATCCGCTCTACGGGCGCACGGCACGGCGCTTCGGGGGTATCGCGCCGGAGCTCGCCGCGCGCATCGAGGAAGAGGCGCGCCGCGCGGCCGGGGCGATCGGGCTTCGGGGCTATGGGCGGGTCGATCTCAGGCTGGACGAAGCCGGCATGCCGCATGTGCTGGAGGTGAACGCCAATCCCGCGCTCGCGCCGGATGCGGGATTTGCCGCGGCGGCCGGGCAGGCCGGAATCGGTTTCTCCGCGCTCATCGGGCGGATCGCGAGCGTGGCACTCGCGCCGGGCCAGAAGCCGCGGGCGGGCGAGGCACCCAAACGCGAGCTTAGGCGCGAGGCGAAAAAATGCCCTGCGGTGGCACTGCGGCGACGGCTCGTGGCGAACGACGAGAAAGCGATCGGCGCCCTCTGCCGCGCCACTGGCTTCTTCAGCCCGGCCGAGCTGGCGGTCGCGGAGGAGCTGGCGCGCGAGGCGCTCGGGCGAGGCGATGAAAGCGGGTACCGCTTCCTGCTCGCGGAGCAGCCGCACGGGCTCCTGCTCGGCTATGCCTGCTTCGGGCCGGTGCCGGCAAGCGAGGGCGCCTGGGACCTCTATTGGCTCGTGGTGCATCCGGCGGCACAGGGGGCAGGCCTCGGGCGAGGGCTGGCGGCGGCGGCGGCCTCGGAGGCGGCGCGCGAAGGCGGTCGGCGCCTCTATGCCGAGACATCGGGTCGCGCGCTCTATGCGCCGACCCGCGCCTTCTACCGTGCAACGGGATTCTCGCTCGAAGCGGTGCTCGCGGATTTCTATGCGCCGGCAGAGGCCAAGCAGATCTGGGCGCTAAAGCTGTCCGAGTGAGTGGCCAGATCAGTGGACCATCGGGCGCGACCCCGATAGGGTCCGGCCGGGGAATGAGGGAAAGGCTGGCGCCGGATCGATACGGCCTGCGACGGGATCGCGAAGCGATCCGCCGGAGCCGGGGCTTCGATCATCAGATCAAGCCGGCATCAGATCAAGCCGGGCCCATGCTGATCAGCGGGCAGCGCGTGCTTGGCCGGCGGCAGGTGCTTGCTTGCATGGCAGGCGTGCTTGCAGCCCGCGATGCGTGGGCGGCCGTCAGCCCGGCGCAGCCCATCGCCCGCAATCCCGCCTGGCCGGTGGCGCTCACCATGGGCACGGGCAGTGCCGGCGGCACCTATGCCGCCTATGGCGAGGCCTGGGGCGCGGCGGTTGAGGCCGCGACCGGCGTCAGAATGTTCTATCGGGCGACCGAAGGGCCGAACGAGGACATCCTGCTGCTCGATCGCGGGGCGATCGATCTCGCGATGACGACGTTGGGCATCGCCCATGAGGCCTGGACCGGCGGCGGCGCCTGGACGGATGGGGTCCGGTTCCGGACGATCCGGGCCGTGTTCCCGATGTATGAGACGGCCTTCCATGGCATTGCGCGGGCGGGAAGCGGGATCAGGGGCGTGGACGGGCTTGCCGGGAAGGTGGTGGGCGTCGGGCCCGAGGCCGGAACGGGCGGCAGCTATCTGCCGCGAATGCTGCAGATTCTCGGGATCGCGGTCGCCGGATTCCGTTTCGGCGGCTTCAGCGATCTTGCGAACGAATTCGCGGCCGGAAACCTCGATGCCTGCCTCCTTGCCGCGGGGCCGCCGGTCCCGGCATTCCTGGAGGTCGCGCAGCGGATGAGCGTGCGTTTCTTCGGCTTCACCCCGCGCGAGGTGGCAATGCTCGTGCGCGAACTGCCGGAGCTTTCCGCAACCGCGATCCGGGCCGGCACCTATGCCGGGCAGAAGCGGCTCGTTTGTCCGGGAATGTTCAATTTCGCGATCTGCCGGCAGGCCCTGCCGAACAGCCTCGTTTATGCTGTGACGAGAGCGGCGCTCGATGCCGCGCCCCGATTGGTCAGCCGCTTCCCGGTCGCGGCCGAGACGGTGGCGGACAATATCAGCCAAGACGCATTCCTGCCGTTCCATCCGGGCGCGGCGCGATATTACCGCCAGCTTGGCCTTTTCTTGCCGGATCGGCTGGTGATGGAGTGAGGGGTGCCCGAGGCTGCGATCCGGCTCGAGCATGTCGAGAAATGGTACGGCCCGCAGCACGTGCTCAGGGATGTCTCGCTCAGCATCGAAGGCGGCGAGCGGGTGGTGGTGTGCGGCCCGTCGGGATCGGGCAAATCGACGATGATCCGCTGCATCAATCGCCTCGAGAGGCACCAGAGGGGACGGATCACCGTCGCCGGCACCGAGCTTTCGGATGATATGCGCGCGCTCGACGCCGTGCGCCGCGAGGTCGGCATGGTGTTCCAGTCCTTCAATCTCTTTCCGCACCTCACGATCTTGGAGAACTGCACGCTTGCGCTGATCCATGTGCGGCGGATGAAGAAGCCGGAAGCCGAGACGCTGGCAATGGAATTTCTGAGCCGGGTGCGGATTCCCGAGCAGGCGAGGAAATATCCAGCCCAGCTCTCGGGGGGACAGCAGCAGCGGGTGGCGATCGCGCGGGCGCTTTGCATGCGGCCGAAGATCATGCTGTTCGACGAGCCGACCTCCGCGCTCGATCCGGAGATGATCAAGGAAGTGCTTGACGTGATGATCGAGCTCGCCGGGAGCGGCATGACGATGGTCTGCGTGACGCACGAAATGGGCTTCGCGCGCCAGGTGGCGGACCGCGTCGTGTTCATGGATCTGGGCAAGATCGTCGAGACCGGCACGCCCGCCGAGCTTTTCGCCGCGCCGCGGAGCGAGCGGCTCAGGACGTTCCTTGGCCGGATCCTCGGGCACTGACAAGGACTTTCTGCTCGCTTCTTGCCGCGATGGCGGCAGGCTCGACCGCCGGATCATCCATCATCCGGCGATGGTCCTTTCACGGAACGGCAATCATCGGCCGTGCCGGGTTGGCGGAGGTCGGACAAGCCGCCGGAATTTGCCGGAGACGTCCAATCAGCCAGCGTCCCGCCGGGCCGGGCGGCGTATCGGTGCGGTAGATGGCGAACATCGGCATCAGCGGAGCTTCGGGGGGCATGTCATCCGCCGCAATCTCGACGAGTGTGCCCTGGGCAAGGTCCTCGCGCACTGCTGCGAGCGGCATGCTGCCGAAGCCGAGACCGGCACGGAGGAAGGCGTGCTTGGCGCCGAGATCGGCGAGCCGCCAGGTCTTCGGGGAGAGAACGCCGAACTCCTGCCCGTCGGAGAGCCGCGTGCGATCGGTGAGTACGAGCTGGACATGGCGGGCGAGAATGGAGGTCGGGATCGGTTGCGGCTGCGAGGCGAGCGGATGGCGTGGCGAGACGACAAGGCCAAGCCGCACGGCGAGCAGGCGTTCGCGCGTAAGCTCGGGCGGGATGAGCGGAAGCGAGCCCATGACACCGAAAGCTGAGTTCCCTGAGAGCACCGGCGCAATCACCGCGCCGAGCGCCTCGACATAGAGGCGCAGCGGCGTGGCTGGGAACTCGGCCTGAAAGGCGACGACGGCGCAGGTCAGGATCGCGATCGGAAACATCACGTCGACGACGACGGAAAGCTCCGGCTCGAGCCCGCCCGCAAGGCCCTTGGCCCGTGCCTTGAAGAGATCCATCCCGCCCACGACGGCGCGGGCATCGGCAAGCAGGGCGCGGCCGGCCGGGGTGAGGACGGGAGAGCGCCCCGTCCGGTCGAAAAGGGTGACGCCGAGCCGGGTCTCGAGATTGGCGAGGGTCTGGCTGACCACGGATTGGGCACGGCGGAGACGCCGTCCGGCGGCGGAAAAGCTTCCGCCATCGGCTGCGACGATGAAGGTGCGAAGCTGGTCAAGTGAGACGCCGTCGAGCATCTATCGGTCTTTGCGATAATTTCTATCGAGAGATATAGGCTGTCACGTTAGGTCCGCTGGCTCCAGGTTCCGATCAACTCGCCAGGGAACCAGGGAAATGAAAATCCTCCACATCGATTCCAGCATTCTCGGCCCGGGTTCGGTCAGCCGTGCCCTTTCGGCGGAGATCGTCGCGGCGCTCGAGGCGCGCGATCCCTCTGCCGGCGTGACCTACCGGGATCTTGAGGCCGCGCCGGTCGGCCATCTTTCCGGCGCACACCTCGCGGCAGCCCAGGGCGCCGTGCCCGAAGCGGCTTCCCTGCGGGAGGATCTGGCCGCGGGGCAGACAGCGCTCGAGGAGTTCCTGGCCGCGGACATCATTGTCATCGGCGCGCCGATGTACAATTTCGGCGTGCCGAGCCAGCTCAAGGCCTGGATCGACCGGCTTGCCGTGGACGGCAAGACCTTCCGCTACACCGCTTCAGGTCCGGAAGGGCTGGCAGGCGGCAAGAGCGTGATCATCGCCTCCTCGCGCGGCGGTCTTTACGGGCCGGAGACGCCGAGCGCGTTCCTCGACCATCAGGAAAGCTATCTGCGCGGCATCTTCGGCTTCTTCGGCATCACCGATGTGCGTTTCGTGCGCGCCGAGGGCGTCAATCTCGGGCCGGAGAAGCGGGAATCGGCGATCGGCGCGGCACGTGAGGAGATTTCCCGACTCGTGGCTTGACGAAGGCGCCGCGGCCGCTATCGAAGGCAAGCATGCGGCCAGCCCAGGGCAATCTCTTCGAGATGCTTCCGCTCGCCTCGGCGCGGGAAGGATTCGATGCGCTCGTGACCGCGCCTGGGCTCAAGGTGCAGCGAATCGTCTCCCGCGGTCAGGCGAGCCCGCCCGACTTATGGTACGACCAGGATTGGAACGAATGGGTCCTGCTCGTCTCCGGTTCGGCGGGGATCGCGTTCGAGGGGGAAGTGGACATGCGCAGCCTGCGGGCGGGCGATCATCTCCTCATTCCGGCTCATTGCCGCCACCGCGTGGCCTGGACCGACGACGCCGCGCCGACGATCTGGCTTGCCGTCCATTTCGCCGGGGTGCTCGAATGACACCGCGGAGCGATGACGTTTCCGCCATGAGCTTGCTCCCTGAGGATATGGAGCTGCCGGCAGCCGAGTCCCACATCACACGCGAGGCGCTCGCGGATGGCTCGCTCCTTGCGCGCCTGAGGGCGCTCCGTCTGCCGGGGCTGAACGTGCGTAGCGACGAAGAGATCGAGGCGTCTCTCGACGAAATCCTTGCCGCGCATCCACCCGGCACCGATGCCTTTGTGTTCGGCTATGGGTCCCTGATGTGGAATCCGGCCTTTCTCTTCGCCAGGCGGACCCTTGCCACCCTGCATGGGTGGCATCGGCGTTTCTGCCTCGAAATGACGTTCGGACGCGGCACGCCGGAGCGGCCGGGGCTGATGATGGCGCTCGATCACGGCGGCTCATGCCATGGCATTGCATTCCGCATCGCCGCCGAACGGGTTCGCGAGGAGCTCCTTCTCGTCTGGCGGCGGGAGATGTCCGGCACCGCCTATCACGCACGCTGGGTGACGTTGCGGACCGCGAATGCGCGAATTCGGGCGGTGGCGTTCGTCATCAACCGTGCGCATCCGCGCTATGTCGGCAGGCTCACCGAAGCCGAGATCGCGGCGGTTGTGGCCCGCGCACATGGCCCGATCGGCAGCAATGCATCCTATCTCCGCCAGGCGATCACGGCGCTTGCCGTCGTCGGCGTGGTCGATCACAGCCTGGAGCGGCTTGCCGCCAAGGTCCGGCTGGAGCGTCACGCAGACCGGCGGTGATTCCACCTTCGGTCAATCACGCTCTACAGCGCGACCGGCTCGTCCAGGCCCGCGCGCAAGGCGCGGCCCTCTGCGCATTCGGGATCGATCAGGCCGAGGCGGAGGAAGAGATCGATCAGCACCAGGGCGACATTGAACTTGAAGCGATCGCTGCCGCGCAACTCGGCAAGGACGCGCGAGAGGGGCCAGAGCGCGAAGCCCGCGACTTCGCCGTCCGCCGGGCGGGGCGAAAAATCCTCCGGCAGCCAGAGATCGTAGCAATGGAGCCGATCGCGCCGCAGGCCCTCCGGCCGCTCCATCGCATAGGAGATCCTGCCGACCGCGACCGCCTGCCGGGCGAGCGCGGGCGGGATCGCGGCCTCCTCGGCCGCTTCCTTGCCGAGAGTCTCCCAGGGCGAAAGCCCGGCCGGAATCCCGCCGGCGACGAGATGGTCGAGCTTGCCGGGGTCGAGCGCCTTGTCCGCGGCGCGTTCCGCGACCCAGAGCCAGAGGCCGTCCGAACGGTGAACGAGGCCGTTGACATGCACGCCTTCCGACCAGACGCCGAGATAGGGCAGCGCGCCGCGATCGAGCCGGGCGAGTTCCGGGCGATCGGGCCGGGTGCGGACGGAGAACGGCTCGTCCCGCCAGCGTACATGCCCTGCACGGACGAGCGCGCCGGCCATCGCCTCGAACGAGCGGGCATCGGGGAGGAAGACACCGTCTACCCGCGCTGAGGCTTCCGGCGCCACGGCCCGGATCTCCTCGACAGCCTCGGGCGCGACCCAGCCGACCGAAGCGGTGCCGAGCCAGAGCCGGTGGCGCGCCGCGGGGCGGGCATTGCGGCAGGCGGCGATGTGGCGAAGGAGATCGTCTTGCATCGCCCGCCGAGGTAGTCTCGCCGCCACCGATTCCCAAGAGGACCACTGCGTCCAGGAATGCGCTTGGCTTCCGTCGTGCCTATATCCGCGCAGATGTCCATGCCCGTCTCCTCCTCTCCCAGGATTTCGTTCCGGGCCATTTGCCGACTGCTCGGCTATCTCTGGCCGAGACAGGATCTGCCGGCACGGCTCAGCGTGACGGCGGCGGGTCTGGCCCTGGTTGCGGCAAAGGTCGCGACCGTGCTGGTGCCGATCGTCTATGCGCGCGGTGTCGACGCTCTGGCTCCGAAAGGAAAGGGCGCGTTCGTCGTCGTGCCGGTGGCGCTCGTCATCGCCTATGCGCTGTTGCGCATTGCCTCCTCGGCCTTCGGCGAGCTGCGCGACGGCCTCTTTGCCAGCGTCCAGCAACAGGCGGTGCGTCGGATCGCGCTCGAGACGTTCCAGCACCTGCATCGGCTCTCGCTTCGCTTCCATCTCGAGCGGCAGACCGGCGCGCTCGGGCGCGCCGTCGATCGCGGCACCACCGGCGTCGAGAATGTCCTCAAGCTTGCGGTCTTCAACGTGCTGCCAACCATTTTCGAAGTGCTGCTGGTGACGCTCGTCCTCTGGCGCATTTTCGACTGGCGCTTCGCGCTCCTCACCCTTGCCGCCGTCGGCGGCTATCTCGGCTTCACGATCGCTTTCACCAGCATGCGGCTGCGCATCCGCCAGATGATGAACGCGACCGACAACGAGGCGAAGAACAAGGCGCTCGACAGCCTGATCAATCATGAAACCGTCAAATATTTCGGCAATGAGGAGTACGAGGCGGCGCGCTTCGACAAATCGCTCACCGCGTACGCGCGCGCGGCGGTGCGCTCGCAGGTGACACTCAGTCTGCTCAACAGCGGCCAGGCGGCGATCGTGGCGATCGGGGTCGCCCTCATCATGCTCCTTGCGGCGGAGGGCGTGCAGGCGGGCACGATGACGGTCGGCAAGTTCGTCCTGGTCAACACCTACATGCTGCAACTCTATCAGCCGCTCAACTTCCTGGGCTTCGTCTATCGCCAGATCCGCGAGGGGCTGCTCGACATGGAGCAGATGTTCCGCCTGCTCGAGGTGCCGCCGGAGATCGCCGATCGCCCGGACGCCCACGCCCTGCCGCCACCCGCCGCGCTCGCGGGCGCGGTTGCCTTCGAAGGCGTGCGCTTCGGCTATGAGCCCGAGCGGGAGATTCTCCACGGGGTGAGCTTTTCCGTTCCGCCCGGCGGGACGCTTGCGGTCGTCGGGCCGACCGGGTCGGGCAAATCGACCATCACACGCCTGCTCTTTCGTTTCTATGAGCCGAGCGCGGGGCGGATCCTGATCGACGGGACCGATATTCGCGACGTGACGCTGGAAAGCCTGCGCGCGGCGCTCGGGATCGTGCCGCAGGATACCGTGCTCTTCAACGAGACCATCCGCTACAATATCGGCTATGGCCGCCCGGGAGCCGGGGACGCGGAGATCGAGGCGGCGGCGCGGCTCGCCCAGGTGGACGATTTCGTGCGCCGCCTGCCGGGCGGCTATGCGACCCTTGTCGGGGAGCGAGGGCTCAAGCTTTCCGGCGGGGAGAAGCAGCGCGTGGCGATCGCGCGCACGCTGCTCAAGAATCCCAGCATCCTGATCCTCGACGAGGCGACGAGCGCGCTCGACACGGCGACCGAGCGGGACATCGTGGCGGCGCTGCGTCCGCTCGAGCAGGGACGGACGACCCTGATCATCGCGCACCGGCTTTCGACCGTGGTGGACGCGGACGAGATCCTGGTGCTCGAGCATGGCAGGATCGCTGAGCGCGGCACCCACGCCGTGCTGCTCGCCAAGGGCGGGCTCTACGCGCGGATGTGGGCGCTGCAGGCGGTGGAGCAGGAAAACGGGCTGCTCGCAGAGCCGGTCGAGCCGCTGGCTTGACGGAAACCCGCCGGCTCCGCCATAAGCCCGCTTCCTTCGAGGGATCCCCCGATGTCACGCATGTGTGAGCTTACCGGCAAGCGCGTGCTGACGGGCAACAACGTCAGCCACGCCAACAACAAGACCCGCCGCCGCTTCCTTCCCAACCTGCAGGAGGCATCGCTGGTATCCGATATCCTTGGCCAGACGGTCCGGATCCGGATTTCGGCGCGGGCCCTCTCGACGATCGAGCACAAGGGCGGACTGGACGCGTTCCTGCTCGGCACGCCGGACCGGCGCCTGCCCGACGCCGCGCGCGCCCTGAAGCGACGGGTCGAGCGCGCCCGGCCCGCGTAAATAAGGGGTCCGCCCAAAGCAGGGGCTTCGCCCCTACGCCCCAGCCGCATCCCATCGGGGCCTGTGGCCCCAGACCCACATAAGTTCGGCAAAAGGATTGCCAGGGCATCGTCTTTGCCGGGGTCTACAGCTGAGCCCAGGACTATTGAGAGCCCTTCAATCTAGGCCGGCATCAGCTCGCGGCGGCCGCCGCCGGGGCGGAAGCGGGCGAGATACTGGGGCACGACCATCTCGACAGGGGTTGGAACCACCCCGAGATCGGTGAGGCCGGGTGCCTGTTCCGAGGTGATATTGTCGCGCGCGAGCATCAGAAGCTGATCGCGCGTCAGCGGCTTGCCGGGGAGACGTTCGGCGATCATTGCCTGGAAGCGGGCAAGGGCGGGTGGAACCGCGATCAGCGGGCGGTCGCGGCCGGTTTCCTTGAGCACATACTGCAGAAGCTCGCGGAAGGTGAAGATGCGCGGGCCGCCGAGCTCATAGATCCGCCCCGCGGCCTCGGGACGGTCCAGCGCAGCCATCGCCGCATCGGCGACGTCGCCGACATAGACCGGCTGCATCCGGCTTGCGCCCGAAATCACCGGCATGAAGGGCAGGAACTGGGCGAGCGCGCCGAAACGGTTGAAGAACCGGTCTTCGGGGCCGAAGACGACCGAGGGCCGAAGAATGGTGGCGCCGGGGAAGGCGCCGAGCACGGCTTCCTCTCCGGCGGCCTTGCTCGCGGCATATCGGCTCGGGCTCGACGGATCGGCGCCGATCGCCGAGACATGCACGAGATGGGCGACGCCGGCCTCCGCGCTTGCGCGCGCGATGGCGCCCGCCCCGGCGGCATGGATGCGCTGGAAATCGCCCGGGCGTTGCTCGGCGAGGATGCCGACGAGGTTGATCACGATATCGGCCGCCTCCACCGCGCGGGGCACGGTGTCCGGACGGGCGAGGTCGCTGTAGAGCGGCACGATCTGGCCCACCGCGCCCATCGGCTTGAGGAAGAGCGCGGCCTCGGGGTCGCGGACCGCGACGCGCACGACCTGGCCGGCGGCGGCCAGCCGCTTCACGACATAGCGGCCGAGAAAGCCCGAGCCGCCGAACACCGTTGCCACCTTGCGCTCCGCCACCCGTCTCTCCTGAGGCACCTCTCTTCTCGCCGTGAATAGGCCGCGGGCGGCTTTCGCTCAAGCCGGCGGAGTTGACGCCATGGGGGCCCCGCGTTAGATGGCCGCCCCGCCCGCACCTGCCATCCATGCCCAGGTGGCGGAATTGGTAGACGCGCAGGTTTCAGGTACCTGTGGCCGCAAGGTCGTGGAAGTTCGAGTCTTCTCCTGGGCACCATTTGCAAAGCATCGAAGTGGCAGGCTTCACCCAGTTCCAGCAAGACGCCACCATCCACCTTCACCGCAACGATCTGCCCGCGGGGCTTTCGTTCGGAACGATGGTGGCGGTGGATACCGAGACGATGGGGCTCAATCCCCATCGCGACCGGCTCTGCCTCGTCCAGCTCTCGGCCGGCGACGGGGTGGCGCATCTGGTGCAGATCGTGCCCGAGCGCATGGGCGGCCGTGGTGCGGATTGTCCGAACCTGCGCCGCCTGCTCACCGATCCGGGCGTGGTGAAGCTGATGCACTTCGCCCGCTTCGATGTCGCGATCCTGGCCAAGGCGCTCGGCATCCGGGTGGCGCCGATCCGCTGCACCAAGATCGCCTCGAAGCTCGTGCGCACCTTCACCGACCGCCACGGGCTCAAGGAGCTTTGCCGCGAGCTGCTCGGGGTGGAGCTCACGAAGCAGCAGCAGACCTCCGACTGGGGCGCGGCGGAGCTTAGCCCCGAGCAGCTCGCTTACGCGGCGGCGGACGTTCTCTATCTGCACGCGCTCTGGGCACGGCTCGAGGCGCTGCTCGAGCGCGAGGAGCGGCGTGCGCTCGCCGAAGCCTGCTTCGCGTTCCTGCCGGAGCGGGCGATGCTCGACCTGCTCGGCTACGAGGAGCCGGATATCTTCGCCCACTGACCAGCCATTTGTTTTCCCGCGAGAGTCACGCCTCTCGTGATTGCGTCTTCGGCGGGCATGCCCTCGATTTTGGCGCGGGGAATTTCGGCGCGGGATCGCCGCCGAACACCTCGGGCCAGACGGAAAGCAGCGCCACGTCGAGTTCTTCCATGCTTGCAGTGCGCCCGAGAGCGGCAAGGCTGGTGACGCCGTAGTCGCGGATGCCGCAGGGCACGATTCCCTGAAAATGGGAGAGGTCCGGCGCGAGATTGATCGCAATCCCGTGCGAGGTCACCCAGCGGCTGATGCGCACCCCGATCGCCGCGATTTTCTTTTCTTCTCCTGCCTCGCGCACCCAGAGCCCGATCCTGTCCTCCCGCGGCTCCACCGCGACGCCAAGCCGCGCCAGCGCCCGCATCACCCATTGTTCGAGCCCGTGGACATAAAGCCGCGCATCGCGCTCCGGCACCGTGCCATGCGGGCGCGTGAGATCGAGCATCACATAGGCGATGCGCTGGCCCGGGCCGTGATAGGTCCATTGTCCGCCGCGTCCGGCGCGGAAGGTGGGGAAACGCCCCGGCTCGGTCAGGTCCTCCGTCCGCGCCGAGGTGCCGGCGGTGTAGAGCGGCGGGTGCTCGGTGAACCAGACGCGCTCCGCCGCCGTCCCGGCGCGGATCTCGCCCGCCAGCGCCTGCATCCGGGCTATTGCGTCCGGATAGGCGACCGGCGCGGGCGAGCGTTCAAAACAGAGCGCGTCGGCAATTGAAGGGTCGAAAGGCATCCGCTATATCCGCCCCCCGCCGGGCGATCGATGCAAGGCGGCATCGGGCGCGTGGTACGAGCGGTCGTGGCGGAATGGTAGACGCGCAAGCTTGAGGTGCTTGTGGGGGCAACCCCGTGGAAGTTCGAGTCTTCTCGACCGCACCATTTTGCTGATCCTCCATCGCCCGTTTTCCGATTGCCGGACCCGCGTTGCCAGGATGGGCCGTTCCGTCGATGGTCCCGCCACGTTAGGAGACTGTGATGGACGAGGCCATCGGCAAGGAAGCGCTTGACTATCACCGGCTGCCGCGGCCGGGAAAGCTCACCATCGAGCCGACCAAGCGGATGGCCACCCAGCATGACCTGGCGCTCGCCTATTCTCCCGGCGTCGCCGCCGCTTCGCTCGCCATCGCCGCCGATCCTGCCTCGGCTCACGATTATACCACCCGCGGCAATCTGGTCGCGGTGATCTCCAACGGCACCGCGGTGCTCGGGCTCGGCAATATCGGCCCGCTCGCCGCCAAGCCGGTGATGGAGGGCAAGGCGGTCCTCTTCAAGAAATTCGCCGGGATCGACGTGTTCGATATCGAGGTCGATGCCGCCGACCCGGCGCGGTTCGTGGAGGTGGTGGCGGCGCTCGAGCCGACCTTCGGCGCCATCAATCTCGAGGACATCAAGGCGCCCGAATGCTTCGCGATCGAGGCGGCGCTGCGCGGGCGGATGGATATTCCGGTCTTTCACGATGATCAGCACGGCACTGCCATCACGGTCGCCGCGGCCGTGCGCAACGGGCTCCTTCTGCAAAGCAAGCGCCTCGAGGAGGTGAAGCTCGTCACCTCCGGCGCCGGCGCGGCGGCGCTTGCCTCGATCGATCTTCTGGTGGCGATGGGCCTCAGGCCCGAGCATGTCACGCTCACCGACATCAAGGGTGTCGTTCATGCCGGACGTCCCGGGATCGAGGCCGAGAATCTCGCCCGCTATGCGCGGGAGACGGATGCGCGGCGGCTCGAGGACGTGCTCGACGGCGCGGACATTTTTCTCGGCCTCTCGGCGCCCCGCGTGCTGAAGCCCGAGTGGCTGGCGAAATTCGCTCCCCGGCCGCTCATCCTCGCCCTCGCCAATCCCGAGCCCGAGATCATGCCCGAGCGTGTGCACGAGGCGAGGCCGGACGCCATCGTCGCCACCGGCCGCTCGGACTATCCGAACCAGGTCAACAATGTGCTGTGCTTTCCCTTCATCTTTCGCGGCGCGCTCGATGTCGGCGCGCGCACGATCGATCAGGGAATGCAGATCGCCGCGGTCGAGGCGCTGGCCGGGCTCGCGCGGATGGAGGCAAGCGAGGCGGTCGCTGCCGCCTATGGCGGTGCCGCGCCCCTTTTCGGCCCCGACTATATCATTCCCAAGCCGTTCGATCCGCGACTGATCCTGGAGATCGCGCCCGCCGTTGCCGAGGCGGCGATGAAGAGCGGCGTGGCACGCAGGCCGATCGCCGATTGCGCCGCCTATCGCCAGGCGCTGGAGCGCTTCGCCTTCCGCTCCGGCGCGCTGATGCACCCGGTCTTCGAGACGGCGCGCAAGGAACCGAAGCGCATCGCCTATGCCGAGGGCGAGGATGAACGCGTGCTGCGCGCGGTGCAGACGGTGCTCGATGAGCGGCTCGCGGTGCCCGTGCTGGTGGGAAGGCGCGAGGTGATCGCGGCGCGCGTGCGCGAGCTCGGGCTTCGGCTGAGCATCGGCGAGACTGTCGAGGTGGTGGACACGGCCGCCGACCCCGGGCTCGTCGAGGGGATGCTGCCGGATTACGAGCGCCTGGTCGCGCGGCATGGGATTCCGCCCGCCGATGCGGCGGTGCGCCTGAGACGCATCAGTACCGTGACCGCGACGATGCTGCTCAATTCCGGCCGGGTCGATGCCGCGGTCTGCGGCGGCAATGGCGAGTGGTGGCGGCACATGCAGCACGCGCTGCCGCTGGTGCCGCGGCTTGCGGAGGCGACGCGGGTTTATGCGCTCTCGGCGTTGATCCTGCGCAACGGCGCGCTTTTTGTCTGCGACACGCAGATGATCCTCGATCCGACGGCGGAGCAGATCAGTGAGATGACACTGCTTGCCGCGACGGCGGTGCAGAATTTCGGCGTCGTGCCGAAAGCCGCGCTGCTTTCGCATTCGAGCTTCGGCGCCTCGCGCTCCGAATCCGCGCGCAAGATGCGCATCGCTCTCGGGATGATCCGCGCCCGCGCGCCCGATCTCGAGATCGATGGCGAGATGCAGGCCGATGCCGCGCTTTCGGATGCGATCCGCAATCGCACTGTACCCGATTCGCGTCTCACCGGCTCGGCCAATCTCCTTGTGATGCCGAATCTCGATGCCGCGAGCATCTCTTTCAACATGCTCAAGGCGGCCGCGGAGGGGCTCACGGTCGGGCCGCTGCTGCTCGGCCTTTCCAAGCCGCTCAATGTGCTGGTGCCGAGCGTCACCGCGCGCGGCATCGTCAATGTGAGCGCGCTCATGGTCCGCGCCGCGCAGGAGCTGGCGAAGGAAACCGCCGCGGCCAGTTGAGCCGGCGCGTTGTTTTCCCGCGTGATTCAGACCTTCGGTGATTCGGCCCCGAGCATCGCGCTCTAATCGATCCGTTTTTTCAACAATTTCCTGGCGAGCGTCCTGCGATGCATGCCGAGCCTTCGCGCCGTCTCGGAGATGTTGAATTCGGTCTCGACCAGCGTTTCGTGAATGCGTTCCCATTCCAGGGTCTTGATCGAGCTCGGCCGCGCGCTCAGCGCCACATTGGTGTCTCCTGCCTCGCGCTCGAACGCCGCCTCGATATCGTCGGCATTGGAAGGCTTGGCCAGATAGTGGCTCGCGCCGAGCTTGATCGCCTCCACGGCGGTCGCGATGCTCGCATAGCCGGTCAGCACCACGATCTTCATCGCGGGGTCGCGCTCGTGCAGGATCTTCACGCATTCGAGCCCCGAAGGCCCGATCAGCTTGAGATCCACGACAGCGAAGGCGGGCGACAAGCTCTGCAGCGTTGCCGCGAGCGCATCCGCCCGATCGCAGACCGCCACGCGATAGCCCCGCCGCTCGAACGATCGGCGCAATGCCCTCGCGAAGGAGGGATCGTCCTCGATGATGAGAAGATCGCGGCTGGAGCGGGGGGGGGAGGGATCATCACGCTCCCTCTCTGGGGTGCCGATCATGGGCAGTGGATCATGGGCAGCGCCTAGATCGGGGCGGACCTACGCGGCCGCACGGTGCGCCTCGCCTTCGATCGCCAGCGCCTCGACCGGCAGGGAGAGCTCCACCGAGGCTCCGCCCGTGGGCAGGTTGCGGGCGAGGATCGTGCCGCCGAGCTTGCGCAGCACGTTCACCACGAGGAAGAGGCCAAGGCCGCTCCCCGAGCGGTTCTTGGTGGACTGGTAGGGCTTGCCGAGATTGGCGAGAATCTCCGGGGCAAACCCGCCGCCCTTGTCCGTGACGGCGACGACGAGCATCTCGCCCCGCCGGCTCGCCCGGACGCCGACCCAGTCCGGCGAGGCCTCGAGCGCATTGTCGAACACGTTGAAGAGGATCTGCCGGACCACCGTATCCGAGGCAATCGCTGCATCGAGGCCGATCTCAGCCGCGTAATCGAGACTGGCCGGCGAACGCGTTTCCCGCCATTCCGTGACCACATGATCGAGAAAGGCGAGCAGCGTGGTCGGCTCGGATTCCTCGCTCCGCGCCTCTCCGGCCGCGAGCAGGATGCGTGAGACGATCTCCTTGCAGCGGGCGAGCGCTGCGTTCATCTCCTCGATCTCGGCGGCGACCTCGGGATCGACATTGAGCGCGGGAACCCGCTCCCAGTCGTTCAGGATCACCGAAAGCGTGGCGAGCGGCGTGCCGAGCTCATGGGCAGCTCCGGAGGCGAGCAACCCCATCCGCACGATATGCTCCTCCTCGACCGATTGCTCCCGAAGCTGCGCCAGCCTCCGGTCCCGGTCGCGCAGGTTGCGGTTGATGCGCGCCACGAACAGGACCAGCAGCACCGCCGTCAGCAGGAAACAGATGATCAGGCCGTAGAGATAAATATGCAACGAGAAGAAATCTTGCTGTCCGTAGAGCTGGCCTCGATAGGCGGAGAGATCGATCTGCCGGTAGAACTGGGTGAGCCCGATGAAGCAGAGGCTGGCCACGGCAAGGAGAAGCCAGACCAGCAGCGGCCGCAGCAGCACCGCGCCGAGAATGACCTGAAGCAGGAAGAGCGAGACGAAGGGATTCATCGCCCCGCCGCTTAGGTAGAGCTGGACCGTCAGCGCCCCCACATCCATCGCCAGCCCGGCGAAGAGCTCGGCGTCCGTGATGGCGTGCCCCGTCCGGCAGCGATGGAGGCTTGCGATGTTCAACGCGACGAGGAAGAGAACCACGCCCGCCATCGGCATCAGCGGCAGCGCGATGCCGAGCCAGAGCCGGGCGAAGAGGATGGTGACGACCTGCCCGCCCACGGCCAGCCAGCGGAGCATGACGAGAAGCAGCAGATTCTTCCGGTTGGCCGCTTCCTCGATCGAACTTGCTTCCATCCTCCCCTTGGCATCCTCCCAGCGGCGCCGGATGGCCGACGCCAGACCATAAAGAGGCCCCGCCCGGCGCTGATCGCCCCGGCGTTGATCTGCTGGATGCAGATCCCTGCCCGGGCTGCCGCCGGACTCCGCCCGTCCGAAGGGACGGACGAGGCCTTGCTCGGTCATATTGGGATGAGGTCCTACCGCGCCGAGGGAAGGCTGCGCAACGCTGCCGGCCGCGCCTTGGCTGCCAGCGCGGGGGCCGTCAGCGTGGGCGCGATCCTGGCTGGCGCGTCCCGCGGGCCAGGGTCCAAGGCGGAGGGAATGAGGGGGATGCTCGCCGTCCTTTTCCTGCCTTCATCCAGGAAAATCTTCGAAGACCAGGAAGTTCGTCATTCCGGCGGCATCATGCCCGGCATCATGTTCGCGTTCATGTGGTACATGATCCAGAGCGAGCCGGCGACCAAGATCGCCACGATAATCACGGTGAAGACGAGCGCCGCCATGTTCCAGGACTGGCTCGAGGCACGGTTCATGTGCAGGAAATAAACGAGGTGCACGACCATCTGCACGACGGCAAGGCCGATGGCGGCGGGCACGGCCGTCGCCGCCGGAACCGTGCCCGACATGACGAGGGCGAAGGGAACGGCGGTGAGCAGCACCGAGAGGATGAAGCCGGTGACATAGCCCCGCACGCTGGCATGGGCCTCGCCATCGCCATGGGGGACGCCAGCATGCGCCGCGTTCGCGCCGGCCATCTCAGGCGGCTCCGAGCAGATAGACGATGGTGAAGACGCCGATCCAGATGATATCGAGGAAGTGCCAGAAAAGGCTGAGGCACATCAGCCGCGTGCGATTGTCCGGCGTCAGGCCGCGATAAGCGACATGCGCCATCAGCACGAGCATCCAGATGATGCCGGAGAAGACGTGAAATCCGTGCGTGCCGACGAGGGTGAAGAAGCCGGAGAGAAAGCCGGAGCGCTCGGGCCCGAACCCCTGATGGACCAGGTCGGCGAACTCGCGGATTTCGAGGCCGAGGAAGGCGAGGCCAAGAAGCAGCGTCAGGCCGAGCCAGCGCAGCACTTCGCTCTTGCGGTTCCGCTCCGCCGCGATCATCGCCATGCCGTAGGTGAAGCTCGAGACGAGAAGACAGGCTGTCTCGATCGCCACATTGGGCAGGCTGAAGATCTCGCGCCCGGTCGGCCCCCCTGCGGTGTCGCCGCGCAGCACCGTGAAGGTCGCGAAGAGTGCTGCGAACAGCACGCAGTCGCTCATCAGGTAGATCCAGAACCCGAGCGTGACGATGGAAGCGGTGTCGTGATGCTCTTCGTGCCCTTCCCCGGCATCGGCGAGAAGGGCGGTGTCGGCGGCAAGGCGAATATCGACGGTCATCTCAGTCACCGGCCTGCGGCATGAGTTGCTGGAAATGCCTGCCCTCGATCTCGGCGACTTCGCCGGAGGGCACGTAGTAGGCGCGATCCTCGTCGAAGGAATGCGCGATGACGACGGTCAGTCCGGCGGCCACGGCGAACAGCACCAGCCACCAGATGTGCCAGATCATGCCGAAGCCGACCACGCCGCCGAGGACCCCGAGAATGAAGCCCGCGCCCGTGTTCCGCGGCATATGGATGCGGTGGTAATGCACCGGCGGATGAAACGCGACGCCGCGGCGCTTCATGTCCCAGAAACTGTCCCGGCTCAGAACGACGGGTGTTTCCGCGAAATTGTAGAAGGAAGGCGGAGAGGCGGTGGCCCATTCCAGCGTGCGCCCGTTCCAGGGATCGCCGGTCGCGTCCCGCAGGGCCACGTGGTTCCTGATGCTGACGAAGAGCTGGACGAGCTGGGCCAGGATGCCGCAGAGGATGATGGCCGCGCCGCCCGCCGCGACCATCAGATAGACGTGCCAGACCGGGTTGTCCATGTGGTCGAGCCGCCGCGTCATGCCCATGAGGCCGAGCGCATAGAGCGGCATGAACGCGACATAGAAGCCGATCAGCCAGAACCAGAAGGAGATCTTGCCCCACCGCTCGTCGAGCTTGAAGCCGAGCGCCTTCGGGAACCAGTAATTGTAGCCGGCCATGCAGCCGAACACGACGCCGCCGATGATGACGTTGTGGAAATGGGCGACGAGGAAGACGCTGTTGTGGAGCACGAAATCGGCCGGCGGCACCGCCATCAGCACTCCGGACATGCCGCCGATGGTGAAGGTGACCATGAAGCCGAGCGTCCACAGCACGGGCGTCTCGAACCGCACGCGGCCGTGATACATCGTGAACAGCCAATTGAAGATCTTCACGCCCGTCGGGATCGCGATCACCATCGTCGTGATGCCGAAGAAGGCGTTCACATCGGCACCCGAGCCCATCGTGAAGAAGTGATGGAGCCAGACGGTGAAGGAGAGCACGGTGATGCAGATGGTCGCATAGACCATCGAGGTGTAGCCAAAGAGCGGCTTGCCCGAGAAAGTCGCGATCACCTCGGAGAAAACGCCGAAGCAGGGCAGGATCAGGATATAGACCTCCGGATGGCCCCAGATCCAGATGAGGTTCACGTACATCATCGGGTTGCCGCCGGCGGCATTGGTGAAGAAATGCATCCCGAGATAGCGGTCGAGCGCGAGCAGCCCGAGCGTCACCGTGAGCACCGGGAAGGCGGCGACGATCAGCATGTTGGTGCAGAGCGCGGTCCAGGTGAAAACCGGCATTCGCATCAGCGTCATGCCGGGGGCGCGCATCCTGAGGATGGTCGTGATCATGTTCACGCCGCCGAGCAGCGTGCCCACGCCCGCGACCTGCAGGCTCCAGATATAGTAATCGACGCCGACGTCAGGGCTGAAATGAAGCTCGGAGAGCGGCGGATAGGCGAGCCACCCGGTCCGTGCGAAATTGCCGACCGCGAGCGAGAGATTGACGAGAATGGCCCCCGAGACGGTCATCCAGAGACTGAAGGAATTGAGATAGGGGAAGGCCACGTCTCGCGCGCCGATCTGCAGCGGCACGACGACGTTCATCAGCCCGACAATGAAGGGCATCGCCATGAAGAAGATCATGATGACGCCGTGCGCGGTGAAGACCTGGTCGAAATGCTCTGGCGGCAGATAGCCGGCCCCGCCGTCGGAGGCGAGCGCCTGCTGGCTCCGCATCATGATGGCATCCGCGAAGCCCCGCAGCAGCATCACCAGCGCCAGGATGACGTACATCACGCCGATCCGCTTGTGATCGACGGAGGTGAGCCATTCCGTCCACAACTGGCGCCAGAAGCCGCAACAGGTGATCACGCCGAGCACCACGACGACGCCGATCGCCATGAACAGGACGGCGCCCATGATGATGGGCTGGTTCATGGGCATCGCGCTCATGGTGAGCTTGCCGAACATCAGTGGATTCCCTTCCGATCGGCGCCTGGGGAATCGGCGCCTGGGGGATTGGTGATCGCGCAGAGCAGGAAGTTGCTGCCCAGCGCTTCCTTCGCCATGGCGAGGTTCATCGCGGCATCCCGGCACGGCGCGCCGTTCGTGCACTGATTGAGAATATCGTGGAACAGTGTCGGAGCGACGGAGCTGTAATAACGGACCGGCACTCTCTCACTTGGCTGCGCCAATGCGCGGTAGGAGGCGAGCGTCAGCGCCCGCGAGGAGTCGCGGGTCGTCGCGACCCAGGCCGCGAAAGCCTTCGCGTTCATCGCCTCGGCCGTGAAATGCATGTCGGAGAAGCCGTCGCCGCTGTAATTGGAGGAGATGCCGCGGTAATCGCCCGCCTTGCTCGCGAGCAGGCTGAGCTGCGTCTGCATGCCCGCCATCGTGTAGATCTGCGTGCCCAGCCGCGGAATGAAGAAGGCGTTCATCACCGACGACGAGGTGAGCAGGAACTTCACCGGCACGCCCACCGGAAGAGCGAGCTGATTGACGCTCGCGATATGCTGCTCGGGATAGATGAAGAGCCATTTCCAGTCGAGCGAGACCACCTGCACCGTGAGCGGCTTGGCGGCGGCCTCGATCGGCCGGTAGGGATCGAGCCGGTGGCTCGAGACCCACGTCACGATGCCGAGTGCGGCGATGATCAGGCATGGCACCAGCCACACCACCGTCTCGATCCCGCGCGAATGGTCCCAGTCCGGCGCATAGGCCGCCGCGCTGTTCGAGGCGCGATAGCGCCAGGCGAAGACGAGCGTCATCGCGATCACCGGCACGACCACGATGAGCATCAGCACGGTGGCAAGAATGATGATCGATTTCTCATCCGCGCCGATCGGCCCGCGCGGATCCATGAGCGCGAACTGGCAGCCGCCGAGCAGCGGCGCCATCCCGAGCAGCGCCGCAAGCGGGAAGGCTCGCCGCAGGCGTCGCGTCCGGCGCCTCTGCTGCCGCTTCCCCGGTGCGTCCATTCCCGTATTCATCGCTGCGGGCAGGGTTGCTTCAGAATGCGCAGGGCAGGCACGAGACGGCGCAGGCGAGACAAATTCCACGGACATGTCCGATCCGACGGGTGGAACACCGGTCCAACAAATTATGTGTGCGGCGCACCAATGGGGATTGGACAAACGGTCCAATGCAAAAACGTGCAAACCTGACATGTACAGGCCGCATAGCCGAATCCCGATGCAATCGGTGCTCAGCATCTGTACAAAGTGCCCATAACCACGGCACTCTTCTGCACGCTGAGACGGAGGGTGCCGGATGCAATGGGAAGAGCGGATCGCCAATTACGTGCGCGAGACCGGCTTCCCGCGCAGCCTCTTCCTCTCTGCGGAAGGAAGGGTCGTCGGCACCTGGATCATGGGCAATGACTACCGGGTGCGGTCCGCCTATTACGGCGGATATCCGGCCGGCTATCTCCGCCGCATCCGCGCCCTCTTCCCCGACAAGAAGCGCGTCCTGCACCTCTTCTCGGGCAAGGTCGATCTCTCCGCACTGCCGGGGGACACGGTGGATATCAACGCCGCTCTCTCACCCACCTATGTCGATGACGCACAGCAGCTCCGCTCCGTGCCGTTGCACGAGTACGACCTCATGCTGGCCGATCCGCCCTACAGCGTCGAGGACGCGGAGCGCTACCAGACCACCATGGTGAAGCGGAACACGGTCCTCCGCGCCCTCCAGCGCGCAGCACCCGGCACGCATATCGTCTGGCTCGATCAGGTGCTGCCGATGTACCGCAAGGACGCCTTCGCGATCGAGGCGGTCATCGGCATGGTGAAATCGACCAATCACCGTTTCCGCGTGGTGACCATCTTCCGCCGTCACCCAACCGCACGTTGATTTTCCCTTGGAATCCCACCCCGGCATCCTCTTCTGATCATCCTCTGGGGATGTCGCCGATTTCGCGGATTCTTCTTCATCGGTCCATTTGACTCGGCTTGCCTCCCCGGCCAACTATGTGTGTTTCCCCGGCGGCGGCCGCGATGGGTCGCGGAGGCGCGACATGCCGGGACGGGAACGGCGGAAAGGGCCGATCGCCGGATGATCTCTGCGCTGATGCCAACCTACAAACCTGCCGACCTCGCTTTCGAGCGGGGCGAGGGCGCCTGGCTGATCACGCAGGACGGCCGACGATTCCTCGATTTCGGGGCGGGCATCGCGACCTCCTCGCTCGGCCACAACCACCCACACCTGGTGGCGGCGATCGCCGCCCAGGCGGCCAGGGTGATCCACGTCTCCAACCTCTATCACATTCCGGGGACGGAAACGCTCGCCCGCCGCTTCGTCGAAGCGACCTTCGCGGATTCCGTTTTCTTCGCCAATTCGGGCGCGGAAGCGAACGAAGGCATGGTGAAGATGATGCGCCGGACCATGGCCGAGGAAGGCCACCCCGAGCGCTTCCGCCTCATCTGCTTCGAGGGCGCCTTCCACGGCCGCACGCTGGCCATGCTGGCGGCCACCGGCAACGAAAAATACCTCCACGGCTACGGCCCGCCGGTGGACGGGTTCGAGCATGTCCCCTTCAACAACCTCAACGCGGTGCGCGCCGCCATCACCCCCGAAACCGCCGGCATCCTCGTCGAGCCGGTGCAGGGCGAGGGCGGCATCCGCCCGGCGAACCTCCAGTTCCTGCGCGATCTCCGCGCTACCTGCGACGAATTCGGCCTCCTTCTCGGGATGGATGAGATCCAGTCCGGCATGGGCCGCACCGGCAGACTCTTCGCCCATGAATGGGCCGGCGTCACGCCGGATGTGATGACCTCCGCGAAAGGCATTGCCGGCGGCGTCCCGATGGGCGCCGTCTTCGCCACCGAGCGTGTCGCCCGCCACATGACGACGGGGAGCCACGGCAGCACCTTCGGCGGCAACCCGCTCGCCGCGGCGGCGGCCAACGCGGTGCTCGATGTCGTGCTCGCTCCCGGCTTCCTCGAGGCGGTGGAGCGCACGGCCGCCAGGCTTCGGCGCGGTCTCGAGAGGCTCGTCGCCGAATTCCCCGCGATCTTCTCCGAGCTGCGCGGCACCGGCCTCATCCTCGGGCTCAAATGCGTCCCGCCCCAGGCCGAGGTTAACGCCGCCTGCCTCGCCGAGGGGCTGCTCACCGTCAATGCGGGGGAGAACGTGCTCCGTCTCGTCCCGCCCCTCATCGTCCGTGAGCCCGAATGCGACGAGGCACTCGCCATGCTCCGCCGCGCGGCACTCCGCTGCCTGCCTTCCAGCGCCAAGGCCGCGGCGAAATGAGCGGCGCGCTCAGGCGCTCGGCTGCGGATCGGGAGAGCGCGCCACCTTCGCGTCCGCGCCATTTCCTCGATCTCAGCGATTTCGACACGCCGACGCTGCGCCAGATGCTCGATGTCGCGCACGGCTTCCGTCAGGCGGGCGGGGTCAGCTCGCGTCCACTCGCCGGCAAGACGCTCGCCATGATCTTCGAAAAACCCTCGACCCGCACGCGCGTGAGCTTCGAGGTCGCGATGCGCCAGCTCGGCGGCGATGTCATCATGCTCACCGGCAAGGAAATGCAGCTTGGCCGCGGCGAGACCATCGCCGATACCGCGCGCGTGCTCTCGCGCTATGTGGATGCGATCCTTCTCCGCACGGATCGCGCGGGAAAGCTCGCCGAGCTTGCCCGGCACGCGACGGTGCCGGTCATCAACGGCCTTACCGAGGCCTCCCACCCCTGCCAGCTCATGGCGGACGTGATGACCTTCGAGGATCATCGCGGCCCCATCGCCGGCCAGATCGTTGCGTGGTCGGGGGATGGGAACAATGTCGCCCGCTCCTGGATCGAGGCCGCGGCGCGCTTTCACTTCACCCTCCGCCTTGCCACCCCCGAGCCGCTTCGCCCGCCGCGCGCCCTCGTCGCCTGGGCCAAATCCGAAGGTGCGAACATCGAAATCTTCGATGCGCCGGAGGAAGCGGTTGCCGGCGCGCGCGCCGTCGTCACCGATACCTGGGTCTCCATGTCGGACGATCCGCAGGAGAGCCGCCACAACCTGCTCGCGCCCTACCGTGTCACCGAAGCCCTGATGGCCCGGGCCGCGCCGGATGCGATCTTCATGCACTGCCTCCCCGCCCATCGCGGGGAGGAGGTGGAGGCGGCGGTGATCGACGGCCCGCAATCGGTCGTCTTCGACGAGGCGGAAAACCGCCTCCACGCCCAGAAAGGCGTGCTCGCCTGGGTCCTCGGCGCCGCGCGCTAGGCCGAAACGTCGGCAAAAGACAAGAAACCGTCTAAATTATTGCAGTCCAGGGCTCTGCCCCTGGACCAAGCTGGGCCTCAGGCCCCAGACTCCTGGAACTTCATCCCTATGATGCTGGACGGGATTCAAGGAGACGCGTTGCTTGCCTGAAATTCTATTCCCGCGTCGCATATTTCTGCGCGCTGCGACCTCCGCCGCCATCACCGCCGCGCACTTTGGAAGCAAGTCTGCTTTCGCGGACACGGCAACCACATTCGCCGCGCTCGAAGCCGCGGCCGGCGGCGGGCGCATCGGCGTCGCCGGGCTGAACACGGCGAACAAGAAAACGGTGAGCCATCGCGCCGATGAACGTTTCCCGTTCTGCAGCACCTTCAAGCTCATTTCCGTCTCGGCGATTTTGAAGCGGAGCGAGAGCGATCCCACGCTGCTCGCGCGCAGGATCGAATATGGAAGCCAAGCTCTCGTGAAATACTCGCCAGTCACCAACCTTCATGTCGGCACGGGCATGACGACCTCCGCCATCTGTGCCGCTGCCCTGCAATATAGCGACAACACCGCGGCCAATCTGATCATCCGTCTGCTCGGCGGCCCCGCCGCCGTGACGTCCTTCGCGCGCTCCATCGGCGACGATTCGTTCCGCCTCGATCGCTGGGAAATCGCGCTCAACGGTGCCGTGCCGGGCGATCCGCGCGATACCACGACCCCGGCCGCGATGATGGCGGACCTGCGACGCGCCATGCTCGGCGATCTGCTCGACCCGTCGCAGCGGAACCAGCTCGTCACCTGGATGCGCGGCTGCAAGACGGGCCTCAGGCGAATCCGCGCCGCCGTTCCTGCGGATTGGGCGGTCGCGGACAAGACCGGCACCGGGGATTACGGCACCGCCAATGACATTGCCGTGATTTGGCCCCCTGGCAAGCAACCGATCGTTCTCGCCATCTATGTCACGCTGGAGAAGAAGAATGCTCCGGCGCGTGACGATCTGGTGGCGGCCGCTGCCCGCATTGCCCTCGCGGCGCTGGGCTGAGCGATCCGACGAAATCGGGTGCTCGCCCAGTTCCGCCCCCACGTTCCTCCTTATCCACAGGCTGCCGGACTCGGCGGCCGACGCTATGTTCGCCCCGCCATGAATTCGCTCGACCCACCCCTTCTCGGCCACGCCCTTCGCCGCCCGCCCACCAATCTCGAGGCGGAACAGGCGCTGCTCGGCGCGCTGCTTGCCAACAACAAGGCGTTCGAGCGCGTCTCCGAGTTTCTCGTCCCGGACCATTTCGCGGACCCGATCCACGTCCGCATCTTTGAGGCGATCCGTCGCCGCGTCGAAACCGGCCAGCTGGCGGACGCCGTCACGCTGCGCGCCGAGTTCGAGCATTCCGGCGTGCTGGAGGAGGTCGGCGGCACTGCCTATCTCGCGCAGCTTCTCGCCGCCACCGTCGGCATCATCAACGCCGGCGAGTACGGCCGCACCATCCATGATGCCTGGCTTCGCCGCCAGCTCATCGATCTGGGGGAGGTGGTGGTCAATCGCGCCTTCGGCGCCGAGCCGGAGCTCACCGCGCGCGACCAGGTCGAGGCGGCCGAGCAGTCGCTCTACGATCTCGCCACCCGCGGCGCAGGCGAAGGCGGTTTCCTCAATTTCGAGCGTGCGCTCGCCCAGGCCATTGAAAGCGCCGAGCGTGCCTTCCGCCGTACCGGCCATGTCTCGGGCCTCACCACCGGGCTCCGCGACCTCGATGCCAAGACCGGCGGCCTCCATCCCTCGGATCTCGTCGTGCTCGCCGGCCGCCCCGGCATGGGCAAGACCTCGCTTGCCGTCTGCATCGCCGTGGGCGCGGCCCGCGCGCTCCTCGCCGTCTCCGCCGGCAATTCGAAGAGGCCGGCCGTCGCCATCTTCTCCCTCGAGATGAGCGCCGAGCAGCTCGCCACCCGCGTCCTCGCCGAGCAGGCGCGCATCAGCGGGGACCGCATCCGCCGGGGCGAGATCGGCCAGCGCGATTTCGACCGCTTCGTCGCCGTCTCGCGCGAGATCAGCAGCCTCCCGCTCGAGATCGACGACACGCCCGCCATCACCCTCTCCGCGCTCCGCACCCGTGCGCGGCGGCTCAAGCGCACGCGCGGCCTCGCCCTCCTCGTCATCGATTATCTCCAGCTCATGCGCCCCGCCGCAGGCACAAGGCCGGAGAACCGCGTGCTCGAGATCAGCCACATCACCCAGGGCCTGAAAGCCATCGCCAAGGAGCTGGAGGTGCCGGTGCTCGCCCTCTCACAGCTCTCGCGCGCGGTCGAGGCGCGCGAGGACAAGCGCCCGCAGCTCGCCGATCTTCGCGAATCCGGAACGATCGAGCAGGACGCGGACTCGGTGATGTTCATCTATCGGGATGAGTATTATTACGCCCAGCGCGCGCCCAAGCAGATGAGCTTCGAGTCCGAGGAGCGTTTCCAGGAAGCCACCGAGAAGTGGCAGCGGGACATGGAGCGGGTCCATAACCGCGCCGAGCTCTTCCTCGCCAAGCAGCGCCACGGCCCCACCGGCAAGATCGACCTCTTCTTCGAGGCCGAGTTCACCCGCTTCGCCGATCTCGACCTCCAGCATTCCGATGCCGGCTGTTGAGGCTGAAACCGCCGCCGCCATCCTGACGATCGATCTCCCCGCCATCGTCGCCAACTGGCGCGTGCTCTGCGCTCAGCATCCCGCCGGCCCGGTCGCCGGCGTGGTCAAGGCCAATGCCTACGGAATAGGCGCCGCCCTCGTCGCCCCGGCGCTGCACGAAGCCGGGTGCCTTCATTTCTTCACCGCGCATCTCGAGGAAGCGTTGGCGATCCGCCCGTTTCTCCCCGGCGCCATGGTTTGCGTGTTGAATGGCCTCATCCCCGGAACCGAATCCGTCCATCGCGCGCGGGCGATCATTCCCGTTCTCGGATCGCTGCACGAAATCGCCCTCTGGCGCGCCGAGGCCGCCCGCGCCGCCACTGCCCTTCCGGCAATCCTGCATATCGATACCGGCATGTCGCGCCTCGGCCTCACCGAGGCAGAGGTGGCGGAACTCGCCGCCGATCCCGCGCTGCTCGCCGGCATCATGCTGAGCTATGTGATGACCCATCTCGTCAGCGCCGAAAGCGCGGATGATCCGCTCAATGAGCACCAGCGCGCGCGCTTCGCCGCGCTGGCCGCCCGCCTGCCGCCCGCGCCGCGCTCCATCGCCAATTCCTCCGGCATCTTTTTGGGCCCCCGCTTTGCCTCCGACCTCGCGCGCCCGGGCGCGGCGCTCTACGGCATCAACCCCGTGCCCGGCCGGCCGAACCCCATGCGCCCCGTCATCGGCCTTGCCGCCCGCGTGCTCAGCCTGCGCACACTCCAGCCCGGCGAGAGCGTCGGCTACAACGCCACCTGGCAGGCCACGCGTGAAAGCCGCATCGCCACCATTGCCGTCGGCTACGCCGACGGCTGGTCGCGCCGCCTCTCCAATCGCGGCGTCGCCATCTTTGACGGAAGGCGCCTGCCGCTGGTAGGCCGTGTCTCCATGGACCTCACGACCTATGACGCGACCGACCATTCGGGCCTCCGCCCGGGCGATTGGCTCGAGCTGATCGGCCCCGCCCAGCCGCTCGCCGCCGTGGCCGACGCGGCCGAGACCAACGAATACGAGATCCTCACCGCGCTCGGGCCGCGCTATCACCGCGTGGTGGTCGCCGCGTGACATCCTTGCCCGCGGCGCTCGCCGCCATCGGGCGGCCGGTCCTCATGCTCTGCCGCACGGCCGGGCGGATCGTGCTCTTTGCCGTAAGCGGCCTCTCCCACCTCATCCGCCCGCCCTTTCATCTCCGCATGTTCGTCCGCGCGCTGGTGGAGATGGCCTATTTCAGCCTGCCCGTGGTCGCGCTCACCGCGATCTTCACCGGCATGGTCCTGGCCCTTCAGTCCTATACCGGCTTTGCCCGCTTCTCGGCCCAGGGCGCTGTCGCCTCGGTCGTGGTTCTCTCTGTGACGCGGGAGCTTGGCCCGGTGCTCGCCGGCCTCATGGTCGCGGGCCGCGTCGGCGCGGCGATGGCGGCCGAGATCGGCACCATGCGCGTCACCGACCAGATCGACGCGCTCGCCACCCTCTCCACCGATCCGATGAAATATCTCGTCGCCCCCCGGCTTCTTGGCGGCGTCATCGCGCTGCCGCTGCTGGTGGTGGTGGCGGATATCCTTGGCGTGCTCGGCGGCTTCGTCGTCAGCACCACCTCGCTCGGCTTCAATCCCGCCGCGTACCTGCACAGCACCTTCTCTTTTCTCGAGACGATCGATGTCGTCTCCGGCCTCGTGAAGGCGGCGGTCTTCGGGTTCCTGATCGCGCTGATGGGTTGCTACAACGGCTATATGACGCGCGGCGGCGCCGAGGGCGTGGGTGCGGCGACGACCGCCGCGGTCGTCTCCGCCTCCATCCTCATTCTCGCCTTCGACTATGTGCTGACCGGCCTCTTCTTCAGCCAATGAGCGAAGTGCCGCCGAAAATCCGTATCCGCGGGCTCGTCAAATCCTTTGGCGAGAAGAAGGTGCTGGATGGCATCGATCTCGATATCATGCCGGGCACCTCGCTTGTCGTGATCGGCGGCTCCGGCACCGGCAAGTCGGTGCTGGTCAAATGCATTCTCAATCTGCTCACCCCCGATGCCGGCACGATCGAGATCGATGGCGAGGATGTGCTGAAGCTCCCGCCCCGCGCCCGACGCGCGGTCTATGCTAAGGTCGGCATGCTGTTCCAGAACGGCGCGCTCTTCGATTCGCTCCCGGTCTGGGAAAATGTCGCCTTCGGGCTGCTCGCCCGCCATCGCGTCACGCGGGCGGAGGCAAGGGCGCAGGCGGGGGAGATCCTTGCCCAGGTCGGGCTCGGTCCGGAGGTGAGCCGCCTCTTCCCGGCTGAGCTTTCGGGCGGCATGCAGAAGCGCGTGGCCCTCGCCCGCGCCATCGCCGCCCGGCCCGAGCTGCTCTTCTTCGACGAGCCCACCACCGGCCTCGACCCGATCCTCGGTGCCGTGATCGACGGACTGATCGTCGATTGTGTGAAGCGCCTCGGCTCGACCGCGCTCGCCATCACCCACGATATGAGCTCGGCCCAGCATATCGGCGACGAGGCGGCCATGCTTCACGAAGGCCGCATTGTCTGGCGCGGCCCCGGCACCTCGCTCCTTACGAGCGGCAACCCCGTCGTCGACCAGTTCACCCACGGCCGCCGCGAGGGCCCGATCAAGATGGAATTGTGCGACTAGAGCGTGATGACCGAAGGTGGAATCACCGGAGGTCTGAATCACGCGACAAAACAAAGACCAAGAGCAGGATGAGTGAGCGTGAGCGATCTCATCCTGCTCTTGGCGGCGAAGATTTGAAAACCAAGAGTTCAGGGCTGCACCCAGGACCCGCCAGGGCCTTGAGGCCCTGGACCCCATCCATGCTGCGCGGCACAGAAAACGGATGGGGGTCTGGGGCCTCCACGCCCCAGTGGGGCGCGGGGGCAAAGCCCCTGCCGGATCGCGCGGCGATCCGCCAAAACCTCGTATGACCTGACCTCCATGCCCAAGGCCTCCACCCGTTTCGTCTGCCAATCCTGCGGCGCGGTCAGCGCGCGTTGGGTCGGCCGCTGCGAGAGCTGTGGGGAGTGGAACACGCTCGTCGAGGAGATCGTGACGCCGCGCCCGGCGGCGAAGCTGCCGGCAGGCCGGGGAGGGGCCACAGCCAGGGCGCTTTCCTTCGTTCCGCTCGCGGGGGAAAGCGCGCCCGCGCCACGCACGGAAACGGGGATTGCGGAGCTCGATCGTGTGCTGGGCGGCGGGCTCGTTCCGGCGGCCGCCATTCTGGTGGGTGGGGATCCGGGGATCGGCAAATCGACCCTGCTGCTCCAGGCCGCCGCCGCGGTCGCGCGCGCCGGGCGGCGCGTGCTCTATGTCACGGGCGAGGAATCGGTCGAGCAGGTGCGGCTGCGTGCACTGCGGCTCGGCCTTGCCGATGCGCCGGTCGAGCTTGCCGCGGCGATCGATCTCGGCGAGATCGCGCCTGCGCTCGAGAAAAGCGGCGCCACCCTCGTCGTGATCGATTCGATCCAGACGATGTGGCTCGAAGCGGTGGAATCCGCGCCCGGCACCGTCAATCAGGTGCGCGCGAGCGGGTTCGAGCTGACGCGGCTCGCGAAATCCACAGGGTTTTCACTGGTTCTCGTCGGCCACATGACGAAGGACGGCGCCATCGCCGGCCCGCGCGTGCTCGAGCACATGGTGGATGCGGTGCTTACCTTCGAGGGCGATCGCGGCCATCAGTTCCGCATTCTCCGCGCGGTCAAGAACCGCTTCGGCGCCACTGACGAGATCGGCGTCTTCGAGATGACGGATCGCGGGCTGGCCGAGGTCGCCAATCCCTCGGCCATCTTTCTCGCCGAGCGGCGCGGCAACGTCGCCGGCAGCGCCGTTTTCGCCGGAATCGAGGGCACGCGGCCGGTTCTCCTGGAGGTGCAGGCGCTGCTCGCGCCCGGCGGTGGGGGCGCGCCGCGCCGCGCGGTCGTCGGCTGGGATGGCGGGCGGCTCGCCATGCTGCTCGCGGTGCTGGAGGCCCGTGCCGGGCTCACGCTCGCCGGCGCGGATGTCTATCTCAATATCGCGGGAGGACTGCGCATCGCCGAGCCGGCGGCCGATCTCGCGGTTGCGGCCGCGGTGGTCTCCGCCGCGACGTCGGTGCCCACCGCGGCGGACATGGTCTATTTCGGGGAGATCGGTCTTTCCGGGGAGGTGCGCCAGGTCGCGCAGGCGGAGGCGCGGCTCAAGGAGGCCGCCAAGCTTGGCTTCGCCGCCGCCTCTCTGCCGCGGCGGATGGCGCGCGGCGCGCGGCCGCTCACGGCGCCGGAGGGCTTGTCTCTCTCGGGCATCGGCCATGTTTCCGATCTCGTCGGATCTTTTCGCAAGGCCGATGGGCGAAGCCGATGACAGCTTGGCGAATCCGCCTTAATCGGCGCTATAGGAACAACATGCCGGCAGGGCTGGCGGCGGTTGCATGAACTGGGTGGACCTGCTCGTTCTCGGCGTGGTCGGCATCTCGGCGCTGATCGGCTTCGCGCGCGGCTTCGTGCGGGAGGTGCTGGGGGTTGGTGCCTGGCTTGGCGCCGCCGTGATTGCCGCCATCGCTTTTCCTTTCGCCTCGGCCAGGGCGCGCGAGATGATCACCGATCCCGGCATGGCCGACGGCGCGGCCGTTGCGGCCGTCTTCCTCGCCAGCCTGATCGTTCTTTCGCTGATCGCCTCCTTCATCGGCGGGATGGTGCGAAACTCGGTCCTGGGCGGGCTCGATCGCACGCTCGGCCTCGTTTTCGGCCTCGCCCGGGGTGCGGTGCTGATCATCGTTGCCTATATCGTGCTCGGACTGATCGAGGCACCCGCCGCCTGGCCGCCGGTGGTGCTGGCCGCCCGGGCCCTTCCTTTCGCCTATGACGGCGCCGCCTGGGTGGTGCAGATGGTGCCGGCGCGCTATCGCCCGCGGCTCGATCCGCCGCCGGCGCCGGTCTCGCCCGGGGCAACGGCGCTCTTGCAGGCGAGCCCGGATGGCTCGGCGCTCGACCCGCCGACTCATTGAGGAGGAGTGCCGGAATGATGCCCCGTCCCGACGATTTCGCGCCTCACGATTTCACGCCCGACGATCCTGCGGATGACAAGCTTCATGAGGAATGCGCGGTCTTCGGTGTCTGGAACGTCGTCGATGCGGCGGCGGTCACCGCGCTCGGCCTGCATGCGCTCCAGCATCGCGGCCAGGAGGCGACCGGCATCGTCTCCTTCGATGGCCGGCATTTCCATTCGCACAAGGGCCTCGGTCTCGTCGGCGACAATTTCGGCGATGCTCGTGTCATTGCCGGGCTACCCGGCACGCACGCCATCGGCCATAATCGCTATGCCACCACCGGCGACACGGTGCTGCGCAATGTCCAGCCGCTCTATGCCGATTTCGAGTTCGGCGGCTTCGCGGTCGGCCACAATGGCAATCTCACCAACGCCCATCGCCTGCGCCGCGAGCTTGTCCGCCGCGGCTGCCTCTTTCAGTCCACCACGGACTCCGAGGTCTTCGTCCATCTCATCGCCATCAGCACCTATTCGACCGTGCTGGACCGGCTGATCGATGCGCTGAAGCAGGTCACCGGCGCCTACAGCCTGGTGGCCCTCACCAACACCGCGCTGATCGGCGCGCGTGATCCGCTCGGCGTCCGCCCGCTCATCCTCGGCCGACTCGCCGGTGCCGACGGAACGCCGGGCTATGTGCTGGCGAGCGAGACCTGCGGGCTCGAGATCGTCGGTGCCGAATTCGTCCGGGATGTGGAGCCGGGCGAAATCGTCGAGATCACCGATGCCGGCGTGCGCAGCATCCGTCCCTTCGGCCGCACGCATCATCCGCGCTTCTGCGTCTTCGAATATATCTATTTCGCCCGCCCGGATTCGCGGATGGAGGGCGCATCGGTCTATGAGTCGCGCAAGCGCATCGGCGCGGAGCTCGCCCGCGAATCGCCCGTGTCGGCAGACCTGATCGTTCCGGTGCCGGATTCAGGCGTGCCTGCGGCGATGGGCTACTCGGCCGAGAGCGGCATTCCCTTCGAGCTTGGCATCATCCGCAATCATTATGTCGGCCGCACCTTCATCGAGCCGACCGACCAGATTCGCCATCTCGGCGTGAAGCTCAAGCATTCCACCAACCGCTCCGTGCTGGCGGGAAGGCGCGTCGTCCTGGTCGACGATTCGATCGTGCGCGGCACGACCAGCCGCAAGATCGTCGAGATGGTGCGCGCCGCCGGGGCTTCGAAAGTGCATATGCGCATCTCCTCCCCGCCCACCAAGCATTCCTGCTTCTACGGCATCGACACGCCGGAGGAGAGCCATCTCCTCGCCGCGCGGCATGATCTCGGTGAGATGGCACGCCTGATCGGCGTCGACAGCCTTGCCTTCATCTCGATCGACGGGCTCTATCGCGCGCTCGGCCATGGCCCGCGCGACCCGCATCATCCCGCCTTCTGCGATGCCTGCTTCACCGGCGATTACCCGATCCCGCCCGTGGACGTCACCGACAATACCGAGCGTCAGCTCTCGCTCCTCTCCGAGGAACGCTGAGCCTTGACCCGCCCGCTCGAAGGGCGGGTGGCATTGGTCACCGGAGCAAGCCGCGGGCTGGGCGCGGCGGCCGCGGTGGCGCTCGCCCGGCTGGGCGCGGACCTCGTCATCACCGCCCGCACGGTGGGCGGGCTTGAGGAGACGGATGACGCCGTCCGTGCCGTCGGCGGCACTGCGACGCTGGTGCCGCTCGATCTCCGCAGCGGCGAGACGGTCGATACGCTTGGCCCGAGCATCGCCACGCGCTTCGGCCGGCTCGATGTGCTCGTCGCCAATGCCGCCGTGCTCGGCCCGCTCACGCCCGCGGGCCATATCCTGCCCGCTGACTGGGCCGAGGTGATGGAGATCAATCTCGCCGCGATCTGGCGGCTGATCCGCACCACCGCGCCCCTTCTCCTCGCCGCCGAGGCCGGCCGTGCCGTCTTTGTCACCGATGCGCGGGCGCGCGCCCCCCGCGCCTATTGGGGGCTCTATGGCGCGAGCAAGGCCGGCATGGAGTATCTCGCCCTGAGCTGGGCGGACGAGACGCGCAACACCAATCTCCGCGTCAATCTCTTCGATCCCGGCCCGATGGCGAGCAAGCTCCGCCTCCGCGCCATGCCCGCCGAGGATCGCAGCTTGCTTCCGCGCCCCGAGGATGCCGCTCCCGCGCTCGCCGCTCTCTGCCTGCCGGAGGAGATCCGCCACGGCGCCCTCATCAAGAGGCAACCCCCGTCGCCTGGCGGATGAAGAACCGCTTGAGGCGTGGCATGCGATCGACCGTGGCGATCCCGAGATCGCGCGCCAGGCGGAGCGGCTTGATATCGTTGCTGAAGAGCCGTTCGAGCCCATCGGTTGCTGCCAGCATCAGCAGATTGTCCGCCCGCCTGGCCCGCTGATAGCGCCGCAGCAGGGCGGGCATGCCCGGATCCTCCCCCGCTTCCGCCACTTCCTCCACCAGAGCGGCGAGCGCGATCGCATCGCGGAACCCGAGATTGAGCCCCTGGCCCGCAATCGGGTGAATGCCATGGGCCGCGTCCCCTGCCAGCACCATCCGCACATCGGTGTAGCGGTGGGCGAGCATCGCCCCGATCGGATAGCGGAAGCGCCGCCCGAGCGGCCGCACCGCCCCGAGAAACCCTCCGAGCCGCCGCGCGATCTCCGCCCCGAACCGCCGGTCATCGAGGGCGAAGAGCGAATCGGCGAGCCGGGCCTCCTCGGTCCAGACGATCGCCGAGACATGCTCGGCCCCCTCGGTCGCGCTCATCGGAAGCTGCGCGAAGGGGCCCGCCGGCAGGAAATGCTCGAGCGCCACATTGTCGTGCGGCCGCTCATGCGCGATCGCTGCGACGATCGCCTCCTGCCTGTAAGAGAAGCGCGTGAAGGGGATCCGCGCCGCGCGCGCGAGCGGGCTTCTTCGCCCCTCCGCCGCCACCACCAGGCGCGCCGCAATCTCGGTCCCATCCGTGAGCGCGATGCGCACCCCCGCTTCCGACCGCTCGACCCGCGCTTCGGCGGGAGCGAACACCGAGAGGCTGGGAAGCTCGGCCATCCGCGCATTGAGCGCCATCCGCAGGCTCCGCGCCTCGACCATCCAGCCGAACGGGGCGTCCGAGCCCGCTTCCCTCACATCGAAGCCGAGCTTCAGGCGCGAGGCCGGGCGCCCGAGTCGCCCATCGGTCACCCGGATGCCGAGGATCGGGCAGGCGGGAAAGGGAAGCCTCGGCCACACACCACCCGCATCGAGCAGGGGTCGCGAGCCGGAAGCGATCGCATAGGCGCGGCCGTCGAAATCCGGATGCTCCATCGGTGGCAGGGGCGCACGGTCGATCACCGCAGTCGCAATCCCGCTCTCCGCCAGCCGGCAGGCGAGCGAAGCCCCCACCGGCCCTGCGCCGACCACCGCCACCGCCACGTCGAGTCGCATTGCCATCGCCGGCCCGCCGCTTTTTTCATCAGATGCTTCGCGGTTATAGGCTAAGATATCAGCTGAACGGAGCAGGGGACTTCAAGCGCGCATGGCCACCGCCCAATCGATCCAGAGCCTGGCTTCGCCCGCGATCAAGGCCCTCATCCGCCGCCGGCTGACGGAGCTGGGCAGTCTCGCGCTTGGCCTCGCGGCGATCGCCTTCCTGCTTGCGCTCGCCTCCTACGATCCGCGCGACCCCTCCCTCAACACGGCGAGCGGCGCGATCCCGCACAATCTTGCCGGGCCGGCCGGCGCCCTGCTCGCCGATCTCCTGCTTCAGAGCTTCGGGCTCGCGGCCATCCTGCCCGGGCTCGCGATGCTGGCCTGGGCTTGGCGTGTCGCGTCGCGACTCGGGCTCGGCCGCCTCGGCCCGCGTCTGGTCGGCATCTCGATCGCCGTGCCAGCCTTCTCCGCCGTGCTCGGCGCCGTCACCGCGAGCACGACCAACCTCGCCTGGCCGGTCATGGCCGGTCCCGGCGGCGCGATCGGCCGATTGATCGGCGGCACGGTGATCGCTGCCGGCGATGGGCTGCTCGGTCCGCTCGGCCTTCTGCTCGGCTGGGCGATGCTGGTGGTGCTGGCCGGCATCTCCGGCTGGCTCGCGCTCGGCCTCTCTCAGGGCGAATGGCAGGTGGCAGGCCGCGGCGCCGCCGATGCCGCCCGCTTCTCCGTCCATCACGGTTGGAACGCGATCGGCTTTGCGCGGCGGCTCATCCGCTTTCCGGCCAAGGCGGCGGAGCCCGAGCCGATCGCGAAGCTGCTCGCCAATCTCGACGCCGTGGAAGATGAAGCGGAAGCGGACATCCAGGTTCGGCGGGAGCCGCGGCTCGACGCCGCCGCGCCGCCCCCGCGTCCGCGCGTGGCCCCGCGCCGGGCCGCGCCGCCGCCGCGGCAGGAGAGCCTCCCGCTCGAGGACGGATTCCGCTTTCCCTCCCTTTCCTTGCTCAAGCCCGCGCCGGCCCGGGCCACCACCGGCCCTTCCGCCGAATCGCTGCAGGCCAATGCCCGCCTGCTCGAATCCGTCCTCGGCGATTATGGCGTGCAGGGCGCGATCGTCGAGATCCGCCCCGGCCCGGTCGTCACGCTCTATGAGCTCGAGCCCGCGCCCGGCATCCGCAGCGCCCGCGTGATCGGGCTTGCGGACGATATCGCGCGCAGCCTCTCGGTCACGGCGGTGCGCATCGCCACCGTGCCCGGCCGCAACGTGATCGGCATCGAGGTGCCGAACAGCCGGCGCGAGACGGTCTATCTCTCGGAGCTTCTGGCGACCGACGATTGGGTGAAGCACCCTGCGCGCCTTGCGCTCGCGCTCGGCAAGGACATCTCGGGCGCGCCGGTGGCCGCGGATCTCGCCCGCATGCCGCATCTTCTCATCGCCGGTACCACCGGCTCGGGCAAGTCGGTCGGCGTCAATGCGATGATCCTCTCGCTCCTTTACCGCATGCCGCCCGATCAGTGCCGGCTGATCCTGATCGACCCGAAGATGCTCGAGCTTTCGGTCTATGAGGGCATTCCGCACCTGATGGCACCGGTGGTCACGGAACCCAAGAAGGCCGTCACCGCGCTGAAATGGACGGTGCGGGAGATGGAGCGGCGCTACCGTTCGATGAGCCAGGTCGGCGTGCGCAATATCGGCGGCTACAACGAGCGTGTCGCGGCAGCCCGCGCCAAGGGCGAGGTCGTCACCCGGCGCGTGCAGACCGGCTTCGATGCCGAGACCGGCCGGCCGATGTTCGAGGAGCAGCCGCTGGTGCTCGAGCCGCTGCCTTTCATCGTCGTCGTCATCGACGAGATGGCCGATCTCATGATGGTCGCCGGCAAGGATATCGAGGCCGCGGTCCAGCGCCTCGCCCAGATGGCCCGCGCCGCCGGCATCCATGTCATCATGGCGACCCAGCGTCCCTCGGTGGACGTGATCACCGGCACCATCAAGGCCAATTTCCCGACCCGCATCAGTTTCCAGGTGATCAGCAAGTTCGATTCACGCACCATCCTCGGCGAGCAGGGCAGCGAGCAGCTGCTTGGCCAGGGCGACATGCTCTACATGATGGGCGGCGGCCGCATCACCCGCGTCCACGGTCCCTTCGTCTCGGACGCCGAGGTGGAGGCCGTGGTCGAGTACCTGCGCGAGCAGGGCGAGCCGGCCTATATCGAGGAGATCACCGAAGCCGAGGAGGATGACAATTCCGGCCCCGCCATTCCCGGCATGGGTGAGGGCGGCAGCGAAGGCGAACGCGGCCTCTACGAGCAGGCCGTCTCGCTCGTCGCCCGCGAAGGCAAGGCCTCGACCTCCTTCATCCAGCGCCACCTGCAGATCGGCTACAACCGTGCCGCCCGCCTGATCGAGCAGATGGAGAAAGACGGCGTCGTCAGTCCTGCCAACCATGTCGGCAAGCGCGAGGTTCTGTTGGGCGGCCGCGCGGAAGCATAAGTCCGAGGGGCAGATTTCGGTCCTACACCCGGGCCAGCACCTCGTCCCGGAATCGCTTCATTTCCGTGAGCGTCGCCGCGAGCGTGGGATGCGCGATCGTGAAATCGACATAGGCGACGCCGAGGGTCTTGAGATCGCGGAGGTCGCCAGCGATCTCGCCTGAAGTGCCTGAGAAGAGCCGCCGTTCGCCGTCATCCGCCTTCTTCGGCAGCTCCGCGCCGTGCCTCCCGCAGCGCAGGGCCAGCGCCACGCTGCGTCCGGCCTCGGCGGCGAGATTGCGGATCCGTTCGGCGCCGGCGCGGTAGCGCGGCAAACTGTCGAGCAGATTCGCGGGGTTGGTGCCGATCGGGTACCAGGCATCGCCGAGCCTGGCGGCGCGGCGGAGCGCCGGCCCGCTCTCGCCGCCGACCCAGATGGGCGGATGCGGGCGTTGTATTGGTTTGGGCTCGAAGGTGATGCCGTCGAATGCGACGTATTTGCCGGCAAAGCGCGGCTTTTCGCTGGTCCAGAGCGCGCGGAATGCCTGCAGATATTCGTCGGTGACGGCGCCGCGCCCGGCGAAGGGCGGTGCGCCGATGGCCTCAAACTCCTCCTTCATCCAGCCAGCGCCGATGCCCACCGTGAGCCGGCCATTTGAGAGCAGGTCTATGGTCGAGAGGATTTTTGCCGTGAGAACAGCCGGACGGTGCGGCACGACCATCACCGAAGTCACGAGACGCAGGCGCGATGTTTTCGCGGCGACAAAGGCGATCTCGGTCAGTTGCTCATGCCGTCCGGCACGCGCGCCCTGCGGGAACTCGCCCGTCTCGGAATAGGGATAGCGCGCCTGGATATCCGCCGGGATGACGATGTGATCGCTGAAGGCGAGGTAGTCGAACCCGATCGCCTCGGCCTCGAGGGCAATGTGCGTAAGGGAATCCGCGACGGCGAGCGGCCCTGCGGTGGGTGCGTTCAAGCCGATCTGCATGACAACCTGCTCCCGGATTGCATCCTGTGGTGCGATCCCGCAGGATGCCTCTACCGGCCAGCATAGGCAAACAGGCCCCCACCGTTGGGTTCGGACGGAACAGGGCATATCTGTTGCCGGAAGTGCCGAGGATCACGCAGCGATGATCACAGAGTGATGACCGGGGCAATGATCGGGGCGATGGACGGATCGAATCTCTCGCTGAACGGGCCCTCTTTGGAGTGGCTCCTGCGGGCACCGCTCGCGGAACTGATGGCGGCGGCCGAACTTCTGCGCGACGAAGGCCATGGGCGGCTCATCACCTACTCGCGAAAGGTCTTCATCCCGCTCACCAAATTGTGCCGGGATGTCTGCCATTACTGTACCTTCGCCGAGCGGCCGCGCGCCGCAAGCCCCGCGTATCTCTTGCCGGACGACGTGCTGGCGATTGCGCGCGCAGGGGAAGAGGCCGGTTGCACGGAGGCGCTCTTCACCCTCGGCGACAAGCCGGAGCTGCGCTACCGCGCCGCGCGGGAGGCACTGGCTTCGCTCGGCCATGCTTCCACGATCGATTATCTGCGCGCGATGGGCGCGATGGTGCTGCGCGAAACCGGGCTGCTGCCGCACCTCAATCCCGGCGTGATGACGCGAGAGGACATCGCCGGCCTGCGAGAGGTCTCCGCGAGCCAGGGCATCATGCTGGAATCGGTGAGCGAGCGTCTCTGCGAGCCTGGCGGCGTGCATTACGGCTCGCCGGACAAGCATCCTGCCGCGCGGCTGGAGACGTTGCGGCTGGCGGGCGAGCTTCGTGTGCCCTTCACCACCGGCATCCTGATCGGGATTGGCGAGACACGCCCCGAAAGGCTCGATGCGCTCCTTGCCATCCGCGATCTTCACGCCTCCTACGGGCATATCCAGGAAGTCATCATCCAGAACTTCCGCGCCAAGGCGGGCACGAAGCGTGCCGATGCCACGGAGCCGGATCTCGAGGATATGCTGTGGACGATCGCCGCCGCGCGTTTGATCCTGGGGGCGGAGATGAACATTCAGGCGCCGCCCAATCTTTCCCCCGGTGTCTATCCGCGGCTGATCGCGGCCGGAATCAACGACTGGGGCGGCGTCTCGCCGGTGACGCCGGACCATGTCAATCCCGAAGCGCCCTGGCCGGCGATCACGGAGCTTTCACGGCGCAGCGCCGAAGCCGGCAAGCTGCTGGTGAACCGGCTCGCGGTCTATCCCTCCTATGCGCGGCAGGCCGGCGATTGGCTCGCGCCCGAAGTCGCGACGCGCGTGCGCCGCATGAGCGATGCCGAGGGTCTTGCGCGCGAGGATCGATGGTCTCCCGGAACGACCGTGCCGCCGCGCCCGCCCACGATCCATGCGGCGACGATCGATCCGCATATCGAGGAGATCATCGCGAGGGCGAGAGACGGCCGGCGGCTGGATGATCCCGGGATCGTGCGGCTCTTCGCGGCGCGTGATGCCGATTATCGGCGCGTCCTCACCGCTGCCGACGAGCTTCGCCGCACGGTGAGCGGCAATGTCGTGCGTTACGCCGTCAATCGCAATATCAACTACACCAATATCTGCTATTATCGTTGCCGTTTCTGCGCTTTCTCGAAGGGAAAGACGCATGAGGCGCTGCGCGGCGCGCCTTATGACCTTGCGCTTGAGGAGATCGTGCGCCGCGCGGTCGAGGCCTGGGACCGGGGCGCCACCGAAGTCTGTCTCCAAGGCGGCATCCACCCCGACTATACGGGGGAGACCTATCTCGGCATCTGCCGCGCCATCAAGGCGGCGGTTCCCGGCATGCATATCCATGCCTTCTCGCCGCTCGAAGTCACCCAGGGCGCGGCCACGCTCGGCCTCACCGTGCCTGCGTTCCTGGCCAGGCTCAAGGACGCGGGCCTTGGAACCTTGCCGGGCACGGCTGCCGAAATCCTGGACGATGATGTGCGCGCCATCATCTGCCCGGACAAGGTGAATACGAAAGCGTGGCTCGATGTTGCGCGCGCCGCCCATCGCCTCGGTCTTCGCACCACCTCAACGATCATGTACGGGCATGTGGAGCCGCCGATCTCCTGGGCGCGGCATCTTCTGGCGCTGCGCGATCTGCAAGCCGAAACCGGCGGATTCACGGAGTTCGTTCCACTGCCCTTCGTTCACATGGAAGCGCCGATCTATCTGCGCGGGGCCGCGCGCCGCGGGCCGACCTTCCGCGAGGCCGTGCTGATGCACGCGGTCGCGCGACTCGCGCTCCATCCGCACATCACGAATATCCAGACATCCTGGGTGAAAATGGGTCCCGCGGGCGCCGCCGCATGCCTCGAGGCCGGCGCGAACGACCTCGGCGGGACGCTGATGAACGAAAGCATCTCCCGCGCCGCCGGCACCGAGCATGGGCAGGAATTCCCGCCTGAATCGATGGAAGATCTGATCCGTTCCCTCGGCCGCGTGCCCCTCCAGCGCGACACGCTCTACCGCCCCGCGCCGCCGGAGCGCCGCGCCGCCTCCTTCAACGCGACGCCGCTCGCCCCCGTCGTCCAAACCCCGCCCCGCCGGCTCGCCGCTGCGGACTAAGGCCAGGGGATCGCTTCCCCTGCTTTTATCTCCTGCAAAAACGTGCGGGTGCGGGTCGGATGGGCGGATTTCATGCGCAGGAAGGAAGCGAGATCGGCCGGGTGGTCGATATCCATGGCGATGCCGGGCTGGCGGACGATAGTCGGCGTGAGGTCGGCGCGGCGGGCAGAGTCGAGGTGCGGGAAGTAGCTGTTGTCGCCGAATTGAAGGGGCAATGCGTCCGGTGGAGAAACGACAACGGCATTGGAGCCGAGCTCGTCATGCGCCGGCACGATGGTGAAGGAAGGCGCGGGCTTGTGCGCGGCGAGTATGGCCGAAACCTCGGCGGCGGTGATGGCGGGAATGTCTCCGGGCATCGTCATCATCCCGGCACGGCCTTCGCGGGCGAGGCGTCGGGCGGCGGCGGCAACGGCGCCGGTATGTCCGCTGCGCGCGCCATCGGTGCTGGTCTCGGCGCCATAGCGTTGCGCGAGATGGATGGCGACGGGCTCTTCCGTGACGACGAGGATGCCGGCAAGCTCGGGAACGGCGGCCAGTGCCTCGAGCACGTCCTCGACCATGCAGGCAGCCAGAGCGCGACGTTGCTCTTGTGTCAGGAAGCGGGAAAGACGCTGTTTCGCGCTTCCGAATTCCTTGACGGGCACGACGGCCCAGATCCCGTCAAGGCGGGTCATCGGGCCGTGCCTTCTGCGCGGATCGCGTCCGTGGTGTCGAGTACGATCCGGGCCAGAAGCTCTCGCTCGGCAAGCGTCGTCATCAATGTCGGCGCCAGCGTCACGCGCGGCGCAAGGGTGGCCGCTTCCGCCACATCGCTCCGATCGATGACATAGCCATCGAGCAAATCGTCATAGCGTTCGGCGATTGCGGCAACGCCCGGCGTGATGCCGAGCTCGCTCATCATCTTCGCTGTCGGGCCCTTGACCGCGCGCCCGCCGATGATCGGCGAGACCGCCACCACGGGCGCCCGGCAGGCGGCGATGGCCGCGCGCACGCCCGGCACGGCGAGGATCGGCTCGACGCTGATGAACGGGTTGGACGGGCAGATGATGACGGCGCGCAGCGTATGGTCTGCAAGAGCCGCCAGGAAATCCGGATGGGGCCGTGCGTTGGTGGCACCCGCGAAGATGATCTCGCGCACGACCGGGCGGCATCGCAGGCGGACGAAATAATCCTGGAAATCGAGCCAGCCTTCGTCCGTGTAAAGCCGCGTGCGTACGGGATCGTCGCTCATCGGCAGCACGCGTGGCCCGACGCCGAGGCGGCGGCAGAAATCCGCAGTGATAACCGAGAGACTCTCGCCGGCGCGGAGCCGCCGCGTGCGCTCGATATGGATGGCGAGATCGCGATCCCCGAGACGAAACCAATCCGCCCCGCCGAGTGTCGTGAGCGTCTCCATGAAGGACCATGTCTCGTCGTGCCGCCCCCACCCGAGCGCGGGATTGTCGAGGCCGGCCAGCGTGTATGTCAGCGTGTCGATATCGGGCGAGATAGAGAGACCGAGATGCTCGAAATCATCACCGGTATTGGCGATGACGAGCAGATTTTCGGGCTTCAGGATGCGGGAGAGCCCGAGCGCGAGCTTGGCCCCGCCGATGCCGCCGGAAAGCGCGACAACAAGATTTTCCGTCATCGAAAGAGATCTTCCTCCGGCGGTCGCACGAGCGTGGCGGCGGCAGAGAAGGGCGCCGACCATTCGAGGCCGCGCACCCGCACGACCGGCCGTCCCTCGTCCGCCTGCCCCATCAGCAGCGAGGCGGCGGCGGCGATCTCGTCGGCGAAGCCGACGATGCTCACCTCCAGCCTGCGGCCGAAGAGGTCGGTGCGGCCGCGAAGATCGATCAGCGCGGGCAGCCCGGCCACGCCGAGCGCGATGCCCGTCGTGCCGCGCCGCCAGGCCCGGCCGAAACTGTCATTGATGACGACCCCGACCGTTGCGCCGGTCAGGGCGAGCAGCCGTGCGCGCAAGGATGCAGCACTTCCGTCAGGGTCCTCCGGCAGCAGCAGCGCGCGTTCCCTGCCGTCCGGCGCGGCGATGTTCGACTGATCGACGCCGGCATTCGCCATGACGAATCCAAGCCGGTGCTCGACGATCAAGAGGCCTGGGCGCTTGCGCACCACCCGGACCGATTCCGAGAGGATGACTTCCACCAGCCGCGGATCCTTCCCGATCTCCGCACCGAGTGCGACGGCGCGCGGGGAGGGGGAGATTGCAGCAAGGTCAGCGAGGCGTCCTTCCGACTTCGAGACGATCTTCTGCGCCACCACCACCACATCCCCGGTGCGGAGCGCATGGCCGCTTTCCTGGAAGGCGCCCGCGATCAGCGCGGCCAGATCATCACCGCGCTCGATATGCTTGAAGCTCCTGACGGCGGAAATCTCGAGAGAGGCAAGACCCGTCATGCCGCTCCTTGATGCCCGGCCGCATCCGCCGTCAGAGGAAGCTTGCGAAGGCGCGGCAGAACCTGCTCGCCATAAAGGCGGAGGAAGCGGGCCTGGTCCGGGCCCGGCGCATGAAAGACGAGATGCCGGAACCCAAGATCCACATAGGCCCGGATGCGCGCGACATGCTCGTCAGGATCGGTCGAGACGATCCAGCGGCTCGCGCTCCGCTCCGCGGTCAGGCTCGCGGCCAGTCGGTCCATCTCGACCGGATCCTCGACGGAGAGTTTCTCTTCCGGCGTCAGGGCCAGCACGGCCCAGTGCCTCGTATCTTCCATCGCCCGCGCCATCTCGGCATCGAATGAGACCTTGACCTCGATCATCCGCTCGAAATTCTCCGCTCTCGAGCCGGCCTCGGCGAGCCCTTCCGCGACTTTCGGCAGCAAGGTCTCGGTGTAGAGGTCCCATGCCTTGCCGCTGGTGCAGATCAGCCCGTCTCCCTGCCTCCCTGCATAGCGCGCGACCAATGCCCCCGCGGCCGCGACATAAATGGGCACGGGGCTTTCCGGCCGGTCATAGATGGTCGCCTTCTCGGTGCGATAATATTGCCCCGCGAACGTCACCCGTTCCTCGGTCCATAGTTTGCGGATCAGCATCACCGCCTCGCGCAAACGCGCAAAGCGCTCCTTGAACTCGGGCCATGCCATGCCGGTGGAGGGCACTTCGTTGAGTGATTCCCCGGTGCCGAGGCCAAGCACCAGACGGCCGGGGAACATCGCTCCCAAAGTTCCGAAGGCCTGCGCGACGATCGCCGGATGGTAGCGGAAGGTGGGCGTCAGCACGCTGGTGCCCATGATGATCCGTGACGTCTTCGCCCCGAGCGCCCCAAGCCAGGCGAGCGAGAAGGGCGCATGGCCGCCATGATGCTTCCATGGCTGGAAATGGTCGCTGATGAACACGGAATCGAAGCCGGACCGTTCGGCCAGGCAGGCGAAATCGAGCAATTCGGTCGGGCCGAACTGCTCGGCGGATGCCTTGTATCCGAGCTTGAGCAAAGCCGCACCCCTTGCTTTCGGTGATGCCATCTGGGCCGCACAATAGCCCAGGCGCGTGGCCGCGACAGCCCGGCCGCGACAGCCCTGTCCCGGCGCGATAGGTTGGGCGGACCGAACCCAGGGAGGAGCGGGTGATCAAGCTCGGAATTTCATTGCCGCTGATCGATATCGGCGGCGAGCCCGCCACTGTTCGCGCCTTTGCGGAAGCGGCGGAGGGGGAGGGCTATGATCATCTGGCCGCACCGGATCATGTCCTTGGTGTCAACGTCGCGAGCCGCCCGGGATGGGGAGACCGCAACACCTCGGCCGATCTCTTCCATGATCCCTTCGTGCTGTTCGGCTTCCTCAGCGGCTGCACGACGCGGATCGGGTTTTCCACCCAGGTGATGATCCTGCCCCAGCGTCAGACGGTTCTGGTCGCCAAGCAGGCGGCCTCTCTCGATGTTCTGTCGGGCGGGCGGTTCCGCTTCGGCATCGGGATCGGCTGGAACGAGGTCGAGTTCATCGGCCTCAACGAGGATTTTCACAATCGCGGCAAGCGCTCCGAGGAGCAGGTGCGGGTCATGCAGGCGCTCTGGGGCGAACCGCACGTCACCTTCGAGGGGCGATGGCACCATATCCAGGATGCGGGCATCAACCCGCTGCCGCCGCGGCGCCGCATCCCCATCTGGTTCGGCGGCCATCATGACGCGACGCTCCGGCGCACCGCCAAATGGGGCGATGGCTGGATGATGCTGGCCTATCCCGCGGATGAGAGCGCAAAGGCCGAGTTCGCCAAGCTCCGCCGCTATGCCGGTGAAGAAGGTCGTGACCCGGCCAGCATCGGCATCGAGGTCTGGGTTTCCACCGGTGATGGAGACGAAAAAGACTGGCGCAGGGAATTCAATTTCTGGAAATCAGCCGGCGTCACGCACATCACGGTGAACAGCACGTTCGGCCGCCTCCATCATCACCGGATCGCGGGAAAATCGCTCGCCGATCACCTGACGGCATTGCGGACTTACCACAACAATGCCGTCGGCGATCTTCTATAATCCGCAGCGCGGCTCAGCCCATCGTGTTCGTGGATGTGGGCTCGATCTCGAACATCACGCGCACCTCGCCCGGCTGAGAGAAGGGGTATTTGTCCTTCCCGAGATATTTCTTCGCGAGCGAGTCGATATGCGCGTCGGCCCCCTTCTCGGTGACGTGCCGGACACGGCCGCGGATCTGGATGTAGCGATAGGCATTGTCCGGATCGAGGATCGAGAGCGCCACCGGCGCCCCTTCCTTCATGTTGCGGGTCTTGGTCCGGCCCTTGGCCGAGTTCACACGCACCACGCCGTCCTTGTAGTCGAACCAGACCGGCGTCACCTGCGGCGTTCCATCTTGCATCAAGGTTGCGAGATTGGCGAAAGCCGTCTTCTGCTGAAGCAGATCCATGAATTGCGCGGGTATCGTCGCCATCGCTGTGCACTCCCCAATCGCGTCTATGCAAACCGGCGCCCGGAACCAGTGCCCGGAACCAATGCCTGGAACCAATTCCCGGTCGGGCCGGGATCACCCCATTCGTCGCGGTCAATCTAGCTTCCGAAACCAGGGGGTGGCAACGCGCCCCGCTCACTCCGCTGCCCGGGCACGGAAGAACTGATTCTCCGGCCGCACCAGGCCGAGATTTTCGCGCAAAGTGCCGCCCTCGTACTCGCGGCGGAAGATGCCGCGAAGCTGCAGCTCCGGCACGACGAGATCAACGAATTCGTCGAGACCCGCCGGCACGGTCGGGAACATCACGTTGAATCCGTCGGAGGCCTCCGTCTCCAGCCATTCCTGCATGGTATCGGCGATCTCGGCCGCCGTGCCCACCATCTGCAGCCCGCCATAGCCGCCGACGAGCTGGGCCAATTGGCGGATTGTCAGATTCTCCCGCCGCGCGAGCGCGACCAGCGTGTCCCGCCCGCTCTGGCTCGCGTTGGACTGCGGAATCTCCGGCAAGGGCGCATCGAGATCAAAGCGCGAGGCATCGACCCCAAGCCGGATCGAGAGATTCGGCACCCCGCTTTCCGGATGCACCAGGCTGTCGAGCAGCGCCTTCCTGTCCTCGGCCTCCGTCCGGGTCCGCCCGACGATGACGAGCGCGCCCGGCAGGATCTTGAGCGCTTCGGGCGTGCGGCCCAGCGCCCGCATCCGCTGCTTCACGTCCTTATAGAACGCTCTTGCCTCCCCGATGGTGCGGCTGCTGCCGAACACCATTTCCGCCGTCTCCGCGGCGAGCTGCCGCCCGGCCTCGGACGCGCCGGCCTGCACGATCACCGGCCAGCCCTGGACAGGCCGCGCGATATTGAGCGGCCCGCGTACGGTGAGATGCTCGCCCTTGTGGTTCAGAACATGCATCCGGCTCGGGTCGAAGAAAATGCCGCTTTGCTGGTCCCGCAGCCAGGCATCGTCCGCCCAGCTATCCCAAAGACCGGTGACGACGGAGTAGAACTCGCGCGCCCGCCGATAGCGCTCATCGTGCTCCACATGCTCCGTCAGGCCGAAATTGAGGGCGGCATCGGGGTTCGCGGTGGTGACGATGTTCCAACCCGCGCGCCCGGAGCTGATATGATCGAGCGATGCGAAGCGCCGCGCGATGTGATAGGGCTCATCGAAGGTGGTGGAGGCCGTGGCGATCAGGCCGATATGCCCGGTCACCATGGCGAGCGCGGAGAGCAGGGTGAGGGGCTCGAACGAGCTGACGGTGGCGCTCCGCCGCAGGGCCTCGATCGGCATGTTCAGGACCGCCAGGTGATCGGCCATGAAGAAGGCATCGAAGCGGCCGCGCTCGAGCGTCCGGATGAATCGCACCAGATGCCGGAGATTGAAGTTCGCATCCGGATAGGCGCCGGGATAGCGCCACCAGGCCGTATGGATGCTGACCGGGCGCATGAAGGCGCCAAGATGGAGATGCTTCGCCACGCCGGAACTTCCCCGCTTCTCACACGACCGTGCAATATGGGGATGAGTTCGCGCTTGCCTATCCGTGCGTATGCCGTGTGGCGGCCTGGGCCGCGCCGAAGCGGTGTTCGAGCCAGGCCTGCCCGAGCATGAGCACCGAGACGATCGCGAGATAGTAGATCAGTGCCACGGCATAGAGTTCGGTGAAGCGGAAGGTCACCGAGATCTCCCGCGTGGTGACAGCGAGCAATTCCTGCAGGCTGATCACCGAGGCGAGCGACGTCACCTTGAGCAGGGTGATGAATTCATTGGCCGTGGGCGGGATGGCGACACGGATCGCCTGGGGAAGGATGACGAGGCGGAAGCACTGAACGCGCGAAAGCCCAAGCGCCAGGCCGGCATCGCGCTGCTCGCCCGGCACGGAAGCCAGCGCGGCGCGACTGATTTCCGCCTGATAGGCGGCTTCATTCAGGCTGAGCGCGAACCACGCGGCAAGGAAGGGGGTGAACCAGTGCTCGCGCAGCACCGGCAGGAGCTGCGGCAACGCATTCCACACGAAGAGGAGCTGGAGCAGGGTCGGTGCCCCGCGAAAGAGCCAGATATAGGTGGTTGCGAAGGCGCGGAGAGGCCGCCCTCGCGCCGCCCCGAGCAGCGCGAGAAGGAGGCCGAGCAGGATCCCCATGGCATGGGACGAGATCGTGAGCGCAACCGAGATCAATGCCCCCTGAAAGATGGGCCAGGAAAAAAGGGCAGCCCAGAACACGTGCGTATCGAAGCTCATTTCCGGCTGCCCTGTTTCTCGGGTCTTACGGCAGCGGCGCGGTGGCGTCCGCCTCCGGCAGGTGCCATTTGGCGGCGAGCGTCTTGATCAGCCCGTCCTTGCGCAGCGCGCCGATCTCGGCCGTGATCAGTGTCACGTCGGAAGCGTTCTTGTTGAAATAAAGGCCGAACGTGTCGGTCGGCGGATAGACATAAGCCACCTTGAACTTCCCGGGATCGGAGACGGCGCGGAACGCGGCCTCGGTGTCCTGGGTGAAGCCGCCATCGGCACGCCCCGTCAGCAGCTGCTCGGCGACATCGGTGCCCTTGGGATAGGCCTGGACCATCATGGAGGGCTTGCCCTCCTTGACGAATTCGGCGGCCAGCGCATGGGCGCGGATTTCATAGACCGTGCCGGCCTGCACGACGAGGACCTTGCCCGCGAGGTCGTCCGGCCCGTGCACGGTGGTATTGTCCGCCCTCACGAGCAGCACCATCGCCGAGCGCAGATAGGGAACCGCATCGAATACCTCTGTGCGCGCCTTCGTGATGAACATGCCGCTGATGACGAAATCGCAGCGATGGCTGCCGAGCCCAGGCAGCAGGCCGGTGAAATCCATCGCCTGGATGCTGAGCTTCGCCCCCCACATCTCGGCGAGCCGGCGCGCAAGATCGATATCGAACCCGACCGGAGACCGGTCGCCGGGCTTGGCGTACATCTCCATCGGCGGGTAGGTGGGATCGGAGCACATCGTTACTTTGCCGTTATGGACGAATGAGGGCGAGGCGGCACGGGCGGCAACCGGCAGGGGGCCGAGAAGCGCGGCCAGGACCACGGCCAGGGCTACGGCCAATCCAAGGCGGGCGGTCGGCATGGGATTTCCCTTTCTTGATGACGTGAGCCTTGTTGCATCATCGGGGATTCAGGGCCGAAGCGCCAGAAGTGCGGAGGTGCTGGCAAGGTCGGAGAGATCGGGGAGGGGTGAATGGGCGGGCAGGATCTGGTGCTGCGGCGGGCGGAGAGAAGTGATGCAGCCTCCATCCGCGAACTGACCCGCGCGGCTTATGCGAAATGGGTGTCCTTGATTGGCCGCGAGCCAAAGCCGATGCTGGCCGATTATGACGAGGCCGTTCGCAATCACCGGATCGATCTTCTATTTTCCGCCGACGGGCTGATTGGGCTGATCGAGATGATTTCCGAGTTTGATCAGCTTCTCATCGAGAACATCGCCATCGCGCCGGGCTCGCAAGGGCACGGCTATGGAAGACGATTGATGGCCCATGCCGAGAATGTCGCTTTCGCGCTCGAATATCGAAAGATTCGCCTCTACACCAACAAGCTTTTTGCGGTGAACATCACGCTCTATTGCAAGCTCGGGTACCGCGTTGACCGCGAGGAGGAATTCAAGGGAGGAACCGTCGTTCACATGACCAAGAATCTCTGAGCTGCCTTCCCAAGGCCGATACGGCCCCGGATTCCTGCAGCCGTCAGGCGGCCTCCTCCGGACGGGGAAGGGTGGAGATGCCCGGCAATGCGGCCACCCGCGCGATCCAGGCATGTACCGAGGGCCATTGAGCGAGCTCGAATCCGCCCTCATCGGCCCGATGGGTGTACGCGAACAAGGCGAGGTCGGCGATGGTCGGGGCCTCTCCCACAAGCCAGGCATTGTCCTTGAGCCGCCGCTCCATCACATCCAGCGCCTGCGCGCCGCGCCGGGAGCACTCCGCGAGGCGCTCGGGGTGAAGATGCGCCTCGCGCCGCCAGGTGACGATGTTGCGGGCAACCGCGATAGAGGGTTCATGGCAATATTGCTCGAAGAACAACCATTCGTGCACTTTCGTGCGGGCAAGGCCCGGCGGCGGCAACCAGGACGAACCTTCCGCGAAATGAAGCAGGATCGCATTGCTCTCCACCAGCACGATCCTGTCATCCATCACCAGCGCCGGCACTTTGCCGATCGGATTGATCTTCAGAAATTCCGGCGTGCGGGTCGCGCCGGAATTTCCGTCCGTCTCGATCCAGTCGAATTCATGCCCGGTCAGGCGCAGAATCTGCGCGGCCTTCCAACAATTGCCTGAGATGCGCATGCCGTAGAGCTGCATCGGCCCCCTCCCCGCTTTCCCGTGCGGAGATCCTGCCCGCAAACCGAAGAGGCGGATTGTTGGCGCGGGCGGCGGATCAAAGCAAGCCGAAAGGAAGTGCATGGGGGGGAGAATTTCAGGCGTGGTCCGGAGGTTCGGGCGGTCCGAGAATGCCGATGCCGAATTCTTCCGCAAGCTTCAGCAATTGTCCCATCTGCTCCGGTGTCGGAGGCGCCGGCCGGGGCGGCTCGGCCCCTTCGATCAGCGGAGTGCCCGCACGGGCGACGAAATCATCGAAGCCACCCGGCGTGGTCACCAGAAGCGACCGTGCCGGCACGTCGCCACGATTTCGCAATCGGTGCGGAACGCCCCGCGGCGCGAAATAACTCTCGCCTGGCCCGAGCCGGAACGCCTGCTCTCCAATCATGACGTCGAGCGATCCTTCGAGAAGGTGCATCGACTCATCCTCGTTGCGGTGGAGGTGCAGGCCGCCATCGCCTCCTGGCGGCATGAAACCTTCGATCAGGGAGAACTGACCTCCCGTCTGCGCGCTGGAGAGAAGAATGCTCATCCTCACGCCGAGAAACAGGAAGAGGCGGGGACTATGGCTGTGGATCGGGATGCGCGCCGACATCGTCGCTCCTGCCGGAATGTCGGCGCCTGCATAGAACGCGCACGTCAAAATGTCACCAAGCCGCGCGCGCATAATGGTTTCTTTTGTAACACCCAGGCATGGGCACCGTCGTGCCGCCCGAAATGTGCCAATCAGAAATCGTTGCGCGCGTACGGCGTGCCGTTCCTGTGTGCGTAGCCGCCCCCGCCGTCCCATCGCAGATCGATATCTGGATAGGTGACATGATCCTCCTGGTCCCGGCGGGAGCCGATCTCGAGCAGTACGGCATCCCGGCCGGAACGGTTCTGCAAATGGTGCCCATCCGCCGCACCGGCCTTGAAACCCGCGCAGTCACCTTCCCGCAGGATCTCCTCGCCATTGTCGGCGACGAGCACGACCTCGCCTTCCAGCACCCAGACGAACTCGTCCTCGGAAGTGTGCCAATGGCGCTGGCTCGACCAGCCACCTGGCTTCAGGCGGAGCAGATTGACCCCGAACTGGGTCAGGCCCGCCTCGTCCCCCAAGGCTTGCCGCACGCGCCCAAGGCACGGTTCGTCGTACGGCGGTGGGTAATCGGATCCCTCCCGACGCGGTGCCGCGAAGATGGCGATCTTCGTCACGGTTCCCTCCCACTCAGTCTGCCATTCATTCCGAAACCTGATGATTTGCCATCTCTCGGCCCGTCGCCGCAATCATTTCGGCCAGTCGCGCGTCCGCTGCAGCGGCTCGCCCGTCTCGATCAGGCTCTTGAGATTGGCGAGAATGGCCGGCCATCCGTTCGATACCGCCTCGATGAGCTTCGATCGCGTCGCGTCGCTTTCGTGGATGACCGTGAGCTTCACGAGGTCATCCATCGGCTCGAGAAGGAATGTCGCGCGCGAAGGGCCTTCCTCGTGAAGCTCCGGGCGGAATTCATTGCGCCATTTGAGAACGAGCTTGCGGGGCGGATCGATCTCCAGCACTTCTCCGCTGTCGGCGACGTGGCCATCGGGGAACATCAGCTTCCACGATGAGCCCTGTTTCCATTCGCAATCCTGCCAGGCGCCATACCAATATTGCCGCATGAATTCGGGCCTGGTCAGCGCGTCCCAGAGATTTTCCGGCGTCGTGCGGATATAGGTGACATAGACGAATTTTTCCGCGCTCATGGCGTGTTCCCTTCCAGAGTTTTCTTGAGCTCGCTGAGCGCACGAAGGCGCGTGCGCTCATATTTGCCGATCCATCTCTCGGCGATCTCGTGGATGGGCAGGGGATTGAGATAGTGCAGCTTCTCGCGGCCGCGCTTCAGCGTCACGACGAGATTCGCGTCCTCGAGAATGGCGAGATGCTTGGTCACCGCCTGGCGTGTCATCTCATGACCCTCGCAAAGCGCGCTCAATGTCTGCCCGTTCCGCGCATGGAGGCTGTCCAGCAATTGCCGCCTGGCCGGATCGGCCAGCGCGCGGAAGACCGCATCCAGGCTCATGCCGCTAATATGCAGCCAAATGGTTGCCTATTCAAGGGGCCGATGCGCAGAGCCCCGAAAGCCGCCTCCGGCTGCGGCCGGCTGGGCCCGTTCGACGCTGTTCGATGACGAAGTCGGCGGAAGGCGCTGTCTGCCTATCTCGTGTGCAGAGCAGGACAGGCAATGATCATATTCTCATCGTCTCCCGCGCCGGCCCGACGATTTGGCAATCGTCGGTGCGGGGCATCCTAAAAGTCCGGCTCCATCACCGATTACGATCCGCCCAGGACCGGACAGCCAAGGACGGAGCGAGAGACCGTGCGCATGATCCCACAATCCCTTCGCACGCGGCGTCAAGCCGGAAAGAGAACAAAGACCGTGATGGCGCTCGTGATTCCCGAACGGTGGACGCAAATCACCTGCGGCATCGTCTGCCTGATGGCGCTCTTCGCGCCCTGGCGCGCCCGGGCTGCGGACCTGCCGGCCGCGCCTGCCTCCTGCCAGCAATTGCAGGCGAAATATCCGGGTCTCACGGGCAAGACGCTCGTCGACGCGCTCAATCCTCACACGCCCGGCTATGAAGCGCTCGATCCCCAGGACCCGAGCCGGTATGTCGGCTTCGATGTCGATCTCGCGCAGATGTTCGGCAGCTGCCTCGGCTTCAAGCTGACCTACAAGCCGGTCGCTTTCGCAGCCCTTCTGCCGACGCTCCAGAGCGGCCAGGCGGATCTCGTCATCTCCGATATCTATGCCACGAAGGAACGCGCCAGGGCTGCAGATTTCATCACCTATTCCAAGGTGTTCGACGGCGTCCTGGTGGCCAAGGGAAACCCCAGGCACATCACCGGCATCAATACCTCGCTCTGCGGTGACACCGCCGCGGAGAACACCGGGTTCGTGGAGGTGCCGCTGGTTCAGAATCTCGCGCCTGCATGCAAGGCGGCCGGCAAGCCCGCGCCCGCGCTTCAGCTCTATGACAACAACGCCGATTGCATCCAGGCGATCCTCGCCGGCCGCGCGGACACGTACATCAACGACGTCAACACGGTGGATCAGGCGGTGAAAGCCTATCCGAGCCAGCTCGGCAAGGCGGTTGCGGTGACGCTGCCATACTCCATCGGCATTGCGGTGCCCAAGAGCAACACCGAGCTGCGTGACGCCCTCATGGCCGCCCTCGTCGAGATCCAGAAGGCCGGCATCGAATCCGCGCTGCTCAAGAAATGGTCGCTCGATGCCGGCACACTCGAGGCTCCCGTCCTCGTCACGGATTGATGCTTCTTTTCCTCCACTATCTCAGCCTGCCGTACCTGCTCCGGGGCATCGGCCTCACGCTTGGCGTGACCGGCCTCGGACTGGCCGGCGGGCTGCTCGTGGGAACCGTCCTGGCGAGCATGCAGCTATGCCGTTATCGCGTGCTCTCCGCCTTCGCCCGCGCCTATGCCGTCATCTTTCGTGGCACGCCGCTCATCCTGCAGCTCGTCTTCGCCTATGATGCCTTGCCGCATATCGGCCTGCGCCTGAGCCCGCTCGGAGCGGCGGGGCTCGCGCTCGCCGCCAACGAGGGGCCCTTCATCGCCGAGATTCTGCGCTCCGGCGTCCGCAGCGTGGATCAGGGTCAGATCACGGCGGGTCAGGCGCTCGGCATGACGCCCGTGGTGCTCATGCGGCGGATCATTGCGCCGCAGGCAATCCGCACCATGGTGCCCGCGCTCGGCAATGAAGCCGTCACCGCGCTCAAGAACTCGTCCCTCGCCTCGGTCATCGCGGTGCAGGAGCTGACGCTGCGCAGCACGCAGCTTGCCTCGTCCACCTTCGATTTCTTCTCCATTTTCTTCGCGTCCGGCGTGATGTATCTGGTGCTGACCGGCAGCTTCAGCGTGCTGCAGCTTCTCGCCGAAATCCTGCTGGATCTCGATCATCCTTCACCGCGGGAACGTTTTCTCCGCCTGCTGCCGGGCCGTCGCGCCAATGCTGTCCCGGTGCCGCAAGCAGCCCGCTCGGCGAGCGGCGGATTTTCCGCCGACACGCTGGGTGCCCCGCTCTCCGCCGGGCGCGCAGGGCCCGCCTCGCTCGGCGTCATCGCGACCGAAGCGGAACGCACCGCCCGCGCGGCCGCGCTCGCCCGCAGCGCGACTGCCGTCGAAGTCCATGACCTGCGCAAGCGCTATGGAGATCATGTCGTCCTCGGCGGGGTCGATCTCACGATCCGCTCGGGTGAAGTCGTCGCCCTTCTCGGCCCGAGCGGATCGGGGAAAAGCACGCTGCTCCGCTGCATCAACCATCTGGAGCTTTGGGAGCAGGGGGTGGTGCGGATCGGCGGAAGCCGTCTCGGCTATCGCGAGGATGGCAGGCTGCTCTCGCCCCGCGCGTTGGCAAAGGAGCGCGCGAGCCTCGGCGTCGGAATGGTGTTCCAGCAATTCAATCTGTTCAGCCATCTCACGGCGCAGGAAAATGTGGCCGGTCCGCTCCGCTGGGTGCATGGCATGTCTCGGCTGGAAGCCGAACGCCGGGCATGCGCGCTGCTTGCGCGTGTGGGCCTCGCGCATCGCGCCGATGCGCTGCCGCGCCATCTCTCCGGCGGCCAGCAGCAGCGCGTGGCGATCGCCCGCGCGCTGGCGCCGAACCCCAGCGTGCTGCTGCTCGACGAGCCCACGTCCGCGCTGGACCCCGAGCTCGTCAGTGAAGTCCTCGACGTGATCAGGCATCTTGCGCTCGAGGATGGCCTGACCATGATCATCTCCACCCACCAGTTGCGTTTCGCCAAGGAAGTGGCGGACCGTGTCGTGTTCCTGAGCGATGGCGTCATCGCCGAGGATGGCCTGGCGGAGCAGATATTCACGCGGCCCCGTCATCCGCTCACCGCGCGGTTCCTCCGCGTCATGGGCGCGGCGCTCGCGGTCGAAACTTCGGCATGACGGACGTCAGGCGCAGCTTCTCCTTTTCGCCCGAGGATGGCGTGCCGCCGAAGGTGGCGCCGTTCTCGCACGCAACCCAATGGGGCAATCTCCTCTTCGTCACCGGCCAGATGCCGACGAACCCGGCAACGGGTGCCGTCGTGTCCGGAGACATCGTCGCCCAGGCGGAACAGGTCCGTCGCAACCTCGAAGCCGTTCTCGCCGGATTCGGCCTCACCCTCGATGACGCGCTGATGGTGCGCGTCTATCTCACTTCCTTCGATGATTATGATTCGTTCAATGCCGCTTATGAGAGCTGGTTTCGCGGCCCGCTTCCCAGCCGCACCTGTGTCGGCGTCACTGGCCTTGCCGTCGGCGCGGCGGTGGAGATCGATCTCATCGCCGGGATCCCTCCGCCTCGGTGATCCTGCGCGAAAAGATCGTCTTCGGAATCGTGGCATGCACGCCCCAATTGCCGTCCACCACCTGGGTGACGCCGAAATCCACAGCAACCGAGAGGAGCGAGATCGCCTCGTCCTCGCTCAGCCCCTGCGCCGTCATCAGAAAGCGCCGCGCCTTGCGGAAAGCGTCGCGCATCGCGGCGTCGAGCGATGAGCGCTTGTAGATCTAGCTTTGCGCCGCCGCGCCGAGATCGGCCAGATAATCGGGGTGGCTCAATCCTTGCACGATCCAGCTATCCCCGGTCTCGATCAGCGGGTAGGTGAGATCACGCAGCATCGCGCCGGCCTCATCCCGCGCATGGACACGAAGCCGCACCGTCCCCGTCAGGGAACATTCGATCGCGGTCCCGGAAATCTCGCCATCGCCTTGCGAGGCATGCGGATCGCCGATCGACAGCATCGCCCCGGGCACGGAGACGGGAAGGAAAAGCTTGCTCCCCACGCCGAGCCGCCAATTGTCGATATTGCCGCCGAAAGCGGACGGAGGAATCGAATCGAGCGGCTCCGGGTGATCGGGCGCGAGACCGATCGTTCCGAAATGCAGGCGAACCGGTATCTGCACGCCCGCCAGCACATTGTGCTGCGGCGCGATCGTGGCTGGGTCCACCGGCACGCCTGGATAGTCGATCGTCTCGTGCAGCACCCCGAACGGATCGCGCTGCGGTGTCCAGCGGAAGCTGTAGACGGCATGGGCGCAAGCCTGGCCGCCGCCGCGGCGGCGGATTTCGTAGAGGGTAATCACCTCGCGCGGCCGCGGCGCGCTCAGCAGCTCATCATAATGCCGTCCCCACCAGACGGCGGCATTGCTGCCGAAGCTGCGGCCCGCGAATTCCGCCGCGCGGCTCGGCCGGGGCAGCATGTCGAGGATCTCGATCTCCAGCACATCCCCCGGCCGTGCCTCTTCCACCAGGATCGGCCCGGTCAGGATATGCACGCCAAAACCCTCGCCGGCGCCGCGCCCGTAGATGGAGGCATCGATGGGCCCGGCGCCCCGCCGGTCGACCGCCTTGCTCGTTTCCGTCCAACGGAACACGGCCTCCGCATCCGGGTCGCCCGCGATCATTCGCGCCGGATCGTCCGTTGCGTGCTGCGTCAGCGTCTCGATGGTGATCGTATCTCCGGAACGGACCGTCAGCACGGCCGGCAGGGCACGGCTGAAATAGCCCCAGTGAACCGTCTCCGGGCGCGCCCGCAGATGATGATGAACCGGGCCGCGGCGCCGGGATGCAGGGGGCATCCCGAGGCAGGGCGGCGACCCCGCCTTGCGGCGTGAGCTTGGATCGGGATGTCCGCGGCTGCGCGGCCCCTGCTTCTTTGGGGTCGGCCCATGCGCGAGCGCCTCGGAGCGATAGGCATTGGGAGCGACGCCATATTGGTGGCGAAAGGCGCGGCTGAAATGGGCGGGGTCGGCGAAGCCCCAGCGAAAGCCGATCTCGGCGACCGGGACCGTGGCCTCTGCAGGATCGCCGAGCGCCTCGGCCGCGCGCGCGAGGCGGCGATGGCGGAGATACTGGCTGAAGCTGAGCCCTTCGTCCTGGAGCAGCTTTTGCACGGCACGCATCGAGATGCCTTCGCTTGAGGCGAATCGCGCGAGGTTGAGATGCGGGTCGTCCAACCTGCGCTCCAAGGCGCGCAGGATCCGCCGGCGCAGCGCCGCCCGCTGCGCCCTGCCGCCGGCCAGCGCCCCAAGCGAAGCCGGCATGATTTCCCCGAGCGCGACCTCGAGCACGGGGAGCGCGGTCTCTGCTTCCGCATCCAGGGCTTCCGCGATCGTCGCGAGCAAGGCCCCCAGAACCGGCTGCCGGCCCGGCCGCAGGGGAACGTCCTGCGCTTCCATCTCCGCGTCCGGCAGGCCGCCCCAAATTGGATCGCGCCGGGGAAGCCTCACCAGGAGAAGCCGGAACCACCCGATGGGCGCGAGCAGCGGCCCGGCGGCGGCGGGCCAATAGAGCAGTTCCCCTTCGCGAACGCTCTCTTCGCCAGGCAGGCTCGCCATCCCCTCCAGGAGGGTGCCGAGCCATAGTTTTTCATCGCCGGGGCGATCGTTGCGGGTTGGGGGCGCCCGCCACAAGGACTGTGGCCCGCCCGTGATCAGGGCGATTTCGGTGCCCCCTGGCGCGAGGCAATGCAGCAGCCGTCCGTCAGGAGGGCTGGATCCGGTCCCGGACGCAAGTCCGATCTTCCGCAAGGCGTCGCCCCAGGCGGCGCGCTGGTCCAGCGGGAATGGGTCGGTGCTGAACCGTTCGACGGCCATGGGCATGGTCTTGGCAGCCTGGAATCGCGATGCAATCCCTGTGCCGGCTGACCCTGCTTGTCGGGCCGTTTACGGGCCCGGCTCCGCCTGGGCTCGCCGCATCGCTCGATCGATCCTCACTTGGCGCCGAAGAGAGCCCCTTTTCTGGCACCTTTCTTGACGCGCTTCCTCTGCGGCCAGGTCTCCGGCATCATGAAGAGAACGGCCAGCAGCGCCACGCCGCCAACAACGGCCAGCGCAAGGAAGGCGATGCGCAGGCCGAACTGGCTGGCGACCCAGCCGGCGAGCGACGTGCTGAAGGTGGCGCCGAGGGCGCCGGCCAGCCCGAACGAGCCGATCGCGAGATTGAGGTAGCCGGTCTTGCGCGTGAGATCGGCAGCGATCAGCGGGATCATCACTCCGATGATCGCCGCGCTCACGCCGTCCAGCAGCTCGATCACGATCAAAGGCCAGACATCCGGCAGCATCGCGAAGAGAAGGCCGCGTACGGGCAGGGCCGCGAATCCGGCGATCAGCACGGGCCGGCGTCCCCAGCGTTCCGTCGCCCGACCGATCGATGGGGCGAACAGCACCACCACGGCCTGCAGCGCAACGATCGATCCCGTCGTCGCCAGCCCGGCATTCTCGTGGCGCGCCGTCAGTCCATTGAGGGCAATCGGCAACATCGCCGCGTTGCAGAGCGTGAAGAGGGTCACGCAGATGGCGAAGATATGCATATGCAGCCCGATGAAAACGTGCCACGGGCGCGCGGTCCGCTCGCGCGGGGGGAGCATTGCCGGGTGGTCGGTCCGGCCGTCGAAGCACGGAGGCCCGACCATCAGCAGGGCGAGGAGCGCCGGCAGGGTCATCGCGGCCGCCAGGAAGAACACCGCCCGGCGCGACATGTGATAGGCGACGAGGCCGAGCAGGGCGGCGGCGGCGGCATTGCCGAGCGAGGCATAGCGCGCATTGTTGCCGATGCGCTCGCCGAATGCGGCGTGGCCGCACAGGCTGAGTGTGAGCGCCGCAATCCCCGGCGCCAGCACGGCAGTGCCGAACCCATAGAGGATTTCGGCGCCCCAGACCGGCGCCAGGCCCGGCCAGAAGGCCATGGTCAGCGCGCTCATCGCGACCGCGATGAGGCTGAAGGCGCAAACGACCCGCTTGCGATGCACGTGATCGACGAGTAGCCCGCCCGGAACCTGACTCGCCACGCTCGCGATGGAACCTATGCTGAGCGCGAAGCCCACTTCCGCCTGGCTCCAGCCGGATCGTGTCAGATAGACCGGAAGAAACGGCCCAAATCCGGTCTGAACGGCGGCGGCGAAGAAATTGAAGGCGCCGAGCCCGATCCAGGTGGATAACAGGGGCGAGGCCTCGTCCACGCACTCTTCCTCCCACAAACGAGGCTGGACAATTCGCTGCCCGCCTCACCGTCCTTTCTTCTATAGCGGGCCGTGACGAGGGCCACGAGTACCCGTCCCGAGGCCCTTTCCCTCCGGTAGATCCTGTATCGCACCGCACAATGCGGAAGCGATTGCCGACGCAAGCGCGAACAGCGGCAAGCAAGCCCACAGTATCACCGGTGCTCTCTTCCGTGCACACTCCGCGGCGCGAGACGAAGGTGGCAAAACCGGCAACCCGGGAGGGTCAGGAATCTTGGTCAGGCGAAAATGAACTGCACGGAAGCCCAGATGCGTGAAGCCGAAAACTCGGCCTGCGCTGGAATCACCCGGCCGGCGCGGTCAGCCATACGATCGTTTGCGCGGCCGTGAACAGACCCCCCGAAGCCAGTGCCGCTTTGCAGGCGCTTTCCATCCCGCCGGCCAATCTTTTCAATGTGCGTTCGTTCGGCGCAACGGGTGAGGGGAGGGCGATCGACAGCGCTGCGATCAATCGCGCGATCGCGGCGGCAAGCCATATCGGTGGCGGAACAATCTGGTTTCCGCCGGGTCTTTACTTGAGCCACTCCATCCGTCTCAGAAGCCGCATCCGTCTCTATCTCGATGCCGGCGCCGTCATCGTCGCGGCAGAGCCGCCGCCCCACGCGAGCTTTCATGAAGGCTATGATCCGCCGGAGGAGAGCATCGCATCGCGATTCCCCTATCAGGATTTCGGCCACAGCCATTGGCACAATAGCCTGATGTGGGGGGAGAATCTTCGCGATCTCGCAATCGAGGGACGAGGCCAGATCTGGGGCCGGGGTCTCGTCAACGGAGATTTCGAGCCCGGCCGCCCGCCGGCCGCGCGGCCCGGCGTGGGCAACAAGGCGATCGCGCTGCTCAATTGCGAGAACGTTATTCTCAAGGATATCGCGTTGCGCGAAGGCGGCCATTGCGCCGTTCTCGCCACCGGCACCAACACTATCCGAGCCGAGAACCTCAGGATCGACACGAACCGTGACGGGCTGAACTTCGATGGCTGCGACACGGTCCATGTCCTCGGCTGCGAGGTCAATTCCCCGAACGACGACGCGATCTGCCTGAAAAGCTCCTATGCGCTCGGCAGGCCCGTTCCCACGCAAAATGTCCTGATCCGCGATTGCAAAGTCACGGGCGCCTATTTTCCCGGCGCGGTGATGGATGGCAGCTACCGGCACCTCGGAAACGATGCCCGCACGAATGCCGAGCATTATACCTGCCGCATCAAGCTCGGCACCGAATCCAACGGTGGTTTCCGCAATATCGTGATGAAGAGCAATCTCCTTCGCGGCTGCCGCGGCATCGCGGTCATCACGGTCGATGGCGGCATCGTGGAGGATGTCGTCATTCAGGGCCTCACCATGCATGACATACGCAGCGCCCCTTTCTTCGTCCGGCTCGGCGCGCGGCTGCGCGGCCCCGAAGGCACTCTGCCGGGACGATTGCGCGGCCTCGCCGTCCGCGATGTCTATTGCGCGCAGAGCTACAGCGCCATGCCGATGATCGTAAGCGGCATCCCGGGCCATCCGATCGAGGATGTCGAGATGAGCCATATCCATATGAGGATGGGAGGGGGCGGAACGGCAAGGATGGCAGCGATCGTCCCGCCCGAGGCCGCGCGGTCCTATCCGGAACCGGGCGGGCATGTCCAATGCTTCGGCGCTGAGCTTCCCGCCTCCGGTCTTTTGGCCCGCCATGTCCGCGGCCTCGCCGTGAAGAATTTCACGCTCGAATGTGCCCGGCCGGATGCACGGCCGGCGGTCTGGATGCAGGATATCGAGAGAGGGAATATTTCCGTCGATCGCGCTCGTTTCGTTTCCGCAAATCCCCTGTTCCAGTCTCTCGAAAATGTCAGGGCCGTGACGGTACGAGGCCCGGGCGGCCCGCCGGCAGGATTGTCCCGCCAGCCGCGGCCCGGCCGGTTTCCCGCGAAGGACCCGCCATGAACGAGAGAGGCCGGTGTCTCCTGCCGCTCATCTCCATTGGATCACAGTCATGAATGGCGCATCCTCGAGCGAGCTCGCTTCTTTCTCCGTGCCGCAATGGCATGGCGGGCAATTGATGGCTTATTCGGGCATCGATGGCCCGACCCACTATGAAACCGGCCTGATCATTCGGACGGTGGCAAATCATTCCGGGATTGAAATTGTATATCCCGCCCGCTCGCTTGTCGTCTTCGGCCGGCAGCCGGAGACGGAAATCATCGTTTCCAACGATTTCTTTTCTTTTCGCGACGAAGCGGGGCAGGCAACCCGGGGATGCCTGCTCGATGCCCATCATCTGCTGATCTCCGGACCCGCAACGACAACGGACGTGAGCGACACGATCCGTTCCCTTTCCGAAGGCGACCGTTGCCTCATCGGGGCTGCGTCCCACTTCGATCCCGCCCTCATCCGAACGGATCTCGAAGCATCCTGGCGGCAGCGAAGCCGGTGGATCCACGATCAGCCGATCCTGAAGCGCTTTTCCGGATCAACCCGCAAAACCCTGTTCCGGGCCCTTTCCGTGATGAAGGGGCAGCTCTCCGCCCCCGAAGGGGCGATCCATTCTCCCTGGACCACGCCCGATCGCTGGCCCCACAAGGACATGTGGCTTTGGGACTCCGTCTTTCACGCGATCGGCTGGCGGCATATCGATCCCATGCTGGCCCGCGCGGCGCTCGATGCGGTGTTCGAATTTCAGCGGCCGGATGGATTCATTCCGCATCAGATGTCGCCCACCAGAAATCCGTCCGAATATACGCAGCCTCCCGTCCTGGCCTACGGGGTCGCACTGGTGAATGAGGTGCTGGGCGATCCCGAATGGCCGCTTCGGCTCTATCCGAAGCTCGCAGCCTATATCCGCTGGGATATGGAGAATCGCGACAAGGATGGCGATGGTCTGGTGGAATGGTTCGTGGAAGGCGATCCCGCGAGCCGAAGCGGCGAGAGCGGCATGGACAATTCTCCCCGCTTCGACTTTCACTATCCCACCCGATTGGCCGCCGTCGATTTCAATTCCTATCTCGCGCGCGAATGCGAGGTCATGGCCACGCTGGCTCAAAAGCTCGGATACGAGAAAGATGCCGCATCATGGCAGGAAAAGCATGAGCGTCTCTGCCAACGCATCAATCACCGTCTCTGGTCGGAGAAGGACCAATTCTACTGTGACTATGATGCCGCCAACGACGCACGCTCGCCGATTCTCGCCAGTGTCGGGTTTCTTCCGCTGATTTGCGGCGCTGCGTCACCGGAAAGGGCGGCCGCGCTCGCGCGGCATCTTCTTGATCCGGAGATGTTCGCAACGGCTTTTCCTGTGCCTTCCATCGCGGTGCGCGATCGGGAGCACTATTCCAAGGATATGTGGCGCGGCCCCACCTGGGTGAATGTCAATTGGCTCATCGCCCGCGGGCTTGAACGATATGCGCATCATGACGAGCACTTCGCCGAGCTGGCGCATGCCCTCGATACCATCACCATCCAGAGAGTCGAGCAGGCCTGCGAGACCTTTGGAACTTTCTTCGAATATTTCGACGATCGATGGGAAGTGCCGCCACCCCACCTGCTGCGGAAAGGCATCTGCTCACCGGACAATCCTTTGCGCCGGGTCATACACGACTATGGTTGGACGACGACCCTTTATGTCGATCTTGTTTCAAGACAGGATCGATCCCCGGATCGGCCCGGTCCCGACTCGCGTTCCGTTTCCTGACTCTGACTTTTCAAGCTTTGACCGTGCCTCGGAGTCAGCCAGGCGGGAAGACCGCCCGGCAGATCCGCGCATGCACGCCTTGCCGCCCGTCCACCACCTGCGTCACCGCGAAGTCCGCGGCGACGCTCATGAGGGAATAGGCATCGTCGCGGCTCAGCCCGCGATGCTCGGTGAGCAGGCGGAGCATCTCAAGACTGGCATTGCGCATCGCCTGGTCGAGGTCTTCGTCGAACCCATGCGTTATCCAGCATTCCGGCGTCTGCAGCAGCGGGGAGGGGAAGCGGAAATCGCGGCGGACGAAGAGCTGGAACATCACGTCAAGAGAAGCCTCGATGGCGGTTCCGCTGATCTCTCCGTCACCCTGAGAGATGTGCGGATCGCCGATCGAGAAGAGAGCGCCCTCGACCTGCACCGGATAGAACATCGTCGCTCCCGCGCCGATCCGCCAATTGTCGATATTGCCGCCATGCCGGCCAGGCGGGATGGTGCTGACCCGCCCAGCCTCGTCCGGCGCCACCCCCGCGGTGCCAAGATGGGGCCGCACCGGAACGCGCACGCCGCGGAGCGCCGGCTGCCGGCAGCATGCGCGCTCATGCGTGATCGTGCCGGGAACGGTATATTTTCCGGGAAAATCATAGGCGAACATGGCCTCGGCGGTCTGGCTCGCCTCGTCCATGCGGTAGATCGTCACGCGCTCCTTCTCGCCGAACGCGTGGTAGAGATGGCCCCAGTGGGCGGCGAGGTTGGACCCATATCTCAGCCGGGGCGTCATCTGCAGATAGCGCACCTCCAGCACATCCCCCGGCCGCGCGCCCGCCACGAAGATCGGCCCGGTCATGATATGCACGCCGGGATTGCGGTCCTCCGGCGGGATCGCGTCGAAGATCGCCCCGATCCCTTCGTCCATCATCAGCTCGGGCGCATCGCCCGCATGGTGCGTGATCGTCTCGGCACGCACGATATCGCCATTCGCGACGGTGATTGCCGGCGCGAGCGCCACATCGAAATAGCCCCAATGGACCGTCTCCGGCGTCGCCCGCAATTCGTGCAGCACGGGGCGCAAAGAGGCCCGTTCGGTCTGGTGTTCGTCTCTGATCAGGGTCATGTCCGGAATCCATTGCAGCACGCAAGCCTTCGGCGAAGGCTGGCATCGTAGCGCCGGACCCGGCCAAGCTTTAGGACATCACGGGCGGACGCTTGCCAAATCCCAGAAACCATCGGGCGAAAGGCCACGTCCTGATCAGGTTTTCCTCTGCCTGCACAGAATCTGGGCAAACCATCCGCTTGTCTGGCTGCGGGACAGCTTCGCGGCTGGATCAGAGCGGCTTTGGCAGATCGCCTCGCTTACCCACCGGAAGCCATATTGATCTCGCCCATGGTGAGCGCGCGACAAGTTTTGGATTATCGCGCGCCCACCCATACCGCTCTCGTCATTTGTTTTCTCGCGTGAGAGAGACCTGCGGTGCTTCCACCTCCGGTCATCACGCTCTAGAGCGAATTGCGTTTGCACGGGCTCACGCAATCCGCTCTATGTGTTTGTTTTGCGAGCATCTTCACGCGATCAGCCGATTCCATCTGATCGCGATCTGCTCTAATGCGCGACCCAGCCGCCATCGATCGGGAATGGCGCGCCGGTGATCGTCTTCGCCCCCTCCGAGCACAGGAACGCCGTAAGCGCGCCGATCTCCTCGGGGGTCGAGAATTTGTGCATTGGCTGGGTCTCGGAAACGAAGCCGGCCACCTCGTCCTCGACCTTGATCCCCTTCTCTTTCGCCCGATCCTCGATCTGCTTCTGCACAAGCGGCGTCAGCACCCAGCCCGGACAGATCGCATTCACGGTAATGCCATCATTCGCCGTCTCGATCGCGGCGACCTTGGTCAACCCGACCAGCCCATGCTTGGCCGCGACATAAGCCGCCTTCTGCGGGCTCGCCACCAGGCCATGGGCGGAGGCGATATTGATCACCCGTCCCCAGCCGCGCTTTTTCATCCCCGGCATGGCGGCACGCATCGCATAGAAGGCGCCGGAGAGATTGATGGCGATGATCGACTCCCACCGCTCGGGCGGAAAATCGACGAGATCGGCAACATATTGAATCCCCGCATTGTTCACGAGGATATCCAGGCTGCCGAGCTCGCTCTCGGTCGCCGCGATCATCGCGGCGATGTCCGCAGCCTTGCTGATATCCGCGCCATTGTAGGCAACCTTCACACCGAACTCGGAAGCAAGCTCGCCGCGCAGCTTGCTGATCGCATCCGCCGGGCCGAACCCGTTCATCATGATCGCGGCCCCCTCGGCCGCGAGCGCGCGGGCGATGCCGAGGCCAATGCCGCTCGTCGATCCGGTGACCAGCGCCACCTTTCCTTTGAGACTCATCGCCCTTTTCTCCATTGCGTTTGCAGAGCAGCATATTTTGGCGAAAGACGGCCATGCTGCAAAGCCCACCGCGCCGCCCGTGAATGTATGCGCGAATGTATGATTGCAAGCCGGGCGCGAAAACCGCATTCTCGATCCGGCCCTTGATAGAGGACGAAGCTGCAATGGATGCAGGTCCCCTCCCGCCGCCGCGCACCCCGCTGGCTGCCTGGCGGCCACCCGGATGCCATGCCATTGCTCTCGTCCTGCAAGGCGGCGGCGCGCTCGGCGCCTATCAGGCCGGCGTCTATCAGGCGCTGCATGAGGCCGGGCTCGAGCCTGATTGGATGAACGGCGTCTCCATCGGCAGCATCAATTCCGCGATCATCGCCGGCAATCCGCCGGAGCGTCGGCTCGAGCGGCTGCGCGAATTCTGGCAGACCATCACCAGCCGTCCGGTCTGGTTCCTCGCGCCGGATGGCGATGACCCGCGGCGTGCCCACAATCTTTGGTCGGCCTACCTCACCACCCTCCTCGGCCAGGAGGGTTTCTTCAAGCCGAACATGCCTCCGCCCTGGATGCGCCCGCGCGGCTCCGTCGGCGCCACCAGCTTCTATGACAATTCACCGCTGCGCGAGACCCTGCTCCGCCTCGTCGATTTCGATCTCATCAACAGCGGCAAGACCCGTCTGGCCGTCGGCGCGGTCAATGTGCGGACCGGCAACTTCACCTATTTCGACAGTTCCGAGGTCGAGATCCTGCCCGAGCATGTGATGGCGAGCGGCGCTCTGCCGCCGGGGCTGCCGATGGTTCCCATCGGCACCGATTATTACTGGGATGGCGGTCTCGTCTCCAACACGCCGCTGCAGCATCTCTTCGAGCATGTCGGCTCGAACAATCTCATCGTCTTCCAGGTCGATCTCTTCAGCTCCCGCGGCGAGACGCCGCGCGATTTCTTCGATGTCCTGACCCGCCAGAAGGATATCCAGTATTCCAGCCGCACTCGCATGATGACCGCCTACTTCCAGATGCTGCACGCCAAGAACGTGCAGCTCCGCGCGCTCCTCGCCAAGCTTACGGACGATCAGCTGAGCCCGGCGGAGCGCGAGCTCAAGGAACGCCTCTCGGACCTGCCGGAGGTCTCGCTGATCCATATGATCTACCAGAAAGCCGCCTATGAGGGGCAGGCGAAGGATTATGAGTTCAGCGCGCTCTCCATGCATGAGCACTGGGATGCCGGGTATCGCGATACCGTCCGCACGCTTCGCCACAAGGACTGGCTCCAGATCCCGAGCGAGGAGGATGGCCTCGTGTTGCACGACGTCCATCGCCTGGAGGATTAGCCCCGTCGCCTCCTTTCCGCGCGGGACCCTGTCCAACCCCTGTCCAACCTCTGGCCGCGTCCCCTAATTTAGGGGCCCCTATTCAGGGGTAACGATTCGGGACGCCTGAATGAACGATCTTTTCGACCGGCCCGCCGGGGGACGGCGCGCCTCGCCCGCCGGCAAGGAAGAACGCCCCTCCGGCTCCGCCTACAGCGCCAAGGACATCGAGGTCCTGGAAGGGCTGGAGCCCGTCCGCCGCCGCCCCGGCATGTATATCGGCGGGACGGACGAGGCGGGGCTTCACCACCTCGCCGCCGAAATTCTCGACAATGCCATGGACGAGGCGGTCGCCGGCCATGCCGGCTTCATCGAGGTCACGCTCGAGGAGGGCAATGTGCTCTCCGTGCGCGACAATGGCCGCGGCATCCCGGTCGATCCCCACCCCAAATTCAAGCCCCTCTCGGCGCTGGAGGTGATCCTCACCACGCTCCATTCGGGCGGCAAGTTCGGGGGCAAGGCCTATACCACCTCGGGCGGCCTGCACGGCGTCGGCAGCTCCGTGGTCAATGCCCTCTCCGAATGGTTCGAGGTCGAGGTGGCGCGCGAGCGCACGCTCTGGCGGCAGCGCTACCGGCGTGGCAAGCCGCAGGCCAAGCTCGCCAATGCGGGCCCCGCGCCCAGGCGCCGCGGCACGCTCATCCGCTTCCATCCCGACCCCGAGATCTTTGGCGAGGTCCGCTTCAGCCCCGCCCGGCTCTACCGGCTCTGTCGCTCGAAAGCCTATCTCTTCCGCGGGGTCGAGATCCGCTGGTCCTGCCCGCCCGCCCTCGTCCGCGGCACGGATATCCCGCCGGAGGCGGTCCTTCATTTCCCCGGCGGTCTTTCGGACAGTCTGGAGGCCGAGCTCAACGGCCTCCCCCGGGCCATTCCCACCCTCTGGGCAGGGGAGGCGGAGCTTCCCGGCGGGGCAGGTCGCGTCGAATGGGCGGTCGCATGGCTCGAAGGGGAGGATGGCTTCCTCCACTCCTACTGCAACACCGTCGCCACCCCCCAGGGCGGCACGCATGAGGCCGGCTTCCGCGCCGCCCTCTTCCGTGGCTTGCGCGCCTGGGGCGAGCAGCGCGGCAACCGCCGCGCAAGCCAGGTCCAGGCGGAGGACGCGCTCGGCGCGGTCGCGGCCAAGCTCTCGCTCTTCCTGCGCGAGCCGCAATTCATGGGCCAGACGAAGGAGAAGCTTGCCAGCCCCGAGGCCACGCGCCTGGTCGAGACGGCGCTGCGCGACCGCTTCGATCACTTCCTCGGCGCAGACCCGACTCAGGCCGACAATCTCCTCGCGCTCGCGATCGACCGGGCCGAGGAACGCGCCCGCCGGCGCGAGGCGAAGGAAACCGCGCGCAAATCCGCCACACGCCGGCTCCGCCTGCCCGGCAAGCTCACGGACTGCACGCGCGAAAGCCGCGAGGATACGGAGATCTTCCTTGTCGAGGGCGATTCCGCCGGCGGCTCGGCCAAGCAGGCGCGCGACCGCGAGACCCAGGCCGTGCTTCCCCTGCGCGGCAAGGTCCTCAATGTCGCCAGCGCCTCGGCCGAAAAGCTCCGCCAGAACCAGGAGCTGAAGGACCTCATCGAGGCGCTCGGCTGTGGCGTGGGCGAAAAATTCGACCGCGGGAAACTCCGCTACGGTCGCATCATCATCATGACGGATGCGGATGTGGACGGCGCCCACATCGCTTCGCTGCTGATGACCTTCTTCTATCGCGAGCTGCCCGAGCTCGTCCGCCACGGCCATGTCTATCTCGCCCAGCCACCGCTCTACCGGCTCACGCAGGGGGCGAAAAGCATCTATGCGATGGATGATGCCGAGCGCGAACGCCGCCTCGCGCAGGATTTCAAGCAGGGCGCGAAGGTTGAGATCAGCCGCTTCAAAGGTCTCGGCGAAATGCCGAGCGCCATCTTGCGCGAGACGACGATGGACCCGAAGCGCCGCACGCTCCTTCGCGTCACACTTCCCACCGATCTGCGCGCCAAAACCAGCGAGCTTGTCGAAAGCCTGATGGGAAGGCGCCCGGAGCTCCGCTTCCAGTTCATCCAGGAAAACGCCCCCAACGTGACCGAGATCGATATTTAGTATCAGATGCGAAAAGACGAATTCCTGCTGAAAGCCGCGGGCAGAGCCCCTGGCAGCGAACGACTCTTTTCAGCGGCTCATCCTTGGGAGGGAAAACGTGACAAAGATCGTCGGCAGCGGCGCCTACACGTACGAAGTCGTGGAGAACTGGGCGAAGCTCCCGCCCGGCTGGTCCTTCAGGGAGATCGGCGCGGTCGGCACCGACCGGCACGACAATGTCTATGTCTTCAATCGCGGCGAGCACCCGATGATCGTGCTCGACCGCGAGGGAAATTTCCTCCGCTCCTGGGGCGAGGGCGTCTTTTCTCGCGCGCACGGCCTCTCCGCCGGCCCGGACGATACCTTCTTCCTCACCGACGATGCGGACCATACGGTCCGTCAATGCACGCTCGCCGGCAAGGTTCTGCTGACGATCGGCATTCCCGGCAAGCCCGCGGCGTTCATGAGCGGCGAGCCCTTCCACCGCTGCACCCATACCGCCCTCTCGCCGGATGGCTACATCTATGTCTCGGACGGCTACGGCAACGCCCGGGTGCACAAGTACGCGCCCGACGGGCGCTATCTCTACTCCTGGGGCGCGCCCGGCACCGATCCGGGTGAGTTCAACATCGTCCACAATATCTGTTGCGACGCGGATGGCTGGGTCTATGTCGCCGACCGCGAGAACCATCGCGTGCAGGTGTTCGACGGCAGCGGCCGTTATGAGGCGCAATGGAACAATCTCCATCGCCCCTGCGGCCTTTATATGCCGCGCGGCCATAATCCCATCTGCTATATCGGCGAGCTTGGTCCCGGCATGGCGGTCAATCTCGATGTTCCGAATCTCGGCCCGCGGCTTACCATCACCGACCATAACGGCAGGCGGCTCGCCCGCATCGGCGGCCTGCATGCGGGCAACGGTCCCGGAGAGTTCCATGCCCCGCACGGCATCGCTGTCGATTCCCGCGGCGATATCTATGTGGGGGAGGTCTCGCTCACGAACTGGCGCGGCCTCCATCCCAACGAGCCGGTGCCGGATTCGCTCCGCTGCTTGCAAAAATTCCGCAAGTGCCCCGCTGCGTGATATCAAAGGCCTATCCCGCCATCTCGAACCAGCGGAACGGAACGGCTTTCATCCCGGCGCGGGATGTGTTCGCCCCCGCTCACATATCCCGCTCCGCTCCTTTGTTTTTCCGCGTGATTCAGACTTCCGGCGATCCCGTCTCCAGTCATCACGCTCCAAAACCGGTCGCGGTCGATCGGAGGCCGCGGCGATCTCGTTTAACAATCGAATCATTACGAATTGATACTTACGGCGGCGGATTTTTGCAGCCGTAGTTTTGAGGCGGGGCGCCGCAGCGATCGTGTGACATTTGTAGCGCAATGCTGTCTTCCTTCCCGTCCCACTTTGCCGCCGGCCGTCTTCCCTTTGCTCTTTTTGAGATCTTCCCTTCCGGAGTCCGCCATGATCATCACTGAGGCAACGTTCCGCGACACGTCCGACATATCTTTCCTTGTCAATCGGGCCTATCGCGACCGCCAGGCACAGGGAGGCTGGACCAACGAGACCGGGCTTCTGCGCGGAAACCGGACTGATCCCGGCTCGTTGCGTTCCGTCCTCCAGGAAGGGAAGCGGGTTCTGCTCATGTTGCGTCTGGATGCGATGGAACCGTTGATCGGGTGCGTGTCGGTTGAACTCATCGATGTCGCAACCTGGTACATATCCATGCTTGCCATCGATCCGGATCATCAAGCCGGGGGCCTGGGACGGGCGCTCATGAAAGCAGCCGAGGACTATGCGCGTGACCGCGGGGCGAAGACCGCGCGAATCACCGTCATCCATCTTCGTGGAGCCTTGATCCGCTGGTACGAGCGTCGCGGTTACCGACGCACGGGCGTCGTGCAACCCTTTCCCTATGACGACAGCAGCGTCGGCATACCACTCCGCGATGACTTGCGGCTTCTCGTTCTTGAAAAACGCCTCGACGGGACGGAGCCGCCGCGAACGGCCTGAAAATCGTGGCGCACATGTCGATCCTGCCGCGTTCAGGGGTCAAGGCTGCCGCCGCCACGCTCACCGCCGCGCCGCCCACGTCTCCTCCCCGGCGGGTTCGCGCTCCGGCTGCATGACGAAGATCAACACGGCGAGCAGCGTCAGCGCGATACGAAAGGCTTCCTGCTGGCCATTCCATTCGCGCGACTGCCACATCGAGAACCACTCTCCGCCGATGATCGTGAAGCCAGTGAACCAGAGCAGGAAGCTCAGGATCGCGCCGAACACGATCGGCTCCTTCGCGCGCTGGAAACGCGCAGCGGAGCTGCCGCGTTGGCGCCACAACGAAACGGCGCCGATCGCGAGAACAACGGCACTCGCGCCTTCGGTCGCGATGATGATCCAGTAGGCGAGCGCCCAGAGCGCGGGCGCGGTGATCGCACGATACATCAGCGCGTTGTGGGGGAAAGTCGTGTCCATGGAAAGCACGTGCCGGACGTACTCGAAATTCGAGCCGTAATCGGTGATATTGTCGAATGCGACGATCGCCATGAAAAGCGCGATACTTGCTGTCATGACGATCTTCGCCCATCGCGTCGCGGACATGCCTGCTCCTGTTCCTCGCGCTCGAAGTCGGTTCGGCGCAGAAGGCCACGCCATGATCCCCCCGATCCACGGCTTGCGAAAGACCCGGATCAGGGGCTAGCTTTCCTTACAAAAGCCAAACAGACCCTTGATCGGGAGGGATCTAGGCGAAAACGGGGCGAACGGCATCACAATGGACATAGAGCGCAAATCTTCGGGGAATCTTCTCGCGCGTCTCGACAGGATTCCGGTCTGGGCCTTGCCCCGTCTGTTCGCGGGCATCATCGGCATCGGCTTTCTGTTTACCTTCTATGATATTTTCGACATCAACGTCTCTTTCATCGAGACATGTTCCCAGCTCGTGCCGGGATGCACGCCGCAAAACGCAGCCAACGCCATTGGCCTGCCCGTGCTTCTCAATCTCTTCGGCTATGTCATCGGAACGCTCATCCTGAGCCCGCTCGCAGATCGCGCGGGCCGGCGGGATCTCCTGCTGATAACGATGGTCCTTACCGGTATCGGCTCAGCGCTCACCGCGGTCGCCGGGAACTATTCCTGGTTCGTCATCGCGCGCCTGATCACCGGCATCGGGATCGGGGCAGACCTCGCCATCGTCAACACCTATATCGGGGAGATGGCGCCGCGCGCCGGCCGCGCGCGCTACACTGCGATGATCTTCATCTTTTCCGCGCTCGGCGCCATGCTCGGGATCTGGGTCGGGCTCTGGCTCACCACACCGCCCGCAAGGCTGCCTTTCGGCCTGCCCTTCGCGCTCGCCTCTCCCGGTTTCGATCAGGGATGGCGCCTGATGTATGCGGTCGGCGCCCTGCTTGCGCTGGTCGGCGTGTTTCTTCGCTTTCGGCTTCCGGAATCGCCGCGCTGGCTGATCGCGCGCGGAAGGCTCGGAGAGGCCGAGGCCGTCATCACGGAGATGGAAGCGCGGGCCCGCGCCATTGCGCCGCTCCCGGCTCCGCCGGTATTCACGCCGCCACAAGTCGCCGACGAGCTCCCGTTCCGGGCTATTCTCCGCAACCGGGTCTATCTCCGGCGCACCATCCTGCTCGTCTGCATGTGGTTCTCCGCCTATGTCACCGTCTATTCCTTCGCCGCCGGCTTCACGACCCTGCTCGCCGCCCTCGGATATCCTCCGCCGGAGGCCGGGCTGATCACCGCGATGGGCACGCTCGGCTTTCTCCTGTGCGCCGTCGTCGCCTATGGTTTCGGCGAGCATCTCGAACGCAAATCCTGGATGCCGCTCTCCGCCGCCATCACGCTGTTGGGCGGCATCCTCGTCGCCCTCACCGGTTCGACCATCCCGCTCGGCATCCTTGGCGCGATCGTCGTTTTCTTCGGCTTCAATCTCTGGGTACCGATCGCCTATGCCTGGTCGATCGAGAACTACCCCACGCGCGCGCGCACGACCGGATTCGCGCTGGTCGATGGCGTCGGCCATCTGGGCGGGGGTGTCGGCCTGATCGTCATCGCGCCGCTCATCCCGCATCTCGGCGTGCTCGCTTCCATGATGCTCATCATCGGCTTCCTGGTGCTGGCGGCGATCATCGCCCAATTCGGCATCGGCACCCGTGATCTGCGGCTCGAGGAGATTTCTCCTTAGATCGGCTCAGGCGCGCGACTGCGCGAATCCTGGCCCGATCGGCCATGCCGGTCCGTTGCCAGGCATGGCCCGAGCCGCCAATATGCCTCGTGAAGATGTGGGAATTTTGGCCCTTCGGTCCTGGCGGATCGTCGCGCGATGCTGATTTTTTTGCCTTCACGAGCGAAGCATCCGCAATCGGGGCTCCGGCACCAACCCTAGGGAGAGGCGCCTTCATGGCGAGCATCAGCGCACGGCTAGACCGCCTTCCGATCACATCCCTCCATCGCCGGGCGGTCGCGGCCCTGGCCTTCGCCTATTTCTTCGAGCTCTCCGATCTCAACACCTTCAGCTTCGCAGCACCCGCCGTCATCCATCAATGGCACATCCCGGTCTCCGCCGTCGCGCTGACCATCTCGGCAAGCTTCGCCGGCATGTTCATCGGTGCCGCCTGTGGCGGCTGGCTCGCGGACCGCAGCGGCCGCAAGCGAGGCTTCATCATCGCGACCCTCGTCTACACGCTCGCCTCGCTGGCCAATGCCGCGAGCTGGGATCTCTTCACTCTCGCCCTTTTCCGCCTCATCACCGGCATCGGCCTCTCGGCGATGACCGTGATCGCCAATACCTATGTCGGCGAGGTGTTTCCCGCCCGCCTGCGCGGCAAGTACCTCGGCATCGTGATGACCGTGGGCCTTGTCGGAATCCCCGCCACCGCCTGGGTTTCTCGCTTCGTGGTGCCGCTTGCGCCCTGGGGCTGGCGCCTCGTTTTCGTCTGGGGCGCGTTCGGCCTTTTCGCGCTCGTCTTTGCCGCACGCATGATCGAATCGCCGCGCTGGTTCCATCTGCGCGGAAACGCGGCCCGGGCCGAGGAAGAAACAGCCGCGCTCGAACGCGCCGCGCGCGCCGAATCGGGCCCGCTCGCGGAACCGGATCCCCACGCCGATGAGAAGCCGGAACCCGAGGTCAGCTACGGTGAGCTTTTCGCCCCTGCCTGGCGCAACCGCACCGCCATGCTCCTCTTGGTCTGGGTCTTCCAGACGCTCGGCTTCTACGGCTTCGTCTCCTGGGTGCCCACACTGCTCGCCCAGCATGGCTTCACCGTCGTCCGCTCGCTCACTTTCTCGAGTGTCATCGCGCTTTGCAATCCGCTCGGCGCCCTTGTCGCCGCGAACCTGCTCGAGCGGTTCGACCGCAAATGGCTGCTCACCGTGGTCGCCCTGCTGATCGCGGCTTCTGGCCTGGCCTATGGCATGACCTTCGAGCCGGCGCTCATCATGCTCTTCGGCGCGCTCGTGGTCGTCGGCATCCAGGTTTTCGCGGTCGGGCTCTATGTCTATACGCCCGAACTTTATCCCACCCGCATGCGCGGGTCCGGCCATGGCCTCACCTACGGCGTTGGCCGGCTCGCGAATGTCGTCGGCCCCTTCATCGTCTCCACGCTCTATGCGGGCTATGGCTATCAGACGGTCTTCGTCTATATCGCCGCCTGCTGGCTCGCCTCGGCCGCGGTCGTCGGCCTCTATGGGCCGCTCACGACCGGCCGCAGCCTGGAGGCGCTCAATCGTGCCTGACCCTGATTTTGCCGTCGATGCGGCTTTCTCGGGAGAGAGATCATGAAAATCGCGATCATCGGCGCCGGCGCGGTCGGGTCGGCATGTCTGACCGCCATCGTAATGCGCGGCTGCGCGCGAGAAATCCTCGTCATCGATCGAATGCAGGAACGCGCGCGTGGCCTCGTCACGGATGTTCAGTACGGTGCGACGCTCTCTCCCCCTGTCACCCTCCAAGCCGGAGACTACTCGGACTTGGGCGACGCCTCCCTGGTGGTGATCACGGCCGGCGTGAATGAAAAGGCCGGCGGCGCAACCGATCGCAATGATCCCTCCGGCCGGCTCCGGCTTCTCGATGCGAATGTCGAAATCTTCAAGGACATCGTTTCGCGCCTCCACGCCGTCGCGCCACGGGCGCTCGTGCTCGTCGTCGCCGACCCGCCGGATCCCCTGGCGGATGCTGTCCGCATGATGGGCCATGAGCAAGTTCTCAGCACCGGCACCTATCTCGACAGTTTGCGCTTTCAATTCCACCTCGCGCGGCGCCTCGGTGTCAGCGCGAGCGCGGTGGATGCGGAAGTGCTGGGCGAGCACGGCACCTCCGAGCTTTTCGTCTGGTCCTCCGCGCGGGTCGGCGGCATCCCCGTCGAGGAACTTCTGTCCCAGCGTCCGGGTCAGGATTTCCAAACCTTTCGCCGCGAGGTCGAGAAGGAAGTCCGCTTCGCCAACATCACCATCATCGAGGGCATCGGCGCGAGCCAACACGGTATCGGCATGGTGACGGCGCGCATCGCGGAGATCATCCAGCGCGACGAGCATGCCGTCATTCCCATCGGTGCCTATCATTCGAAATATGGCGTTACACTCTCCCTTCCCACCATCCTCGGCAGGGAAGGGGCACTGAAGAGCTTCGTGCCTCGCCTCGCCGAGGTAGAGCAGCAGGGCCTGCTCCGCAGCGTCGAGGCTCTGAAAGCCGCGGCCGCCCGCATTCAGATCTAGACATATTTATGAGTTGTCTATAGCGATTCGCGTTCGTATCGGCTCGCGCGCCCCGCTCTCGGTCATTGTTTTCTCGCGTAAGAGAGAACTCCACTGAGTTCACCTCCGGCCATCACGCTCTAACGCGCACAATCCCACAAGCTTCGCGCATGAACATTTTTCTTTGTAATCCGCGCGGTCTCGACACATGCAGTGTTTCGTTCCCGAAACGTGAAACCAGGGCGAAGGCGTGATGAACACTATCCACCGCCATCCGTCATCGAGCGTTCACAATACTGCAATCATCATGTCTCCATCCGCCTCGTAACCAGGGCCGTGCTTCTCCCGGTCCCGGTTTCACGGAGTTCGCCAGCCCATGGCGGCCGGGAACGGACGCATGCTCTCGCCCATCAACCGCTGGGGATATTTTTGCGATGACACCTGTTCGCACAACCATGGCCACGCTCGCCCTCGGCGCGGCGCTCAGCCTCGCCGCCGGTGGCGCCCATGCCGCTGGGATTTGCCCGGCCGGCGGCACGGTGCGCTTCGGTGTGGAACCTTATGAAAGCACCGCTGCGCTCCTGCCTATCTACAATGATGTCGGCAAGCTGATCGCCAGGCAGGTCGGCTGCCCGGTGAAGATCTTCATCACCACCAGCTACAATGCCGAGATCGAGGCGATGCGTGCTGGCAAGCTCGAGATCGGGGAATTCGGTCCTCTCGGCTACGTGCTCGCCCACAAGGTCGCCGATGCCCAGGCGGTCGCCACCTTCGCGGACAGCAATGGCCAAGCCTCGACCTACACGGCTTCGATCGTGACATGGCCAGGCTCGGGCATCACGACTCTAAAGGGGGTCGCCGGCCACACTTTTGCGTACTCGGATCCAGATTCGACCTCCGGTCATCTCTTCCCGGCCTATGCGCTGAAGAAGGCCGGCATCGACCCCGATCACGGCGTGAAAGCCTTCTATGCCGGCTCCCATACCGCGAGCTATGAAGCGATCCTGCACCACAAGGTCCAGGCCGGGGAGATGAACAGCCAGCAGATCGCGCTCGCGAAGCTGCAGAACGACTATGATCCAAAGAACTTTGTTGTCCTCTGGCAATCGAACCCGATCCCCATCGATCCCGTCACGATCTACGGCAAGCTCGACCCGGCGCTCGCGGCGAAGCTCACAGCGGTCCTGCAGCATCTTGATCTCAGCTCGCTGCCGCCGGCGGATTTGAAGATCCTCGGCGCTGCCGGCGGCAAGCTCGCCCCGCAGACGGACAGCGCCTACGACGGTATCCGCGATCTGGTCACCATCCTGCATATCGACCTCGGCAAGCTCTCCTGATGAGCGAAGCGCTGATCGAGGCTGACAGCCTCTTCATGCGCTACCCGACCGGCAGGCTGGCGCTGGAAGGCGCCAGCCTCGCCGTCCGTCCGGGCGAGTTCGCCGTGGTCCTCGGCGCCAATGGCAGCGGCAAATCCACCCTGCTCCGCATCGTCGCCGGGATCATCAAGCCGACGGAGGGAATCGCGCGCATCGCCGGGCAGGAGATCACGCGCCTCACCGGCCGCGCGCTCGCGGATGCGCGAATGACCGTCGGCATGGTCTTCCAGCACGCCAATCTGGTGAAGCGGAGAAGCGTGCTCGCCAATGTTCTCTGCGGGACGCTCGGCCGCCACCGCAATTTCGCAACCGCGCTTGGCGTGCTGCCGAGGCAGGAGATTCCCCACGGCATGCACTGCCTCGCCAATGTCGGCTTGCAGGAGTTCGCCGCGCAACGCGCAAGCACCCTCTCGGGCGGCCAGGCGCAAAGGGCGGCGATCGCGCGCGCCCTCGCCCAGCGCCCGCGCGCCCTGCTCGCGGATGAGCCGGTGGCGAGCCTCGACCCCGAGGCCACGAACCAGGTCATGCGCCTGCTCCGGCACGTCGCGGCGAACGAGGGCATGGCTGTGCTCTGCGTCCTGCACCAGCCGGATCTCGCGCGCCGCTATGCGGATCGGATCATCGGCCTTCGCCGCGGCGTGGTCCGCTTCGCCGCTTCGCCGGAAGAGATCACCGATCAGGAGATTGGTACGCTTTATGAGGATACGGCACGATATGAGGAGGCGGGGCGATGAACTCCGAGGTGAGCGAGCTCGTCCGCGCCGAGTCCATTGCCGCCCCGCACAGCCGCCGCTTGCGCGAAACCCGTTCGCCGGCCTGGACCCTGCTCTACATCGTCCTGTTCCTCGTCATCGTCATCCAGTCCGGCGTGGTGGTGAACGCCCGCCCGCAGGACCTGCTCACCGGCGCAAGCGGGATGGCCGATATTCTCGCGCGCTCCTTCCCGCCCGATTTCTCGCAGTTCTGGCCACAGCTCTGGCCCGCCTTCGAAACCGTGGATATCGCGATCTTCGGCACCGTGGTCGGCGTGGTCATCGCCTTTCCGCTTGCGATCCTCGCCGCGCGCAACACCACGCCCGCGCGCTTCCTCTATCACGGCGCCCGCGCCCTCATCGCCGTCTGCCGCTCGGTCCCGGATCTCGTCTGGGCGCTCCTCTTCGTCACCGCCGTCGGGCTCGGGCCCTTTCCCGGCGCCCTCGCCATCTCAGTTCATTCCGTTGGCATGCTCGGCCGGCTGCTGGCCGAGGTGATCGAGGATATGGACATGGGGCCGATCGAGGCGCTCGGGACCACCGGCGCCCGTCGGATGCAGATTTTCTCCCACGCCGTGGTGCCGACAGTGCTGCCCTCGCTCCTCGGCATTTCGCTCTATCGGCTCGATGAGAATATCCGCTCCTCGCTCATCCTCGGCTTCGTCGGCGCGGGTGGCATTGGGTTTCAGCTTCTCAGCGCCATGAATCTCTTTCAGTACCGCACCGTTTCGCTGCTGCTGATCATGATGTTCGTGCTCGTGATCGGCGCCGAACGGTTGAGTGCTGCGCTCCGCAAGCGCATCGCCTGAACGGGACCCTGCGCGTGCCGCAACGGCGCGCGCGATGGCGCCGGCTGACACCAGCCCTGGCACCAGCCGGGCGAACGCCTGCCCGTCCCCGACAATATCGCTCTCTTGCCTATGACGCCTGTGCCTCCGAGCTCAACCCAATGGGAAACGTTTTTGGTATCCGCGCGCCAACCGGCTCAGCATGCGCGACCCACACCGCATCAAATCGATCTCCCGGCGATCTTGGGCAACGGTCAAATTTGAGGGCGATTGGCGCCGGCAGTCATCGTGCACTGTATTGGTTGTCGGCATCCGCCGCCAAGTGATTGAAAAACCTCTTCCAAGCGCCCGATTTTGATCACCGGCTGAAGCGGCGGCGCACGTTCTTCCCGTCCCCAAGGCGTTCTGGCAGGTCACGCCGCCGAATACCGGCACGATTGCGGCAGATTCTCATTGCGAACAACGGGTGATTGCCCGCCGTTTCCGCCCCGCATGGCCCCCAAGCTTCCGGCAAACAGGTCTCGGATGCGCTTCCCTGGATGCTGGCGAAGACCGTGGCACCTCATCGGCAGGGTTTCACTTGGCTGCCCCTTTCCGGATCGAACTTTCCGCCGCGTCCGAATCCCATAACTGACGACACGCCCCAGTATCGTTATCATATCGTGCGGGAGGTGTTTTCGTCCGAGTTTGCGCTCGCCCTCAGCCTGTCGGCCGGGTTTGACAAATGGTTACTTCCTTTCGGTTCACTGCTGGCAGCGAATATAGCCTCGAGGTGCTGGAGGAAGACGGCGCCCGCGTCCTCTGCAGAGGATGGCGCTATGCCGTCGATGGCAACCGAAAGCGCATACTCGCCGTCTTTCCCGCTGCGGAGAACCCTGCTCCGCTCAGCCTCGAGCGGCTCGCCCGCGAATACGAGCTTCGAGACGAGCTGGACGGTTCATGGGCCGTGCGGCCGTTGGATCTCGTCCGCGAGCAGGGGCAGACCATGCTCGTGCTGGAAGACCCTGGCGGTGAGCCGCTCGATAGGAGCCTTGGCGCTCCGATGGAGGTGGGAAGCTTTTTGCGCATCGCCATCGGCGTCGCCACGGCCCTGAGCAAGGTCCACGAACGAGGTTTCATCCACAAGGACATCAAGCCGACGAATATCCTCATCGACCCCGCCACAAGCGCGGTCCGGCTGACGGGTTTCGGGATCGCGTCCAGACAGCCGCGCGAGCGCCAAGCGCCTGGACCGCCGGAGGAGATCGCCGGAACGCTCGCCTACATGGCGCCGGAACAGACCGGCCGCATGAATCGCTCGATCGATACGCGGAGCGATCTGTACGCTTGCGGTGTCGCGTTTTATGAAATGCTCACCGGAACATTGCCGTTCTCAGCGGCAGATCCCATCGAGTGGATCCATTGCCACATCGCCCGGCGGCCGATCCCCCCCGGCGAAAGGGTGAGGACGATCCCCGCGCCGCTGTCGGCTATCGTGATGAAATTGCTCGCGAAGACTGCCGAGGCACGCTACCAGACCGCCGCCGGCCTGGTATCCGACCTCCGGCGCTGCCAGATGGAATTGGAGGCGCACGGAAAGATCGCGGCGTTCCGTCTCGGGATGCAGGATGCGTCGGATCGCCTCATGATTCCGGAGGTGCTGTACGGCCGGGAGCGCGAGATCGACGCCCTGATCGCTTCCTTCGACCGTGTCGTGGCGAGTGGTGCGACGGGATTCGTGCTTGTGTCCGGTTATTCCGGCATCGGCAAATCCTCCGTGGTGAACGAGCTTCACAAGGTGCTCGTTCCACCGCGCGGCCTGTTCGCGTCCGGCAAGTTCGACCAGTACAAGCGCGATATCCCGTACGCCACCCTGGCCCAGGCGTTCCAAAGCCTCGTCCGGCCGCTGCTTGGCCGGAGCGAGAAAGAGCTTGGCGGCTGGCGGGATGCGCTGCGAAAGGCCCTTGGCCCGAACGGTCAACTCATCGTCAACCTTGTTCCCGAGCTCGAGCTCGTGATCGGGAAGCAGCCGCCGGCCCCCGACCTGTCGCCGCAGGACGCAAGGAACCGCTTCCAAATGGTCTTCCGGCGCTTCCTCGGCGTATTTGCGCGGAAGGAGCATCCGCTCGCGCTGTTCCTCGACGATTTGCAATGGCTGGACGCCGCAACGCTCGACCTCCTCGAGCATTTGGTCACTCATCCGGAAGTACGCCACTTGCTCTTGATCGGAGCCTACCGGGACAATGAGGTCAATGCTTCTCACCCGCTTCGGCGCACGCTCGATGCCATCCGCGCAGCGGGAGCGTTCGTCCAGGAGATTCGCCTCGCGCCGCTCTCCAGCAACGACTTCAGGCGCCTCATAGCGGATGCGCTCGGCTGCGCGCGTGACCGCGCCGATCCGCTGGCGCGGCTCGTGCATGAAAAGACGGGCGGGAATCCCTTTTTCTCCATTCAGTTCATTTCTGCGCTCGCCCAGGAAGGGCTGCTCCACTTCGATCGTGACGCCGTCCGCTGGAGCTGGGAATTCGATCGCCTTCACGCGAGAGGATTCACCGACAACGTCGTGGACTTGATGGTCGGAAAACTGGCCCGGCTGCCCATCCAGACCCAGGCTGCCTTGCAGCGGCTCGCCTGCTTCGGCGACATCGCCGATATTGCGATCCTTTCGATCGTTCTCGGGAAATCGTACGAGGACGTTCGTTCGGATCTCTGGGAGGCCGTTCGCCTGGAGCTGGTCGAGCCCCTGGAGGGCTCGTACCGGTTCGCTCACGACCGCGTCCGGGAAGCCGCCTACTTGCCGATACCGGAATGCCAGCGCGCCGAGATGCACCTCCATATCGGAAGGCTGCTCTTGGCGCGCATCCCCGCGGAACAGCGGGAAGATCACATCTTCGAAATCGTCAGTCAGCTCAATCGCGGCGCGGCCTTGATCACGTCACGAGACGAGCGTGAAGAGCTTGCCGAGCTCAACCTGCTTGCGGGCCAGCGCGCCAAGGCCACCTCGGCTTACGCGTCTGCGCTCACATATCTCACCGTCGGGGAGTCTCTGTTGTCGGAAGACTCGTGGGAGCGGAGGCACGGACTTCTCTTCAGCCTCGAATGGTGCCGGGCCGAGTGCGAGTTCCTGACGGGCGAAATGGCCGCCGCGTCGGAGCGCCTGACCATGCTTTCGTCTCGCGCTGCGGACACGGTCGAAGGCGCGATCGTCGCGTGCCTGCACATGGATCTGTTCATGGCAATGAATCAGGCCGATCGCGCGGTCGCCGTCTGTCTTGCCTACCTTCGGCATGCGGGGATCGAATGGTCGCCACATCCGACAAGCGTGGAAGTACGACAAGAGTACGATCGGATCTGGTCATGGCTCGAGGGGCGCGCGATCGAGGAACTCATTGATCATCCCTTGATGAAAGATCCAGCCACGCGTGCGACGCTCGACGTTCTGACAGCCGCCGTGCCGCCAGCGCTGTGGAGCGATCCAAACCTTCTTTCCCTGATCATCTGCCGCGCGGTCAATTTGAGCCTCGAGCGCGGCAACAGCGACGGTTCCTGCTTCACCTATGTATGGCTTGGCGTCCTGGCGGGATCGCTCTTTGGCGACTACAAATCCGGATTCCGATTCGGTCAGCTCGGACTGGATCTCATCGAAAAATACGGATTTAAGCGTGTCCGTGCCAGAGCCCTTTTGATCTTCGGGAATCTCGTCGTGCCATGGACGAAGCACGTCCGGGCTGGTCGTGACCTGCTGCGCGACGCCTTCAAGGCTGCGAACGAAGCCGGAGACCTGACATTTGCCGCGTACAGTTGCGACCAGCTCAACACGAACCTCCTAGCGGCCGGAGACCATCTCGTAGAGGTACAACGTGAGGCCGAAAATGGGCTCGATTTTGCCCGGAAGGCTCGGTTCGGTGCGATCGTGGATGTCATCAGCGCGCAGCTCGGGCTTATCCAGACTCTGCGCGGCTTGACGCTCGGATTTGGGTCGTTTGACGACGGGGAATTTGACGAGCTTCAATTTGTGCGCCATTTGGCGAGCGAGCCAGAAGCCATGCCTGAATGTCGCTACTGGATCGCAAGGCTGCAAGCTGACTTCTTTGCTGCGCATTATTCTTCGGCCTTCGATGCATCACTGAAGGCGGAGCGGCTGCTTTGGACATCGGTGTCAACGTTCGAAACGGCGGAGTACCATTTCTACAGTGCCCTTTGCCACGCGGCACTTTGCCAGTCCGCGTCCCCCGCCCAGCGCCAGCAGCCTCATCTCGATGCGCTGGAAGCCCACCGCAAGCAGCTCGAACTATGGGCGGAACATTGTCCGGAGAATTTCGAAACCCGTGCCGCGTTGGTGGGCGCCGAGATCGCCCGGATCGATGGCCGCGATCTCGACGCGATGCGTCTCTACGAAAAATCCGTCCGCTCGGCTCGTGCCAGTGGGTTTACTCAGAATGAGGCGCTCGCCAATGAACTCGCTTCACGCTTCTACGCGACGCGCGGTTTCGAGAGGATCGCGCATAGCTATTTGCGCGATGCCCGACGCGGTTACTTGCATTGGGGGGCCGCCGGCAAAGTACGGCAACTCGATCGGTTGCATCCGCACCTTGCGGAAGAGCGGTCCACGAGCAGCCCGACGAGCACGATCGTAGCATCGTTCGAGCATCTCGATCTCGCCACGGTTGTCAAAGTGTCGCAAGCCGTGTCGAGCGAGATCGTCCCGCAGAAACTGATTGACACACTCATGCGCACGGCGATTGAGCACGCGGGCGCTGAGCGAGGTCTGTTGGTTCTTGCGCAAGAGTCCGGAGAGCGAATTGAGGCAGAGGCCACGACGAGGGGCGATGCTGTCATCGTGCGCCGCCCGGAGGCGCCCTTATCCGCGGACGCGCTGCCGGAGTCCGTTGTCCAATATGTCATACGTACGCGAGAGACCGTGATCCTCGACGATGCCTCGAGACAGAATCCCTTTTCTGGCGACGCATACCTCGGTCGTCGTCATGCCCGGTCGATCCTTTGTCTGCCGCTGATCAAACAGGCGACGCTCGTCGGCGTGCTCTACCTCGAAAACAACTTGATGCCCGGCGTCTTCACTGCGACCAGGGTCGCGGTGCTGCAGCTGCTCGCGTCCCAGGCCGCGATTTCTCTTGAGAATACACGCCTTTACATCGATCTCGAGGAACGCGAGGCGAAGATCCGGCGCCTGGTGGACGCCAACATCGTGGGAATCGTGCTTTGGAATTCCAAAGGCGAGATTACCGAGGCCAATCAGGCGTTTCTCCAAATGGTGCAATATCGCAGCGAAGATCTCGAGCTTGGCCGCGTGCGCTGGACGGATCTAACGCCGCCGGAATGGCGTGAACGCGATGAGTGGGCCATCGCGGCAATAAGGGCAACCGGGACCGTTCGTCCGTTCGAAAAGGAGTTTTTCCGCAGGAACGGTGATCGGGTGCCCGTGCTGGTCGGGGTAGCGGCGTTTGACGGCCGACGCGATGCGGGGGTGGCTTTCGTGGTGGACTTGACCGACCGCAAGCGGGCAGAGGCGGTCGCTCATGAAAATGAGCGACGATACCGGGAGATACAGTTGGAGCTGGAGCACGCGAATCGCGTTGCAACAGTTGGACAGCTATCGGCTTCAATCGCCCATGAGGTCAACCAGCCGATCGCGGCGGCAATCATCAATGCGCAGGCGGCGTTGCGCTGGCTGGGCGCAAAACCACCAAATCTGGACGAAGTGCAGCAGGCGCTCGATCGTATCGTCGACAGCGGCAATCGGGCCTGTGAGGTCATCGACGGGATCCATGCCCTTATCAAAAGAGCGCCCCCACAAAGCGCTCGACTCGAAATGAATGAAACGATTCTGGACGTCATTGCCTTGACCCGGGGCGAATTGCAGAAGAACGGGGTCCTGGTCCGGACTCATTTCGCGGAGGACCTCGGGCCGGTTCAGGGAAACCGGATCCAACTGCAACAAGTGCTCCTGAATTTGATAATCAACGCCACCGAAGCAATGAAAACCGCCTCCGGGGGAACTCGAGAATTGTTGATCACCACCGGCGATGCCAAGTCGGAGGGCATCCTCGTTGCGGTCGCGGACTCGGGTCCGGGGTTCGCGGCCGGAGACGCTGATCGCCTCTTCGAGGCATTCTACACGACGAAGGCCGGTGGCCTGGGAATGGGCCTGCCTATCTGCCGGTCGATTGTCGAGGGGCTCGGAGGGCGATTATGGGCAAGCGCGAATGTTCCGTCGGGCGCCGTCTTTCAATTCACAATACCTGGCGCCGAATCCCAACATTCGAGTTCTTGTCCCGCGGCAGTGAAGTAGTTGGTACATTCGAATCCGGTGTCGCATTGGCTTTTGCGGGACTGGTCCTTGAGATACTTCCAATGAGGGGACTTCGACGGGGATCCGAGCCGGGCCGAGATTGAAAACCTGGTCGTTGGTCTTGATGAACCAGAGGGATGGTCTCATCGCCAAAGCTTCCTTTCCACGAGCAAGGGATGGAGGACCATGTCAGGCGGTTCGATTTCGCCAATTTCGCCGGGAAGGTCACGATAACGGTCATGCTCTCGTTCGGGGGCGGCATGAAGGGAATTGTCGCCGCATTGTTCGATTGCCGCGTCCGGCTTGCCCCGCGCGGCGTGCACTGCGGGACGCTTCTCCAATTTCAGGAATGGCGGAGACGCGTCCACGTGGCCGACACGCCCTGATCCCGCGACAGCGCACGCGATTCCGCATAGGTCTCCGGGTCGAAGCGGGTGCGGAGCCCGTTCGGAAGCCGCTCCCCATAATGTTTGGGCATCGGTTCCCTGAAGACGGGTTCGGGTGTCATCTGGGCAAGGCGCTCCGCTTGAAAAATCAGGGAGAAGCTTACACCGTCGAGGCTGCCATGACCTCCGTGCGCCCGGCCGCGATCGCGGCCTGCGCGGCCGCAAGCCGCGCCACCGGCACCCGGTACGGGCTGCAGGAGACGTAATCGAGCCCCGTTGCTTCGCAGAACGCGACGCTCGCCGGGTCGCCCCCATGCTCGCCGCAAATACCGAGCTTGAGGCCGGGCTTGGCAGCACGGCCCTTTTCGACGGCAATCTGCATCAATGCTCCAACACCCTCGGTATCGATCGAGACGAACGGGTCCTTCGCCAGCACACCCGCCTCGATATAGTGGGGAAGGAATTTCCCTGCATCGTCGCGCGAAAGACCGAAGGTGGTCTGGGTGAGATCGTTGGTTCCGAAGCTGAAGAAATCGGCGGCTTCAGCGATCTGGTCGGCCGTCAGCGCCGCGCGCGGCAGCTCGATCATCGTGCCGATGGTATAGGGCGTCTCCTGGCCGGTCTCGAAGAAGACCTGCTTCGCCACCCGTTCCACCTGGCTGCGCGTGATCTCAAGCTCGCGCCGCGTTGCCACCAGCGGAATCATGATCTCCGGCAGTGGCGCGTTGCCCGTCTCGCGCCCGACCGCGATCGCCGCCTCGAAGATCGCGCGCGCCTGCATGGCATAGATTTCGGGGTAGGTGATCCCGAGCCGGCAGCCGCGATGCCCGAGCATCGGATTGGCCTCCGCAAGCTCCGCCATGCGCCGGCGCATCGCCTCGACATCGGTACCAAGCGCCCCGGCGACCTCCTCGAGCTCTGCCTCGGCATGGGGCAGGAATTCATGAAGCGGCGGATCGAGCAGCCGGATCGTCACCGGCAGGCCGGTCATGATCCGGAAGAGGGCGATGAAATCCTCACGCTGGAACGGCAGCAGCCGCGAGAGCGCCGCGCGCCGCCCCGCCTCGTCCGCCGCCATGATCATCTGCCGCACCGCGCCGATCCGCTCCGGCTCGAAGAACATGTGTTCGGTGCGGCAGAGTCCGATCCCTTCCGCGCCGAATCGCCGCGCGGTCTCGGCATCGAGCGGAGTTTCCGCATTGGCCCGCACGCCGAGCCTGCGGAAACGGTCGGCCCATTCCATCAACGTCACGAAATCGCCCGAGAGTTGAGGCTCGACCATCGCGACCGTGCCCACGAACACCTCTCCGGTCGCACCGTCGAGCGTGATTGTCTCGCCCTCACGCACCGTGATCCCGCCGGCCGAAAGTGTCTGCGCGCCGTAATCGACCGTGATGCCGCCCGCGCCCGCGACGCAGGGCCGCCCCATGCCGCGCGCCACCACCGCGGCATGGCTGGTCATGCCTCCGCGCGTCGTCAGAACGCCCTTCGCGGCATGCATGCCGTGAATATCCTCGGGGCTCGTCTCGACCCGCACCAGCACCACGGCCTCGCCGCGCGCCGCACGCATCTCCGCCTCGTCGGCGCTGAACACCACCGTGCCCGAGGCGGCGCCGGGGCTTGCAGGCAGGCCGCGCGAAAGCAGCTTGCGTGGCGCGTTCGGATCGAGAGTCGGATGGAGAAGCTGGTCGAGATTCGCCGGATCGACCCTTGAGACCGCCTCGCTCTCCTCGATCAGGCCTTCCCGGGCCATCTCGACCGCGATCCGCAGGCTCGCCGCCGCGGTCCGCTTGCCGTTGCGCGTCTGCAAGAGATAGAGCCGGCCGCGCTCGATCGTGAACTCGATATCCTGCATATCACGATAATGCCGCTCGAGCGTTTCCCGCACCGCGCAGAGTTCGCGATAAGCCCGCGGCAGCGCCTCCTCCATGCTGCGCTCGTCTTCCTTGCCGCGCGCCCTGGAAAGCGGTGCCGGCGTGCGGATGCCGGCGACCACGTCCTCACCCTGCGCATTGACGAGATACTCACCGAAGAAAACATTCTCGCCGGTCGAAGGGTCGCGGGTGAAGCAGACCCCCGTGGCGCAATCCTCGCCCATGTTGCCGAACACCATGGCCTGCACATTGACCGCGGTGCCCCAGTCGGCCGGGATCTCATGCAGGCGGCGATAGGTGATGGCGCGCGGGTTCATCCAGCTGCCGAACACCGCGCCAATCGCGCCCCAAAGCTGCTCCTCCGGGTCCTGCGGGAACGGTCTTCCCGTCTCCGCCTCCACAAGGTCCTTGTATGCGGCGACCACGCGATGCCAGTCCTGCGCGGCAAGCTCGGGGTCGGCGCTGGCCCCTACATCCTCACGCACATGCTCGAGAATTTCCTCGAAGCGGTGATGATCGACATCGAGCACGACATTGCCGTACATCTGGATGAAGCGGCGATAGCTGTCCCAGGCGAAGCGGGTATCCTTCGCGCTCGCGCCAAGCCCTTCCACGGTCGCGTCATTGAGGCCGAGATTGAGCACCGTATCCATCATTCCCGGCATCGAGGCGCGCGCGCCCGAACGCACCGAGACGAGCAGAGGCTGACGCCGATCACCGAACCGTCGTCCGGTTGCTTCCTCGACACGGCGCATGGCAGCCGCCACCTCCGCCTGCAATTCGTCCGGATATTGCCGGTCATTGCGGTAATAAACGCTGCAGACCTCGGTCGTGATGGTGAAGCCGGGCGGGACCGGCAGGCCGATCGAGGCCATCTCGGCGAGGTTCGCGCCCTTGCCGCCGAGAAGGTTGCGCATATCGGCCCGCCCCTCGGAGAGGCCGGCACCGAAGCTATAGACCCACTTGGTCATGCTCGTTCCTATTTGTCCCTGGCCTATTTGTCCCTGGCCTATTTGTCCCTGGCCTATTCGTCTCGGGCTTCAATCTTTGAAAGATCGGCGATCCGGTCGATGGTGCTTCGCAAGGCCTGCAGAAGTTGCAGCCGATTGCGGCGCAATTCCGGCTCTTTTGCGTTCACCGTGACCCGGTCGAAGAATGCGTCGAGCGGTCCGCGCAGGGGGGAAAGCACTTCAAAGGCCCGCTCAAAATGCTCGTCCTTGAGCATTGCCTCCGCTTCTTCCCGCGCCTTGCCGAGCGCTGCTGCCAGCGCCTTCTCTTCCGGCTCGCGCAGCAACGCGGCGTCCGGCCGCTTGTGGAACGGGCCGTCTTTTTTCTCTTCGATTCTCAGAATATTGGCCGCACGCCGATAGGCCGTGAGCAGGTCCGCCCCCGTCTCGGTCCCGAGCAAGGCCGCGACCGCGCTGGTGCGCGCAAGGAGCCGCGTGAGATCATCGTCCTCGCCGGCATCCCCTTTGGCCGCGAACACCGCGGCGAGAACATCGTGCCGCGCGCCCTCGGCGCGGAGCTGCACGCGCAGGCGCTCGACGATGAATTGCAGGACCTGCCCGGGCAATGTCTCGAGCGCCCGCGGCTCGGGCCGAACCGCGCGCTCCTCCGCATGCTCCAGGCGCGCGAAATCGCGCCAGCGTTCGATCAGCTTCACGAGCTTCAGCCGAAGCCCATTCTCGCGCACGATGCGTATGATGCCGAGGGCCGCGCGGCGCAACGCATAAGGATCGGCCGAGCCCGTCGGCTTCTCGCCGACGGCGAAAAAACCGCACAGGAGATCGAGCTTTTCGGCAAGTGCCACGGCAATGGAAACGGGTGCCGTGGGCACCGCATCCTCCGGTCCCCTCGGCGCATAATGCTCGCGGATCGCCACCGCCACGCTCTCGGGCTCGCTGTCGTTGAGCGCGTAATAGCTTCCCATCACGCCTTGCAGCTCGGGGAACTCGCCGACCATCCCGCTCACCAGATCGGCCTTGGCGAGCTCTGCCGCGCGCTCCGCCAGCGCCGACGGGGCCTTCACCGCGGGCGCGATCGCCCGCGCGAGATCGACGATCCGCCGCACCCGCGCGCCCTGGCTGCCGAGCCGCGCATGGAAGGTCACATGCTCGAGCTTCGGCACCCGCGCCTCGAGCCGCATATGCCGGTCGAGGTCCCAGAAATGCCGTGCGTCCGCAAGCCGCGCGCGCAGCACGCGCTCATTGCCGGCGATGATCGCCGCTCCGCCATCCTCCGCCGCGATATTGGCGACGAAGGCGAATTTTTGCGCGAAGCCGCCGTCCGGCTTGGCAAGCGCGAAGTAGCGCTGGTTGAGCCGCATCGTCACCTGCATCACCTCGGGCGGCAGGTCCATGAAGGCCGCGTCGATCGTGCCGAGCAGCGGCACCGGCCATTCCACCAGGCCCGCCACTTCCGCGAGCAGCGCCGGATCGGTCTCAGCGAGCCGGACCTGCGCCCTCTCCGCGAGCCGCGCGATCTCCGCCCGGATCCGTTCCTGCCGTTCCTCCGCCGAGACAAGGACACGGCGCTCCTTGAGCGTTCGCTCCCATTCCTTCGCCGAGCGGACCGCGAAGGCGCCGGATGCATGGAACCGGTGGCCCTCGGTCAGGTCGCCCGAAACGAGCCCGTGTCCGTCATCGCCGTTCTCGGCAAGCGTGAAGGGCACCACCGCGCCATCGAACAGGCAGAGGATGCGCCGCAGCGGCCGCACCCAGGTGAAGCTGCTCGTGTCCCAGCGCATGGATTTCGGCCACGGGAAGCGCCGCAGCAGGGGCGGCAGCACCTGGGCGATCCGGGAAGCGGTCGGCACCGCCTTCTCCTCGCGCTCGAGCACCCAATAGCCGGCCTCTTCGATCAGCTCCGCCCGCTCCGCGCCGTGCTTGCGCAGGAAGCCCGCCACCGCCGCCTCGGGCGCACCGAGGCGTGGCCCCCGCTCGCGGACATGGCGGGCGGGCAGGGCGGAAGCCAGCTCGGCGGCGAGCGCGATCCGCCGCGGTCCGTGGAAGCTCCGCACCGCCGAGAGGTCCAGCGGCGCGAGGGCCTCCTTGAGGAGCCGCGCCAGGTCTTCCGCGGCGCGGTCCTGCATCCGCGCGGGAATCTCCTCACTCAGGAGTTCGAGCAGCAGCTCGGGCATGGCTCAGCCGCTCTCGCCGGCAAGCCAGGCCTCGCAGCACCCTTTGGCCAGCGCGCGCACCCGCCCGATCATCGCCGCCCGCTCGGCAACGCTGATCACCCCGCGCGCATCAAGCAGGTTGAAGAGATGGCTCGCCTTGATGCACTGGTCATAGGCCGGCACGGCAAGGCCCGCCGCGAGCAGTGCCGCGCATTCGCGCTCGGCATCGGCGAAATGGCGCGCGAGCAGCTCGGGGTCGGCCCGCTCGAAGCTATAGACGCTCATCTCCCGCTCGGCGCGGCGGAAGACATCGCCATAGGTCACGCCCGCGCCGTTGAAATCAAGATCGAAGATGTTCTCCACACCCTGCACGTACATCGCCAGCCGTTCGAGTCCGTAGGTGTATTCGACCGAAGGGAGGGCACAGGGAATCCCGCCCACCTGCTGGAAATAGGTGAACTGGGTCACCTCCATCCCGTCGCACCAGACCTCCCAGCCGAGGCCCCAAGCGCCAAGCGTCGGGCTCTCCCAATCGTCTTCCACGAAACGGATATCGTGGGCGAGCGGATCGATCCCGAGCGCCCGGTAGCTCGCCAGCAGAAGCTCCTGCGGCTCAGGCGGCACCGGCTTCAGAAGCGCCTGGAACTGATAGTAATGGCCGAGCCGGTTCGGATTCTCGCCGTAGCGCCCGTCGGTCGGCCGGCGCGAGGGCTGGACATAGGCCGCCCGCCAGGGCTTTTCGCCGAGCGCGCGCAGGGTCGTCGCCGGATGGAAGGTGCCCGCCCCCATCTCGACATCATAGGGCTGAAGCAGCACGCAGCCCTGCTCCGCCCAGAAGGCGCTGATCCGCAGGACCAGTTCCTGAAAACTGCGTGGTTTGGTCGCGTCCATGGATTTGTCCGCCGCGGCGGTATGCTGCGGCGCAGCTTACGGACCCCGCCGGGCGCGGGCAAGGAACGGGAAGGCCGGCTCACCCGCTTGATTGCGATCAGCCCTCACGCCACATCCGGCGCCTGGGAGAAAGGCGGATCCGTATCATGACCAACGAAGAACGCGAGATCATCACCCGCTTCATCGAGCGGGTTGCCGGCGTGGGCGGCAGCGGCTCGGTGCCAACCACGAACGCGCCTTTGCCGCCCGTGGACCCGGAGGCGGATGCGCTGATCGCGGATCTGCTGGCCCGCTATCCCGAGGCGCGCTATCGCCTTGCCCAGACGGCCTTCGTGCAGGAGCATGCGCTCGCTGCGGCGCAGGGCCGGATCGCCGGGCTTCAGTCCCAGCTTGCGGCGCGCCCGGCCGCGCCGCCCGTGCCGTCCCGGGGCGGCTTCTTCTCCGGCCTCTTCGGCGGTGCCGGCGCCGCGCCGCCCCCTCCGCCCCAGGCGCAACCGCAATACGCCCAGCAATATGCCCAGCCGGGGCCCCCGCCCTATCCCCCGCCGGGATATCAGCCAGGCCTCTTCCAGCGCGGCGGCTCCGGCTTCCTCGGCTCGGCCCTGGCGACCGCGGCCGGCGTTGCCGGCGGGGTTGTCGCCGGCAACGCGCTGATGAGCCTTTTTTCTCCCCATGCCGGGTTCGGCGGCGGCGCCTTCGGGAGTCCCTTCGGTGGCGGTGCCCCTGAGAATGTCACCATCATCAACGAGAATGCGGATCCAAATATGAACCCTTGGGCTGACCCGAATGCGGGGCCGAATGCGGGGCCGAATGCGGGGATGGACCCGAACCAGGGCAATTTCGATCCGAACCAGGCGGGGTTCGATCCCGGCCAGGGCGGCTTCGATCCCTCGCAAGGCGGCTTCGACCCGACCCAGGCCGATTTCGATCCCAATCAGGCGGGGCTCGATCCAGGAAACTTCGATCCGGGCAGTTTCGACGACGACACACAGGTCTGAGCCGCAGGTCCTCCGCCCCAGCACCACCAGCCGGGCCGCGTGAGCGCGCTCGCCGCTTCGGCGGCCGAAGCCGGATCGGGGAAGAGCCCGAAGCAGGTGGCGCCCGAGCCGCTCACGCGCGCAAGCAGACAGTGGGGCTGGCCCGTGAGCGCGGCAAGGACCGGAGGGATGGCGGGGCAGAGTGAGATCGCGGGCGCTTCGAGATCATTGCCGAGGCGCCCGAGATCGACGGCGAGCGAAGCGGCGTCCGCCCAGCCCTGAGGCAGGCAGGCGGCTGGCGAGAAAGGTCCGCGGCGCGCGGCGAAAACCGGCGCGGTGGGCACGGGCGTGCCGGGATTGATCAGGCATAGGCCGAACGGCGGCAGGGCAGGGGCGGGACCAAGGATCTCGCCGATACCGCGCATCCGGGCTGGGCGTCCCGCGACGCAGACCGGGACGTCCGCCCCCAGCGTCACGGCGAGGAGCGCGGCCAACGCGTCCGGTTTGTCCAGCCCCCACAGCCGGCCGAGCAGGCGCAGGGTCGCGGCCGCATCGGCCGATCCACCGCCGAGCCCCGCGGCTTGCGGCAGGTTTTTCGTCAGCCGAAGCGCCGCGCGCGCGGCGCAGCCCACTTCCTTGGCCAGCCCGCGCGCCGCCCGGCAGACGAGATTGTCTTCACCCGGCGAAAGACCCGCCGCACAGGGGCCGTCGATTTCGAGCGAGAGATCGGGCGCGGGAACCGCCGTCAGCCGATCGGCGATACCCGCAAAAACGACTAGGCTGTCCAGCGTGTGATAGCCGTCCGGCCGCCTTCCGGTCACATGCAGGAAGAGATTGACCTTGGCCGGCGCCAGTTCCTCGATCTTTTCGATCTTTGGGCCGGTTATGGCTTGTGGCTCTCGGCTGTCGAGGCGCCCGGCGCGGGCGCCACGCCGAGATCGCTGTAATCCCCGCCGAGCTTCGATTGCAATTTGGCGGCTTCGTCCGGGGTCGGGTGCATCGAAAGCGCCAGCTGCCATTGATACCGCGCGGCGAGCCTGTTCCCGGCCGCCCAGTAGGCGTCGCCGAGATGGCCGTTGATGGTGGGATCGTCCGGCTCCAGCGTGACCGCGCGCAGCAGCCACCGGAGCGCGCCGGCCGTATCCCCCTGGCGGAGCAGGACATAGCCGAGGCTGTCGAGGATCGCCCCGTCGTTCGGCCTGAGTTCCGCGGCCTTGGCGATCATGTCGTGCGCCTGCGTCAGGTGCTTGCCCTGCACCGCCCAGGAGTAGCCGAGATAGTTCAGCACATAGGGCTGGTCGGGCTCGAGCTGCAGCGCCTTCTGAAAGTCCGGCTCGGCCCGCGTCCAATCGTTCACCTGGTCATAGGCGATGCCGCGATCGTAATAGAGCGTCCAGTCCGCCGACGCCGATGGGCCAAGGCGCGCGATGGCGTTGTCATAGGCGGCGATCGCCTCCTTCCAGCGCTCATGCTCGCGCAGGATGTCCCCCTCCACCTCATACGGTCCCGGCTGGTCGGGATGGAGCGCGGCGACACGGTTGAGGATCGCGAGCGCGTCGACAACCCTGTCGACATGGTCGAGCAGGACCGCCTGCCGAAGCTCCACGATGGGCGCGAGCGGATCGTCCGGGGAGACCTGTTGGAGCACGTCGAGCGCTGTCTGCGACTGGTTCTGGCTGTCCAGCACATCGGCGAGAAGAAGCCGCGCCGGCGTCAGGTCGGGATGGAGCGTGAGGGCGAGGCGAAGAAGGATCACCGTGAAATCGGGCGAATCCTCCTGGCGGAGGCTCGCGGCGATCGCAAGATAGGCTTCCGCCATCCCGTCGGCCGGGGACGTCACGGGAGGGGTCGCCACGTCTCGCTCGAGCGCGGGAAGCGCCATGGCGAGATCATCACCACCGGCACCGAGTGCCGCGATGGTTGACCGTGCCTCCGAGAGATGGCCCTGGCGCGCCTGCCAGCTCGCGACGGCGCGAGCAACCTGCAGGTTGGGCACCGCGAAGCCCTGCTCGGCGAGACTGTAATAACGATCGGCAAGCGACGTGCGACCGGCGAGGTCGGCGATCATGGCGGCATGCAGCACATCGATGCCACGGGCCTCCGGCCCGCTCAGATAGGGCTGCAGCGTTGCCAGCGCGGCATCGGTCCGCCCTGCGCCCTGCTCGGCCCAGGCGAGCAGGAGGGGGGAGAGGATCTGAGTCAGGCCCTCCTGCGGCAGATTGCGAATCAGGTGGATCGCGCCCGACCAGTTCCTGTCGAGCACCGCCTGGTTGACGAGAACCAGCATCGCCACCTGATTGTCGGGGACGCTCCGCGCGAGATCCGGCACGTCCGCGTCGCCGGCCATCAGGCTGGCGAGAAAGGCCTGCTGGCGGAGCACCGGATCGGACGGATCGGCGGCCGAAGCGAGGCGGTAATACCGGGCGGCCTTGCCGAGCGCGAACTGGCTGTCGGCAAACCTTGCATCGAGGAAGGCGCCATAGGCGCGGCCATTGCTGCCTGTGCCTGCGACGGGAGCTCCACCGGCCGCACAGGCCGAAAGAAGGCAGAGCACGAGAAGGAAAGGTCGGCGCAGCAGGCGCAAATTCGGCATCGGGGCGATCCTATAGCAGGGGGCGGGCAGCAGCGCTATCAAGGCGGCCATGTGGGCTGTCGGTACTCACGGTCGCTCCTTTTTCGTTTTGCGGCCTGGTTCGTCTACGGCCCCATTCGTTTGTAGCCTGAAGGCTGCAAACAAGAGGGGGCGGCCATTTGCCCTACATGCCCGGCGGATAATTCGGGCCTCCGCCGCCCTCGGGCGTGACCCAGTCGATATTCTGGGTCGGATCCTTGATATCGCAGCTCTTGCAGTGAACGCAGTTCTGGGCGTTGACGACGAGCCGAGGCGTTCCTTCCTCGGCGCCGAGGATCTCGTACACTCCCGCCGGACAATAGCGCGTCTCGGGGCTCCGGTAGCGTTCCCAGTTGACGGTGATCGCCCGGGCCGGATCGGTAAGCCGGAGGTGCGACGGCTGGTCCTCCGCGTGATTCGTGTTGCTGATGAAGACTGACGAGAGCCGGTCGAAGGTGAGCACGCCATCCGGCTTCGGATACTCGATCCGCGGCGCCGTCTCCGCCGGCAGGAGCGTCTCCCAATCCTTGCGGCGATGGCGCAATGTCCATGGCGCGCGACCGCGCAGGAGATAGGTATCGAGCGCGGCATAGGCGAGCCCGCCCCAAAGCCCGGTACGGGCAAAAGCGGGGCGAAGATTGCGCGCCCGCGCAAGCTCTTCCCAGACCCAGCTTCGCCGCAGCTTTTCCTCGTAGGCGGCGAGGGGGGTGGTGAGGGTTGCCCCTTCCGGCTTGCCGAGCACTTCCGCCACCGCCTCGGCGGCGAGCATGCCGGACTTCATCGCCGTGTGCGTGCCCTTGATCTTCGGCACGTTGAGGAAGCCCGCGGCGCAGCCGATCAGGGCGCCGCCGGGAAAAGCGAGACGGGGAATCGATTGCAGTCCGCCCTCGTTGAGCGCCCGCGCGCCATAGCCGATCCGCCTGCCTCCGGCGAAATGGCCGCGGATCGCGGGATGGGTCTTGAAGCGCTGCATCTCCTGGAAGGGCGAAAGCCAGGGATTGCGGTAATCGAGGCCGACGACAAAGCCCGTGGAAACGAGATTCTCCCCCCAGTGATAGAGGAACGAGCCGCCATAGGTCGCGTGATCGAGCGGCCAGCCGACGGAGTGAATGACAAGGCCGGGGCGATGCCTCTCCGCCGGAACCTCCCACAGCTCCTTGATGCCGATCGCGTAGGTCTGCGGCTCTCTTCCCTCGCTGAGGCCGAAGCGGGCGACGAGGCGCTTGCTGAGCGAGCCGCGGCAACCCTCGGCAAAAAGGGTGAAGCGGGCGCGCAGCGCCATGCCCGGCTGATAGTTCGGTCCGCGCGCGCCCGACCTCTCCACCCCCATATCGCCGGTCACGATCCCGGCGATGCGCCCATCCTCCTCGATCAGATCGGCGGCGGCGAAGCCGGGATAGATCTCGACGCCCAGCGCCTCCGCCGCGTTCCCGAGCCAGCGACAGAGATTGCCAAGCGAGCCGACGAAATTTCCGTCGTTGCGCATCTGCGGCGGGGTCGGCAGGCGGATCGCGCTGCCTTCGGTGAGCAGAAGGAACCGGTCCTCCCGCGCTTCGGTGGCAAGCGGCGGCTCGTCCTTTCCCCGCCAATCGGGCAGAAGCTCGTCGAGCGCGCGCGGCTCGATCACCGCGCCGGAGAGAATATGCGCCCCGACCTCGGCCCCTTTTTCGACCACGCAAACCGTGGCGTCCGGCATCATCTGCCTGAGACGGATGGAAGCGGCGAGCCCAGCCGGGCCGGCGCCCACCACCACGACATCGAAGGTCATCGATTCGCGGTCGTCCGCGTCCATGCAGCCAGCCACCCTTCCCTGCCGGGGGAGAGAATCCCGACCGCCGCAGTTATGCTCCGGGCCGGGAGGGCGGCAAGGCCCCGACACGTCCATATTCAGCGCCTATATTCCAAACCGGAAGCTGCGGCAGGGCGCCGTGGCACTGCCTCAAAAAGGAGACAAGCGAGATGACACCGCGACGGATCCTGCTGTGCTGCTCGGCAATCGCAGGGCTGGCCCTGGCCGCCCCGACCTTCGCCCCTCCCGCTGAGGCACAGGCCCTGACCCAGCCGGGCGGGCCACCGTACGCGGCCAATCCGTATTCGACCAAGGCGAGCAACCTCCCTTCGAGCAACGCGACTTCGACGGTCGCGCCGCAGCTCCCGAGCACCGGCCTCGGCCCGAACGCGACCATCGGACAATATCTCTCGGTGGCGCGTGCCTCGCTGAGCGCGGGCCAGACGGGACGGGCCCAGGAGGCGCTCGAGAACGCAGAGACGCTCGCCCTGACCCGCTCGGTCCCGTACAACGCCGGCGGCCGGCCCGACAGCTCGCCGCTCATCCAGAACATCAGCGCCGCGCTCAATGCGCTCGGCAGCAATGATCTCGTCAGCGCCGGCCATTACACCGACCTCGCGATGCAGCAGGCCGGCGCATCATAGGCGCGCCATAGGCGTGGCCGCCCGCCGGACGGGGGCGGAGGACGGTCTCGCGGCGCTCCGCCTGCAACTGGCCTGGGGGGCCGACGAGGCGCTGGCCGAGGCGCCGCAGGACAGGCTGCGGCCGGCACCGCCCTTGCCAGACCTCTTGCCGCCCCGCCCGCCGGACGGAGCGCCTGGGGAGCAATCCCCGGCGCTGCCCCCGGCGCTGCTTGGGGCGTTTCGTCGTGGCGGCGGAGAAGCGGCGGCACGGGCGTGGGAGCTCGCGGGTCAGGCCACCGACCGCGAGGCGCTGCGCGTCGCGCTTGCTGGCTTCGATGGCTGTGCCCTTGCCGCCACCGCGACCAACCTCGTCTTCTCGGACGGCAATCCCGATGCCGGCCTCGTCCTGATCGGCGAGGCGCCCGGCGCGGAGGAGGACCGCACCGGCCTGCCCTTCGTCGGCGCGGCCGGCCGGCTTCTCGACGCGATGCTGGCAAGCATCGGGCTCGACCGCGAAAAAGTCTTGATTATCAACGTTCTACCATGGCGCCCGCCAGGCAACCGCACGCCGAGCGACGAGGAGATCACGGTCTGCCTGCCGTTCCTGCTCCGCCATCTCGCCCTTGTCCGGCCGCGGCGCCTGATGCTGCTGGGCGTGCTTTCGACCCGGGCGCTGACCGGGCGGAGCGAAGGGATCCGCCGGCTGCGGGGAAGCTGGACCAATGTGATCGTGCCCGGGCTGAAGGAGCCGGTTCCGGCGCTGCCCACCTACCATCCGGCCTATCTGCTGCGCACGCCGGCCGCCAAGCGGGAGGCATGGGCAGACCTGCTGGCGTTGCGGCGCGTGCTGGACGTCGAACATTGAGAAATCTCAAATGCTCACGAAATTGTGAGCACGAAATCGCCCGCTAAGGGTCGGTTTTGCGCTGCGGAATTAACAGTTTTTAGATTCGTCTCGCCGCTAAGGGTTGCTCCGGGCCCCCTCGCCGTGTAGGGCGGCTGGATGCGAGGGATCGGTCGAACGCTCTCCCGCCTGAACGCCGCCCGGGCCATGATCGCCGGGGCCGCGCTGCTCGCGGGGGCCGCGATCCCTGCTGCACAGGCACAGCCGGCGCCGCAAACCGCGATGGCGGTTCCGCGCACCGCTCCTCCCAACGGGCCTGAGGTGGTCCTGCCCGAGCCGCTGGCGCCAAGCCAGGAAGCACTCGTGCGCCGGATCTTCACCCTCCAGGATCATGGTCGCATCGCCGAGGCCGAATGGGCAACGTCCAGGCTTTCAGACCAGACCCTCCTCGGCAGCATCCTCGCGGACCGCTATCTCGGCCCCTACACGGTCACCTCGGCCTCGGAACTCAAGGATTGGCTGAACCGCTTCGGCGATCAGGCGCCCGCGCCGGCGATCTATGCGCTGCTCGCGCGCAAGCTGCCGCGCGGCGCCTCCATGCCGCCGGCGCCTTCGGTCGCCTCCGGCCTGCCTCCCTTGCCGGTGGTGCCGGAATCGGCAGATGCGTTCTCCGACCCGGTGGAGGCGGAGACGGATGGCGTCTCCTCCTTCGCCGTCGCCGTGGCCGACCGCGCCGGCGATGGCGAGACACGCTCGGCTCTCTCGATGGTGAACGGGATCAGCGGCCTCACGCGCGCCCATACCGGGGCGATGAAGGCGATCGTCGCGCGTGCCCTCTTCGTCGCCAACCGCGACGAGCAGGCATTGTCGGTCGCCTCCGCGGCCTATGACGAGGCGGGCGGGGAGGATGGGGCTGCGGCCTATGTCGCCGGCCTCGCTTCCTGGCGGCTCGGCAGCATCGAGGCCGCCGGCAATTTTTTCCGCGCCGCCGCCCGGGCCGCGGATGCTGAACCGCCCCTGATCTCCGCCGCCTCGTTCTGGGCGGCACGGGCCGCGCTCTATCTCCATGAACCCGGCCAATGGCTGCCTTGGATGGAGCGCGCGGCGGCAGAGCGCGGCACCTTCTACGGCCTGCTCGCCGGGCGAGTGCTCGGGCTCGGGCCCTATCCGCTGGGCGATGGCGCCGATGGCCGCGCGACGCTTGGGGAGGCGGATATCGATGCCGTGGCCGCAACGGCCGCCGGCTGGCGCGCCTTCGCCCTGATCCAGGTGGGCGAGCCGGCGCTCGCGGATGCGGAGCTCGCGACGCTCTGGCCCCGGATCGAGAATGACCATCCGTTCGGCCGTTCCGTCATGCTCGTCGCCGCCCGGGCCGGGCTGCCCGGGCTTGCGGCGCGGCTTGCTTCGCTGCTCTCCGCCGGCGCGGGGGGGCAGCGGCGTGCCGGTGTGCCGGCGATGCCGATGCCCTCGCTCTCCCCGGCGGGCGGGTTCACAATCGATCCTGCGCTCGTCTATGCGCTGACGCGCCTCGAATCGAACTTCGATGCCGGCGCTGTCTCCGGCTCCGGGGCGCGCGGCCTGATGCAGCTCGAGCCGGTGGCCGCCGCCGCCGCATCGGGCCATTGGGGCAACGATCTCGACGATCCGGGCACCAATCTCGCGCTCGGGCAGCGCTATATGCAGTATCTTTCCGAGCAGCCGGATGTCGCGGACGGTCTCTTGCGCGTGATCGGCAGCTACAATGTCGGGCCGAACGCCTTCGAGGGCTGGGCGCGGACGATCCGGGACGGCGGCGACCCGCTCCTTTTCATCGAGGCGATTCCGAACGGCGGGACACGCCATTTCGTCGAGTGCGCGCTCACCTACACCTGGATCTATGCGATGCGCCTCGGCCTGCCTTCGCCGAGTCTCGATGCGCTGGCGGAAGGGAGTTTCCCGCGCTTCGCCGCCGAGGCGAATACCGGCGGCATGGCGGAAGCCTCCCTCGCGTTGCATTGACCGGCTTCCTTCCCCACATTTCTGCCCGCTTCGGCTTGAGGAGAACGGCGCATGGCGGGCATCGATGAGAGCCGCGTGTTCCTCCCCGTGAACATCGCGGTGATGACGGTTTCGGACACGCGCACCGAGAAGAACGATACCTCGGGCGATGCGCTCGCCGAACGGATCGTCGCGGCAGGGCATCGTCTGGTCACACGCACGATCGAACGGGATGACACCGCGCGCATCGAGGCGCGGCTCAGGGCCTGGATCGCCGACCCCGCGATCGACGTCATCATCACCTCGGGCGGCACCGGCGTCACCGGCCGCGATGTCACCCCCGAAGCCTTCGAACGCGTGCTGGACAAGAAGATCGAGGGATTCGGCGAGCTCTTCCGCATGCTGAGCTACGCCAAGATCGGCACCTCGACGATGCAGTCGCGCGCATTGGGCGGCGTCGCCTCGGGCACCTACCTCTTCGCGCTGCCCGGCAGCACCGGCGCGGTCAAGGATGCGTGGGACGAAATTCTCCTCTTCCAGCTCGATTCGCGGCACGGCCCTTGCAACCTCGTCGAGCTGATGCCAAGGCTGATGGAGCACCGCCAAGGCGCGGCGGAGTGAATCCGCATTCTTCGGGATTCGAGAAGATAAAGTTCATTTTGTTGAAGGGCAGGGGCTTCGCCCCTGCGCTCCAGCAAAGGCAAAGCCTTTGAAATCCATTCGCGCCGCGCGGCGGAGCCTTTGCTTTCGAGATCTGAAACCAGATTCGAATTTATTCGCTCTACGCGAGAAGAAAGCAGCCCTTCGTGGAATCGAGCACGGCTCGCGAGCCGAGCGGCAGGGCGATGTTCGTCGGTCCATGCCCGGCCGGCAGGCCGAAGGCGATCGGGAAGGAAAATTCGGCCAAAACGTCGCGGATGATCTCGCGAAGATCATTGATATCGTCATTGCATTCCTGCATCTCGCCGAACACCACGCCGGCAACGCCTGAGAAAACTCCGGCATTGCGGAGCTGCACGAGCATCCGGTCGATCCGGTAGGGCGCCTCGCGCACATCCTCGAGAAAGAGGATGTATTCTTTAGTATCAGGAACGAATCCCGAGCCGAGCATCGCCGCGATGAGCGAGAGGCAGCCGCCGATGAGCGGGCCGGAGGCTCGTCCTTCGTGCAGGAAGATCACCGGCGCCTTGACGCGGTAATCGGGATCGAAGAGCGCCTGGCGCAGGGCCACGCGATTTCGTTCCGTTTCCGGTCTATCCCCGAGGAAGTGCCGTGAGGCGATGTTGGGGCCGTGGAGCGCGCGCACGCGCGGCCAGAGCTTTGCCGCCACGAGATGCAGCGCGGTGATATCGCTGAACCCGACGAGAAATTTCTCCACGGGATCAAGGCCGGATTCGAGATAGGGCAGGAGCCGCATGCTGCCATAGCCGCCGCGGGCGCCGAAGATCGCGCGGATGGCGGGATCGGCCAGCGCGGCCTGGAGATGGGCCGCACGCGCCGCGTCCGTGCCGGCGAGATAGAAATGGTTCGCTCGTTCCGCACGCATCGTCGCGCGGAGACCCCAGCTCTCCAGCAGGCCCGCAGCCTCCTCGAGCAGCCCGGCCTCCGCGTCCGGCAGTTGCGCTGCGGGCAGGATGAGCGCCACTTCATCGCCCGGGTGAAGGATCACGCTCGTGTCCCGGTTCCGAAGCCCGTCGCATTGGGATGCGGGCGGAATCGGGACACTTGCTCTTTGTTTTCAGTGGCCTGCTTATTCTCTCCGTTCGTCGCGAAAGGCGACGAACTTCGAGGGCAGGACACGGGGCCCTGTCCGAAAGGTCCTGCCGATCGTCCCGGCCGGCACGGGTCGAGGCCCCGAAAACCCGTGCAATTCTCGTGAAGCATCGGACCGAATCGTCCCTTTCCTGCGGGCCCCTCTCTCTTGGTATCGTGCGCCTGGCGGCGCGGATAGGCCCCTGGTTGACGAACGGGCGCACGCCAGAGCAGCACTGATGATCGGCAGGAGCGGAAGGGAGGAGGCGGGCATGCATGTCCTGATCATCGGTGCCGCGGGCATGGTCGGCCGCAAGCTCACCGCGCGGCTCATGGCCGATGGCGCGCTCGGCGGAAGCCCGATCGCGGCGCTCACGCTGCTCGATGTCGTGCCGCCGGAAAAGCCTGCCGGCTTCGCCGGCAAGGTGGAGGCGCGCGCGGCCGATCTTTCCGCGCCCGGAGAGGCGGCGCAGGCGGTGGCGGGGCGGCCGGACGTGATTTTTCACCTTGCCGCGATCGTCTCCGGCGAGGCCGAGGCGGATTTCGAGAAGGGCTATCGCGTCAATCTGGACGGCACGCGCGCACTGTTCGAGGCAGTCCGCCAGGAAGGAAGGAAGGAGCCCTATCGGCCCCGGCTGGTCTTCACCTCCTCGATCGCGGTGTTCGGCGCGCCTTTCCCCGAGGCCATCGACGACGAGTTCCTCACCGCCCCGCTCACCAGCTACGGCACCGAGAAGGCTGTGGGCGAATTGCTGCTTTCGGACTATGCGCGCCGCGGCTTCATGGATGGCATCGCCATCCGGCTCCCCACCATCTCCATCCGCCCCGGCAAGCCGAACAAGGCGGCATCGGGCTTCTTCTCGAGCATCCTGCGCGAGCCCCTGGCCGGACAGGAGGCGGTGCTGCCGGTCTCGGAGGATGTGCGCCACTGGCATGCGAGCCCCCGCTCGGCGGTCGGGTTCCTGCTCCATGCCGCGACGATCGACCTCGCGCCGCTCGGCGCGCGGCGGGCGCTCTCCATGCCCGGGCTTTCCGCGACCGTAGGCGAGCAGATCGCGGCCTTGCGCCGTGTCGCCGGGGAAGCGGCTGTGAAGCGCATCCGGCACGAGCCCGATCCGGTCGTCGCCCGGATCGTCGCCGGCTGGCCGCGCAATTTCGCGCCCAGGCGCGCCGCCGCGCTCGGCTTCGTCGCGGAAACATCCTTCGACGAAATCATCCGCGTGCATGTCGAGGACGAACTCGGCGGCAAGCTCGGGTAGGCGTCGTGCCGCTTCTGGCCTCCGTGCTGGAGACGGCGCTCTATGTTGCTTCGCTCGCGCCGGCGCGGCACTTCTATGAGGAGGTGATGCAGCTTCCCGTGCTGTTCGCGGATGAGCGGCTTTGCGCGCTCGATGTCGGGGGGCGGAGCGTTCTGCTGCTTTTTCAGGAAGGTACCACGAGCGAGACGGTACATCTTCCGGGCGGAACGATCCCGCCGCATGACGGCGCCGGGCGGCTGCACGTGGCCTTCGCCATCGGCTCCGAAGAACTTCCGGCCTGGGAACATCATCTTGCGCAGCATGGCGTCTCTATCGAAGGCCGCACGGACTGGCCGCGCGGCGGGCACAGCATCTATTTCCGTGATCCGGACGCGCATCTGATCGAGCTCGCGACACCCGGACTCTGGGCGATCTATTGACCTGAAGAAGGACAATTGTCCAAATCTGATTGAATCGGAACTGTTTCATTTTAATTCTGCGTCATGGAGCCGGATTTGAGACGCTCTTTCCCGGAACTGGTTGCAAAACCCCGGCAGAGAGCGATTTGAAAGCGCGAACTCGTGATGCTGGTCATGCGAAACGAAACGCATCAGAACCGTTGCGATAGAAGGTCGTGGCGATTCGTTGCGGCGAGCGAGATTCTGGGCCTTTCTTGAATCAGAGGCTGAGGAATCAGCGCCAGACCCGGACCGATGACGGAAGCGCGCGGTTGCGGTATGTTCCGGGAAAGAGACGTTGTCATGCCCGGAAACTCGGTCCGCGTTTTTATCAGCCATGCCTCGCAGGATCGGCGAATTGCCGAAACGCTCTGTGCGGCGCTCGAAGCGCGTGGCCTGAATTGCTGGCTGGCGAGACGAGACGTTGCCCCCGGCGAGAATTTCCAGGCCGCGATCGTTCGCGCCATTCGCGGCGCGCGCATCATGCTGCTCGCCTTCACGGCGAATGCCAATCATTCGGACGGAATCAAGAAGGAGCTGGCCCTCGCCAGCCAGGACAAGCTCGTCATCATTCCCCTGCGCATGGAAAACGCCGTGCCGGACGATGCCTTCGCTTTCGAGCTGGCCACGCGCCAGTGGGTCGATATGTTCGAGGATTGGGAACGCGGCATTGAGCAGATCGTCGCGCGCATCTCCGCCTTGCCCCTGGAAGAAGGCGCCCTTGGGAGCGAAAGATCGAGCGAGAGGAGTCCCGGCCTTCCCGCCGGCGCCCGTGCCGCCCCGCAATCGCCGGGAGGGATCGCGGCAAAGCCGGAAGGAAAGCCTGGGCCGCAAAGGTCGGCTGGAGATGCCGCCCCGGCCTTCGGCGGCGGCCAATCGCCGGAGATGCGCGCAAGAGTGCCCGGAACGGCGGCCGGTGTTGCGGCGCGGACCGGGTTGCCCGACCGGCCGACGCTGATGGTGTTGCCCTTCCAAAATCTGAGCGGCGATCCCGAGCAGGATTATTTCGTCGATGGCGTCGTCGAGGAGATCATCACCGCGCTCTCGCGCATCCGCTGGCTGTTCGTGATCGCCCGCAATACGAGCTTCACCTACAAGGGCAGGGCGATCGACATAAGGCGGGTGGGGCGAGAGGTCGGCGTGCGCTACGTGCTTGAAGGATCGGTGCGCAAGTCCGGCCAACGGGTGCGGATCACCGGCCAGCTGATCGAAACGGGCAGTGGCGCGCATGTCTGGGCCGATCGGTTCGACGGACTTCTCGAAGATGTCTTCGAGCTTCAGGACCGGGTGGCGGCAAGCGTCGCCGGCGTCATCGAACCGGCGCTCCAGGCCGCGGAGACAGCCCGCACGGCCGCCCGCTCGCCTGAGGATCTCACCACGTACGACCTCTATCTGCGCGCCTATGCGATGTACCTGTCCTCGGCGAAGCAGATCCCCGAGGCGCTCCGCCTCATGGAGCAGGCGATCGCGCGCGATCCCGGCTATGGACCCGCGCTCGCCTGGGCCGCCATCTGCTGCTGCCGGCTGCTGCTCGATGATCGCAGCGAGGATCGGGCGGCGGACAGCCTGAAAGGCGCCGATTACGCGCGACGGGCGCTGGAGGTCGCGGGCGACGACCCCGGTATCATCGCAAATGCCGCCTTCGCGCTGGCCTTTCTGGGCGAGGATATCGGCGCGATGATGTCATTGGTCGATCGTGCCCTGGCGCTCAATCCGAATTATGCCCGTGGCTGGTACATCAGCGGCACGTTGCGGCTTTATGCGGGAGAGACCGAGATCGCCATCGCGCATCTCGAAACCTCCATTCGGCTCAGCCCGCTCGCCCGTACCGGCCCCTTGTTCGCCACATTGGGGGCTGCGTATCTCTTCGACCGGCGCTTCGACGAAGCCGTGCCGAAGCTGCGCCTCGCGATTCAGGAAGACCCCAACTTCCCGGACGCCTATCGCCTGCTCGCCGCCTGCTATGCGCATATGGGCCGGCTCGACGAGGCACGGGAGATCCTTGCGCGGCTGCGCGCCATCACACCGCTCGTGACCCCACGCGTGGAGCATCTGCGGAACGTTGCCCACCGCGAGGTCTTCTACTCAGGACTGCGCCTGGCGGTGGGGGAAGCCGCCTGACCGCGGCCGAACATCGGGAGAGCCGGGCAACGCGCTTTGGCATGGCCGCTGCCTCGGGGGGGGGCGACTCAGGTGACGGGGGCGGGTCGTTGCGGTATCTTTTGATGCGCTGCCCTTTGATGCGCTTTTGGGCATCCGGCTCTTGGTGCCATGCCAGATACGCCGTCTTTGATTTTTATCAGCCATGCCTCGCAGGATCGGCGAATTGCCGAGGCGCTTTGCACGGAGATCGAAAAGCACGGCCTTCCGTGCTGGGTCGCGTGGCGCGACATCGTGCCGGGAGAAAGCTTCCAGACGGCGATCGTCCGTGCCATCCGCCGCTCCCGGATCATGCTGCTGATGTTCACGACGAGTGCCGGGGACTCCGAGGAGGTGAAGAAGGAGCTGGCTCTCGCCGGCCAGCAGGGGGTGATCGTCATCCCGCTGCGCATGGAGGAGGTCGAGCCGGAGGGCGCTTTCGCCTTCGAGCTGGCGACCCGTCAGTGGATCGACATGTTCGAGGATTGGGGACGCGCGACGGAGAAGCTTCTGGCGCGGCTGCTGGCCCTGTCTCCCGAGGAGGATGCTCGGGCGCATGGCGGGCGCGATATCCGGATGTCGAGGCCCGTTTGCAACAAGCTTGGCGAGCAGGCGATCGCCGAGCTGCCGGCGGTGCCTGTCGCGGAACAGGAAGAGCCGCCGCTATGGCCTCTCTCATCCGAGGGGATGGACTCTCCTTTCTCCACCGAGCCGGCGGAGGAATTGCCTGTTCCGAATGCGGAACGGCCTATGATCGTCGTGCTGCCGTTCGAGAGCATCGGCGGGGATTCCGATCAGATCTGGTTCGCCGATGGCCTGACGACGGACCTCGTCACGGATCTTTCCCGCTTTCAGGATTTGCACGTCGTCAGCCCGCAACGGCACGGCTTCGGCCCGGTGTCGTTCGCCCGTAGCGCGCCGGGTTGGCAGCTTCCCGACGCCGCCGCTTATATCTGCAGCGGCAGCGTGCGCCGCGGCGGCGGCCGCATCCGCATCAACATTCAGCTCGGCGATGCGCGGACGAAGGTCGCCCTCTGGGCCGAGCGGTTCGATCGGCCTCTCGAGGATCTTTTTTCCGTGCAGGAGGCCCTGGCCGAGCTTTTGCCGGCCCATCTCGCGTCCCGGGTCACGCGCGAGCGGACTCTGCGTGTGCGGCGCCACCCGCCTGCGAGCCTCGGCGCCTACGATCTTTGCCTGCGCGGGCGTGAGCTGCACATCCGGGCGACGGAGGCGGACACGCTCGCCGCGCGCGCGCTCTTCGATCGCGCCATCGCGCTCGATCCCTATTATGCGACCGCTTACGCTTGGCAGGCCTATACGGTTCAGCGCGGCTTCACCCATCTCTGGGGCGAGCCGCGTGGTCCTGCGGCGGCGCGCCTTGCGCTGGAACTTGCCCGCCTCGGCGTGAGTCTCGAGCCGGGATCATCGTCCTGCCTCGTCCGCCAGGCCTTCGCCTATCTTCTGAACGGGGATTGGGAGGAGGCGTTGGAGAGCGGGCGCGCGGCGGTGATCGCGAATCCCTCGGCCGCCGAGACACGGCACTGCCACGCCGATATTCTGGTGCATGCGGGCGATCCGGCGGAGGCGGAGCGCGAGATGCGGCTTGCCCTTGCCCTCGATCCGTTTCATCCGCCGACCTGGCGGACGGTGCTCGGGCGCGCGCTCCTGCTGGCGGGCCGCGTCGAAGAGGCGGCTTCGGAACTGCTCTGGTGCGCCGAGCGGCTGCCGGGCTACGCGCCCTGCCATTACGGGCTGGCGGTTGCCGCGGCGGAAACCGGCCGGATGGAGGCGGCCCGTACGGCGGTGCATTCCCTGTTGCGCATCAATCCCGCGCTGACTGTACACGGCCTCGGCAAGACATTGTTCTTCCGTGACCCTGCCATGCTGGAACGTTTCCGCGCCGGTTGTCGCGCCGGCGGAATGTCGGAGCGCTGAATGCGGGCGTCCGCGTGGAGGCCCGCTTGCCGGGCGATACCGTTCCCGATGGAACGATAGCAATCCGCCATCTTGCGATGTCGGGCCACAGTCTCGAAGACCATTTCTTCGCCCCCGGCCCGAAGCGCATTCTGGCGCTGGATGGCGGCGGAGTCCGCGGCGTGATCAGCCTTGCCTATCTCGAACGGCTGGAAACCTTGCTGCGCGGCAGGCTCGGTCCGGATCTGGTGCTTGCGGATTATTTCGATCTGATCGGGGGCACCTCCACCGGCGCCATCATCGCAGCCGGCCTCGCGCTCGGGGCTCCCGTGGCGAAACTGATCGACACTTATCTCACGCTCGCCACCAAGGGGTTTCGTCCCACGATATGGCATGCCTATTGGGCCCCGAAATTTCGCAGCGCGCCCTTGCTCGCCCAGATCCATGCGCAGATCGGCGAGACGACGCTCGGCTCTCCTGCGGTGCGCACGGGGCTCGCCATTGTTGCCAAGCGAATCGATACCGGCAGCGTCTGGGTCTTTCACAACCATCCGCGCGGCCCCTATTTCGACCCGGCGAACCGCCATGCCGGCGCGGTGCCGAACAAGGATCTGCTGCTGGCTCAGCTCTTGCGGGCCAGCACGGCGGCGCCGACCTTCTTCGCCCCCCAGCGCATCGAGGTGGCGCGCGGCGTCACCGGGGTCTTCGTCGATGGCAGCGTGAGCCCGCACAACAATCCCGCGTTGCTGATGTTTCTGCTCGCGACGCTCCGCGGCTACGGGTTTCGCTGGCCGGTGGGTGCCGAGCGATTGATGCTGATCTCGGTTGGCACCGGCCACCGGCCAATGACGCCGGACCTCATGCCCTCCCTCTCTGCCCCCGCGGCGATGCTCGCGGTCTCGGCATTGTCCTCGGTGATCGATGATTGCAGCTGGCTCGGTCAGGCCGTGCTGCAATTCCTCGGCACGTCCCCGGCACCCTGGGTGATTGACAGCGAGATCGGCGATCTCTCGGAAGACCATTTGGGCCCGCAGCCGGCGCTGCATTATCAACGCTACAGTCTCGAGCTTTCATCGCCGTGGCTGCGGCGCGAGCTCTCGCAAACGGTCACGCCGCGCGACCTCGCCGAGCTGGTGCGCATCGACCGGCCCGAAGCCGTGCCCCGTCTCCTTGCGCTCGCGCGCCTGGCCGCCAGGCGGCAGGTGCGCGCGGAGCATTTTCCGAGTCTTTTCGACCGTATCTGACCTTGCGAGGGGCCCAGAGCGTGATGATTTTATATTGTTACGATATCGCTTTATTTTCTCGATCAATGTCATGGCTTTGACGGGTCGCTTCGCGCCGCGATCTCTGCGAACATGATCGGGAACCCTGCTGACATTGTTGGCGGGGGATCCTTTCGTGGAGTGCCGCGATTCCGCCAGAAGCCATATTTATCTGGTGGATCAGCCTTGACGAAGAGTCCGATTTTGGGATTCCTCCTGCGCGACGCGGCATGCGAATCGGATGCATGCGCGCTGAGATCAGCATTCACGTTACAGCCGGCCAAGGCGTGCAGCTTTCCATCTCTACAACCCAGTGATTATCGGCCTTGCTGATCGAGTGAGCGATCGTGGCTGGGCGAACCAGCCGGATGCTCCTCTGTGCCATAGCGGACACTCAACGCCACGCCGGCACTGCCATCGCAACCGTCGCCCACTTTGCAGATAACCTACCCATAAGACAACGCAACAATGGTGGTCGGGTTGATCGCATTGCAACATTAGGCGTTGCATTTGATGCTCAAGTACGGCTGCGACGCAAAGAATATGAGTTGGCGGACGTTACCGTAAGTGCAGAGTTCGAGCGCCGGGTGCGCCAAAGGAAGGCAGGCGGCCCCGGAGTACGTACATTTGTGTTCTGTAGGCGATCCGCTTCCCTGTGCATCGAATTGTTGCCGAACTGTATTCATTGCTGTATCGTACTATTTATATAGTGTGCTGGAGACGCGGTCATGGGATACGACCGGAGTGCCCGGCCTCGGCGGGCTTTTCCGCGGCAATGTGCTGTCCGACGCGGCTCTCTTCTCGTTACCACCATGCTCACGTCGTTGGCTGCCCCCGCCCTCGCGCAAACCCTGCCTATGGGTGGTTCCTATGTGGCCGGCTCGGGCAGCATCGGCACGGCCGGATCGGGAATGACGATCAACCAATCGACTGGCCGCGGCATCATCAACTGGCAGGGGTTCTCGATCGGCGGCGCCAATTCTGTCCAGATCAACAACGGCAGCGGCGCGACGCTGAAC